>NZ_KB904490.1 GCF_000380105.1 Streptococcus orisratti DSM 15617
CTATTCGCTCTATCACATCGGACAATGGCTCAGAGTTCAGTAGCTTGTCAGACTTAAAAGGTGTGGAAGTCTATTTTGCCCATCCTTATGCTTCTCATGAAAGAGGAACAAATGAAAATTTCAATGGNCTCTTGAGAGAGTTTCTCCCAAAAGGTGTCTCTCTTAACTCACTAACGACAGAAGAACTCAATCACTACGTCTCTGCTATCAATGACAGACCTAGACGACTTCACAAGTATAAAACCGCAAATATTTTGTTTGGGNTAGCCCAAACAGCTTAACCTCTGGAACTCTAGTTATCAATGAACTTGTTGCACTTGACTTGACAAGTGGGGTTTTAAAAATATATAAAAATTTTATATATTTTTCCTTGACTTTATTTCAGAATAGGTTTATATTTTATATATAAAATAATTACATATAAAATATAGGGAGGTGAGTCCATGTATTTTCCAACATCTGCTGTATTGATTGAATTTCTAATTTTAGCTATCGTGGAAAAACAAGATTCCTATGGTTATGAGATTAGCCAAACTATCAAATTAGTTGCCAACATCAAAGAGTCAACTTTGTATCCCATTCTCAAAAAATTAGAAAAGGCTGGTTTCTTGACCACTTACTCCCAAGAACATCAGGGACGGAAACGTAAATACTATACCATTACTGATGAGGGAGAGGCACAGCTTATTTTTCTAAAAGGAGAATGGCAGAGCTATAAAGATACTTTAGACGGAATTATTGAAGGGAGATTACGACATGACAAGGACTGAATATCTAGCAAAGCTAGAACATTATTTAAAACGATTGCCACAAGCGGACTATCAGGAAGCTATGGACTATTTTACCGAATATTTTGATGAAGCTGGACCTGAAAATGAAGCACAAGTGATTGCGGAATTAGGAAGTCCCAAAGAAGCAGCAAGTGACTTAATAAATCGTTTGCTAGATGAAAAAATTGTAGATGATACAAAGACACCCCGAAAAACTACTAGAACTGTATGGATTGCTATATTAGCGATTTTAGGAACACCTTTGAGCCTTCCTTTAGTGTTTATACTATTTGCTCTTCTGATTACCATTTTGGCTGTAGGATTTGCTGTTGTTATTACCGTTCTTATGTTAGGCGCTGCTTTTTTAACATCAGGTCTGTATATGCTCTATGATAGTTGGTCGTATCTTAGTATTTCAACTTCAACGACAACATTAGGATTAGGAATTGGCTTATTATCTATAGGGCTATCCATATTGGCTATTATGGCTGCTGTAAGCATCGCTAAACTATCCGGTCAAGGTATCATTGCTCTAGCCAAACATACAGTAAAGAAAAGGAGATAGAAAATGAAAAAATGGGTAAAAGTTCTTTTAGGAATTGGTATCGGCGCTACTTTATTAGGTGCTACATTGGCTGCTTACGGCTTTGCAACTGGAGGAGTCTCTGATTTAACCAATGCCAAAAAAATTTCTACTAAAGTGAACTATAAAAAAATGACATTAGATACCTTTAAAAATATTACTCTTGATAGTGATGTCTCAGATGTCATTATTACTAAAGCTGATATTGACAAACCTTTTATTTCTTACTCAACTGAAACCAAATCACCTTTGACTCATGAAATCAAAGATGGGACTTTAAAGGTAAGTCAGAAAAGTTCACAGTTTCCTAAGAGTCGCACTGTTATTAATTTTTTCGACCTTTCTGACCTCATTGGTTTCACTCAAAACGGCCAAATAACTACCCCCCACACAATCTTGATTTCTGTTCCTCAAGATACTAACTTGAACTCAGTGAAAACCAACCTAAAAGCTGGGAGCCTATCTCTCAGTGATATAAATATAGCTGATGCTAATTTTGAAATTTCTGCGGGTGACCTAGATATTGAAAACACAACCATCAATTCTGGTCATGCCAATATCTCTGCTGGTAGTAGCAGTTTTGACAAGAGTTCTCTCACCAAGTTCAGTCTTACAGCCAACGCTGGTGAAGTTGATTTTGAAAATAGCACTGCTGACCAGTCAAATTTCAAACTAAATATGGGTGATTTTTCTGCCAATGATATGACTTTTAAAGGAACAAATACCCTCAATATTGCAGCTGGTGATACAGATATCACTTTAGCTAGTAAAAACCTAAAAGTTAAACTTGACAATAATCTTGGTGATGCTGATATTACTGATCAACTAAATCAATCAAGTCCAAACACACTGACTATTAAGAGTAGTATGGGTGATATTTCAATTCAATAAT
The DNA here is from genome assembly GCF_000380105.1 of Streptococcus orisratti DSM 15617. Lineage (GTDB taxonomy): Bacteria > Bacillota > Bacilli > Lactobacillales > Streptococcaceae > Streptococcus > Streptococcus orisratti. Next base: position 2,246 of record NZ_KB904490.1, read on the forward strand.
AAGGAGACCTCTCATGACAAAAGACGACTTTTTGAATCAACTAAGTTTACACCTCAAAAATATTCCTCAACATGATTATAATGAAATTATGGAACACTTCACCGAGTATTTTGATGAAGCTGGACCAGATAAGGAAGCGCAAATTTGTCAAGAATTAGGCGAGCCCGCTGATGTTGCAGAAGAAATTATTAACACGCTAGACATCAAAAAAATCCAACCAGAAAAAGATTGGACTGATTGGGATGATGACGAACCTATACCAGCTACTTGGATTGAGCAGAAATTCTCTTCGATAACGTCACTTACTTTCCAGCTGTACACCCTGAACCTTGATATTTTTACAGATGACATCGCACAGCCTACACTTTCTTACTACAGCGATGGTGACAACATCACTGTCAATCAGAATGGGGGCAGACTAGACATTATTGAGAATAAACTAGCACAGGAAAATAGCATGATTTTCTCTAACCTCTTCGTTGGACGTTTGTTGGAAAAACGACAAACAATTACTCTGATTTTACCAAAGAACGTCCAATTATCTAGCATTATAGGTGATAGTAAAAATGGCGACGTCTCTCTGAACGAAGTTACATGTGACAGCTTTGTCCTAATTTCTTATAATGGTAATATTGAAGTTTCTTGTCTAAAAAATGCTCACGCAAAAATCAAGAGTAAAAATGGAAATATCAAATTGACTAATTGTCAATTTATTCAGAGCGAACTAGAAACTAAAAATGCAAATCTTAATTGTTTTGAATGTCAATTATCAAACTGTCAAATTGTCAACAAAAATGGAAATATACGAACTATTCAAGGATCTATTCAAGAAACTCAGTTGGAAAATAAAAATGGAAACATTATCATCGAACACACTGAACTTACTGCAAAAATTGACGTTGAAAATAAAAATGGTTTCATTGACATCACGTTGACAGATGATAACCTTAGTCACTGCCAAGTAAAAGCACAAAATAAGAATGGTTTTGTCACTATTAGTAAACAAGCAGGAAAAGCTCTCCCAACTCAGGTTAACCTTAGCCTTACAAATAAAAATGGTATGATTAGTTTACACTAAAAATTAGTCATGACTCCCCAAAATAGAGGTTCATCAATTACTAGATGAACCTCTATTTTTTTATAGGAATGGATTTTTAATTTAAAATAATAAGCTAAGTAGCGCTAAAATAGCTAAGCCACCTTGGGTCAAGATAATTTTCTTATTAGCTGTCAAGCTACCGTAAAGTGCAGCAAAGATTACATTTAACAAGAAAATTGTAACCACAGTTATACTTCCTGTAAACACACCGTAAAGTAAAAAGACTGCAATTAAACCATTGTAAATACCTTGGTTTTTAAAAAGTTTATTAACTGAATCACGTCGTAACTCCTCTTGACTCATGTTGAAAACACGGCTTGTTGCAGCTGATTGGGTTGCAAAAGTCTCCAAATACATAATATAAAAATGCTCCAAAGCAACTAAAGTTGCTAAAATTAAAGTAATAATTGACATAAACTTCTCCTTAAAAATTTATATTTTCTAATCCAGTAACCAATTTGTCAAGTAAAATGGACAAGTTCTGAACTTCTGAATCGCTTAAAATTTGTTGCATTTGTTGCTTTACTTTTTTATGTTCTTGACTTGGATTTACTTGTATTTCTTGAATGGCTTTGTCTGTCACATAAACGATCACCTGACGTTGATTTTTAGGATTTCGTTTCCTTTCAATATAAGCTGATTGCTCCAAAATCCGCAAATGTCGTGTTATCGCCGCTTGATCAATTTGTAAACTATCCTGTAAAGCTATTTGAGTGCATGGAGCCTGTTTCAAAAGCTGAGATAAAATTTCATATCGAGTCAAACTAATTCCCAACCTTTCTTCAAAAAGTTGAGTAATCTTCTGATCACTTCTTTTAAGTTGATACATCAACGAGCTAAGTTCAGTCATGTAAACCTCCTATAATTGACAAATCAATTATTGACCAGTCAATTATATAATATTCTATTTTTGATTTCAAGAAAATTGCTCTAAAATTACGATAATAGTATGCCGTCCCCCGTGAGGCAAATATTTTAACCATAGAAAATAAAACATTTCTAAATAGAATAAAAAAACGAACATGACAAATCGGTACTATGCCCACACTGAGACAGAAAAAAAACACTTTTTATGAGCTTCTCCTTTCTTCTAAAATAGAACCATCCCGCTACAATAGTAAAGCAAGGAGGAAACGGTGAAGAAAATCATTAAGCAACATCAAGAAAGCGGCTTTGTCGTTATTGGCTACGCCCGTGTCAGTTCAACAGACAACCGCCAAGAACTGGGGCTAGAAGTTCAAAAAGAAGCTCTAAACTTTTGCGACAAGCTCTACATCGAAAAAGAATCAGGTGGCAAGCAAGAGCGACCGCAACTTCAAAAAGCTATCAAGCTCGCCAAGGATTACGCTGAAAGTGGCATAGAAACCAGTTTTGTGGTCTATAAGCTAGACCGCCTGACCAGAAAAATGCTCCACCTGTCTGCTATCATCTCGGAGCTAACTAGCTATAATATCCGCCTTCAATCTCTTCACGAACAAATCGAAACGGATTCACTAACAGGTAAATTCTTCTGCCTTATGTTGGGCTATGTGGCAGAGTGGGAGCTTCAAGCAATTTCAGACCGCACCAAAGACGGACTGCGTAAAGCCAGAGAGCGAGGGGTCAAGTTGGGCAATAAAGGCATATCAAAATCCAAAGAAAAGCAAGTCATTAGAAGTTATCTGGAAGAAGACATGACTATCCGAGACATCGCCAAGCAGCTCCAGATTTCCACTGCTACCATTTATAGTGTTTTAAGGCGCAACAATATCCGAACAAACCGAAAAATTAACCCAAAAATCGTTGACAAAAGCTAGAAAAAACAGTAAAGTAAAATCGTGAAATGTTTTAGTAGACGGTCGTTTGTTAAAATAATTAAAGTTATCAATAAAAAATATTAGAAATGCTGATTTGACAGGGTTTTTGAACTTTTGTCAGATTGGCATTTTTTGATTTTTCATTGTTTTAGTTAACGACTGTTAACTAAAACACGTATAAATCCTATTGTAGCAGGGGCTTATTCAAAATAAAAGGAGAGTAACCTAAAAAGGGTTACAAAAAGGTGAAGAAAATGAAAAAATTTGTTAAATTTGGTCTTGTTTTTGCGTCAGTGACTATTCTTAGTGGCGTAGTCGCACCTGTGGGTGGGCAGTTGCTGAACGCTCCTACTGTTGTTCATGCAGATGAACAACCTATTACCTATCGCATTCACTATTCCTTGAATGATACAGTGGAGAATGGAGGTGTTCCTTCTTATACGGATATCGCACCATATAAGGAGGGTGTAATTTCGAAGGGTGAAACCATTATAGAAGTGGCGCCACATATTGATGGCTATGTTGTAGATGGTGCTAATAGTATATCAATCACCTATGATTATGTTACTGGTGATAATGTTTGGCATGATGAAGACTGGTATCCTGCGGATGGTTTTCTTTATAATAAGGTTGACACTCCAAGCTCACCCCCCGAACTACAAGTTTAGCAGCCTAAGACTCTTAATGTCGCTTGGGTCTCTATTAATGGCGACCTAAGTAACACCACTCTCAAAAAAGAAGTCATTACGGTTAATCCAGGTGAAAGTCACACCGTATCGGCGCTTGATTTCCCTGGCTATAGGCTTACAGACGGGTCTAAGGCTAGCACATATACCTATGAGGCAATGGAAAACGAAACCCACGTCAGTATCTGGTACATACGAGATCACTCGACTCCAACACCGAAACCAACTCCAGATCCTACTGTGACCGAAGAACCAACAACAGCGCCGACACCAACGACGGAAGCGTCTACGACAACAGCACCGACACCGACGACGGAAACACCGCAGACGGAGACAAGTAGTACCGAGTCTAGTGCAACCTCAAGCAGCAGCTCTGCTAGCACCACAAGTGGTAAAGCGGACAGTCATCAACAGCAAGCACAACAGCAAGAACAGAGGTCACTGAAGCTAAAACAGAGGCGCTAACAACTCAAAAAGAAGAGAAAAAGACCTTACCAAAGACAGGTGAAGAGGCACAAATGCTCCTTAGCCTGACTGGAATAGGAGTGCTAGTTGCTAGCCTACTAGCTTGGAAAGAACGCCGCAATCATTAAGAATAGATAAAAAGAGGCTGAGCAAAAAGTCCAGCCTCGCTTCTCAAAGTTCGTGTCAATATTTCATCGCAGTGGTTGATTGGCAGATTTGTTCGTGTTTTGCACTCCAAATCTGACCTCTACGACTGATGCGAACAGAGTTCGCTTCATTTCCAACCTCAAAAGGTTCACTGAACCTTTTGAGCTGTGCGGGGGTGGGAGTAAAATAGTCCAGTGGACTATTTTAGCCCGAACCTAGATGTTTGGAAGTGAGGAGAACTCTTTTTAGACTTATTGAGTTCTTTCCCACTCCCTTTTTTAGTCCTTGTTTCTCGAATCTTACATCTTATCTGGAGCTTCTACACCAAGGAGTTGGAGGGCTTCTTTGAGGACGGTTGCATAGCTGAGGATTAGGCGGCTATCCTGTTCTGGATTTTCGTCAAGGATACGGATGTGGGCGTAGTATGCTGAAAATCTGTGTTTGATTGATGGCAAATTTTGCTACGATAGAGGGCTCAAAGTTGTCAGAGATATGGTAGATGACCTTATGGGACTTTCATGCTTTTTCTATTTCGATACAGGATAACTTGGTTACTAACGAATAGGCTTTTCAGCCCATAACAAAACACTCCTCTTTCTAGTTTACTAGATGTCAGTGGGAGTGTTTTTCGTATGTCTTATTTTAGGGGGTCAGTGCCGTTTTGATATGTCTTTTAATGCTATTTTGAGTGTTCAATTAATGAACGACTTCCTTTTTTGGTCTATAGATCAGCACAGCCATTACCATAAAAGCAAGAAGGAATGCTGATAAAATACCAACCTCTTTGCTAATGTTCCCAGTCATTGAAATCGTCTGACGTAGCCCAGATACGATATAAGACATTGGTAGATAAGGATGAACCACTTGGAAGAATTTTGGGCTGAGTTCGATAGGATAAGAACCTCCTGCTGATCCAACTTGCAATAAGAGCATTAAGAGTGAAATGAAGGAACCGTAACGGTCATCCCAACCAACTAAAGCTGTAACCAAGGCCATCAATGTCCAGCCGCTCAGAATAATCAGCATTATAGTACGCAGATTATAGTTGGCCTCAAATCCAAGGAATTGAATAGCACCATACAATACTAATGAACCAACAGTTGAAATCAATCCATTAATAAAGAGTTTTTGTTTGGCCCATTCAAAACGATTTTTCACTGGGCGTCCTGACAATGAGCTGGCAAAGATAACGTTCGTTGAAAGGGCAACTACCATAAGTGATACCGCAATCATGTAAGGTGCCATACCAATACCATTTACTTTCACGCTATCGTTGTCTATTTCTTTTGTTGATACAGGATTGGAAACCAACTTGGCGTTCTTATTTGTTACAGAAACAAGTGATAATTGCTTACTTGCATCTGTAAGTGAAGAGGACAATGTTGAAAGACCGCTTGTCAACGTTGTCAATCCACTTGTCAACGTGCCACTGCCAGCAGCTAACTGACTTGAACCAGAAGATAATGCTTCTGCACCAGATTGCAATTGAGAAGCACCACTTGTTAGCTGATTATTATTAGCAACCAATTGGTTAGCACCAGAAGCGATTTGCGAAACAGCGTTTGTATAGGTTGTTGCCCCTGTCAACAATTCATTTGCACCACTACTTAATTTTGTGTTAAGCGTTGAGACTCCTGAAGCGATTTGACTACTTCCAGGAACAAGTTGTGTAGTGGTAACTGTATTAACCTTAGTTAAACCAGCAGATAATTTTGTTAAAGCTGCAACAGATCCAGGTAAAGCAATATTTGATTGGTTTGCAATTTGTGAAACTCCCGCCTGCAATTCAGTTACCTTACTTGATAAAGACGATAGTGCTGCTAAAGCCACCTGCATTGCTTTGGCATCTTTTAAAATTTGTTGTGCTTGTTGACTAACACTGTTTCCTGAAGTATTTAATGCATTAACCAGTTCAGCCTGCTGACTTGCATCTAAACTTTGGTAAGCAGCTGTTGCTTGAATAGCAGCTAATCTGTCTGAACTATCCTTTTCCTCTGCTGATAAAATTTCTGTAGCTTGTGAAGCAATATCATTTAAAGCAGTTGAAATTTTCGTAGTGTCAATATTTGAAGATACCTCAGAAACAGAAGTATTTAGTTGCTGAATAGCAGCATTTAATTGTGGTAAACCTGAAATTAATGATTGAATATTTTCAGTTTCTTCTGCCGAAAGTGTTGTAGAGGTTGCCAGTTGCTGTAAACCATCTGTTAAACTATTAGCCCCATCAACTAGTCGTTGTACTTGTGTAGAACTTTCTTTTAGCTGAGCGATACCACTGATAAGAGCCGCTGAGTTACTATTTAATTCATTTGCACCACTCGCCAAAGTTGATACACCATTTGTATAAGTTGTTAAACCACTTGAAAGTGTCGCTGTTCCGTCTGCTAAAGTTTGGCTGCCTGATGCTGCTGTGTTGAGGTTATCTGTAATGGTTTGACTACCAGATTCAAGCTGTTTACTTCCTGAGAGCAATTCATTACCACCATCACTTGCTTCTTGTAAACCATCTTGTAAACTAGACATACTCTTGAATACAGCCTGTGTATAAGTTGTCGTGATATTCTTAGAAACGGTATCCTTAAGCTTAGTCATTGCAGACTCACTCATCTTAGAGGCTACAAAGCTACGTCCAACTGTTGTTTGATAATTTATCGTTAATTTTTCAGGGTCATCTGTCAAAAGACTAGCTGCTTTTTCAGACAAGTCTTTTGGCAAAGTGATAACCATATAGTAATCACCGTTTTCCAAACCTTCTTCAGCTTTTTTTTCGCTAACAAAGTGATAATCTAATGCTTTATTTTTAGACATACTGTCTACCATATCATCACCAATTGATAAGGTCTGATTATTAAGCGTTGACGACTTATCTTGATTAACGACTGCTACTGGCAAATTATCCACATTACCGTAAGGATCCCACATGGAACCTAAGAAAGATAAGTTATAAAGTGCTGGAATAAGAGCAACACCAATCATTGTTACCCAAAGTTTGGGACTTTTTATAAGTGCTTTTAATTCTTCTAACATATTTTCTCCTATTTTGGACACATTGTTCAAAAATTGTGATAAAATATATTATACAGAGATATGAAATAATTTCAAGAAAAAGAAGGAGTTTTTGGACACTCTGTCTATAATTGTTCAAAAGAGTTTTATTATGGTACGTGATAATCGCAGAGCTAATACAAAAAAAGCCATTCAAGAAGCTATGGTCACTCTTTTAAAGACAGAGAGTTTTGATGACATTACCACCATCAAAATCGCCAAAGAAGCTGGCATTAGCCGTTCAAGTTTCTACACACATTATAAGGATAAATTTGAGTTGATTGATTCCTGCCAACAAACCCTTTTCAATCAAGTTGAATATATTTTTGAAAAACACGAAGGCAATAAAGAACAAGCGTTTTTAGAGATTTTTGAATTTCTAAAACGTGAGCAATTGCTATCTGCCTTAATTTCGGCGAATGGCACGCGGGAATTTCAAGCTTTTATTGTTAATAAGGTGCGCATCTTTATCAATACTGATTTTCAAAATCGTTTTGGGCGTGAGGAACTTTCCCCTGTCGAAAAAGAATATAGTAGCATTTACTTTTCTTTCGCTTTTTTTGGTCTCTGTCAATCTTGGATTGCCAATGGTAAAAAAGAATCTCCGCGTCAGATGACTAACCTAATTCTAAAACTCTTACCTATTTAATTTTTTGACAAAAGTAAAAAGAGTCGCAAGGACTCTTTTAATAATACTTTTAAAATTAAAGTTGTTTGTTGTAGTATTCAACGACAAGTGCTTCGTTGATTTCTGGGTTGATTTCATCACGTTCTGGAAGACGAGTCAATGAACCTTCAAGTTTTTCAGCATCAAATGATACGAAAGCTGGACGTCCAAGTGTTGCTTCAACAGCTTCAAGAATTGCAGGAACCTTAGCTGATTTTTCACGAACTGAGATAACTTGACCAACTTCAACGCGGTATGATGGGATATCAACACGTTTACCATCAACAAGAATATGACCATGGTTTACAAATTGGCGAGCTTGACGACGAGTTGTTGCCAAACCAAGACGGTAAACAACATTGTCAAGACGGCGTTCCAAAAGAACCATAAAGTTGAAACCAAGTGTTCCACCTTTGATTTTAGTAGCTTGTACGAACAAGTTACGGAATTGTTTTTCACCCAAACCATATGAGAAACGTAATTTTTGCTTTTCAGCTAATTGCAAACCGTATTCTGAAAGTTTTGAACGGTTGTTTGGACCGTGTTGTCCTGGTACGTAGTTACGACGTGCCAACTCTTTACCTGTGCCTGTAAGTGACAAACCAAGGCGACGTGATTGTTTCCATGATGGACCTGTATAACGTGACATTTTCATGTCCTCCTATAAAAATATAATTTTGTAGGAAATAACGTTTTAAGAAACCCTGATTCGTGCAGGTGTCCTTCGCCTAAACAGCCAAGGTTACTTATAGCAAGACAACTGTTGACGAGCTTCATGTCTCTCTGCTGTTATTTCACACGAAGACCAGTATAACACAAAAAAAAGACTCTGTAAAGCCTTTTTAATTGCTAAATTCAGTTCCTAAATTCTCAAAGTAAATTCTAGTCTAACACCAAAACTGGAAATTAGACTGAGACAAAAAAATAAGGTAGAACTTACTATGGGACAAGTTGGTAACTAATAATGAAAAACAAACACTTAACTCTCTCTGATCGCAANGATATTCAAATAGGAATTGAACAACTTAAGCCCTTCTCAGCTATAGCTGCTAAGCTAGGAAAAGACCCGTCCACAATCTCAAAAGAAGTTCGCAGAAATCGAGTGGTTAAAGAAAATTCTGTGACATCTAATTGCGAGGCCTGCCCTCTACTCAAAAAGGCTCCTTACGTTTGTAATGCCTGTCCAAAAAAGAGATTGAACTGTGGATACCAGAAACAGTTCTACTACGCCAAAAGAGCTCAGCTTGATTATGAAGCTAAGCTCTCAGACTCTAGAACAGGTGTTGCCCTAAACAAGGAAGAATTCTATGAAATGGACGCTATTGTCTCTTCTGCCATCCAAAAGGGACAAC
>NZ_KB904491.1 GCF_000380105.1 Streptococcus orisratti DSM 15617
CCTTTAGTTCCTTACTATACTTCATCCAGCGACGGCTTTCCTCTAGCCCCTCAATACCAGATTCTTTGTACTTCCGAACCCAGTTCGATAGGGTGTCTTTAAACACACCATGGTGCCTAGCTAACCAGCTAAGTGATTTCCCAGCTTCCAAGTGGAGTAGAACAATTTCTAGTTTCTCAGAGACAGACTTTGGACTTCTTTTGGACATAATAAAACTCCCTTTATAGTTTCTAGTGAAAATTTTTGTTTTTTCACTGTCCACTATAAGGGGAGTATATCAGTTTCATTCGCTTTTTACTTTTATCTATTTTGCTTCAGCCTGATTCATGAAGTAAAGTAGCGTTTGCAGTTCGCTTGTTAGATCAACATACTGGACAATGACATTTTTTGGAACATGCAGATGAACAGGTGAGAAACTCAAAATACCCTTGATTCCAGAATCAACTAAACTATCAGCAACTTCCTTAGCTTGCTCACTTGGAACAGTCAAGATAGCTGTTTCAATCTTGGTATTCTGAATATGTTCTTTAAGACTTGAAATACCATATATTGGAATACCGTCTTCAGTCTTAGTTCCAACAAGTGGGTTATCATCGGTATCAAAGGCAAGTGCAATCTGCATTTTGTTGCGATCATGGAAACGGTAGCGTAGCAGTGCACGCCCTATATTACCGCAGCCTACTAACAGAACGTTTGTAGTAGAATGATCTCCCAAAATATCCGCAAAAAAATTGACTAATTTTGTAACATCATAACCAAAACCACGGCGCCCTAGCTCACCAAAATAAGAAAAATCACGCCTTACGGTAGCAGAATCGATACCCATTGCATCTGCAATTTGTTTTGAGCTAGCTTTTTCAATATTATCCGCGTAAAAACGCTTAAAGATACGATAATAAAGAGACAGTCGTTTTGCTGTCGCCTTTGGAATAGATTTATCAATAGCCATGCTATTATCTCCTTGATTCTTAAACATCTCCATTTTATTTTAAAGAAACTTTGTGAAAAATGCAACATATTGGTGCGAAATTTTATGAAAAACCTAAAGTTTTGAAAAGTCTAAGGTGTTAGAAATTAGTTGATTTCGATTATCTTAGCTTGTTTGATAAAAAATATCAAATTATCGAAAACTATTGAATTTTCCGACAATTAGTGTTTTAATAGAAATCGTATTAACGTTTTAGTTAATTTAAGAAAAGTTTTAAGGAGATTTTTATGGCTAAATATCAACGTTTTTCCATTCGGAAATATAAAATCGGTGCAGTATCAGTTCTTTTAGGAACAGTATTTTTAGTAGCAACTGGTGGACAAGTTGCTGCTGACGAAGCTACTTCGCAAGTAGATAACACAGCTATCTTTGTAAAGGCCGATGATACAGCAGTAGAGACTATTGTCGAAACTACAATAGGTACAGGGGCGGATCCAATTTCTTCACAGGCAGAAGCCCCATCAATACCTGCAAGTCTAGTTACGGATGTTGCTACTGAAGTTACAAGTGATGTTACTGAAAATATTCCAATTTCTGAACGAGTTGCTCTAACCAAGGACGTACCAGAAACTCAAGTCACTCCTACAATACCAAAATCACAAGAAGTAGCAAATGATGCACCTTCTGAACATTTACAAGCAGAAGTGGAAACTAAGGCTGTTTACGAAAATGGTGAAAAAACTGAAGTTGCCAACAAACCAGATCAGCCATCAAGTATTGATTCTGATAAAATCATAACAGCGGATAAGACTTGGGTAGGGGGCTACAAGGGAGAAGGGACCGTTGTTGCTGTCATCGACTCAGGCCTAGATATTGACCATGATGCTCTGCGTATCACTAATATTGATGCTGCAAAATATAAAGATGCTAACCAGATGGAAGCTGCCAAAAAGGCTGCGGGCATTTCTTATGGTAAATGGTACAATGACAAGGTCATTTTTGCCTATAACTATGTTGACGTTAACGATGATATTAAGGAAACTGATAAGCACTCTCATGGGATGCACGTTACAGGCATTGCCACGGGGAATCCTTCGCAGCCAGATAGTGGTGAATTCGTTTACGGTGTTGCACCAGAAGCTCAAGTTATGTTCATGCGTGTTTTCTCGGATGTCAAAAATACAACTGGTCCAGCGATATATGTTCGCGCCATTAAAGATGCCGTAAAACTTGGAGCAGATTCTATCAACCTTAGTCTTGGTAGTGCGGCTGGTTCTGTTATTAATTCAGAAGAAAGTCTTATTGCAGCTATTGAAGAGGCTCGTAAGGCGGGAGTTACTGTTGTCATGGCAGCCGGTAATGATGGCACTTGGGGTTCAGGACAGTCTAACCCGCTTGCTGAAAATCCAGATTATGGCTTAGTCGGAACTCCTTCAACTACACGTGACGCAATTTCTGTCGCATCTTATAACAGCACAAGCATTATGAGTAAAGTTGTGCAGATTGTTGGCATGGAAGACAATGAAGCCTTAAATTATGGCAAGAGTTCTTTCTCAAATCCTGAATTGAGCAAAAAAACCTTTGAAAAAGGACGACAATACGATTACGTTTACCTTGGTACTGGAAAGGCTGATGAAATAGGCGACCAAGATCTCACTGGTAAAATTGCTCTAATTAAACGTGGAGAGATTACTTTTTCTGAAAAAGTTGCTAACGCAGCGGCCAAAGGAGCGGAAGGAGTTGTCATCTTCAATCATACAGCTGGGGAGGAAAATATCAGCATGCAGCTGGATGAAACAGCTGTCTCAATCCCATCTATTTTCATTCCGTTTGAATTTGGTAATGAATTAGCTGCACATCCAGAAAAATACAAAATTCAGTTCAACGGAGAATCTGATAAGTTAGTTCATCCTCATACAAATGAACTTTCGGATTTTAGCAGTTGGGGACTTTCAGCAGATGGAGAATTGAAACCAGACCTTGCAGCACCAGGAGGTGGTATTTATTCGTCTATCAATGATGGTGAATACGCTAGTATGAATGGAACGAGCATGGCATCACCTCATGTGGCTGGCGCAGCTGCTTTAGTTAAACAGTATCTTAAAGCCAACTTTCCAACAAAATCAAATGATGAAATTGAAGCTCTGGTTAAACACTTGCTGATGAGTACTGCTAAAGCTCACTTTAATACTGAAACTCAAGCTTATACTTCACCACGCCAACAAGGTGCAGGGATTGTAGATACACAGGCAGCAGTGACAAAAGAACTCTATTTGACAGGTTCAGATGATTACAGTAGCGTTACTCTTGGAAACGTCAAGGATAGCTTTAGCTTTGATGTCACTATCCATAACATTGGTAACAACGATCAAAGACTGAAATATCTGACTAACCTTAATACCGATGGCGTTGAGAATGGAAAATTCACCCTCAAACCACGCTCACTGGCGACTATTGATGGCAATGATATTACTGTAAAAGCTAATAGTACAGCAACCGTTACTATCACAGTTGATGCATCAACCTTTGCCAAAGAACTTCAAGAACAAATGCCAAACGGTTACTATCTTGAAGGTTTTGTCCGTTTTGTTGATTCAGTAGATGGAGTTGATGTTGTCAGCATTCCTTACGTTGGCTTTAGAGGTAATTTCCAAGACCTTGCTGTTACAGAAAAAGCTATCTATAGTCTTGTGGCCGATGGTAAAGGCGGATTCTACTATCAAGTAAAAGACAATGTTGTTGCCACTAACGCTGATGTGACAGCCCTCATCACAACAAGTTCGGAACCTGTTTACTCGGCTACCAGTACCATTTCTAACACACCCGGTACTTACAAGGTATTGGGAACGTTCGCCAATGATAGTGGTCAATTCATCTTGAAATTAGATGATGGGAAAGCTCATCTTGCCATATCTCCAAATGGTGATGGGAATCAAGAATTATTGGCTTTTAGAGGCGTCTTCCTACGTAATTTCTCTGATCTAAGTGCTTCTGTTTATGCAGCAGATGACCAAGAACTAGCAAATCCACTTTGGGAAAGCCAATCTTCAGGTGGTGAGAAGAATTTTTATTCTGGAAATCCTGACCACCCAAAATCAAGTCTTATGTCCAATACATACTGGGTTGGCACCGATAATAAGGGACAAGACCTTCCAGATGGTCACTATAAGTATGTTTTGCGCTACTTACCAGATGTTCCTGGTGCAAAAGTTCAAGAAACTATTTTTGATGTCCTTATTGACCGTCAAGCTCCTGTTGTGACAACAGCTACTTTCAATGCAGATACACTTAACTTTAACCCTCGCGATGCTGTTGATAAAGGTGATTCAGGAATTTTCCGTGAACGCGTTTTCTATCTTGTCACTGATGAAAATGGTAATCAAAGTAAATTTGATATCAACGATAACACTGGAAAAATTCAACTCGTGGATGATAAGGTCTATGTTGAACAAGCCGCAGATGGCTCCTTCACTTTACCACTTGACAAGGCAGCAATCGGTAATTTCTATTATACTGTTGAAGACTACGCTGGAAATATTACATCTGCAAAAATCTCTGATTTAATTACCATTGGTAACAAGAATGGTCTTGTGCGTGTAAATGCGCGCGATATCGCTACTGATGATGAGACAGGAATTGATTTCTCTTATTCTGTCAAAGATGCTAAGGGACAAATCATTTCAGAGGTACCACGTTATGCTGGAAATAATGACATCTTGATTTTGCCATTTGGAACTTATACAATTGAGATGTTCTTGTATGACACTGACAGAGCAGTTCTGGTCGGTGAAACCAAGAAAACTATCACTATTTCAGAAACTAACAGTCTGGAAAATGTTAGCTTCTATGTCAACACCCTCCAAAGAGCTAATCTCTTAATTGACTTTGACAAGACCTTGCCAAAAGACACTGTTGTTGGAATAGTGTCTGAAAACGGCAAGACTTACCAACTTCCAGAAGCGCGTTACTCAGAAAGTGATTATGGTAAAGTTGTCTATGTTGGTAAATACAAATTGCTACTAAACCTACCTGATGGCTATGAACTGCTTGAAGACCCGACCTTTTCAGTAGTTGCTGGACGACCAAACAAGGTAAACTTTACTGTTATAGACAAGACAGGCTTAAAGGCAGAAGAAGAACAAGCCTCAGCAGTTGTAGACAGCGCCCTTTATTACAATGCTTCTCCTGATAGGGTTGCTGCTTATGACAAGGCTCTGGCAGATGCTCAAAGCATACTCGTAGCTAAACGCAAACAAATTGATGTAGATGCCGCTCTTAAAGACCTCACAGATGCTCGCGCTGCTTTAAACGGGAAACCAACTGACTTTTCAGTTCTCACAAATGAAAGTCAGGCTTACGATATGATTCTTACGACACCAGCTTATTACAATGCGGATCCAGATAAACAAGTAGCCTATGACACCGTTAGACGTGCAGCACAGCTTGTTCTGGCGAATCCGAAAGCTAGTCAAGCGGAGGTAAATGATGTAACCGATGATTTGCTCAAGGCTCATCAAGCTCTTAATGGTCAAGTGACAGCTCTTACAGCATTACAGGCTGAATTAGCAAAACATGATGACTTGCTTTCTAGCCCAACATATTACAATGCGCAGCCAGATTTCCAAAAGGCTTATCGCACAGCCTATGCAGTGGCTCAGGAAGTTTTGAAGAAAGCAGATGCTCACCAACTAGAAGTTGATCAAGCTTTAAAAACGCTTCAAGTTGCTCGTGCTAATCTTGATGGCAAGCTTACTGTGATAAAGGAAAACTTGCTTTCAGCTTTGCTTGATGCTCAAAAAGCAGACATAAGAAATAAAACACCTGAAAGTCTTGAAGCTCTCAAGGTAGCTATAGATACTGCAACGGTTGTACGCTTTAAAGAGGATGCAAGTCAAGATGAAGTAGATGCTGCAACTCAGGCTCTTGAAAAAGCCATAGCAAGTCTAGTAAATCTAATTACAAAAGTCCCTGCTGTCGCTCCGACTGCCGATGAAAAACCAGAAGCAGTTATCACAGAGCGAGACATTGCCTACACTAGTCGCATAGTAGAAGATCCAAATTTGCCTGAAGGAACACGGCAGGTCCTCATCAAAGGACATAATGGACTTCGCCGTCTTGTTAGTGTTAACGGAAAAGTTATGATTGATGAAGTTGTGACTGAAGCGGTAGAAGAGCTTATTTTAGTCGGTACTAAAAAAGAGCCTGTACCAACACAATCGGAACAAGTCAACAAGAGCGGCTTGTATAAATTAGTCAGTCAATCAGATGAATTTAAACGCACATCCGCAAGTTACCAAAATGCAAGTACATCCGCTAAATCAGCATATAATCAAGCTCTTCGAGTAGCTCAAGCTATTTTAGCAGATGCTAATACGAATCAGATACAGATAGATGAAGTACTAGCAAACCTTGAAGAGGCTAAGGCTAGTCTTGATGGTCAAACAAACTTTGGAGAACAAAACATTGTTACCCAACCTGTCACTTTGACTCCTAAACCACGAGTAGAGCAAACGCAAGCTAGTCCGATAAAAGAGCGGGCAAACGACACCTTGCCAACAACTGGTGACCAAAGCACCCCCATCTTAATCAGTTTGTTCGGTATAATGCTGACATTCTTTAGTTTCTCAGAAATTCGTAAACGTCAGCACTAATGCGTTGAAGATTCAGAGAACACAGTCTGTATCAATAAGATGTAGATAGAACTAATGTCCATCACACATCAAGGTAATAACAACTTATTTTGATTATCAAAGAGTAAAGCTTCACTATTTCATAATTAAAACAAGCTCTCAGACTAGTGGGAGCTTGTTTTTTGGGAATAATAAAAATTCCCTCCTAAAGGGGAGGAAAACGAAAATTTATCATGATCAAACGAAATACGTCAATCTCATATTTCTTTTTTAGTAAAAATTCCTCGTTCAACAAGGCTATCCATGAGGAAGTAGAACTTATCTTGAAGAATTTTATGGTCAGCTGACTTGAAAATATTAACCGAACGAAGACCCGATTTGTCCGTAATCATCAATTTAAAGCCGTTTAAATCCTTATTGATAGTAATTTTCAAAGGGAAACCATCATTTGAATTTGGAATGGTCTCTAGCAGGCGCGTCAACTCGTAATTGCCGATTTTTGTTTGTACAAAAGTATTATCGCGAAGCGTGTATTTTTTAACATTTGGGCTAATAGCATAGCTGTAACGGCAATCAGTCAATTTAATTTCTTTTTCAAAAGCCATCTTAATTTCCTACAATTTCTTTTAATTTTCTTGAAAAGAGACGAACTTCATCAATTGTGTTCATCTCAGAAAAGCTAACACGGATAGACTCAGTTAAACGTGGAGAATCTGCACCATAAATACTAGATAGTACATGACTAGGATCAACAGTTCCAGCTGTACAAGCAGAGCCAGTAGAAACTGCAAACCCCGCTAAGTCTAGTTGTGTCAACAAAATGCCATTATTTTTATTAGGAAAACCAATGTTAATGACATGAGGAAGAGTTACATCGCTACCGTTGATGTAATAATCGAGGTTTCCTAACTCATCAATAAAAGTTTGGTGAAGCTCTTGGACATGTTGATAATTATCTTTTAAATTATCGTGACTGTCTTTTAATGCTTGAGCCAAGCCGGCTATACCTACCATATTTTCAGTGCTGGCACGACGTTTTTCTTCTTGCTCACCTCCATGAAGTAAATTGTCAAAGTGCAAAGCATTGGCATAGAGCAATCCTATACCTTTAGGACCATGAAATTTATGAGCAGAAGCAGATAGAAAATCAATACCTAATGATTCTGGAGCCAAAGGAAGTTTTCCAGCAACCTGAACAGCATCAACATGGAAAACAGCTTGGTGTCCTCGTAAGATTTGACCAATATCTGCGATAGGGAAAATATCCCCCGTCTCGTTATTAGCATACATGATTGAGACCAAAATGGTATCTTCACGAAGCGCTTCTCTGACCTGCTGGGCTGTAATTTGACCATTTTCAGGTTTCAAGTAGGTGACTTCAAATCCAAAGCGATGTTCTAGGTATTCCATAGTATGAAGTACGGAGTGGTGCTCAAGAGTAGTGGTGATTAAATGCTTTCCCTTGTTCTGATTAGCAAGAGCATAGCCTTTGATGGCTGTATTGTTGCTCTCGGTACCACCAGAGGTGAAGATAATATGACGAGGTTTAGTATTTAAAATATCAGCTATTGTTTGTCGATAGCTACGTAAGCGCCGATTAGCCTTGCGGCCATAGGTATGAATACTGGAAGGATTTCCGAAGTCTGTTGTCATAACCTGAGTCATAGCTTGAATAACAGATGGCGTCAAAGCTGTTGTCGCTGCATTATCGAGATAAACCATGCTTAATCCTCGTCTTTAGAATTATAAGCAAATAGCGGACTCAAGGGTTCACGACGTTGAATTCGGATGAGTGCATCGCCCATCAAATCACCAGCTGAAAGGTATTTTAAGTTGTGAGGAGTACGTTCTTTGGTAAGTACAGAGTCTGTCACTACAATTTCCTTGATAGGTGCGGTGTCAAGGATTTCAGTAGCACCACCTGCAAAAAGTCCATGACTAGCAACAGCATAAACTTCGGTTGCGCCGCCACGTTCCAAAATTTTAGCTGCTTCAGCAAAAGTCTTACCTGTATTTAAAATATCATCGATAAGGATTGCTTTTTTACCTTCAACTTCACCAATAATATAACCTTCTTCGCGATGTGCATCATCTTGTGCATAGTCAATAATAGCGATAGGTGAGTCAAGGTATTCAGCTAAGCTTCTGGCACGTTTGATACCAGAATTTTTAGGGCTGACAACGACAACGTCCTCGCCTTTTAGACCAAGGTTGCAGTAATATTCTGCGAATAGTGGAATCGTGAAAAGATTATCAACAGGAATATCAAAAAATCCTTGCACTTGAACGGCGTGTAAGTCAAGGGTAACAACGCGGTCAACTCCTGCCTTAACCAACATATTAGCTACTAATTTTGCTGTAATGGGTTCGCGTGATTTTGCAACACGGTCTTGACGTGAGTATCCAAAATATGGCATAACAACCGTCACAGTATTAGCACTGGCCCGTTTGCAAGCGTCAATCATGATAAGAAGTTCCCAAAGGTTATCGTTGACAGGGTAACTAGTTGATTGGATGATATAAATATCATCACCACGTACTGTCTCCTCAATATTAATCATGATTTCCCCATCAGAGAATTGTCGTGAAGAGACACGTCCCAAAGGAACGCCGGCTGCTGCAGCGATTTTCTCAGCGATTTCGATGTTTGAACTCAATGAAAATAGTTTAAGTTGTGGTGCGGCATAATATTCAGCCATGATGTTAGTGTGCTCCTTTAAATTGATATTCCTATTGTACCAAAAAAGATTAACTTTTTCACCATAATTTATCAAACAAATAGGTTGCATTTTACTCCTTTATTTAGTATCATTCTAATTAAGAAAAAGATATTTAGAATAATTCTAAATAAGAAAGGCGCTTTTTATGAATTTCAAAAAATTTTTAACGACCCTTGCCATTGGAGTTTTAGCTATCATAATGGATTTTGGTTTTAATAAATCTAATCTTGCTTTTATCATCGTAGCTATTGCAGGTGGTGTCGTGACTTTTAGCATGTTGATGGAAATGATTCGAACGCTGAAATCAGGCAAATATGGTGTGGATATTTTGGCTGTAACAGCTATCATATCAACCTTGTGTGTAGGAGATTATTGGGCAAGTCTGATGATTCTTGTCATGTTAACAGGCGGAGAAAGTTTAGAAGATTATGCTAGTCGCCAGGCACATAGAGAACTTCAAAGTTTGCTTGATAATTCGCCTCAAGTTGCCCATCGATTAAAAGATGGAAAATTTGAGGATATTGAGGTCGATAAGGCTGAAATCGGAGATATTCTTCTGGTGAAACCCGGAGAATTAGTTCCCGTAGATGGTCAAATAGTTAAAGGTCAATCTAATTTTGATGAGTCTTCTTTGACTGGTGAATCTGTTTTAGCGGAAAAAGGGGTTGGCGATGACATCCTCTCTGGCTCTATTAATGGAGACCAATCCATTCAATTTGAAGTAACCAAGTTGGCCAAAGACAGTCAATACCAACTTTTAGTACAATTGGTTAAGCAATCTGAAAATGAATCTGCCCCATTTGTTCGTCTTGCAGATAGGTATGCTGTACCTTTTACCATCGCTGCCTACTTAATCGGAGGAATCGCTTGGTTTGTAACCAAAAATCCAGTTCGCTTTGCCCAAGTTTTAGTTGTTGCTTCGCCATGCCCTTTAATTCTCTCTGCTCCAGTGGCTATGGTAGCAGGAATGAGCCGTTCTAGCAAAAATGGTATTATCGTAAAAACAGGAACAACTTTGGAAAAATTATCACGAGCAAAATCTATTGCTTTTGATAAGACGGGAACCCTCACTCAGGGACAGTTGCAAGTGGATAAAATCATTCCACATGGTATTGATAGTGAAGAACTCTTAATTTTAGCCGCTAGTGTTGAGCAAGAATCGTCTCACATTTTGGCACGTTCGCTATTAACATATGTACAAGCTCAAAACATCACCATTCGGTCGGCCCTTGATGCCAAGGAGATTACTGCACAAGGAATTCAAGCTCTAATTGGAAGTGATTTGGTTAAGGTAGGTAAACTCAGCCTCATGCCAGAGAGTGCTAAAGATTTTGCCACCAATCAAACGACTATTTATGTTTCTAAAAATAATCAGTTCATTGGTTACATTAGTTTTAAAGATGCTATTCGTCCAGAGTCCAAACAAACCATCGAAAACCTAAAAGCACAGGGGATCAAACGTGTTATCATGCTGACAGGGGACAAGTCGGAAGTGGCGAATGCAGTAGCGAAAGAAGTCGGTATTGACGAAGTCAGGGCAGACTGTTTACCAAGTGATAAAATTGCACGTTTGAAAGAAACTAAAGAGGATGAACGCCCTATTATTATGGTGGGAGATGGCGTTAATGATGCACCAGCTCTCGCAATTGCAGATGTCGGGATTGCTATGGGAGCTCACGGTTCCACAGCAACCAGTGAGAGTGCTGATGCTGTCATATTGAAAGATGATTTGAGTAAAGTTGCACAGGCTATCAAGATTTCTCAAGATACTCTTCGAGTTGCAAAACAATCTGTTCTAGCAGGCTTATTGATTTGTTTGATACTTATGCTCATTGCAAGTACAGGTGTCATCCCTACTTTACTCGGTGCAATGCTTCAAGAAGTGGTGGATACAGTTTCTATTTTGTCAGCTCTTCGAGCCCGCAAAGATTAAATAACCCCCATCCGTAAGGATAGGGGATTTTTTATAGCCAATAGAGATTTATCTAAACTATAACAGTAAGTAGTATCTGCTCATACTCAGTTAAAATCAAAAATAGCGGAAATCCAGTCTCTATGTACAATTGATTTGAGTTGATAAGCAGTTAAGGTTTGAATAACCTCTTCAAGTTTGTCAATTACCTCATTTAAAGTCTTAAATACTTTATTCTTGAAACCAAGTTTACGAATCTCAGCCCAGACTTGCTCAATAGGATTCATTT
>NZ_KB904492.1 GCF_000380105.1 Streptococcus orisratti DSM 15617
TAAAAGTCTGCGATATGGCAAGGATTGGTATGACTGGCTGAAGCGATATTGTGGATACACTTGAACAGAATCTTTCTAGCGTAGGGATTGCCACGCTTGGTAATGTGTTCCTTAGCGAGAAAGTTACCCGATTCATAGTGTCTCAGGTCAATACCGATAAAGGCATTGATTTGATTGGCAGACTGAAAACGGCGAATATCTCCCAGTTCACCAATAATACTTGTTGCAGTAGTCTCAGCTATTCCAGGAATAGAAAGCAGAATGTTATATTCAGGTAATGGCTGAGCTAGTTCCACCATTTCATCTAAGACTGCCTGTCTCTGTTCAGAAAGTCTAAGCAATTCTTTTGTATAGTAACGGACTTCTTCCAGCATTGGAGAGGTTTTCTTAACGGCACAATAAGACTGATTTGCTAGTGCTATCAGCTTCTCGGCTAAGTAAGCCACACGCTTGTCAGATATGCGTTTTGAGGTGGACTGACGAATGCTCTCTGAGAGTTTATCCTTGCTTAACTCAAGCACGAAGTCCTTGCAAGGAAAGGCTACGACTAAGTTCCCGTATTGTTCCCCAGTTGGCGTTGATAAGATAGTCTCCAACTCTGGGAAAGTGACCTGTAGGACCTTGTGTAGGCGGTTTTTAGCCCGAACAATATCCTCAGTTAAGTTCTGATAGAATCGACTTAAATCTCGCAGTTCTTGATAGACTTCTTCTTGGACATAGGTTGGTTTACGATTCAGCACAAATTGAGATTGAGCCAGTTTTTCAGCGTCAATCTTATCTGTTTTCCGCACACGCAAGCTATCCAGTTGCTTCTTAGCTTCTAAGGGATTAAGTCGTGTATAAGCATAGCCGTTATCTTCTAGAAAAGCTTGAAGACGACGAGAATAGACACCTGTTGCTTCAAAGATGATTTCTGGCTTGTGGACGGTTTTCAAATTGCCAAGTAGCCGAGCAAAGCCAATGGCATCATTGGGCATGGTATAGCCATGAACCTTCTCGCCGTTGACTAGAATGGCCACTTCTGAACTTGCCTTACTCACATCAATCCCGAAAACTGCACGCATGATATTACCTCTTTGTCTTGAATGATTCCTTGTTTTAGAGATGTCATTTTCAATACTCGACGTCTAGCCGTCCCACATACTTTGATAACATTCTTTCTAAAACAGGTGTCTTGCCAGTTTTTATTGCGACGTCTAGCGTCAAAAGCCCCTTCGACTTAACAAGACACTTCTACTTTATCATAAAGAAAAAGTAGTGAGTACTTTCTCCCGTCAGAGATTTCCTCACTACTAATCTTAGTATGTTTTTAATGGATAACTTGTATCAAAAAACTATTGCATTTACAGTAAAATTTACTATAATAGAACCTAATAATTTTTTAAAAAAGGAGGGTATGCCTAATGACTATTATCCCATTTGAAGAGAAGTACAATCAGGCAGTGATTGATTTGATTATGGCTATTCAACAAGATGAGTTTGATTTGCCTATTTCTATTGAGGAACAACCTGATTTGTTAAATATTAAGGCTTCTTATCAAGATAAGAAGGGGGAATTCTGGATTGCCTTAGATGATAAAAAGCGAGTGGTCGGCTGTATTGGACTTGTCAGTCTATCCGATAATAATGTCGCTCTCAAAAAGATGTTCGTAGCTTCAAATTGTCGTGGAAGTGGCCTAGGCCGTCAATTAATCAAAACTTTTATAATTTATTGCCAAAAACATGATAAGAAAGTAATTTATCTCGGTACGACTTCAGTATTTTCTAAAGCTCAGCAATTTTATCAAAATCTTGGCTTCAAAGAAATCTCCAAACCTGAACTGCCAAGCGATTTTCCCTTGTTGGACGTAGACAATCGTCATTATGTTTATAAGATAAACTAAATAACGACAAAAAGAATAGGAATCCCAAGTGGTTATTTTACAGCATGTGGGATTCCTATTCTTTTTGTGATAAAGACTTGTCTTTCTTTCGATAGATTATTTTTAATGAGAGTTAATAATTACCAGCTGGCTTTTTTAACCCCTGGCAGTTGACCTTTATGAGCGAGATTTCTAAAGTTAATACGACTAACACCGAATTTTCGCATGTAAGCGTGAGGGCGTCCATCAATGCGGTCGCGATTTTTAAGGCGATTAGGGTTAGAATCCCGTGGAAGTTTGCGAAGTGCCTCATAATCACCTTTGGCCTTCAGCTCTCGGCGGAGGTCAGCATATTGTTCGATGAGTTTTAACTGCTTTTCATATCTAGCAATTTTAGATTTTTTAGCCATTAGTTCTCCTTTGCAATATAATTAACTGGTTAATAATCTTATCATAACACTTTATGGGAATAAAAGCAAGAAAAAATTAACTAGTTAATTTTTTCTTGCTGAATAAAGGAGATATTAAATAATATTTAGGCTTAATGACAATAAAACAGATGAAAAGTAGTAGCTAAACCTGAGATTATTCAAGCTGAGTTAATAAATTACTGTTATAATTTTCACAGACTAGCAAACAATTTTTTGAGTAACTAGAGTTTATCAGAGTTTGTATATGATGTTGGATATTTGTCTTAACATAGAAGAAAAAAATCTAATTGATATCTTGTTAACTTGGGAAGGAGAGTCTCAATTTTTAATAATGCACACTCCCAGCAACCCAGCCTGTACAGAGTGCAGCGGTAATATTAAATCCACCGGTATGGGCGTTGATGTCCAGTACTTCGCCAGCAAAATGAAGCCCAGAGACTTTTTTACTTTCCAAAGTTTTGGGATTGATTTCTTTCAAATCGATGCCACCTTTGGTAACGAAGGATTTGGCTAGGGACATTTTTCCAGTGATTTTGATGGGCATTTTTTTGAGTTTATCCACAAGTTGAGTCTCTTGAGTTGGGGATAACTGCTTAATTTTTTCTGGGTAATCCACAGCTAGGAAGTCAGCTAGACGTTCTGGGACTAGATTCTTCAAAGCGTTCTTGATGGATTTTTCACGGTTTTCGGTTAAATAGCTGTGCAAATCATCAGATGATGTTTGAGGTAGGAAGTCCAGCTCTGCTATTTCGCCTCCAGAGACAAAGCTAGATAGGCGCAAGGCCGCAGGACCAGATAGACCAAAATGAGTGAAGAGCAAGTCGTGGGTGATAATGTGTTTGCCGTAGCTAAGTGTAACGTCATCCAGCGAGATACCTTGCAACGCCTTATGTGGAAAATCTGTCAAAAGAGGACTTTCCGCAGATTCAAGCGGAGTGACTGATAGATTAAAATGTCTCGCAATGTCATATCCAAAGCCTGTGGAACCTGTGGATGGATAGGATTTACCGCCGGTGGTGACGATGAGTTTTCCACAGGTGAAAGCTTTATCTGCTGATTTTATGTGGAAAAGGTCATTTATTTTCTTGACAGAGACAACTTCTGTATTGGTCAAGACAGTAGCACCAAGTTCATGGATTTTAGTTTCTAGAGCGCCAATGATAGTTTGTGATTTATCCGTCGCTGGGAAAACGCGCCCGTGGTCTTCAACTTTTAGGGCTACCCCATTTTCCTCGAAAAAGTTAATAATGTCATGGTTGTCAAATTGCGAAAAGACGCTGTAAAGGAATCGGCCGTTGCCGGGAATGCCAGCTAAAAGATCATCTAGGCTACCGTTATTGGTGACATTGCAGCGACCACCGCCGGTGCCAGATAACTTTTTAGCGAGGCGTTTATTTTTTTCGATGAGGAGCGACTTTTGTCCATAGTAGGCGCTAGAGATGGTTGCCATCATGCCAGCAGGACCACCTCCAATAATAATGGTATCGTAATATGTCATGATGTTATTGTAGCATAAATCTATGTTTTTCAGTAGTTAAGTTTCTTAGGAAAATTGACAGAAAAGGCCTATTATGGTACTATTTTGGTAAGTAAATTCAAAGTGGAAGAGGGAAGTATGTCAATCGAAAAGACCGTTAGTGAGATTGCTGAGATTTTAGGGATTAGTCGTCAGGCTGTCAATAATCGCGTCAAAATGTTACCAGAAGAAGATCTTGAGAAGAATGATAAAGGTGTAACAGTTGTCAAACGCAGTGGTCTGATTAAGTTAGAGGAGCATTATAAGAAGACCATCTTTGAAGATGAGCCCATCAGTGAAGAAGTTAAGCAACGTGAACTTTTGGAAATCTTGGTGGATGAAAAAAACACTGAAATTACCCGTCTTTATGAACAACTCAAAGCTAAAGATGAACAAATTTCTGCCAAAGATGAGCAGTTACGTGTTAAAGATGTGCAGATTGCTGAAAAGGACAAGCAGCTTGACCAGCAACAACAATTGACTTTGGCTGCGATGGAAGACAGCAAGCGTCTGCAACTTGAGTTGAACGAAGCTAAAGCTGAAGTTGAAGAAATCCAAACAAAAGTAGAAGAGGAAGTACAAACAGTAGTTCCGAAGGGTTTCTTTGCGCGCCTTTTTGGAAAATAATTTTTGAGATGTTAGGGATAATCCTTACACACCTGTTCGTCAACAAGTTCTAGAAAGGCCTGTTGGCGATTTTTTATCAACACTTTCACATGTTACGCTATTGATTCCTCTTATGAAAATTTGTCCTAATTTGGACTTGGTGGACTGTCTATCAGTATTGGCTTTGTTATTTTGATGTTATAGTCAATTAGTTTATCTTTTATTACTTCGACGTAAGAGGAAACTCCGTTTCCTTATTTCCAACTTCAAACACTCCACTGGATTGTTTGGACTCACTCTGCCGTACTTTACGAAAGTGACTTGCTTCGCATGTCTTATTTCCAACCTAGAACAGCCTAGAGGCTGTTCTAGCAACCTGCAGCTCGTTGCCTAGTACTAAAAGCAAACTAAAAGACTATAATATTATAGGTAAATTGAAGGTGGATAGACAGTCTCGGGTTGGTAAGGTGAGGTGGCGGCAGGATGAAGATTTCAAGATTCACATTTTGTCCCGATATCTCTGCCTACAGTAACAACTAGGTATATTTAATCAAAATCAACAAAATGTAGGTAGAATTCTGCTACTTTTTAGCTTTTGGGTAGCAGCTTGTATCATTCTATTGGTGTTTTACACTCATCGACTTAAGTCGACAAGACCTGAGTTTGATTTTCGAGGTCTATTGCTATTTCTAACGGAATGCAAGAACATATCTGTTAGTATAATTTTTAGGAGAAAAAATGGAGAATTTAAAAGAGTATATCGCTTTTGATTTAGAGTTTAACACTGTTGATAACATCAGTCATATTATTCAAGTATCAGCGGTTAAGTTTGAAGCTGGTGTAGAGACAGCTAGCTTTGATAGCTATGTCTATACCAACGTTCCGTTACAGTCATTTATTAATGGTCTGACAGGTATTACAGCAGAGAAAATTGCTGGCGCTCCCAAGATTGAGAAGGTTATGTCAGAGTTTCAAGATTTTGTTGGTGAGACAGCTCTGATTGGCTACAATGCACATAAGTCTGATCTTCCTTTACTTATTGAAAATGGCTTAGATTTGACCGCGCTTTATAAGGTTGATGTATTTGATGAGGCCTTCAGTCGTCGTAGCACAGATTTGAATGGTATCAAAAACTTACAGTTACACACAGTTGCTGAATTCTTAGATATTTCTGGAAGAAGCCATAACAGTTTAGAAGATGCTCGCATGACTGCTCTTGTATATGAGAAATTTATGGAATTTGACGAAAATAAGACCTATCTCACTCAGCAAGAAGAAAGTCATGGTGACAATCCTTTTGCAGCCTTAAGAGATTTTTGGGGTTAGAATCTTTTTTTAGATTAGATTCTGTCAGCAGTTGTCTTTTTCAAATACAGTTCGTATCCCTAAAACCATCTTGATTATGGAAAATATTAGCTAGGCCAATACATCATACTGGTGAGTGCAAATTCTTTGAATTCATTAAAATTGCTGTTTATAAAAAATAAAAGGTTTCAGAAAATGAAACCTTTTTGTGATGTCATTACAGATTAACAAGAGCCTTTTCAGGCGGTAAAGCATCAACTGTTTTAAAAGCATAAAGTAAGATTAGCCAGTTGATGGTACCATAAACTGTATCAATGTTTGAAAAATCAAGAGGAGAGTTCCACATAAAGTGCATGGCAACAGGGGCTAAGAGGAAAAATACTCCCTGTTTTTTTGAGACAGAAGTGGTTTTACTCATCAATATGATCAATCCGAGTGCAAAAGTTCCAGAAAATACCCAGTGGGAAACGCCACTTGATGCGATACGTTCAAGAGCCATGCTGTAGCCATTGCCATCATTTTGAAAGAGATCTTGGAAAATATAGAAGCGGTCTTCGACAATTTGGAATCCCATTCCAGCAATCATTCCCATAACTAGCGCTGATTTAAGAGAAATTTGTCGTAAAAGTAGTGCGATTAAAAGGACAACTAAACCCTTACTGATTTCTTCAGTGAAAGGTGCTGTGAGGGCTCCTCCCCAGTTATCAATAAAATCTTTTGGCAAGTTGAGATTTAAGAGAATGAAGGAGAGACCACTGTTTCCTAAAGAACCTAAATTTGCAGGGATGGCAAGTCCAAAAAACCAACTCATCCAAAAGGCGGGACTTGGAATGTTAAAACGTTTTTTCAAATATAGGGTGAGAAAAACAAAAGGAACGATATAGATAAAGGTTAGTGATGTTGCTAGAAAAAAGGTCGGATAAAGATTACTGTGTCCATGACTTTTTGCCAATTCAGAGATATCAGCGTTTAAGCCAGAGATACTTAGTATAAGGAGTGCTAAAATAACAAAGTTAGAACGATTTTTTATCAAAAAAGTTTTCATAAAATTCTCCAATCTGATGTCATAGTTATTTATTATATATCTGAAAAAGTTATTTGTGAAGTGGTCAGTACATGAGCAAACAATCTAATGATAAAATTTTGATACTCTTCGAAAATCAAAATTATCCGTTGTCAACTTGCCTTGATGAACTCAAGTTCTATCGTCGGCTTCGTTTCCTAGGCTACTTTTGATTTTCATTGAGTATGATTTTATTTACTTAACCTGATAACTGTTGCTCTCATCTGTATTTTATTGCTCAGCAGGATGGTCGCTCTATCTCCAAATTTCCCCAGTCTTTTGTCAGATAGAAGCTAGTTCAATTTTGCTATTAGTAGTAAAAGAGATAAGTCAGGATTGTCAGTCCGAATATATCTGCTAAAGCATGCGCTAAGAAAAAGGGAAGCAAATTTTGCGGTTTCCATTTTTGATAACAAATGAAGAAAATACTACCAAGCAGAAGTCCTAGAGCAAGAGCGTTTCCAAGTCCTTGGTAGGTGTGGAAGCTACACCTAATGATTAGTGAATATAGAAAAGTCCATTTTATATATTGAGGTTTAAAGGTCAGGCAAACGCCTAAGAAAAAGATTTCCTCGTAAAAACCGTTTAATAAGGAATAAAGTAGGAGTGAAAGGTCGATCTTTGGAAAGATCTGCGACAAACTTGGTGTCAGGGGAGATAAATTGTAGCTAATCAAGGAATAAAGATCCATAGCAAGTGCTGATATTAAGAACAAGCTAATAACCTTTACAGCTAACCATTTCTCAAGCTTGATGTGACGTGTCCAGACTGAAAAATCAAAGTTTCGAAAGACAAGGTACAGAAAAGCTAGCAAGAGCCAAATTGACTGAATAACTAAAGCTTGATAATTTTGGAAACTAGAAAAGGTAAGGTTTTCCTCAAGGGTCGTTGTCTGGTTTGTCAGGGCGATGTATTGAAGGGTGGAATTGTAAATACCTTCTCCAAACATGATAAGAGTAAGGATTAAAATATCAAACCACTTAAGACATGTCAATTTTTCTTTCATGAGACCACCAATTTCTATTTTTGAATAATACCATTAGGAATGATAATGGTTCGCAAGAGTTCATCTTCCTGACGAATACGCCGACAGAGGAGGACAAGGTAGCAAGGAAAGAGAAGACTAAAGCTAATATAAGAATGACAAAGCAGAGTCAAACCAAGCAATTCGGGGATAATATTCAAATAATAATTAGGATGTTTTACTAGACGAAAAAGCCAGTGATCAATAAATTTATGATCCTTTACCAACATTAATTTTACTGTCCAAATACCTTTAAGAATACGTGTGACAAAGTACAACATCCAAATAGAAAAAGCAAGGAATACCAGTCCAATCGTACTGATCCAGTCAAAATTTTGTCCACGAAGAATCGCTTCAACTAAACAAGAAAGGTAAAAGAGAATATGTAGTAGTGTTAGTACTTGAGTATTTTTTTGACCGTATTCTCTCCCACCATTTTTCAGGATATTGGCTTCGTTTTTTAGTGATAATCTTAAAAAAAGTAACCGAGCCAAAAAAATTAGACAGACAATAACTGTAATTAGCATGTGTTCCTCCAAAAGTTGTTTTTGTATGATTATAACCATACATAAGTCGAGCTTTATTATAACAAAGATAATGGTATTTGACCTAAATTTCATCTGTTTTTTATCTGTTTTTTTAAAAGAGTTTCACTAACAAAGGTTCTCGGCTTGCATAGAGAACTGTCGGAGATTATAATAAAACAAGAAAGTTTTGTAGGGAGTTTTTATGGCGAAAATAATGGTTGTTGAGGACGATCGTGTTATCAACCAAGTTGTTTGTGAATTTTTGAGGGAAGAAGGTCATCAAGTATGCTCCACTTTTGATGGGAAACTTGCTTTGGAAGCCTTTTATAAGGAAACTTTTGATTTGATAATTTTAGATGTAATGATTCCATCAATGACGGGAATTGAAGTACTTAAAGAAATTAGAAGGACCTCTCAGGTTCCTGTCATGATGCTGACAGCTATGGATGACGAATATACTCAGTTGATTAGTTTTAATCATTTAATCAGCGATTATGTGACTAAACCATTTTCACCACTAATTCTGATGAAGCGGGTTGAGAATATTTTACGGCATCAAACGATTAGACAGACTATTGAAGTTGCTGATATTAGCATTTTGCCAGAGGAGGGATCAGTTAAGATTTCTGGACAAGAAGTCAATTTAACCAAGAAAGAATATGATATTCTCCTTTTTTTGGTTAATAGGAAGGGACGAATTGTAAGTAGAAGTCAGCTTATGATGGCTATTTGGGGTTATGAAGAGTTGGATAGCCGTGTCTTGGATAATCATATGAAGAATTTACGGAAAAAAATGCCCTCTCTTCCTTTAAAAACAGTTATTGGACGGGGTTACCAGATTACGGAGGAATAGGTGTGGGAATTGTTCGTAAAAATTTTCTGATTGTCAGTAGCTTGATTGCGGGAACGATTTTGATTTTGCTTGGGTTTATGGCTTATGTCATGCCGATTTACTATAATCAGGCTAAGCAACTTGAACTCAAAAAAGACTATGTCACGATTGTTAAAGAACTGGATGGGCAATCTAAGGAAAGCCTCCTCTCAAATTTTAAGAAGTATGATCAGCGTTATCCTAACATTTTACTTAATTTGTTAACATCATCGGGTGAAGCTGTTTATCCTAGTGCATCCGACAAGGAAATTATTGCTCAAAGTCAGCATTATTTGGAAAAGGGAAATTTTGATCAAATCGGAAGTTGGTCAAAATTAATCACGAGTTCTGATGGAGAAAAATACATTGTTCAAGCTGAATATGGTTTTCAATCTTTGTCTGGTGTTAGTCAAGTTTTAGTGACATTTTATCCTTTTATTTTGTTGGCTCTTATATTATTGTCAACTTTGGTGGCCTATATTTACAGTCACCTTTCTACCAAACGCATCAAGGCCATCTCGCAGACGGCAAGGCAAATGCAATTGATGGAAGAGGGAATATCTTGTCAAGTTAGCGGTCAAGATGAAATTGCAATCTTGGCACAGGATGTGAACTATCTTTATTCTAAATTACTGACAAGTATTGAAGAATTAAGAGCTGAAAATGTAAAAAGGGCGGCGCGTGAAGAGGAGCAGGCTGATTTTTTGCGAATAACTGCCCACGAGTTAAAAACGCCCATTGCTAGTATGTTAGGTCTTGTAGAGGGCATGATTTATAACGTCGGAGAGTTTAAAGATCACGAGACTTATTTGAAGAAATGTCGAGACATTTTGCAAGAGCAATCACAGTTAGTTTGTTCCATCTTGGAAGCCACAAATTTGGATCTCAGTTTGAAAGTTAAGCAAGAGCGAGTTGATTTGAAAGAACTGATAGAGCAGTATTTGACGCCCTATGAGGCACTTGCAAAAGTCCATTCTTACCAATTCATCGTAAATCTTGAGCCAGTATGGGTCAGCCTTAATTCAACTTATTTTGTAAAAGCAATAAAGAATCTTTTGGATAATGCCTTTCGCTATACAAAGGAAGGAGGGGCTATCCGAGTAAGTTTAACGGAGCATTATCTACGAATTGAAAATCAAGCAGAGCATTTACCTGACAAGGAAGAACTAGACAAATTATTTCTTCCGTTCTATCGTCCAGATTTTAGCAGAGCTAAAGAAGATGGGGGGACAGGGGTAGGACTTTACTTGGTCAAACAAATTCTGGAAAAACAAGGTTTTTGTTACCGATTGGAGCAAGAAAAAGAATTTCTTCAATTTACAATTTGGTTTGTAGATCCCTTGGACTAATACTCAATGAAAATCAAACCATATCATGACAAATAGAAATGGACTGGCTCTGCCACAATGTCATTAAGTTAACTAACCTATCACGTTTTGTGGTAGGTTAGTTTTTTCTATGGTACACTAAAAATAAAAGGGGAAAAGTCATGTTAGATCAGATTAAAGCTCATTTACTTGATAGTATTAACAACATCGTTTCCACCGCAAACCAGTTTGTGCTTCATCCTGAAAAAGATTTTAGTCGGAAAAGTCAGCTAACGATGAAAACCATGATTCAAGCTATACTGACCATGGGTGGTAATACCTTAGCCAAAGAGCTACTTGATTTAGA
>NZ_KB904493.1 GCF_000380105.1 Streptococcus orisratti DSM 15617
TTTAGTTCCTTACTATACTTCATCCAGCGACGGCTTTCCTCTAGCCCCTCAATACCAGATTCTTTGTACTTCCGAACCCAGTTCGATAGGGTGTCTTTAAACACACCATGGTGCCTAGCTAACCAGCTAAGTGATTTCCCAGCTTCCAAGTGGAGTAGAACAATTTCTAGTTTCTCAGAGACAGACTTTGGACTTCTTTTGGACATAATAAAACTCCCTTTATAGTTTCTAGTGAAAATTTTTGTTTTTTCACTGTCCACTATAAGGGGAGTATATCAATAACTTGAGGGGATTTTTATGTGTCAGTCGTTGCGATTTCTATGTAAACTAAAATGGTCTGGAACAGGGTCTTCTCCTCCTTCAACAAGCGGATGACAGCGAAGAATACGGGCAATTCCCATAAGGACACCTTTGGCCCCATGTTTTTCAATAGCTTCGATCATGTAAGCCGAGCAAGTCGGTTTGTAGCGACAGGATGGTGGAAAGGCTGGAGATATGAATTTTTGATAAAAGCGAACAGGTGCTATCAAAAGCTTTTTTATCATTTAACCTTATTAATAGCCATGTTATGCAATTGACTAATTTCTTTTTTATTAAGCCTGCGTGATTCACCTGGACGTAGACCTGTCAAATCCAGATTCCCGAAACGAATGCGAGATAACTTGTCCACCAATAGTCCTACACTTTCAAACATTTTTTTAACCTGATGATTGCGACCTTCATGAATAGTCAATTCAACGACAGAGCGGTTCTTTTCTGGCTCAACTTTGATAATATTATAACGTGCTGGCTTAGTTTTCTTGCCATCAATAACAAGGCCTCTAGTCAATGGACGAAGATTCTCCTTTGTCGCTATACCTTTAACACGCGCCAGATAAACCTTGTCAATCTCATTTCGAGGATGAATCATCTTATCAGTGAAATCCCCATCATTGGTTAAAATTAACAAACCAGATGTGTCCCAGTCAAGTCTCCCGACAGGATAAATCCGCTCCTTTACTTGAGGTAGAAGGTCAATAACAGTTTTGCGCCCTTTCTCATCAGATACTGATGAAATCACACCTCGCGGCTTATTGAGAAGATAATAGACTTTCTCCTCATTGTAAATCGGTGTTCCTTCTACTTCAACAAGATCACCAGCTTTGACAATTGTCGCCAATTCTCTAACAACCTGACCATTGATGGTCACAAGACCTTTTTTGATAAGTTCTTCAGCTTTACGGCGGCTGGCAACACCAGCATGCGCAATGTATTTATTTATTCTCATTTTCTTCTCCTCGCGGACTCACGTCCGTGTTTTTTGATATAGTTCCCTAGGATATAGCAGTGGATCACTGGTTATCCTAATATACAACAAAGTGTGCTATGAAAATGGCAGAGGTAAATTACTCATTTTTCTCTTCTTCTGGAATCTCAGTGGTGTTGAATAGTGTCATCTCTTCTTCACCAATTTCCACATCAGAAACATCAACAAGTTCTGCCAAATCATTGATACCCATAAAATCCAAGAAATAATCAGTCGTTGCATATAAATTTGGTCGACCAATAACCTCTTTCTTCCCAGCTTCTGTAATCAAACCCAATGCCATAAGTTTACTAATAGCAGAAGTTGAATTAACACCTCGAATATCATCAACCTCAATTCGTGTGATGGGTTGCTTGTAGGCAATAATAGACAAAACTTCTGTGCTGGCACGCGATAAACTTTGATTAACTGGTGCCTTGGCAAAATCACGCAACAAGTCTGCAAAAACTTCTTTTGTTACCAACTTATAAGTATTTGATGTTTCCAAAAGACAAAGACTGGAACTATCATCTTCTTGGTATTTTTGCGACAATTTTTCCAACTGTTGCTGAAGAGCTGTGGGGGTAAGATTTAATAGACTAGCCAACTGGCGCAAACTCAAGCCATCCTCACCCGCTACAAAAAGCAATGCTTCAACTTGGGCTAAATAATTCATATCATGCTTCTCCATCTACTCGGTAGGTTTGGTTAAAATAATATCCCCAAAATTTTCATCTTGTTCAACTACAGCCTCATGAATTTTTATCAGTTCCAGAGTCGCTAGAAAAAGTGTCAGCATTTCTTGAACAGACTGACATTCTTCAAAAACAGTAGTCAAGGTCAATACTGGCTGAACTGCCAAACGCTGCTGTATGCTACTCATCATATCCTCAATCCGAAAATCATCACGCTCAATAACCGTATGATTGCACCGAAAGGACTCTTTCTTATCTGCCATAAGCTTTGAAAAAGCGAGAAAAAGATCCATGGTAGTCTTGTCCTGATTCAGCACCGCATTTTCAAAAATCAATTCTTGCTTTGGCTTCGAATAAAACTTGGCTCTCTCTTCGTGCTGGAGTGTCATCTCTTCACTCAGAACCTTGAAACGACGATATTCCTCGATTTGTGAAATCAAAACTTGCTCAAGATCCTCTTCATCTGCCTGCTCTTCTACTACCTTAGGCAAAAGTTTTCGGCTTTTTATCAGCATAAGCTGACTGGCCATAAGCATATACTCACCTGCCACCTCTAACTTCATAGCTTGTAAGGTTGAAATATAAGTCAAGTACTGCTCTATCACCTCCACAATGGGAACATCATAAATATCCATCTGGTATTTGGATACTAAGTGAAGCAGTAAATCCAGAGGTCCTTCAAAATCTTTTAATTTAATATCCATTCTTATAATACTTCTCCAGCGTTATTGGACTTTTCAGACCTAGAAGCCGACTAACCTGGCTTATGCTTTTCCCGTCTTCCTTTTGCTTTAGAATAAATTGCTGACGCAGATCTTTAGCTGTCAAAGTTGTTAAGCCTATCTCAGCCAAAAAATCTTTAAGCCGTTGAAAAAACCACTGTCGTGAGTAAGATTTGCCATTCTTATCAAACAGATAAATCTGATCAGAAGAGACAGCACGTTCTAAATAAGGTAGAAGCTGATGTGGAATTTCCAAAACGCGAACGCTACCACTCTTCCCCAAGCGTAAAATAGCAAAATCAAGGTCAAGATTAATCAACTTGATTTCCTTAAGTTCATTTGGTACTAGGCCTAATTCTAAGATTAGTAGAGCAATCAGTTGACCTGAGATATATTTTGTTTCTTGGTAAAATAAACTTCTATCAATCAAATTTTCTTTGACTACTTGAGCGACTAGTTTCTCGCTATTCTTCAGCTTAAAAAAGGTGTCAATTCTACCAGTCTCATAAAGAAAGAATAAAAATTGATTGACTGCTGACAACTTGCGTTTCTTGACAGAAACCTTGAGTTTAGTCAGCGACTGTTCATAAAGCGCCAGCTTTTCTCGGGTGATGGTATCGCAAACTGTCGTCGCAAATTGTTGAAGGTCATAAAAATAGGCTGCTCTGCTATTTTCTGACAACTCCTTACTGGCTACAAAGGCGTCTATCCACTCAATCATGTTTTGACCTTATCTCATAATCGTCGGTAAAATCATGTAAAAGGCTATTTACGGCTTTCAAAATTGATTTACGCGTAATAATACCAATGAAAATATTATCTTTATCAACAACAGGAAGAAATGGGTATTCCACCAATTTGTGCATTGTTTCTGTCAGAGTTGCCTCAATAGGAAGGGTTTCGATTTTATCGTTGACCATACATCCAATATCCATAGAAGTCATTTCCCAATCTGCTAAATGATGTTTAGATTGATAAGAAAGGATATCTGAGATACTGATAGTCCCAACATACTTCTTATCTTTGGTAATGACTGGCACTCGCGAATAACCATTATTAGCCAAAAGTAGCATAACATGTTCAGCATTGTGTGTATCAATAAAAATTGCTAAATCATCAGCAGGAATAAGATAAGAATCAAGGTGGCTTAATAAAAATTGTTCAAATTCTTTTGCAATCATCGTGAAAAATCCTTTGAAATAGCTGGAAAAAGTTTGTGGTCACGTGTGTAATAGTCAACTTTGATACTATCAGTGGTTATCTCTACCAGAGCATAGAGTTTTTCGTTGATTTCTCCACGAGGCTGTAGAACACTACCAGGATTAACAAAAACGATATTTCCTTCTTTCCAAGCTGCTGCCCGGTGAAGGTGCCCATAAAGACAAATATCTGCCTGTGCTTCCTGAGCAAACAAATCCAGCCTATCCCACATAAAATTAATGTGATAAAGGTGACCATGTGTTTGAGCAATGGTTGCATTTGGTAAGTGGACAACCAAACTATTTGGATAGCCTGAGTCATAGTCACAATTTCCTGCCACTACATGGATACCTTCCCAAATTGGATCTGAACTAGACAATTCAGAATCACCATTATGAAAAATAGCATCTACTTTCCCCAGATAACGTTCCTTGATATTTTTAACAATTTCTCGGTCACCATGTGAATCACTCATCACAACTATTCTTGTGCTTGCCATTTTGGAAATACCTCCATCAATTTCTTGACCGCTTGACCACGATGGGAGAGCTCATTTTTTTCTTCTGCTGTTAACTCCGCAGCATGATGACCCGTTTCCCCAACAATAAACAGTGGGTCATAGCCAAAACCATTTTTACCTTTAGGCTCTGTAGCAATGTAGCCTGCCCAATCAGCATCAACTACCAAGCTTTCCTTGCCCGGCGCTGCTACAACTAATGTTGTATGGAACTGAGCAGAACGCTTTTCCTTGTCAAAAACCATGGCCAACTCATGCAATAGTTTAGCATTATTTTTTTCATCAGTTGCGTCTGGTCCAGAAAAGCGAGCAGACCAGACCCCCGGCAATCCACCCAAAGCATCAACTTTGAGTCCTGAATCATCAGATAAGACCATTTTACCAGTCAATTCAGAAATCGTTTCAGCTTTTAGACGAGCGTTTTCCTCAAAAGTAACTCCCGTTTCTGCCACTTCGGGCAAGTCTGGATAGTCATTAAGATTTTCAACCTTGATGCCTAGAGCTGCAAACATCTTTCGAAACTCTTTGGTTTTACCTTCATTGCGCGTTGCAATCAAGATAGTGTCCCCAATCTCATCAATGCCGCCACTTCCAAAAAAGTCTTTTAATAACACCCCACTCTCTGGCAAGTGTACCAGTAAAAGTTGTTCTCCTTCTTTTACCAGAATAGCCCCTTGGTGTTGAAAAACCTTGAACTGACGATTGTTTAATTTATTCAATACCTCACAGGCAAACTGAAAAAGCCTAAAGTCTGATTGTAATTTGATAACTTCAATACTGACACACTGGTTATAATTTTCATCATCATAGTTCCCAGGGATAAGTTGATTTAAGAGATGACCGATCTGAAAGACTTCTTGCTCTCTCCCTATTTCTCCGAAACTGCTAATTAGATTGGCAAAATTAGCTTTTCCGATAAACCAGTTCTGTTCATCTCTGTATTCGTAAATTTTTTCGCTCATTCATACCTCTTCTAATCACTCAGTTCAATGTGTTCAACACTCAGATCCCGACCTAGCCAATTAACAGCAATTTGCTTAAAGCTTTCAGGGTTGGCCGTTGTGTAAAAACAGTGTTCCTTCATCTCAACAGCTCTACTACGATTAATTTGAAAATAATTCAATAAAACAGAAATATCACGTACACACTCGGCACCACTATCAATTAATTTTACTTTAGGTCCCATGACATTTTGAATAATTGGTCGCAAAAGTGGGTAATGTGTACATCCTAAAACAAGTGTATCAACCCTACCGACCAAAGGTGCCAAACTTTCGTAGACTACTTTTTTAGCAATGCTTGAATTGATTTGATTGGATTCCACCAGTGGCGCAAATTTAGGACAGGATAAACTTTTAACCTCCATCTGAGGTGCCAAAGCCATAATCTTCTGCCGATAAATATCTGAGCTAATGGTCATCGGAGTTCCAATAATACCAATATTTCCAGTCAGAGTAGACTTAATTGCCGCACTAGATCCAGGCAAAATCACTCCTAAAACAGGAATATCCAGTTTCTCTTTGACTTCCTCCCAAGCAACAGCTGTTGCTGTATTACAGGCAAAGACTATCATCTTAACGTTTTTGGTCAGTAGAAAATTAACCAGTTCCCAAGTGTATTCACGAATTTGTTCGGCTGGTCTTGGTCCATAAGGAGCCCTAGCGGAATCACCAATGTACACAATTTCCTCAAAGGGTAATTGTCGCATCAACTCCTTCACAACTGTCAGCCCACCAACACCTGAATCTAAAAAACCAATTGGTCTATTATCCATAAATTTTCTTCCTAAATAGAACGTAGAACACTTAAAAACTCAGTTGGTGAGCCAACTGAGTTCTTCTTTTTTGAGCCTTTTTGCTCAAGAATCTAGTTTGCTGACTGCTTTTAATCACCATCAAAACAGTCTTTTCTAATTGATTTAGACTAAAACTATTTTTTCTTAGCCTTTGCAGCTTCTTTAGAATGTTTAATAATATTACGGTAGGTTTGTTGAATCTTAGCTTCATTTGGCTTTTGACCCATTTGACTCATCATTTCACGAAGAGCATCTGGGGTTAATCGTGGGTGTTCGCCGAGTTCTTTCTCAATTTGCTTACGAGCAATATATGCACCTCCGACAAGGCCAGCACCAAGAGCTACAATAATCAATAAAATCCATACAAAAGTTGGCATAATTCTTTAATTCTCCTAAGTTTTATTACGTTCTATATTATAGCAAAAAAGTGTTAGCTTTACAAACTCCAGTAGCTTTTCAAAGAAAATAGTAAGACCTTTAAGAACAGATAAAACAAAAAGAAACTCATTTACTCACTAGAGTAGAGAGTTTCATAACTTTGCAATTTTTCCTTTTTTAGTCAATTAACTTTGAGTAAATACTAATTAATAAATATCATAACTCAATGCGTCAAAGAGACCGTTTTCAACGCGCATCAATAGCAATAGCACAGTAACATTATCAATCTCTGTTTCGAGTATATTATTGCTCCAAAACTTTATTTCTCAAAACCAAAGCCATACAAGGTTGCGAAATAATCTTCCGGTGTTTCAGCACGGCGAATCAAGCGAGCCGAGCCATCTTCTTGGAAGAGAATTTCCGCCGAACGCAGGCGACCATTATAATTATAGCCCATTGAAAATCCATGAGCACCTGCATCGTGGATAACTAAAGTATCTCCAACACGTGCTTCAGGCAATTCACGCTGCTTGGCGAATTTATCGTTATTTTCACATAGTGAACCAACCACATCAACGACTTCAACCTTTCCACTTGGATTAGTCATATTAGTGATGTGATGGTAAGACCCATACATAGCAGGCCGCAGCAAATTGACCGCTGATGCATCTACACCAATGTAATCTCTGTAAGTTTTTTTGCGGTGTAAAACCTTTGTTACCAAAAGACCATGAGGAGCCAACATAAAGCGTCCTAGCTCAGTGTAAATACTGATATGACCGAGTCCAGCTGGCACCAAAACCTCATCAAAAACGTGATGCACACCTTCACCGATAACAGCAATATCATTAGGCTCTTGGTTAGGAAGGTAATTAACGCCGATACCGCCTGAAAGGTTGATAAAACTGAGTTCAACATCGGTCTTTTCCTTGATTTCAACAGCTAATTCAAATAATTGTTTTGCCAAAGTTGGATAATAATCATTGGTCACCGTGTTAGAGGCCAAGAAAGAATGAATCCCAAATCTTTTGACACCAGCTTCTTTCAAGTCCTTAAACCCTTGAATAAGTTGATCATGTGTCATGCCAAATTTTGACTCTTCCGGATTGTCCATAATATCCGTTCCTAGAGCAAAAACACCACCAGGGTTGTAACGAAGAGAAATGGTATCAGGAAGACCAACCTTGTCCTTGATAAAATCAATCATCTCGTAAGCATCAAGATTAATAGTTGCTCCAATTTCCTTTGCGTAGGCATACTCACGCTCAGGTGTATCATTAGACGAAAACATAATATCAGTGAAGCCCAATTTATGCGCCATCAATAGTTCAACCTCTGTCGCACAATCCACACCGCACCCTTCCTCTTGTAAAATCTTCAAGATAGTAGGATTCGGTGTTGCTTTGACCGCAAAATATTCTTTAAAGCCTTGGTTCCATGCGAAGGCTTTGTTAACTGCACGCGCTTTCTCACGAATACCTTTTTCATCATAAAGATGGAAAGGTGTCGGAAATTGTTCCGTTATCTTATCTAAATCTGCTGTTGAAATAAAGGGTGTTTTCATAGTCTATCCTCAAAAATTCAAAATATTAAAACTATTATAACATAAAGCACTGCTATTGCAAAAAATACAGAAAAAAGTTGGCAAAAAGCCAACTCTCATCAATCATTTCTCGCAAATAAACGTAAGATATTTAAGAACAAGTTGATAAAATCAAGGTAGAGACTGAGCGCCATAGAAATAGCCCAGCCATCTCCAACATTACCACCAGTAGCATCGTAAACACGTTTAATCATCTGATTATCATAAGCAATGAGACCTGAGAAAATTAAAACGGATACAATACTAATGATATAACTCATGGTTCCTGAACCAATAAACATGTTGATTAGACTTGCCACAATAATACCAATAATTGCCGCAAAGAATGCTTTAGCTAAACCTGACAAATCCTTTTTAGTCACCACACCTAAGACCGCCATAACCAAAAAGACTACCACCGATGTCAGAAAGGCTTGAAAGACCGTTGTTCTGGCATAAGAAAGAATCACAAAGCTGAGCGTGAAGCCATTTAGAGCTGAGTAAGTTAAAAACAAAGGTAAGGCCAACGGCGAATTTTTTCTTGCCGAACCGGAAGCGACGAAAACAAG
The DNA here is from genome assembly GCF_000380105.1 of Streptococcus orisratti DSM 15617. GTDB lineage: Bacteria > Bacillota > Bacilli > Lactobacillales > Streptococcaceae > Streptococcus > Streptococcus orisratti. The sequence continues at coordinate 8,744 of NZ_KB904493.1, forward strand.
CACCAATTCTAATAAAATCGCACCATAGTAAATCATAGGGGAATTTATCATGATTCCTAACATGTTATCCGTAAAAATATAAAGCATGAGGTAGGAAACGAAGGCTGACAAGCCAATCCCCATTCCAACCAGGCCATAAATTTTAGCAAAGAAGCGGTTTAAACCACTGTCTGCTTCTGTGTAAATAAGATTATCGTTCATCATATCTCCTTAAAAATAAATAGAAACTAAAGCGGAACTCCCTTGTATACGTAATTAGTGATCACTGTGTAGAATCTTACGGCTGAAGCGTCTTGGCTTCGAAAAAATTTTCCGTAAAGGTCTAGCAGCCTCTTTGACCGCCCAATACTTGTCAACCATCGTAACAATATAACCTTCCTTGTAACGCGGCGGTGCTATGGTAGCTCCCCACATGTGTTTGAGGATGATGTCTTCTTCTTTTTTATTTAAATCAATCAGTTTTCTTGCGTTACGCACAGCAATTCTAGGATGAACCCAAGCATGTCCCTTATTAAATTTGGTCACTCGCCAGTCATAGTAGAAAAAGTCATGCAAAAGACCACCACGAGCTGTTGACTTAGAATCCCACCCTAGTTTTCTAGCAATCCGAAAACTGGTGTAGGCGACATTTATAGAGTGCTCCATTCGCGTAGAATGTTGGTGCTGTATAATTCCATCCAAACGTTGAAAGCGTGGGTGGTCAATTAAATGCCCCACATATTTCATAAATTCTTGATCTTGTTCATATTTTTTCATACAAGTCACCTCTTATACTACCATTATAACATAGTAACTTAAATTAAGCTGAAAAGAACAATACCCGTAGCAACAGCAACATTTAAACTCTCTGCCTTCCCTGGCATAGTGATGTGTAGCAAATCATCAGCAAGCTCAGCCATCTCCTTAGAAATCCCTTGTCCTTCATTTCCCATAACAAGAGCAAAATGGGAGGGATTTTGAATCACTCTAAAATCCACAGACTGCTGAGAAAGAGTCGTCGCCATGACAGGCACACCTACTATCTGTAATTGTTGGCAAGCTCTGATAACATCCGTCCGCCAAATAGGCAAGTGAAAATGACTACCTTGCATAGAGCGTAAGGTTTTTTGATTGTAAATATCTGCAGACTTGTTTGAAATAATGACGCCATCAAGACCAGCCGCATCAGCCGTCCTAATCATAGTACCAAGATTTCCGGGATCTTGAATATCCTCAAGAACCAAATAACGCCCCGCTTGTAACTCTTCTAATTCACGATGTGGCATAGTAACTTCGGCAACGATTCCCTGAGGTGTTGGAGAATCTGTCAACTCTTTGAGGACATCATTGGTCACAAGAGTTACATTAGTGACATTTGGAAGTCGCTCCGCCATTTCCTCAAGAACAAAAATATGAAGAAAAGTCTCACCAGAATTTTGAGCCTCTTCGAATAAATGCCACCCCTCAATAAGATACGATTCTTGTCGATACTTTTTTTGTAAAAGTTTTTTTGTTTTTTTGATGAGATTGTTTGATTTTGAGGTTATAATAGTCATAGGAATATTATAACATATTGGAGGGATTTGCATGAAAAAAGTGCATTTAATTGTCTCTGGACGTGTTCAAGGCGTTGGTTTTCGTTATTCAACCTATGCGTTAGCACTTGAACTAGGCGATATTTATGGACGTGTCTGGAATAATGATGATGGTACTGTAGAAATTTTAGCGCAGTCAAATGATGCTGCTAAGATGGCCAAATTCATTCAAGAAATCCGCAAAGGGCCATCAAAATGGGCAAAGGTGACCTATGTCGATGTCAAGATGGGATCTTTTGACGATTATAGTGATTTTCGTATGGCTAATTAAAATCAGTCTCTAGAACTATTGTATATTTTGCTAAAAAACAGTAAAATAGTAAGGTATTATTAAATTTAAAGGAATATTTACCATTGAAAAAGAAACTTAATCGTGTCCTGCTTTCAGGACTAAGCTTGTCAATGCTCTTATTCTTAGCAGGTTGTGTTCAGACAACCAAAAAGAATGGGCAAATCGTACCAACTGGTGATGGTTGGGTTTATAACCTCCTCGTCAAACCTATGGGAGCTGTTATCCAGTATTTTGCTAACGATCTCGGACTTGGTTTTGGTATCGCAGTTATCTTAGTAACTATTATTGTTCGTTTTCTCATTTTGCCGCTGGGCTTGTACCAATCTTGGAAAGCCAGCTACCAATCTGAAAAAATGGCCTACTTAAAACCAATCTTTGAACCTATCAACGAGCGCATGCGCAACGCCTCTACACAAGAAGAAAAATTAGCTGCCCAAACCGAACTAATGGCCGCTCAAAAAGAAAATGGTGTAAGTCCATTTGGTGGTATTGGATGTTTACCACTTATCATCCAAATGCCCTTCTTCACTGCTATGTATTATGCTGCCCGCTTTACAGATGGCGTTTCCGAAAGTACATTTTTAGGGATGAATCTTGGTGAGCGCAGTCTCGCTTTAACAGCTATCATTGCAGTTCTCTATTTTGGTCAATCATGGTTGTCTATGTACGGTGTTCCTGAAGAACAAAAAGCACAAATGAAGTCAATGATGTATGTAACTCCATTAATGATGATTTTTATGTCTATCAATCTTCCAGCAGGAGTCGGTCTTTATTGGTTGGTCGGAGGCTTCTTCTCAATTTTCCAACAATTGATTACCATGTATGTCATTAAACCGCGTCTTCGTAAAAAAATTGCTGCTGAATTTGAAAAAAATCCACCCAAAGCTTACAAATCTACCAAAGCTCGCAAAGATGCAACACAAACAAATAACCAACAAACTCAATCGGCGATTTCTACCAAATCAAACAAACGCCGCAACGCAGGCAAACAACGTAAACGTTAATATATTATAAAAAGACGACACTCCATTTGCTAGGTAAACATTCTAGCAAACGGAGTGTCTTTTTGATTACCGTCTTTAACTAAGATCCTCATCTCTGGCACCTACCCTACTATATTTTCAAGAAATACTTGCTAATACTGACTAAAAATCGCTATCTGATAGTAATTGAATATATTAAAAATGGATAATTACACGATTGATGAAATCTTTTGTTATGTTAAAAAGGTATAACTCGTGAATAAATGGGAGATTGCTATTTTTGATTTCGGTTGAATACAGGTTCTAAATTTTGTTTTAGACCCTATGGTGCATCAAAAAGACCCCAATAATTTTGCAATGGACAGATTTACTCATTACGAAATTATGGGACCTGCATCATCATTTTGAAATCATACTCAAAAAATAGTGATAGCTGACTTCATTGATAGTTTTTACGCTGTTTTTTCAACGCTTAGGATTTTCACATCATAGCTACCTGCGGGGGATTCAATTGTAGCAATATCGCCTGTTTTCTTTCCGATAAGAGCCTGAGCGATTGGACTTTCATTGGAAATCTTTCCTGAGAAAATATCTGCTCCTGCTGCACCAACGATATGATATGTGTCTTTATCACTTGTACCAATTTCTTGAACAAGAACTGTCTTTCCAATCGCAACTTCATCTTTTGCAACAGCATCGCTATCAATAATCTCTGCATAGCGAATTTTTGTTTCCAAAATTTGAATTTGTCCCTCAACAAAGGCTTGTTCATCTTTTGCAGCCTCATACTCAGAGTTTTCTGAAAGATCTCCATATGAACGAGCAATTTTAATACGCTCAACAACTTCTGGACGACGAACAAGTTTATAATCTTCAAGTTCCTTTTCAAGTTGTGCTTTTTCAGCAAGTGTCATTACATAAGTTTTTTCTGCCATTTTTATTCTCTTTCCTAAATATATTTAAGTTGAAGTATTGACTCCACTATAAACGTAAGCATGATGCCTAGGCTGACACCATGCTTACATACAATTTACTGATTTAATTGACTATTGATATATTTCTCAACATTGGCTTGATGTTCTTCAAACGTTTCGGAGTAGTAAACTGCTCCAGTTTTAACATCTGCCACAAAGTAAAGATAGTCAGTTGAAGCTGGGTTAATAGTCGCTTCAATAGCTGATAGACTAGGACTATCAACTGGACCAGGCATTAAGCCAGTATTAGTATAAATATTATACGGCGAATCAATCGTTGTGTCAATAGCTGCATCTTCTGCTAAGCTGGTCTTTTCTCCAAGTTTACCCATTGCATACAGGATTGCAATGTTACTTTGCAATGGCATATTAGCATTGAGACGATTATAAAATACACTAGCAATATTTCGACGATCCTCATCTGTTGAACCTTCTTTTTCAACGAGAGATGCTAATGTAAGCACTTCATTAACGGTCATTCCCTTGCTTGCAATTGTATCATAGTAAGATGATAAATAAGAATCTGTCGTTGAAATCATTTGTTCAACTAAATCCTCAAGCGTTGTATCCTCATAATAATTGTATGTTGCTGGGAAAAGATATCCTTCTAAACGATATGTTACCTGATCAGCACTCGGAAGACTTGCAAATAGATTTGGGTACTTAGCTACCATCTTAGCAATGAATGTCTCATCCTTAACTAGTTTCAGAAAAGCATTTTTTGAAAATGGTGTTGAAGTTTTCTCACCTTTTTGAGCAATAGTATTAGTCTCCACCGCATCCGCAATCTGCTTAATTGTATAACCCTCGGTAATTAGAATTTTTCCAAGGGTTGGACGTTCTGGTTCATCAGTTCCACCTTTTTGCAACAATTTACTGATTTCATCTAAATCCATACTTGCCTTAAGATTATAATAACCACTGCCAAAATTAGTATAGTTTTTAAACTTGGTATAAAAATTAAAGATAGTCGCATCCTTAATAACTCCAGCTTTCTCAAGGATTTGTCCAATATACTTATTGCCAGAACCTTCAGGAATTTCTACTGTTATATATTTGGACGATGATTTGTCCAAGGGACCAACTGCACTGGTCACATATCGATAGGTGAAGAAACCTCCAACCAAGATTAAAATCACAGCTATGGAAATGATTGCTGAAGCAATGCGCTTTGCAAGACTATCTGTTCTTTGACGTTTTCGTCTTATTTTAGATGGTCTTGCTGGTTCTTCTGGAATAGTAGATTGTTCTACAGGGACACTTTTAGTTGTCATTGATTGCACAAACTCCTTCTCGTTATCAGGCTGATAACTTGGCTCATCTTTGACTTGCCCTACTTGTTCGTCTAAAATAGTCTCAGTAGGCTCAACTATTTTGCTGTGAGGCAATGTAAAAGCCTGTTCTAGACTTTCTAATGCTTCATCAACTTTTTGACGTTCTGAAGTCAAATGCAATTGATTTTCTTCGAGAGCTCTCTGAGCTTCTTCTGCCAATCTAATCTTTTCTGCAATCAAATCAGCATCTTTGTTTTGCTGAGTAACTTTCTCTTGCTGTTCCAAGGATTTTTGAGCAATTTCTTTAGCCTCTTGCTCTTTTCGGAACATCTCTTCCTCTCGGAGCTGACGCAAGCGATTAGCTTCTTTAATCTCTTCTAGTATCTGCTCCTTGAAACTTTTTGCTTCTTGGCTAGTATCTTTGTCTTTTTCAAAATCGGTCAAAGCTAGTCCTCCTAGTTTTAATCAATCGCCATTATAACCTAAAAATAGCATAAAATCAACAAAATCAATATTTTGTTATCATTTCGTAACAAACAGAAAGCGTTTTACTATTTTTTCAATGGATTTTCCCAAACCATATTATACCATTTAGTACCACCATGTGTTGACAATGACTCACCTTCATCAACAAATCCATTCATTTCATAGTAACCAATCAAATAGTCATGGCAAGTCAGGTTAATCCCTAAACGATTTTGAGAAACAGCTAGATCTTTTAAGGCTGCTAATAAAGATGTCCCAATTCCTTGACCTTTAAAATTCTCAGAAACGGATAGACTCGTAACAGCTATGAAGCCACCTTCTGCTACATTAGGGACCACGTGATGAAAAAGCTCATCTGTCAAGTAGCGATGTGTCACAACTGGTCCTTCGATGTATCCTGCGACTTTTCCGTTGATTTCTGCAATTAAAAATGTATCGCTAATGACCTTCAACCGTTCTGCCATTGCCTCAGGAGTAGCTGCTTCAGCTGGTGAAAAATTTGCCTGTTCTATACGTACCACATCTTCCAAGTCTTCCATATTTGCGTGTCTGATAATCATAAATTTCCTCTCAAAATGCGCAAAGAAGGAGCCTTCATCAGCCCCTTGCATATTATTGGGTATTCTTTGTTAAATTTGACAATAATTCCTCAAAGGAACGTTCATAAAGTTGAATGTCTCCTGCACCCATGAAGACATAGACAGCATTATCATGGTCAAGGAGAGGAGATACATTTTCAACTGTCACAACTTTAGCTGGTTTAACAATTTTTGCAGCCAAATCTTCAACTTTGACATCCCCATGATCTACCTCACGTGCGGAACCATAAATTTGAGCCAGATAAACGGCATCAGCTTGATTTAAAGCATCAGCAAATTCATCCAAAAGGGCAATGGTACGTGTAAAGGTATGCGGTTGAAAAATGGCAACAATTTCTTTTGATGGATATTTTTGACGGGCAGCATCCAAAGTCGCAATAATTTCTGTCGGATGATGTGCAAAGTCATCAATAATGACAGTTCCGTTGATGATTTTTTCTGTAAAACGGCGCTTAACTCCCGAGAATGTTTTTAAGTGTTCAGCCACTAGCGTCATATCGACCCCTGCAATATACAAATTTGCAACAACTGCTGTCGCGTTTAAAACGTTATGACGACCGTAAGTTGGCACATGGAAACTTCCTAACTCCTTATTTTTGTGTTTAACCTTGAAGTCCGAGCCATTGATTGTTCGAGTGATATCATAAGCCATGAAATCATCATCTTCATTAAAACCATAATAATAAATCGGGGCATTGGCCGTTATTTTACGGAGAAAAGTATCTTCGCCATAAAGGAAGAGACCTTTTTTGACTTGTTTAGCATAGTCATTGAAGGCATCGAAAACATCATTAACACTAGTGAAATAATCTGGGTGGTCAAAGTCAATATTAGTGATAATTGAGTATTCTGGATGATAAGGCATAAAATGACGCTCGTACTCATCCGACTCAAAAACAAAGTATTGACTATTTGCCAAACCTCGTCCAGTACCATCACCAATCAAATATGACGTTTCAGTGATATTTTTCAAGACATGAGATAAAAGGCCAGTGGTTGATGTTTTACCATGAGCTCCAGCAACGCCAAGACTGGTAAATTGATTCATAAATTCACCAAGAAATTCATGATATCGTTTAAATTTAAAACCATTTTGAATGGCATAAGCAATTTCAACGTTATTATCTTCGCGAAAGGCATTTCCAGCAATCAATTCGACATCAGCCGTAATATTGTCTTCTGAGAACGGGAGTATAGGAATCCCCGCTTGTTCCAGACCGCGTTGAGTAAAATAGTACTTTGGTACATCAGAGCCCTGTACTTTATGACCCATTTGATGAAGCATAAGAGCGAGGGCACTCATCCCTGACCCTTTAATTCCGATAAAATGATAAGTTTTAGACATGTTTTCTCCTTAAATATAGGTTGCAAAGATAGCGACAATAACTATCACTTGACATCCTCAAAGCGTGACAAATTCAACTCTTGAGCAAAAAGTGCTTCTTTGTGAGACTGATTTTCTTTTTTGTTGTAAATTTGACTGCGTTTTAAAAAATCATAGTTATTTTTTTTGCTTGATTTTCTTGAAGCATTTACAGGCTCCTGATAAACTATTGGTAATTCCGCTAAAATATAATCTTCTTGCCGCAGCTTGTCTGCCAAACAGCTCAGATTAGTCACAGGTAGCTGTTTTTTCTTAGGTAAGCTAGACTGTAAGTCTTTCTGGAAAGTCGGCTTCGATGGCTTTTTTATGTCCTTGACTAGATAAGTTTGTCGCTTTTCTTGCACATCACGTCTAGCTTTTTCACGAGCCAACTCTGCGTAAGACTTCCCTTCATTGATTGTTTTTTCACGTTCAAAAGATTCTTTTCCTCTAGGGACCCGTTGGTTAACAAATTCATAATCGTACGTTACATCGCTATAATCTTTTTCCTGATAGAGGCCCTGAATATTTGTGATGAGATCTTCATTCTCATAAATTTTCATTGCTTTTGGTGTCTCAATAATGGGCTCACTATCTGCCACCGAAGGAAACCTATATGTAGTCATTTTTGACCTCACATCCTTTCTGCTACTATAGCATTCCCATTATAAACTAAAATAGGCTTTTTTTCAAATTCTACATACGAATATTCGTCTCGCAGAAACATTATATCCACCACTTAATTTCTATGCTATTTTGTTTAATATAGTCTTTTAGTACTAGGCAACGAGCTGCAGGTTGCTAGAACAGCCTCTAGGCTGTTCTAGGTTGGAAATAAGACATGCAAAGCAAGTCACTTTCGTAAAGTACGGCAAGGCGAGTTCAAATACTCCAGTGGAGTGTTTGAAGTTGGAAATAAGGAAACGGAGTTTCCTCTTACGTTGAAGTAATAAAAGATAAACTAATTGACTATATTAGGCATTAAAGATTTACCATACTTGAATATCTTGAAAAATTCACTCAAAAAGAGGTCTAAAAATAGACCTCTGTCCAGCTCTAATTTGAACTGACTGAAAAGTCAATCCCAACTTTTTGAGAAAGAATTTTCCAAAGATAATAAGCAATATAAAAATCAACAATTCCGTGAACCATCGAACCAAAACCGATGAGCCCAACTAAAGACCAAATGTAAGCTATACCACTATTTGAAGTCACCGTCAGAACATAAACAACTACAAACTCAGCAAGACCATGCAAAAGATTGACAATCAAAGCAAACATAAAGGTTGGTAAAGTTTTTAAAATTTGCTCTGGATATTTCTTTAGCCAATAAGCAGCTACTAAGGCAAAAATTAAATGTGACAGCGCTCTTAAAACAATAACAATAGGGAAACCTGCTAGCAAAAATCCCAAACTCGTTCCTAGAGCGACCAAAGCAGCTACAGTTGGTGAAATAAAGATAGCTAAAAACAAAGGGACATGACTTGCTAACGTGAATGAAGCTGGGCCAATAATGATTTTAACCGGCATAATCATAGGAATTAAAATCCCAAAAGCAACTAAAATTGCAGTAAAAGCTAATTGTTTAGTATGGTTATTTTTCATTTTCAAACTCCTTGAATCAGAGATTTTTCATCTCATCAATGTTTGAAAACCATTATAAAATAATTTTTGTCATGTGTCAAGACACCATGCTATCTTTCTTCTAACAAAAAACCCTCTTGTGATAAACTCATCTTGATGTCATCAAATATTTCCTTGTTTTGACAAGAAATGGTGTGAACATGAATCCCTTGTGTAAGGGTAGAAAGAAGACTAGCATGTAAAGTTTCAATTTTACCCATGAAATTGACAATATCCTCTTCCGTCTTGATATTCAAAGGAGCTGTCAACATACCATAGACTGGATGTTCAACCTCAACATCTACAACAATCCCCCCTTTTGAGATGATAGTATCTAACTCCTGCTGTGTTGTTGATAAATCATGCTTACAGGCTATCTTTCCAATAAATTGACTAGAATAAAGAGACTGCGTTAGAACATAACCTCGCGGTGTAGAGATAATATCACTTCCATTAGCACGAAGCAAAGCGACATCCCCAACAATAACTTGACGACTCACCCCTAAGTCTTTAGCCAAGCGGCTGGCAGAAATTGGATCAGTAACCTGACTTAGACTATCCAAAATTTTTTGACGACGCTCATTCGCTTTCACTCTTAATACCTCCGCGCATTCATATGTATATCCATCATACCATAAAATAAATAATTTATCATTGACTGATAATGAATAATCACGCCATATACAGAAAAAATGTATATAATCATTTTCTAACTACACGCCTTTTTTCAAAATATTTTTACATAGTTTACAATACGAAAAAGATGGTTCTTCATTTTCAAGGATATTATGTCACATTTTCTAACGAAAAGCAGACCTCACCTCCGAAAGTATGTCTTCTGAAAACAAAACTGCCTTCATGAATTTGATGTGATAAATGACCAAAACTTAAATTGTGAATTCTACATGTTATACCTTCACAACTATTTTTTCAAATAGTACTCTTAAAAAATCAAAATCGGACCTTGCTGACTTTTTGTATTGTTATATTGAATTTTGCTATTTGCATCAAAATCAACAAGGTGACTTTGATTTTAAAAATCATAGACTCAATCTAAGTGAAACTAAAAACCAAATCCGAAGATTTGGTTTTAACTAAACTTATTTGCCAAGATAGTATTCAGCAGTAACGTTCAAATGTTCATCAAATTCAAATACCAATGGTGGGAAGTTTGGAATTTCAACGTCCATAATTTCATCATCTGAGAGACCTTTGATATGTTTAACAAGAGCACGGATTGAGTTACCGTGTGCTCCAACAAAAACGTTTTTACCATCAACAAGTGCTGGACCAATTTTGTCTTCCCAGAATGGAAGAGCACGTTCCAAAGTGACCTTCAAGTTTTCAGCATCAGGGATAACTGATTGGTCAAGGTGAGCATAGCGACGATCAGTATGTGCTGAATATTCATCGTCTTTTGCCATAGCTGGTGGCAATACATCGTATGAACGACGCCAAATGTGAACTTGTTCATCACCAAATTGTTCTGCCGCCTCAGCTTTATTTTTACCTGTCAAACCTCCATAGTGACGTTCGTTCAAGCGCCATGATTTTTCAACTGGCACCCAAAGTTGGTCAGCTGCTTCAAGAGCAAGGTTAGTTGTTTTAATCGCACGTTTCAAAACTGATGTAAAGGCAAGGTCAAATTCAATACCTGCTTCTTTAATCAATTTACCAGCATCAATAGCTTGTTGTGTTCCTTTTTCTGAAAGATCCACGTCAGCCCAACCAGTGAAAAGGTTAGCTTTGTTCCATTCTGACTCACCGTGGCGAGCGAAAACCAATTTTACCATTAGTTGTGTCTCCTTTTTATTTAGGCTTTACGCCATTTACTCTTTCCATTTTACAAAAAAAATAGGAAAAAATCTAGTCAAATCCATAATTTTCTCCAAAAGGCTCAATGGCTCAATGGCTACTTGTCAATTTTAAACCAATAATTCCAATTAATAACAGAACCAAAAATAGGTAAGATAGAGGTGATAAGCGATCTCCCCAAAAAACAACTCCAACAATTACAGTACCAATGGCTCCAATCCCAGTCCAAATAGGATAGGCTAAACTCATAGGTAAATCTTTCAAAGCTCTAGAAAGAAGGTAAAAGCTCAATATCATGCCAAATACTGTTATGATATTATAGCCGACTCTACTAAAACCATCACTTAATTTCATGGTTGTCGCCCACACAACTTCCAGTAATCCTGCCAAAATTAAATAAAACCACATCATATTTCTTTCCACCTTAAAAATAAAAGGATAACAAGACTATTTCTTTATCCCAAAAGAGATATCCCTACGAAATAGTCTCATTATCCTTATCCACCCTTCGGGGAAGGTGGGGAATGATTATTATTTTAACAACAATGATTATAGGACATTCAGACATGCTTGTCAACCCAGCTCTTGAGGAAATTTTCAAAACTGCTGTGCTGCTAACTTTCAGCGAAAATCCAAGACACTCAACTTTGATCAGAGATTTTTTAACTCTCACGATTGAATTTCAAAGTTCTCAATGCATTAATCACAACTAGAACGGTCACCCCGACATCTGCAAAAATAGCCATCCACATATTAGCCACTCCTCCTGCTGCTAAAAGTAAAACTAAAATTTTCACAATAATTGAAAAGATTGCATTTTCATGAGCAATTCTGATGGTTTTTCTGGCTATCATAATTGCTTGTGCTATTTTGCTTAATTGATCATTCATAACAACAACGTCTGCTGCCTCTATCGCAGCATCACTACCAAGTCCACCCATGGCAATACCAACGTCAGCTCTGGCCAAGACAGGAGCATCATTGATCCCATCGCCTACAAAGCCCACTGTTTTCATTGCTTTTCTTTGTTCAAGGCGTTGTTCTAACTCTGAAACTTTATCAACCGGCAATAAGTTCGCCTTGTAGTCAGTTAATTCCAATTCGTCAGCTACAACTTTGGCAACTGTTTCATGATCTCCCGTTAGCATAACCAATTGTCTTATTCCTAACTTGCGTAACTCTCCTAGCGCTTTTTTTGTATCAGGCTTGATACGATCAGAAATAACAATATGTCCTGCATAGACACCATCAATGGCCACATGAACAATCGTTCCAATTTGATGACACTCTTTCCATTTTACACCGAGATCATCCATGTATTTTGTGTTTCCGACAGCAACCGTCTGCTTGTTCACTCTCGCGCTAATCCCTTGACCTGCAGTTTCAACAACCTCGGAAATCAAGCAATCGTCCTCTTCTTTTTGATAAGCAGCTCGCAACGATTGGGCAATCGGATGGCTAGAAAAACGTTCTACGTGACTAGCTAAGTGTAAGAGTCTTTCTTCCTTAATTTTCTCAGGGTGCAGGGCGGTAACTGTAAAAACACCCTCCGTCAATGTTCCTGTTTTGTCAAAAACAAGCGTGTCAAGCTTTGCTAGATTTTCTAAATAATGAGATCCCTTAACCAAAACACCTGCTTTTGAACTAGCTCCGAGACCACCAAAGAAACTCATCGGAATTGAAATGACAAGTGCACAGGGACATGAAATGACAAGAAATGTTAGTCCTCTGCCTAGCCAATCTGGAAAAGTGCTGATAAAGTTATTTGAAAAAATTGGCGGCAAAAAGGCAATGAGTACTGCTAAAATCACCACAGTGGGCGTATAAACTGATGCAAAACGAGTCACTAACGCTTCATTTGTAGACTTATTCGCCGCAGAGTTCTCCATTAAATCTAGAATTTTGGATAAGGTTGATTCCTCTAAAGTTCGCATTACTTTGACTCGAATAAGCCCAGTCATATTGACAGTGCCCGATAGCACCTCGTCACCTACCCCAACCGTACGTGGCAAGCTTTCTCCTGTCAAAGCTGCTGTGTCAATTTGCGATTTTCCTTCAACAATGATGCCGTCTACAGCTATCTTTTCACCAGATTTAATTAGAATAATCTGATCTTTTTGAAGTTCTTGTGGCGATACAGTAACTAGACCTCCATCACTTTCCAACTGAACAGTATCAGGTCGTAAACTTAGCAGCTCTGAAATAGATTTTTCACTGCTCCCTTCTGCAATATGCTCAAAAAGTTCACCGACTTGATAGAAAATCATGACAAAAACAGCCTCTGCAAACTCTGGCTTACCTGTCATAAAACTCAATGCAAAAGCACCAAGTGTAGCCAAAGACATGAGAAAATGTTCACTAAAAACCTTGCCTTTACTCATTTTCTTAACCGCTTTAACCAGTACATCATGACCAACTAATAAATATGGTAGTAAATAGAGCAGGGCTTGCAAAGTCAATGATAAATCAGCTATCTTACTAAAAACATAAACCAAAAGTAGAATCAAGGTTGCCGAAATAATACGAATAAGTCGTTTTTTATCCTTATTTACCATGTCTAATCCTCCTGATAATGTTCAACCACTGAGGTCAAAATACGATTGATATGCTCATCTACTAATGAATAAACCTGACTTTTTCCTTCACGACGAGATGAAACGATATTAAGATGCTTTAGCAAGGTAAGTTGATGGGAAATTGCCGATGGGGTCATTTCTAAAACCTCAGCAAGTTCGCTCGATCGAAGTTCTCCTTGACTCAAACACCACAAAATTTGACTTCTGGTGTCATTTCCCAGAGCCTTAAAAAAATTTGAAACAGCATTTAATAAATCCACTTCTAATAATCTCTTGTTCTCCATTTGCTATTCTCCCGTAAAGCAATATGCTCAAACGATTGAACACTTGTTCAACTGTTCTTCGTTTGTATTATACATCAATATAAAATAATTTACAACTTTTATATCATTTAACGGATTATATTAGTCGGACAATGTCATTGTTCGGGGAAATACTTGCTTTCGGCTTTTTTTAATAGTAAAATAGAGTAAATTATTAAAAATAGGGGAATATTATGCCATCTACTGCAACAACTATCGGAAATTTTGCTTTTGACAATTGCCTCATGAACGCTGCCGGAGTTTACTGCATGACTCGTCAGGAACTTGATGAAATTGAGGCCTCTGCTGCCGGTTCCTTTGTGACCAAAACTGGAACCTTAGAAGAACGCCAAGGAAACCCCGAACCACGATATTCTGACACAGCACTTGGATCAATTAATTCTATGGGGCTGCCAAACCTTGGTTTTCAGTATTATTTGGACTATGTGATTGAATTGCAGGACCAACCTCAAAGTAAAAATCATTTTCTTTCCTTAGTTGGACTTTCTCCTGAAGAAACACACATCATACTTAAAGCTGTACAAGCTTCTGAATATCAAGGATTGGTCGAGCTCAACCTCTCTTGCCCAAATGTTCCAGGTAAACCTCAAATTGCTTACGATTTTGAAACAACGGAAAGTATTCTATCGGAAGTTTTTAGCTATTTCACTAAGCCTCTTGGTGTTAAATTGCCGCCTTATTTTGATATTGTGCATTTTGATCAAGCAGCCGCTGTTTTCAATAAATACCCTCTCGTTTTTGTCAACTGCATTAACTCCATCGGCAATGGATTAGTCATTGAGGATGAAACTGTTGTTATCAAACCTAAAAATGGTTTTGGTGGTATCGGTGGTGATTACGTCAAACCTACAGCTCTGGCTAATGTTCATGCATTTTACCAACGTCTCAATCCGTCTATTCAAATCATTGGTACGGGCGGTGTCAAATCAGGCCGAGATGCATTTGAACATATTCTTTGCGGTGCTAGCATGGTGCAAATCGGCACTGCTCTTCACCAAGAAGGTCCTTCTATTTTTGAACGCATTACCAATGAGCTAAAAGCCATTATGATCGAAAAAGGCTACCAAAGCTTAGAAGATTTCCGTGGAAAATTACACTATATAAACTAAAAGTTGCTATCCCTTACTAAAAATAAAAACGCTTTTGACAAGTTATCCTTAACCAGCAGCATTGCGCTGATAAAGGGTATCTTCATCAAAAGTATTTTTGTTTTATTGATAAATTTTATTAAAAGTCGTTATCATCTTCGTCATCCAAAAAAGATTTTTCTGCTCCTTCATCGAATGCTTTTTTCTCAGCAGCCGTCATTTCCTGAGGTGCTAACTTACGACTCACAAAAATAATAGCTATAATTTTGATTAGTGAAAAAATCGCTAAGATAATAATGATTATTTTTAGCATAATGAATAATTCCTCACCTTCTTAATCTCCATATTATTATAGCTTTTTAAAAGAATAAGGGCAAGGCAGTCTCCTCCCTTAAATAGAAAATATTTTACAATTTATCCAAAAAAATAGACCTACCAGTCAACATAAACGTCGACTGATAGGCCTCACTGTTAATTATTTTACAGCGTCTTTAAGAGCTTTACCAGCTTTAAATGCTGGAACTTTAGATGCCGCAATTTCGATTTCAGCACCAGTTTGTGGGTTACGACCTTTACGAGCAGCACGTTCACGAACTTCAAAGTTACCAAAACCGATCAATTGTACTTTATCGCCTTCAGCAAGGAAACCTTCAATTGCTGCAAATACAGCATCAACAGCTGCTGCTGAGTCTTTCTTAGTCAATTCAGTTGCTTCTGCAACTTTTGCAATCAAATCTTGTTTGTTAGCCATTTAACAAATCCTCCAATTTTTTTTAAGCATTATGCTTTAACATGTATTATCATATCGAAAAAGTCGCTGTAGGTCAAGTATTTAATGACTTTTTATTCGCTTTTCTTATAGATATCAAAACTAATGTCATCGTTGACAAGATTTATCGTTTGTGCTTTCAGATAAATCCCTGCTTCATTATCTAAATTTTGAACATTTATAGTAATAGTTGACTGGTTAGGTTGAATTTTGACAAATTTCGGCAAATCATAACTAGATTTAATATACTTAAGGACTTGATCTTCTGGTAAAGGGAGGGTACCAACAGAAAAAGACGTTACCTTTAATTGTACTGCACCATTTTCCAGACGGCTAGGTTGAAAATAAACATAGAGTGGGACTTCGTAACCAAGTAGGGTGTAGGTTCCTTCAAAAAGAATCTGACTTGAAGTCGCATATAATTTATAAGTCATTCCTTTCTTTTGGTAATCTTCTAGATAGGAAACCACGGTCTTATTTAATTGCTCTTTGGTTGTGCTAAAGGTCCCAATCTTAATTCCCCCTTTTGTCTTAGTAGCAATATTTTCCGCCTCAGGTTCTCGAATCTGAATGATTCGACTCGCCACAACACCGACAAATGCTAGATTGATTGCCAAAATCAACAAACATAGCCATTTCCAAATATTAATTTTTTTCCCAATTATCCTTTGTTTCACTGATTTCCTCCATCACTGCATTTGCCATAATCTGATATCCAATGTTATTAGGGTGAAAGTGATCTCCCGAAAACAGGGCATCGTTCAGTACTGTCGTTTGTTCTCCAGAAGTTTGGACAACCCCTTCTTCACCATCAATCCCCTTATAAAGCAGATCATTTATAGGAACAAAATACACATTGTTATATTCTTTAGTGACTGCTTGAGTTGAGTTATTCCAGTTGTCAATAATCTCCTGCATTTCTGTCATCTCTGGAAAATTAAGATAAAAAGGGTTGTAAATTCCTAAAACGTAAATAGGCAAATCGGGATTCTCCTTACGAGCTAAAGTAATAATCTGTCGCAGGCGCCCCTGATATTGAGTTGCGGGTTTGGTAAATGTTGAAACCTTTAACGTTGTCAAATGCTTTCGAATAACAGCCATAACATCATTTCCGCCGACAGTTAAGGTCATCAAATCCGCCTTTTTCAGATCTTTCTGAATATCCTCTTGGGTTTTCATTCGTTTGAGAATTTGATTACTTGTATTGCCGGAGACGCCATAATTACTGTAACTTACATCATAATTATAGCTTTCAATTAAACTTTGAATAAGTAAGGGGACAAAACCACCCTGCCCTGTTGTATCACCGACACCTTCTGTTAATGAATCGCCGATAGCCACATAATTTAATTTAGTTGCCTTATTAGCTAGGAAATCTTTTTTAGTTAATTTAGAATCTGATTTTGGAATAATGACATTTAATAGTAAAACTGACAGCAAAAGGCTTGTTACAAAAAAGACAAGCCCTGATAAAATACTCTTTTTACTCATAACGAACCATTACCGCAAAAGCATCTTCACCAGTATGAGTTTGAATGATTGAGCCTGTTTCAAGAACAGCAATCGGTGCACCTAGCACAGCCAATTTTTCCTTAAAACTATTAGCCATATCAATCGTACCACAGTAAGAAATACCGATTTCAGCCACTTTCTTGCCCTTAGCATGTTCGATAAAAGTATCTAGCCACTTGTTGAAAGTTTTCGCTCCACGTCCTTTCATCACAGGATTTAGAACATGATCTTTCAACTCCATAACGACACGAATATTAAGAAGTGTACTCAATAGTCCTGTAACACGACCGATACGTCCACCTTTAACCAAATTTTCAAGGGTAGAAACACCAATAAACAATTCAGATTTTTCACGAACTTCTTCAATGCGTGCCAAAACTTCTTCCAGACTTCCTCCATCTTGAGCCAATTTTGCAGCCTGAACGACTTGAAATTTCTGACATTGATCTGTAAAAGTAGAGTCAACAATCGTCACTGGAGCACCCGCAATCACAGCGCCTTGTCGCGCAGCTTCTACTGTTCCAGATAAAGTATGCGTGATGTGAATAGACACAATATGTTCGGCACCTTCTTTTACCAAATTTTCATAAACCTCAGCAAACACACCTACAGGAGGTTGACTCGTTTTGGGCAACCCCTTGCTGTTGCGCATCATGTTGAGGAATTTGCCTTCCTCTTTCAAATCATTATCCGAATAAAGAATCCCATCAATCATTACTGTTAAAGGAACAACAGTGATGTTATACTTTTCAACCAATTCAGGTTCAATTGTCAATGAGGAATCTGTTACAATTTTTATCTTACTCATGTCTTTTCCTATTTTCATTCATTTTGTAATTTATCGCGAAATAACAGACTTGAACAAAACAGCTGATAGGGTGATTATTCAGTTTACTTTTAGTACTGAATACAGCAAAGAGAGATAATAAAAGCAAACTAAACAACTATACTAGCTCATAATGACAGTCTGGTATCACTACACTATATGTTATTATACCAAATTTTTGAGAACTAGGTGATAAATTCGTCAAAAATTGATAAAAGTAACGTAAGCTTTACGGTGAACATTTGATTACTATTTTTTAAAATGTCATTCTTCTACTTTTAGTCGGCCTTCATCAATATGGTATTATAGTCTTTTGGTTTGCTTTTAGTACAAGGCAACGAGCTTGCAGGTTGCTAGAACAGCCTCTAGGCTGTTCTAGGTTGGAAATAAGACATGCGAAGCAAGTCACTTTCGTAAAGTACGGCAAAGTGAGTTCAAACAAGCCACTGGATTGTTTGAAGTTGGGAATAAGGAAACGGAGTTTCCCCCTACGTCGAAGTAATAAAAGATAAACTAATACTCAATGAAAATCAAAAGTAGCCTAGGAAACGAAGCCGACGATAGAACTTGAGTTCATCAAGGCAAGTTGACAACGGATAATTTTGATTTTCGAAGAGTATAATTGACTATATTTAAGAGCAAAGTGGTATATGACATTATTTTCTACAATTTAGCGCCTAGTATGATTTTATTTTTCATTTACTATGAGGGCGTCAAAAAAGGTCTGAAACACAAGAATAGTCCCAGACCTAAACCATAATATAATAGCGTATTTTTGAAATTACCTTCAAAATGAACTAATGCTCAAGCGCACTTCTTCTCTTAGTATAGATTAAGGTAGTTTTCAACTTCCCATTGTGAGACGAAAGTCGCATAACTTGCCCACTCAATTCGTTTAGCTTCAATAAAGTTTGTTGTAATATGACTACCAAGTGCAGCTTTAACAACTTCATCTTCTTCAAGGGCTTTTAGGGCATTATGCAATGTTGACGGAAGATCAATAATGCCTGAGGCCTTACGCTCTGCAGGAGACATCATGTAGATGTTTGTTTCCACAGGTGCTGGAGCTTCTATTTTATTTTCAATGCCATCAAGTCCAGATTCAAGTAATACAGCCAAGGCAAGATAAGGATTAGCTGTAGGGTCAACAGAGCGGAGTTCCAAACGTGTTCCCATTCCACGAGAAGCAGGTACACGAATAAGTGGTGATCGGTTGCTGCCTGCCCAAGCAATATAGACAGGTGCTTCATAACCAGGAACAAGACGTTTATATGAATTGACCGTTGGATTCATAATTGCTGTGTAACTGTAAGCATGTTTCATCAAACCACCAAGGAAATAGTAGGCATTTTCAGAAAGTTGCATACCTCGTGGATCTTTTGGATCATAGAAAGCATTTCCTTCTTCGGTGAATAGTGACATATTACAATGCATACCTGAACCCGCGATTCCAAATTTAGGTTTCGCCATGAAAGTTGCGTGAAGACCATGTTTACGCGCAATTGTTTTTACAACAAGTTTGAAAATTTGGATGTTATCACATGCTTTCAAAGCATCTGCATATTTGAAATCAATTTCATGTTGACCTACTGCAACTTCATGATGGCTAGCTTCAACTTCAAAGCCCATTTGTGTCAAAACATTGACAATCTCACGACGAGTATTATCTGCAAGGTCAGTTGGTGCAAGGTCAAAATAACCACCGTGATCATTTACTTCGAGAGTTGGATTCCCCAATTCATCCATCTTGAACAAGAAAAATTCTGGTTCAGGACCAAGATTGAAAGATTTAAAACCAGATTCTTCCATGTGGCGCAAAGCTTTTTTCAAGTTACCACGCGGATCACCTGCAAATGGCTCTCCAGTAGAGGTATAAATATCACAAATCAAACCAGCAACAGCCCCATTTTCGTCTCCCCAAGGAAAAACTGTCCAAGTGTCCAAATCTGGATACAAGTACATGTCAGACTCGTTGATACGAACAAACCCTTCAATAGATGAGCCATCAAACATTGCCTTGTTCGACAAAACTTTTTCAACTTGTTCATCGGTTGCAGGGATTTCAACGTTTTTCATCACACCTAAAATATCTGTGAACATTAAGCGGAGGAAAGTCACATTTTTTTCTTTAACTTCACGACGGATGTCAGCAGCTGTAATAGCCATTGGAATTAGGTCTCCTTTTTTCTTTCTACCAAAAACAATATGTGAATGTGTTAAACACGCCAATTGCCAAATTGTGATGGGCTGGCAAAACGTCCTTGATTGCGGAGTTCATCTTGTAAGATACGTCGAACATCAGCATCCGTCAAGGTCTTCTGTTTTTTCAGTGCCTTATCTCTACGATCAGCGTACTCACGCTTAATAGCCGCAATATTAAGCCCTTCGTCCAAAAAATCCTTAATTTCAAGCAAACGATCCATGTCATTCAATGAATACATGCGACGGTTACCCGAAGTGCGTTCTGGCGTAATTAAGCCTTGATCTTCATAATAACGGATTTGACGTGCTGTCAGATCTGTCAATTTCATTACTGTACCAATGGGAAATACCGCCATCGAACGTCTGAGTTCTTTTTCTTTCATGACTGACTCCTTTCACTTTTTTATTATAAAATGAAATTTTTTAACTGTCAAGTTTTATGTTAGAAATTCTAACATAAAACGTAAAAAAAAGCAAATCATTACTTTGACTTGCTTTTAATTTTTTCTCTTATCTTATCAACATCAGCATTAACTAAAGTGGCAACAAAAACGCCACAGAATGTTTCAAAGACTCGAGCAAAGACATAAACAATGGTCTCGTTTGCTGGAATGGACAAGGTAATAATCAATAGCGCGGAGGTTCCTCCAATAATACCCGCTTTATTATCAATCGCAACATTGATCATTATCCCCAACATGGTACAAACAGGGACAAAGATAAGCGTTACCCAAAATTGATGGTGAAAGGCTTGATCTAGCAAGAAAAACAGAAGGGATAGCAAGCCTCCTACGCTATTGCCGACAACACGTGATACTCCAAAGTGAACACTTTTATCAAAATCTTCGCGTAGGCTAAATACAGCCGTTAAAGTTCCGATTTGAGTCCCTTCCCAACCAAAAAAGTGAAATAATAGAAGGACAATAAAGACAGCTAGACCCGTTTTTAAAGTTCTCATTCCTAGTTTAAATTTTTTAGGATTAAATTGATAACGTTTAATGAGTTTTTTTAGATAATTCATGTTTTTACAACCATTAAGAATAAGTTCCGATTTGAGATTTCTTGTTTCCAATAACCATTCGGTAATCTTTATGAAAATATTATTTGATGAGCCACACGTTTATATCAGTCAGTGTTTTTTAGCCCAAGCAACAGTTCTCTAGCCTGTTGACGTGCTGTTACTGTCACATCTGCTCCTGCTAGCATCTTAGCAATTTCTTCAACGCGTTCTTCTTTGTTCAAAAGACGCACAGTTGAAACAGTTGAGTTTTCATTGCTTCTCTTTTCAATGAAAAATTGATAATCCGCAATAGCAATTACTTGTGGTAAATGCGAAATGGCTAAAACTTGACCGTGCTTGCCAATTTTATAGATTTTTTGGGCAATAGCCTGTGCAACGCGACCTGATACACCGGTATCCACCTCATCAAATACGATACTTGTCTTATCTTCCTTTCGAGAAAAGGCGGATTTAATAGCCAACATGAGACGTGACAATTCACCTCCTGAAGCAACTTTGACTAGAGGTTTAAAACCCTCGCCTGGATTAGTTGAGATATAAAACTCTACGAGTTCATTGCCATCTCTGTTAAATTTTCCCTTGGTAAATTGAACTTGAAAATCTGCTTTTTCCATGTAAAGTTCAGCCAACTCTTGTTTAATTTCAGCCTCCAATGCATTAGCCAGTTCGTGACGCTTTTGGCTGAGTTTCGCTGCCGCATCCACTAATTCTTTCTCTAAGCGTTTGAGCTCCTTTTCCATGTCATCTGATGATTCATTGTTCCCAGTCAAAAGGTTATATTCCTTGGTTATATTGTCAAAATAATCCAAAACATCATCTACACTACCTCCATACTTACGCGTAATGCTATTAATAACATCTAAGCGGGATTCGATTTGCTGAAGTAAACCAGCATCAAAATCAAGGTCCTCAATGACGTCGCCAAGATGCTTGGTAACCTCTTCCAAAACATAATAAGCTTCAGAAAGACTGGTTGACATCTCTTTGTAGTCTGGATCAAATTCTTCCAAAGTCAACAAATCATTCATTGCTGAACGTATGTTGGAAAGACTTGAAAAGTCCTCGTTATCTAGCATAACATAGGCATTAGTAAGCGTATCAGCGATATTCTTATGGTTAAGTAGTTTATCGCGTTGCTTATTAAGTTGGTTATCCTCGTCATTTTTGAGTGCTGCTGCCTCAATTTCTGCAATCTGAAACTCCAGCATTTCAATGCGTGCCTTATGTTCACGTTCATTTTTCTGTTTGTCCAAAACGCGTTTTCGGAGTTTACGGTAATTGTCAAAAATTTCTTGATAACGTTTCTTACTTGTCCAGAAATCATCCTGACCAAATTCATCTAACATGGCAATGTGAAGATTTGGTCGCATGAGTTCTTCCTGATCGTGTTGACCGTGAATATCAACCAAATATTGTCCAACAGCGCGCAAGGTTGATAAATTCACCATTTGACCATTAATTCGACTAACACTACGGCCATTTTGAAGAATCTCTCGTCGAATAATCAACTCATCAGTAAATTCAATACCATTCTCTTCTAAAATATGAGCCAGCGCAGCGTTTTTTTCAACAGAAAAGAGGCCTTCAATCTCGGCTTTTGGAGTTCCATGACGGATAACTTCCACACTAGAACGTGCGCCTAACATCATGTTCATGGCGTCAATGATGATAGATTTTCCTGCACCAGTCTCCCCAGTTAGAACAGTCATACCATTATCAAAAGTGAGGGAAATTTCCTCGATAATAGCAAAATTTTTAATGGAAATTTCTAAAAGCATCGGCTACCTCTTGTTTTAAAACTGTGCATCCATCCATTGGACAACTTTTTCACGGACAGCTTGAGCAGACTCAGCTGACTTCAAAACAATCAAAATACTGTCATCATCAGCTATAACACTGAAAACATCATCTTTAAAATCTTCTAGGATAAATTTCTTAATCAAACGTGAATTTCCTGGAACAACGTCCAAATGAATCATATTTTCTAACCCGACAACAGGATCAGAAATCGCTAAAATAGTGCTTCTTATAGGTCTCTGCGGACGAATAACTGTCTTAGGTTCTTCTTTGATACCGTAAACATATTTCCCTGAAAGAGACGGTACTTTAACGATGCCAATCTCATTCATGTCACGAGAAATAGTGGCTTGTGTCAAATGAAGTCCTTCTAACTCCAGCAATTTTAATAATTCATGCTGAGTAGCTATTTCCTTTTCCAATACTAATTTTCTGATAAGAGATAAACGTTCACTCTTCTTCATTTTTTGCAAACTCCCTATGTGCTTTTTCTGTAATATCGTGAATTTGTGAGAAAACTAGGTTCTCCGGCGTAGCTGATTTCTCTAAATGCGCTAGAAATTCAATATTTCCATGTCCGCCTTGAATTGGTGAAAAATCAAGCCCTTTAACTGTAAATCCGTAATCTATAGCAAAAGTCGTCACCATTTTTAAAACATTTTCATGGACTATCTTATCTTTGATAATACCATTTTTACCAATCTGCTCACGCCCCGCTTCAAACTGCGGTTTGATTAATGCAACAACCTGACCGCCATCAGCTAATATTCTGGCTAACGCGGGCAAAATCAAGTTTAGCGAGATGAAACTGACATCAATACTGGCAAAGGTAGGCTGTCCTTCTGTGAAATCCGCCAATTCAGCATAGCGGAAATTGTACTGCTCCATAGAGCGCACGCGTGTGTCTTGACGTAATTTCCAGACCAGTTGGTTGGTACCGACATCTACTGCGTAAACTAGTTTAGCTCCATTTTGCAACATGACATCTGTAAAACCACCAGTGGAGGCTCCAATATCAATGGTAGTTGCTCCATCCACTGAAAGTTCAAAAACTTGCAAGGCCTTTTCAAGTTTTAGACCGCCGCGACTGACATATTTGAGTTTTTCACCTTTAAGTTTCAGTTCGGTATCATCAGCGATTTTTTCACCCGGTTTATCATAACGTTCACCGTTAATAACATTAACCACAAGCCCCGCCATGACACCTCGTTTAGCCTGCTCACGCGTCTCAAAAAGTCCTTGTTTATAAGCTAATACGTCCACTCGCTCTTTAGCCATGCAGTCGCAACCCTTCTATCATTTCTTCTGTTTTTTCGGAATTAAACCCTCGATTATTCTTCAGTTTTCGGAAAATAGCTAACGCTTGATCCAATGAGTCATCCAAAATCTGATGCGATTTATCCAAACCAAACAGACTTGGGTAGGTTGATTTCTCCGCATCCAAATCTTTTTGCGGTGTCTTGCCAATTTCCTCAAAAGTCGCAGTCACATCCAAAATATCATCACGCACCTGAAAGGCTAAACCAATTAGCTCCCCTGCTGTCCGCAAATCAGCCACATTAGCCGACCCCAGCTCTGCTATTATCCCTGCCGCTACAAATGGAAAAGCCAGTAGCTTACCTGTCTTGTTAGCATGAATGAGCTGAAGTTCAGAGATAGCCAGCTGCTGCTCTTCACCCTTCATATCAAGCATCTGACCACCAACCATACCATAACTCCCTGCTGCATAAGACAGCTCACGCAACAGTTCAACCTTGATAGTTACAGGCAAATCGCTCTCTGCCAGCAAACCAAAAGGATCAAGAAACAGCGAGTCACCAGCCAAGATGGCAGTTGCTTCACCAAATTTCTTATGATTGGTTAGGCGGCCTCTACGGTAATCATCATTATCCATTGCTGGTAGATCATCGTGAATGAGGCTTCCGGTGTGAATCATCTCTACTGCTGCCGCTACATCAAAATGTGCTGCTGTCAACTCCAAACCCATATCTTCCAATAAGTCCAAAAGTACCAGCGGACGAAGCCGTTTACCTCCCGCATTGACCGAATATAAGATAGCTTCAATCAAATCTCCCGATACGGCCTTTTGACTATAATATCGGTGAACAGCATCATCAATTCCTGCCAACTTATCCATTAAGCATCCATTTCCTTTTCAGATCCATCTGCCTGCATGACCTTGACCAAAGTTTCTTCAGCATTTTTCAGAGTAGCCTGCAAATCCTTTGACAGCACCATACCTTTTTGAAATTCGATGATGGCTTCTTCCAAAGCTACATCTCCGTTTTCAAGCTTAGCCACGATGGCTTCCAATTCCTGTAAATTTTCTTCAAATGTTTTCTTGTTTGACATCCTTAACCTCAACTTCTAAGCGACCATCACGCATGAGCACGCTGACCAAGTCGCCCTTTTCTATATCTTCGGTGCTAGCCACCACTTTATCATTTTTTTGGATCATAGCATAGCCACGCGCTACAATACGGCTGGTATCCAACGAGAGCAGCGCATCCTGTGCTTTCTCAAATCGAGCGACCTTACTATCATACTGGTTAGTCATATTTGACAAGAGAAGACGTTTATGCGTACCCAAACGTTCCTTATAACGTTCTATCTGCCTTAATAAATCCACCGCTAATAAGCGTTGGCTAAGTAAGCGCTCATCTTGCAATGCCTTAGTGTAATATTGGCGCATATGAGCTATCAGTTGACCAGTTAAATTATCTAGCTTCTGTGCATAACCATCGTAAAGGCGTTCTGGTTGCCTAAAGATGACAGATAAGCTAAGTTTATTTAGCTTTTCTTGTTTAAGTTTAAGACTTCTCAGCACGGCTTGGTAGGCTCTATTTTGCTGGTCTGCTATCCACGAAATGATATCAGCCTTAGTAATCGGCGTTGCTAATTCTGCTGCTGCCGTGGGGGTGGCTGCTCTACGATCACTGACAAAATCCGCCAAAGTTGTGTCTGTCTCATGACCTACAGAAGAAATCACTGGCAAATGACTTTCAAAAATGGCCTGCACCACAATTTCCTCATTGAAAGCCCAAAGGTCTTCAATAGAACCGCCACCCCGGCCAACAATGAGCAAGTCTAGGTCATCACGCTGATTAGCCTTGTTTATGTTAGTTGCTACTTCTTCGGCACTCCCTTGACCCTGAACTTTTGTTGGAAAAAGTAAGATTTCTACTCCAGGGAAGCGACGACCGACCGTCGTGATAATATCTCGGATAACAGCACCACTTGGACTAGTAATAACCCCAATCTTCTTTACAAACTGAGGGAGTGGCTGCTTGTGACGCTCAACAAAATAACCTGCTTCGGTTAACTTTTTCTTGAGCTGTTCAAATTGAACGGCCAAAGCTCCTATCCCATCTGGCTCGGCTTTTTCAATAACAATGGAATAAGAACCACTTGGCTCATAAAGTTGAACACGACCGATAACATTAATCTTCATGCCTTCTTCCAACTCAAAACCAAGTTTTTTGTAAATACCAGACCACATAGTAGCCTGAATCACAGCCTTCTCATCCTTCAGTGAGAAATATTGGTGATTAGGACGCCGACGGAAATTCGAAACCTGACCCGTCAGATAAACCCGCTCCAAATAAGGGTCACGGTCAAATTTTAATTTTAAATACTTGGTCAGAGAACTAACCGATAAATAATCGGACACGCAAACACCCTTCTTTCTGTACTCATTTGCATACTCATACAATTATACCAAAAAATAGTAAATTTAGCAGAAAATAAGATAATAAAAAAAGTGCCATATTAGGCACTTCTATCTGTTATAAGTCGTTTTGTGTATAAAGACTTTTACAAGGTCAGCGGTAACTCACATTTTTTCTTCTAATTCCTTCCTAAACTGATCAATGGCTTTAATTAAATCAATAACATTAGGTCTTGTATCTCCCCATAGTTTCATCTTCAAATCATCTGAAAACTGGAACAATTCACGAAGTTTTTTCTTCATTTTTCTTTGATCTGAGGCATAGTAGAGACCAGCACCAGCAAGTGCAACCGGGGCAGCCACTGTTGCTGCAACGCTAGCTATTCCACCTACTGCTCCACCAACGCCGTAAGCAGCCAAACCACTCATAATCCCTGCGCCAGACAGCCCAGAAAAAGCAGCTAAAACACTACCTACTCCAATAGCCCCACCACCAATGGCTCCGATAAGGCCTGCAAGCTCTGGGGAAATAGAATCTGAATATTCCAGTTTATCAGGATTTTCTAAAAAACTGTTTAATTCAAGTACAAGTAGTTGAAATTCTTCAACCTGTTTTTTTCTTAACATAAATAAACCTCCGATAAAAAAATTATTGTAATGTCATTATACCCCCCCCCGAAATAGCTTTGTCAAGCGATTTAAAGCACTTTTTAGTTTTATTTTTCCTGAATTAGATATAAACTATCTACTGTCTGCTGGCTATAAAAATTCGTGACGATGATATAATGATGAATGTTATACAAGTCTTGTTTAACCGGTTCGGCTAATTCATCTGATACCTATGAAAATTGGCCAAGATGAAACTCTCTTCTGACATCGACTAGTGAGCTCGTCTTCTCATCTAAAATCGCTTAGTGTCTGAGCAGAATTTCCTTTTTCAACTCTTCAAAAAAATCTTTTAACAGACCATCATCCTCTTGAAGGGGTAAATCACCTTTATCAATAATGCACTCTACAAATAAGTTGAGGACCTCAGACACTGTCAGTCCTCTATTAGCTAAAATATCTTTTGCTTTATCAAGTAATTCACCATTTACTTGAAAATGATATTGCTTATTTCTTGATAAAGTGTCCATTATTTTCGCTCCTAAATATATATAGTGCAAGTATAGTAAAACTCGAATTGTCCCGAAAGAAAAAAAGCGCCCACAAGAGGCGCTTGTCAGATAAACATCAGTAAAGCAGAATTTTTATCGATACATGGCTAATTCCATACTGTCGAGGTATTGTCCCAGAGAGCGATTAAAGTTTTGATAGTCAGCTTCTTTAAATTCTTCTGAGGCACAGGCCACCCAGACATTGACAACATCTGATTGATTGAAAAATGTAATCATCAGCGGAACCCTGATAATTTTTGACATACCTCGGATGGTCATCGCTCCTCCTTCTTCAAGTTTTAGAAGGTCGTTTTTGGATGACAAATCAACCTTCACATTATCAATTAAAATTTCTAGGTTATCATAATAATCATAGGCTGAATTTGCCGCCTTACAAATTCGCTGCCAGCCTACTGGATAGGTTAATTGCCATTTGGATGCAAGCCATCCCTTTTCTTCTTTTACACCAATGAGTAACATCAATTTCCCCCTTCGTCTATTTGCTTAGAACCTATATTATCACTTCTTCAAAGTATATTAATAGAACTCGCTCTCTTTTTTAACTTTATTTCTTAAATATTTGTGTCACCAGTTGCTTGCGACCAAGGCGATAGGCTAAATGGCATAAAACAACTAGCCATGATAAGACTGTACCTGCCAGCATCGCTTTTTCTAACAGCCCAGTCCTGTAGTAGATAAAGAGAGTATTTGTTTGATGGGCTTTTTGCTTAACAGATGGGGTTCCTATCCTACTCAGATTCAGCTGCCTGTGCGCTATTTCTTTGCCATTGTGAATGACTACCGTATCCTTATAGACTACCACAGGGACTTCCATCTCAGTGCTCGACATTCCTAGCCACTCAACCTGCAGTCCCCCATGAGTAACTGTCTTTGTAAACTTTTTATTGGCTGTCACAATTTTCGACAGGTAGAGGTCGTAACGATTTTGCTTATCACCTGACCGCTTGGGATAAATGGGCAAGTAATCAGGTGTTCCCTTGGCAACCAAGTCCAACGCTTTCTTCTTATCTCTATCGTAAAAAGACTGCTTAACGCTAGCAACATCACCGTTAAAGATCACCTTGTACTGTGAAGGCATGAAATTCGTCTCAGTATTCCAATGTGTTGTCGCACTAACCAAAAGAAACAGAGACTGCACAAGGCTAATCACCAGACCAAGCGAGAGAAAAATTTTCAGATAAGGTTGTAGACCTTGAACCCGACTGCAAATCTTCAAAATCAAGTAAATGGCAATGACAGGCACAGGGACAAAAAAACGAAAAGGAAATTGCACCAGCTCTGCCACCGAATTGTTCTGCTTAATTAGCCAGTCCCAAGGAACAAGACTGGTCGACAGTAGTAACATAAGGGTCATTACCCCAAGCCAAAGTCTGTCACCAGCCGTCATTGACCGCCATTTCCATACAAAAACAAGATAAATCACAACCAAAATTGGAGCAAGGATAACAGGATTTAGGAGCCAATAAAAACTGTGCTGGTTGATGGTAGAATAACTCATCTCATGATTAATGAAAGGTCTAGTCATCTGATTGCGAGCAAAGACGGTCACATAAGCTAGCCAGACATTTAAGGTCAAGCAAATAAAGATTAGTATCTCCACAACCAAATCTCTGATAAATTTACCTTTTTGACGATTTTGGAAAAAGGCATAGCCAAAGAAAGGAAGGTAAATCAACACCAAGATAAGCGAGGTCAACATATGGGTCTGAACCATCATAGCTGTGTAAATACCCAACAGCCACTTGGGAACTTGCTTAGTCTCTGTCAATTGAAAGAGAATACTCAGCGCTAGGGGTAAAAAAGCCGCTCCCCAGCTGGTAAAGCCCTGTCTGATAATCCAATACTGAATAGAATAGGTGGACAGATAAACCAAACTTCCTATCAGCGCATAAGGCTTTTTCAACTTTGCCTTTATCAAAAAGATATACATTGATAGACCAGCCAGACAATACAAAAGCCAATTTGATAACAGCTGATAAGTGAACCAATTCCTGCTCACCAAGACCAGCACTCCCTGACAATAGGAAAGCACTGGACCATACAAAGCATTGACAATCCGTCCCGACTGCTGAAAACCATACAGAGATATAAAATAATCAAAGTTCAAATGCCGCACTTGTTCCGCCGTATCATAAAACCGATTAAAATGAAAAATGACATCTGACCCCAGAACCATATTTCCAGATATGAGTTGTGGTAATATCAAGACAAAAGCGACTATAGCTATCGTCAGGCAGTAAGTCAAGTGCTTGGTTTTGAGGTGTTTTATCATGGTTGCTTGTCTCCAAAAAGTGTGAGTTAAAGTTAAAAATACCACTTTTCTTTCTTAAAATCACTTGATGCTACTATTGTTACAAAAATAGGTGATTATTGCAATAATTTACCTTTTTTCTCTAGTTTGGTTCAATCTCCCTTCTGCATCAACAACTGGAAGAATGAAATTGAACGTGCTATACTAAGGTACAGATATCTTAGGAGGATAAAACCATGTGTAAAGAATGCTATGTGGACAAAAACCGAATAACACCACTATTAAACCCTGCGGCCTGCTTAAAAAATCATCTCCAATACATTTGTGGAAGTTGTGGCAGATGTATCTGCATTGACAAAGACCCTCAGCGCGGCTTACAGCGCTGGCAATTTCCTTTTAAATCCTTAGAAATCGCAAAGCTGTACTTGCGAACAGCAGACTATAGCATGAAGAAAGCCTGCGGAATTTATGAAATCAAAAGCGAAAACAAAAGACTGTCTTATAAAATATTCCCTTCCCAAGAAGACTTAAACCGATACTTAAAAAAGAATAAGACAAAAGCCTCTACCAGTACCGCTCCACTTTTTTGCATGACAGATTATCACGACTTTCCCGACACCCAAGTTCGCAGATTAATGCCAGCCGAAATTGACCAATATCTGTCAGAACGTTAGAGGTATTTGCTAGCACCTAATAACAATCATTAAGGAGGAAGTTATGCAAAAGCACTATGCTATCGGGGAATTCTCTAGAAAATGCGGACTTTCCATAGATACCCTTAGATATTATGAAAAAGAAGGACTCATCCACTCTCATCGACTGACCAACAACCACCGCTACTACGATGAAACAGATATCGCATGGGTACAATTTATCATTCGTCTGAAACAAACAGGAATGCCTATTAAGCACATGAGGACATATGCCAAACTGAGGTATCAAGGAGATGAAACCATACCTCAAAGGTTAGAACTCCTGTTTCGCCAGCTTGATAAACTTCATGCCCAACAGAAAGACATCGACCTGCACATTGACTTTCTAGAGAAAAAAATCAAGACCTATCTTGGCATTGATAGCTCAAAGAATTAGATTTAAAAAATCTGTCACCTCCTATTGACCTAGAGTGTACACCAGATGTTATGCTTGATTCATATCACCTAAGGAGGTATTTGATATGGACACACTAAAGCACTATACTTGCATTACTGGCGCTAGCTCTGGGATTGGCCGGGCAGCAGCCAAGGCTTTTGGGCAGATGGGGCACCATCTCATTCTAGTTGCACGGCGCAAGGCATTACTTGAAGACCTAAAGAAAGATATTCTCAAAGACCAACCGAACCTTGATATCGTTATCAAAGTCGTTGACCTCTCCATCCCACAAAATGCCATAGATCTGTACGATGATTTAAGGCCATTTCACATCAGCACTTTTATTAATAATGCTGGTTTTGGTAATTATGACAGCATAGCAAGACAAAATCTTGATAAAGTGAGCAGGCTTATTCACCTCAACATTGAGACACTGACCATCCTATCTACCCTCTACATCAGAGATTACCAAGATGTGCCAGATACACAGTTGATTAACATCTCTTCTCGTGGCGGTTATATGCTGGTTCCCAAGGCTGTCACTTACTGCGCCAGCAAATTTTATGTTAGTGCCTTTACCGAAGGGCTCGCCTTAGAAATGCAGGAAGGCAAACACCCCTTAAAGGTCAAAGTGCTAGCGCCAGCAGCTACCAAAACTGAGTTTGGCATGCGAGCCACTGACACTAAGCAATATGACTATGACAAACAGTTTTCAACCTACCACAGCAGCCAAGAAATGGCAGCATTCCTCATCGCATTGTACAAAAGCGATAAAGTCGTTGGCTGGATTGACGTTTCTGACTTTAGTTTTCACCTTGGTGGCCCATTGTTTAAGCATTGAAAATGCAAAATACTTTTAAAATTTTACTTAATACTGTTAATATACTGTTAATTCCTAATCACTTATAAACCACTACTGCACATCGTCACATAAATATAAAATAAAGTTTAAGATTACTCTTCATATTAATGTACTAGGAAACAAGTTGCAAACAGTACTGGAGCTAAGGTAACGAGAGTTCAAATCATCTCAAATTATTTGAAGCTAGAAATAATGAAACAAGATTTCCTCATTCGTCGAAGTAATAAAAGATAAGCTACCTAAAAGAAACTCTCATCCTAAGGATGGACTGAGAGTTATATTTTTTGTGAGTAAAACTATAGAGACAGAACTTTAAAAAGGATATCCTTCATTTCCTTTTTCTATTCCACAGATTTCAAGGCTTCCAACATATCAACCTTTCTGAGATTATGATTGACTAGCCAGCCGAGTATCGCTAAGATGAGCACAATAGCAAAGATTGGAACCAAATAAACATAGAGAGCTACCGAAGGATTAAACATAATATTGTCTGAGCCAATAATATTTAAAATAGCTTGGTGTAGCCCATACCCACCAAGTAATCCCAGCACAATCCCAATAATGGACAGGCTAATGGTTTCTCTGTAGATATATAAGGTCACTTCTTTGTTATGAAAGCCCAACACCTTAATTGTCGACAATTCACGAATCCGCTCGGCAACATTGATATTGGTCAAATTATAAAGAATAACTACTGCTAGTAAAACTGACAAGACAATCAAAATCAACATGACTGAATTGAGGGAGCTAGAGACAGTCTCCACTTGCTTAATCAAGGAGGTGTTTTGCGAAACTCCAGCAACTCCCGCTAGTGCTAGAAAATTAGCTGCAACTTTACGGATTCCTTTGCTAGAGCCATTTTTTAGCCTTACCAAATAACTGTTTTTAGCCTGTGCTTGACCAGTTAATTCTCGGTAATAAGTTGCGGTCATATAGACAAAGTGTCCCGCATACATTTCAGAAATACCAGATACGTTAACGTTCACCGTTTTGCTATCTAGGTTCATCTTAATGTTGTCGCCAACTTGAACTTTATAGAGTTTAGCTAGTTTTTCAGAAATAACAGCACCGCTATTAGTTAGTTTGAGTGATTGACCACTAGTACGATTTTTTAGCTTGATAAAGTTCGCAAGGTCTGAACTGTCAGAAACCAGCACAGAGACTGTTTGGTTCTCTGCCACTCCTGAAATTTTCTGATCGGTAGTCAGGTATTGAACAGCTAATTTATCACTAACCTGACTGGATGATAATAAATTATTTACAGCTTTTTTATCCTCTTGGCTAGCACCGCTATTTTCAACCACAATCATATCATACTTTAAAATATCGCCAAATTGGCTATCCACAATACCAGAAATGGACGATTGAATTCCCAGTCCTGCAAAAAGTAAAGCCACTGATCCAGCCACTCCAAAAATGGTCATAAGCATGCGCTGTTTGTAACGAAAAATATTGCGAGCCGTTACCTTATGAGTAAAGCTAAGCCGTTTCCAGATAAAGGTCAACCGCTCCAAAAGTATCTTAGAGCCTGAAACCGGTGGTTTTGCCAATAACAATTGAGCTGGTTCTTCCGTCAGTTCCTTTCGTGCCACCAAATAGGCTGGTAGGACAGCTGAGATAAGCCCCAGAAAGATGGTCAAAAGCGTCCACGAAGGGTAAAAATAGAGATGGGAAGCCCCAATGACAGATGTTCCTGAGATGATATTGCCAATCACTGGAGAAAGAATGACATTTCCCGCCAAAATCCCAACTGCAGTCCCAAGCATACTAGCTACTAAGCCATAAATGACAAATTTAGCTAAAATTTGACGATTGGTGTAGCCTAATGCCTTAAAAATACCCGCCTTATTACGTTCTTCATCAACAAATCGAGTCATGGTTGTCAAGGTCACCATGGCAGCTACTAGGTAAAGCACAACCGGAAAAATATTACCAACTGAGGAAATACTTCCCGTTGCCGCACTATAAGTGGTGTAGCCCTCTCCACCAGGAAGACTAGAACGAGTGTAAGAATTGTAGGTGGGAGTTTTCAGAGAATCCAATTTTTCCTGTGCAGCTTCTAAATCGCTTTTTGAGCTAGCGATTTGGCTCTCTGCTTGAGACTTTTGTTTTTCATAATCTGCTTTAGACTGAGCCAGAGCCGCACTGGCAGCTTGAGTTGGTAGTTGACCAGAGGCTATTTGACTTTCAGTTACTGCTATTTTCTGAGCAGCTTCCGCAAGTGATTTTTCAGTTTTTTCAATTTCTACATAGCCTTTGTCAATATCTGCCTGACCATCTTTCTTTAACTGAGCCAAGCGTTTCTTACCATTGTCTGCCAATAAATCATCCAAATCGTCCTTGTGCTGATTGAGTTTTTCCATGTACTCATCACTGGAATAATCTAGATTTTTCAAATTATCATATCTAATCCGTGCAATCAGATAAACATCAGAATCAAAAGCATCAGCCGTTGTTACCCCATAACCCGTTAATTGACCGTAACCAGCTGTTGAAGTTCCCATGGTCTTTTCATCCCAAATCTCAGATGAATCCACGAAACCCGTAACGGTGAAACTAGTATTTTTCAAAATACCAGTTTCCGATTGTTTAAAGGAAATCTTATCACCAATCTTGTAATCGGATTTCATGCTAGATTCCAAAGCAATCTCATTAGCTTTTTGAGGCATTGCTCCCGAAATGAGCTTATAACGTGAAATGTTTTGACTTTCCGAAAAAATCCGAATCGCATCATTACTTCCCTTAATTGTAACATCAGATAAATAGCCATATTCCACTGTCGCATTGTCGAGAGCATTTAACTCCTTAACATCGTCTTCATCCAAACCATAGCTACCCATGACAGTTAGATCCATGGTTTTGTAGCGGTCAATGTAGGTCTGAGCCGTCCGTTCCATATTTGGTGGAGTTACTTTCAAACCAACTAAAGCAATGGCACCGATGGCCATCAAACTGAAGATTGATAGAAATCGCCCCTTTGACTGACTAAATGACAGCCTAATATCTTTCCAATAAGTTCTTTTTGCCATGACAACCTCCTAGTATTCTAAGGTAGCAATATCTTGAGGATGATCATTGACCTTGATAGACTTAACTGTCGCATCCCTCATATGAATGACGCGATCAGCGATAGGTGCCAAAGCTGAGTTGTGAGTCACAATAATGACCGTTGCCCCTTGGTTGCGAGACATATCTTGTAGGATTTGCAGAACTTGTTTTCCTGTGTTGTAGTCTAGGGCACCTGTAGGTTCATCGCAGAGCAGGATTTTAGGTTTTTTCGCTACTGCACGTGCGATGGATACCCGTTGTTGTTCTCCACCCGAAAGTTGCGCTGGAAAATTATTAATCCGATTCGCCAATCCAACCTGATTTAAAATCTCAACAGGATCCATAGCATCTTTCACAATTTCTGAAGCCAACTCCACATTTTCTTTGGCTGTCAAATTGGCAACCAGATTATAAAATTGGAAAACAAATCCCACATCGTCGCGTCTGTAATTGGTTCTCTGATGTGAATTAAATCGGGCAATATCTGTCCCATCAATGATGACTTGCCCTTCATCGTTGGTATCCATGCCACCTAAAATGTTGAGCATGGTTGATTTCCCAGCTCCCGAAGAACCTAGGATAATAACTAGCTCACCCTTTTCAATCTCAAAATTGACATCTTCATTTGCTGATATGATAGTATCTCCCATGCGATACCGCTTAGAGGAATGTTTAACTTCTATATAGGCCATAATATCTCCTTCACTTAATAAGACTTGACATTTCATGAATTTTCACTATAATAATTATAACACAAAATGAACAACGTGTTGATTTTTAAACCTGATATTAAGTATAAAAGACTTACTTTAAAAAAACAATGGTCAAAAATCAACAATATGTTGATTTAAGAAAGGTATTAAAATGAAGCAAAAACGTACAACAGAAACCAAGTCCTATATCAAACAGGCATTGACACGACTGATTAACATAAAAAATTTCGAAGAGATTTCAGTAACCATGATTTGTAGAGAAGCTGGTATCAACCGTGGTACCTTTTATCTACATTATATTGACAAGTATGATATGATTGAAAAAATGAAAGAAGAGACTTTTGCTGACATATACAGCATTATCGGAGAAGATACAAGCGTGCTGTCTAAGGAAGTTATACTCGGAGCTCTCCTCTATATTAACAAAGACTTTGAATTTATCTCCGCCCTTTCCACTTCTACCTACGTTGATTTGCCACATTCTATCAGACAGTTTATCACTACAGTTCTGGATAAAATTCCCAACTTCGATCAAAGTGTTGAAGAGCGTTATCATATTCCTGCACGCTATGCCAGAACTTCCTATATCGCCTCTATTGAGTCTATCATTTCTCGATGGATAGCTGATGGAGGTCAAGAAAGTCCTGAAGAGATGGCTGATATTGTTTATAAAATTGCTTGTTGAAAACGTAAAATCCAGCTTCCGCAAAAAGAAACTGGATTTTATTTTTTATATTTTGATGACTTATACTCAATGAAAATCAAAAGTAGCCTAGGAAACGAAGCCGACGATAGAACTTGAGTTCATCAAGGCAAGTTGACAACGGATAATTTTGATTTTCGAAGAGTATTATTGCGTGCCTTCCACCAGTTCATACACACCTGATACTAGATTTTCTACAATAGCTGTATTCTTCTCATCAAAGAGGTGGTTAAACAAGTCGGTAAGATTACTTTCAAAATCTCGAGGCAAGTGCAAGCAAGTTTTCTTGGCATAAGTCAACATGCGTTTCTCTCCAGGGTGAGGTTGCCCGTTAAAAGCGAAAATCAAGTCAAAGTAAGATGCTAAGAACTCAGCTACCCTATGATTGACCGCTACAAAATCGCCACGCTCTAGAGCTTTCTTAATTTGACGAGGATAAGCTGGTAAGCTAGTTTCCAGCAGTTGCAACTGACGATTGATGATATTGACTTTCAGTTTTTGAGGAAATGGTAGAGTCAACTCCTTTTGCAGTTTCGCATAACGCCCTATGCGATCAAAGATAATCTTGCTGTGCAACAAATTGTACCACATCGCTGTTGTGTAACTATTATGAGCCTGATGCTTCAAGACTACCGCTTCTACTTCCTGGCGAAA
Organism: Streptococcus orisratti DSM 15617; assembly: GCF_000380105.1. GTDB lineage: Bacteria > Bacillota > Bacilli > Lactobacillales > Streptococcaceae > Streptococcus > Streptococcus orisratti. Next base: position 46,006 of record NZ_KB904493.1, read on the forward strand.
ATCGTCTAAATTGCGATAAATAAGTTCAATCTCAATACCGTTATTAAGTACACCATCATCTTCCAACTCCCAAAATTGATTGCCATACTCCATATAGGAACAATACTTATCTAGCACATTTCGGCGCTTTTCGACAGCCAAAGGCTCTGCTAGATAAACATAAACATCATAATCTGATTGTTCATCAAAGAGTTGACCTGCCCTTGAGCCACCCAGAGCGATAGCCTCCACTTCATCGTAATGTGACAATTCTTCAACCAGTTGACTAAACATTATTTTTTCTCCTTGTTAGCTTTTTTGTCAGAACAAATTACAAGAATAAGTGCAACTTTTTTAAACTCATTACTCACTACTTTTTAGCTGTCTTCACTTCTATCTCTCACTCAATCGCTTCATCCATTTTGAAATATCCGTGCTAATATTGGTTGGTAGTACTACATAATGCTCTTGAGACGAGCTTTCCGCGATGGCAGAATGCAGATAAGTTGCCACAGCTACCGTCTCAAACAAATCATTTCGAAATTGTGCCAGAAACCCTGCTATCATTCCCGCCAAGGTATCGCCCATACCTCCAGTTGCTTGATAAGGACCACCCACAGTTAACTCGCCTATCCGTTGATTTTGAAAAATCTTTGTTTGATGCGATTTAGCCACTAGTACTGTTTCTTTAGGAAAATGAGTTAGTGCTGTTTGTGTCTTTTCCACTGATTGCTCAGCAATCGGAAGCGCAGACAACCTCTCCCACTCTTTCTGATGAGGTGTCAACACTAGCTTTTCTGTTGGCCACTTGAGCACCCCCTGTCGCGCCAAGAGATTGAGGGCAGAGCCATCAATAATCAAGGTCTGATGAGGACTAATGTTTCCAAAAACGATATCAAAAGACCTTTGTGCTAGGTCATCTTCGGATAGACCTGGACCAATCAAGATGACATCTACTGCTGCCACTTGATTTGCTAATCGTTTTTCTTCTGCCATGTCAAAAGCCATAGCTTCAGGTAGATGGCTGTGCAAGGCGGTGATATTATCTCGGTGAGTTGCAACTGTTACCAAACCCGCTCCGCTATTGACACAAGCCAGAGCCGCCATGATAATGGCTCCACCGTAAGGATAGTTTCCCCCAACAAGAAGTACTTTTCCAAAGGTACCTTTATGACTGTTCAGCGGACGAGGTTGGATAATTTTTGCTGCTAAGTCTTCATCAATAATCATGTTTCGTCACACTTCTAAGGGCCGCTTGATAGGTTTGTTCTAGCAACATGGTAATGGTCATTGGACCGACACCACCTGGCACTGGAGTGATAAGACTAGCAATAGGAGCAACATCAGCAAAATCAACATCACCAATTAGTTTTCCATTGGCATCGCGATTCATCCCCACATCAATAACAACTGCACCTTCTTTAACAAAATCTTTAGTCACAAAATGACCTCGACCAATTGCTACGATAAGAATATCAGCCTGCTTGGCGACTTCTGGCAAATTGCGTGTGCGGGAATGAGTCAGTGTGACAGTAGCATTCTTATCAAGCAACAATTGTGCCATAGGCTTACCAACGATGTTGGAGCGACCAATAATGACAGCCTGCTTACCCTCAAGATCAACGTGGTATTCGCGTAACATTTCCATGATACCAGCTGGCGTGCAGGGAACCATCTGAGGACGACCATTCCAAAGGTGGCCTGTGTTCATTGGGTGAAAGCCATCTACGTCCTTTTTAGGATCAATGGCCATCAAAATCCGTTTATCATTGATATGAGCTGGCAGAGGCAACTGTAACAAAATCCCATGAAAATCTGGTTCGTTGTTGTACTGCTCAATGACAGTAAGTAATTCTTCTTCACTAATGCTGTCTGACAAACGTACTGTTTTACTTTTAAAGCCTGCAGCAAGGGCAGAGCGCTCTTTATTGCGGACATAAACTTGACTGGCAGGATTATCCCCAACTAATATTACAACCAAACCTGGAATAATGCCATAGTCTGCCTTCATTTGTACAACTTTTTCAGCTAGCTGTCCTTGTATTTTCTGTGCTAGTGCTTTTCCATCTATTTTTTTTGTCATCAATTACGCATCTCCTAAATATTATTAAAACCATTATACCAAAAAAGGAAGCGATGTCACTTCCTTTTTCTGAATATTCTAACGCACTATTTCATTTGTCCTTTTAAGTGCCTTTTTTGGAGGTGAACTGAGAGCATTACAATCAGGGCTGAATATAAAACAAAGCGCAGCCACATGTCAAAAGGCAAGGACACATGTGCAGTGTTCATTTGATTCATGAGGAGAGCCAATTTTGATGAAGCTAGAACATTGCCAAGTTCTGGAATGATATTCTGCGCAGTGAGAATAAAGCCTCCAAGTCCTACCAGCATTGACAAAGCAACTGGCGGTGCAAAACTTTTAATCACCAGCGAGAGATAAGACTGGATAGCCACCAAAGCAATGGAAAAGAGCGTAGCTATTAAGTTCCAACCAAGCAACTCCAGCGGATAGGCCATCTTAAAGTGGAAGAAAAAACCACTCAGAGAATACAGCCACAAAAAGTAAACTTGAGACAGCATGACCAAGGTAAAGGCCACTAGCATCTTTGCCCAGATAATCTGCCTAAGTGAATAAGCCGACGTCAGTAAAAGCTTGATGTTATTATGTTTGTGTTCACCATACCAGATATAAGCACAGACAATACCAATCATACACGGAAAGAAAAAACTACCATAAAAGAGATAGACTTGTGTCCACAAACTAAGCCATTCTTTCTTGAGTATGCCTTGATTGCCTGCATAATTGATACTGCCATAAAGAACTGATAGAAGCGGCAAAATCAAAAGCGGCAACCACAATCTTGCTCGACGTAATTTTAGGCATTCAATTTTTAATAAAGTCATCTTAATCTCCAATCTTAACGCGCTTGCCGACTTGATAAAGGACAAGTCCCAGAATAACGGATGCTATCAAAGGATAATAATCAAATGCAGCGATATGGTAAATAAACTTGTCTCCAACTTTCTCAAGCTGACTGGCCATGAGAAAAGCATACCAAGTATAAGGAATGACATACATAGTAGCTTTTGAAATGAAAATCATAATCACACTCATCAAACTGGCTAAGACAGCTACTGACAAGCTGATGAGCTGATTAGCCCATTTGAGCGATAAGAGATAATGAATGAGCATGATTGTCCCTGAAATAGCCAGCATGGTCAGGCCATACAAAACCATTCTTCCTATCGGTATGCTGACGGTATATCCCTTCATTTTAATCAGGGCAGTTATCGACAAGAATTCTAAGATTTGCATTAGGGCATAGGCTCCATAGATGTAGCAGAATTTGACAGCGTAGATAGACTTATAATCCACACCGCTACTGGTCAGAACCTTCCACATCTTATGACGATTTTCCAGCTGAACAGCTATACTGACCAGACTCGCCAATATCACCGGCTGAACAATAATTTTGACCATAGCAACTGCATCCCAAACCCCATAGAGTTTGGCCAGACTCGCCAAATCTGCCGCAGTTTTATGATCAAAAATCTGTATGCAAGAAAATAAGATAGATATGACAAGAGAAACAAACAAAAGGCGGAAAATGGGCAAGCCACGGTATTTTTGAGATTCAATCTTAAAAAGTTTCAGCATAGCAACCTCCTACAAGACATCACTGATAGTGAAGTCGATGAAAAGTTCTTCTAAGGACTTGCTAACTTCAAACACACGATAGACTGCCACATCAGCAAGCACCAAGCGTTTCACGACTTGTGCTAGTTGGGCATCAGCATAATGCGGCAACAAAATACCTTGCTCCGTTAATTGTGTTTGGTTAACATCAAGTCCCAAAAGTGCAGCCACCATATCATCAGATGATGTTCTTAGACAGATATTGCTACTATGTTGACTCTTGAACTGTTCAATGGTTCCCTGATAAAGCAGTTTCCCTTTCCCGATGATACCAATCTGAGTCACCATCTTTTCGATTTCATCTAAAGCATGAGAGGAAATCATGACTGTGGTGTGAAACTTCTCAGGTAGGCTGCGAATAAGCTTACGAATCTCTTCACGCGCCTGTGGGTCAAGTCCATTAGTTGGCTCATCTAAGACAATCAATTTAGGACGCCCCATGATAGCCATGGCAATGCCCAAACGCTGCTTCATTCCTAGGGAATAATGCTTGACCCGCTTATCCTTATAATCCGTTAGTCGGACAATAGCTAGCGCTTCTGCCACGTCATGATCCGTCAGCCCCTTCAATTCTTTGAGAATCTGCATATTCTCAAAGCCTGTCAGATTATCGTAGTAAGCGGGCTCCTCAATCAGAGAACCAATCTGCTTTAGAATACCCACGCGATTAGCCTCCGTCATAGGAACTCCTGCCACCGTAACCTGACCAGAGCTTGGCTCCAGAAGACCACAAATCATTTTCATGATAGTTGACTTACCAGCACCATTTGGTCCGATAAGTCCGTAAATCTCTCCTTGTTCAATATGCAAATCGCTTAAATCAACAGCAATCTGCTTTCCAAAAACTTTCTTGACTTCTTTTAAACGAATCATTGTTGTCATGTGTCTACCTCCTTTTTCTTGACACTTTCAGTATAGCGTTCCTACCTTACCAGTCCTTACTCTCTACCTTAATTCTTCCTTAATTTTTAGGAAAATGGCAGAGCGGGCTTTTTGATTATGCTATACTAAGATTGAGGTGAACTGATATGAAAGAAAAAGAGAGAAAACTACTCATCTTAGATGACAATCCCGAGATTTTAGACATGATCACAGAAAGTCTATCTATTGCTGGTTTCAGTCATTTGACACGGGCTGTCAGCAAAAAAGAAGCTTTGAAACTTCTGGAAAGGGGAGCCTTTGACTTAGCTATTTTGGACATCATGCTACCAGATGGTTCAGGTTTCGAAGTTTTGCGGGAAATTCGTAAAAATTCCAACATGCCTGTGCTCTTTCTGTCTGCGGTGTCTGACATTGAAAAGCAATACCAAGGTTTCGAGCTGGGAGCGGATGACTACATCGTCAAACCCTTTCGTCCTAAGGAACTAGAACTGCGGCTCTTGTCTATTCTCAAGCGCAGCTATCCGCCGCAAGATGACGTGGTGCAATTAGATAGTTGTCAGATTGATTTTGAGCGCGCAGCCATTCTCAAAGAGGACCAAGAAATTCCGCTAACCGCTAAAGAATACAGCCTGCTCAAGGTGCTATACGATCACAAAAATAAAATCGTCACCTTCGACCAGCTCTTGAGTAAGGTTTGGGGCGACAATTATCAAGGTTATGAAAATACGCTCATGGCTCATATCCGCAAGGTGCGGCAGAAGATAGAGGCTAATCCGTCTAAACCTGTCCACCTCATTACTATTAAGGGGCTGGGCTACCAGCTGCGGGTGGATTAAATGACGACTTTTAAGTATTTTTCTAAGGTTTTGCTGACCTATTTTGCGACAGTGGTTCTTCTGGGGCTGACTGCCATTTTTATCTTTTTATTTGGCAGCTATCACATCATTGATAGCATGCAAAACAGTCATGAAGAGCCGACAGCTATCGTCAAAACAATGGTCAGTCATAGCCAGTTACAGCTAACCACTCAGAATAAGAAATTTCTAGACAAGCAAAAAATCTGGCTTATGCTATTGTCAGAGCAAGGGAACATTGAACAATCCTACCGCTTACCAGACAAGCTTAAGCGCCACTACAGCATAGCAGATGTGGCTCGTTCGTCACGCTGGTATTTGGACGATTATCCTGTTTTTACCTTTGTCGTTGGTGAAAAAGTTCTCATCTTAGGCTATCCCAAGGGGTCTTTTGAAAAATATCCTGCCAATTACTACAACGTCCAAAATTTCTTTAGCATCGCAAAGCTGGTTGCAGGTATTTTTGTGGGACTGATCATAGCCTTATTGGCTATTTACCTGCGGTCGCAAATGAGGCTGCGTAAGGAATTCAAACCGATCACTCAAGCCCTTGCTGACTTGTCTGACAGCCGACCTGTCCTTCTTGATGAAAAAGGCAATTTGTCTGAAATCAAGTTCGCTCTTAATCAGACCTCGCAGCTCTTGATTGAAACCAAGGAAATGCGCAGCCATTGGATACGCGGTATCAGTCACGATCTGCGCAACCCTCTGACCCTTATCCTTGGGTACACTAACCAACTTGAAAGTCTGCAAGGTCGCAGTCATCAAACTCAACAAATCGAAGCTAATATTCATAAAATGGAGGACATCATCTCCAACCTTAATATGAGCTATCTGCTGGAGAATCAAGATATTGAGCAGGAAATGACCAGTTTTGACCTTAATGGTCTCCTCAGACAAATCATAGCTGATCTCTACAATAACTATGAAGGGATTGATTTGAGCTTTAAACTGCCAGAAGAAGCAACTCCTGTTTTGGGTAATAAAACGCTGCTGACACGCGCCATCAACAATATTCTTCTCAACAGCCTAACGCACAATGCCTCGCCACAACTGAAACTCAACTTACAACAGGTTGGAGACCACGCACAACTGATAATCACAGACAATGGTTCTATTAGTGCTGAAAAAATTCTTGAACTCAATCAGAAATCCCGCAATTATGACACTCACGGTATGGGAACCGTCATCACCAAACAAATCATTTTCCTCCATCAAGGAAATATTCACTTTGACAGTAACCATCCTGGCCTTCTAGTTAATATTGAGCTTCCGATAGTGGGAGAGTAATAATTGGATAGTTTATACGCAATGGAAATTAAATCACACTACAGCTACGCAAACAAAGGAAGCCGAGACAAAAGTCCCAGCTTCCTTTATTTATGTCATTTTTTTGCCTTATGCATCTCGTTTTTAACTGGACAGGAGCAATTACAATCCCCACAAGACCCCTTGCCCTTGATAAAACTACGCAGGCCATAAAAAACCGCCACTGCAATAATGAGTGTAATCACTAATGTTGCCATGATGCCCTCCTTACTTTTGACTCAAAGCCAGATTGTCTAGCGTAATGACTTTTTCTTTAATTGCGCGTGGTTTTCGGACAATAAAGTAAATGATGATCAATAGCAAAGCAAGTGCAACAAGAGTCCAAAAATTGATGGCTTTACCATACAACATAACCAGACCAATTTGATAAATGATTAAGCTAACCACATAAGCAAGCCCTGTTTGAAATGCAATAGCACCAACCGTCCACTTAACATTATTCATTTCACGCTTAATAGCTCCAATGGCTGCAAAACACGGTGCACACAACAAATTGAACGTCAAGAACGAATAAGCAGCTAGTGCTGAATAATCTGCGAGCAGAGCCTGAGACAAACCAGTTTCAGAACTATCGTGATATAAAATACCAAAGGTTGCTACAACCGTTTCTTTGGCCGCAAGACCTGTCACCGCAGCTACCGTTGCCTTCCAATTTCCAAAGCCAAGTGGTGCGAAAATCCAAGCGACAGCTTTTCCTAAACTAGCTAAAATAGAGGACTCTGTATCCACTACCTGTAGGGTGAAGTTATAGTTGGACATGAACCAAATCAGTACTGTCAAACTAAAGATAATCGTTCCTGCCCGCTTCACAAAACTAAGCGCCTTGCTAAATGCATAACGCAAGACAGACAGCAGTTTTGGCAAGTGATAAGCTGGCAATTCCATAATGAAAGGACTCGTAAAGCCACCAAGGAAACTAGTCTTTTTAAGAGCAATCCCTGACAAAATGATAGCAACCAATCCTAAAAAATAAGTTGAAGGTGCAATAAATGGATTATCTGGGAAAAAGGCTCCTACAATTAGCGCAATGATTTCTAACTTAGCTGAACAAGGCATGAAAGTTGATGTCATGATGGTAATACGACGGTCACGCTCATTTTCAATGGTACGACTAGCCATAATCGCTGGTACACCACAACCTGTCGCAATGAGCATTGGAATAAAAGATTTTCCTGATAAACCAAAACGTCTAAAGATACGATCCATGACAAAGGCAATACGGCTCATATAACCAATATCTTCCAAAATACCTAGACAGACAAAAAGCACAAATATCTGTGGCAAGAAACCAAGTACCGTTCCAACCCCAGCAACAATCCCATCAATAACGAGAGATTCCAACCAACCTGCCACATGTAAATAATCCAAACCAGATTTAACCCAATTGGGAATCCACTCTCCAAAAAGGACATCATTAACCCAGTCAGTCCACATGGTTCCGACTGTTTGAATTGACAGATAATAAACCAAAAACATGACCAGTGCAAAAATCGGTAAGGCTAAAAGACGATTGGTTACAATCTTATCAACCTTATCAGAAATCGTCATTTTAAAGTCGCTTTCCTGACTCTGTGCCATTTTTGCCACACGTTCAATGAAGGCGTAACGCTCATTGATGACAATCGTTTCCGAATCTTCAGTAAAGACTTCCTCTGTAATCCTGATAATTTCGGCAATTTCTTGTTTCTGAAATTCAGACAAATTGAGATCTAGATTTACTAGGCTGTCACGTTCAAAGAGTTTAATGGCATAAAAACGTGCTGAACGCTCTGGCGCTGAATCACCAAGAACCTCAATAATCTGGGCAATAGCCGCTTCAAACTTATCATCGTAAAGTGGAAATTGAATGCTATCAACAGTCGCTTTGGTTGTCTGGGCAGCCATTTTGACCGCTTTATCCACTCCATAGCTTTTAACGGCACTGGTTGAAATGACTGGAACCCCTAATTGATAGGATAATTTTTCCGTGTTGATAGATTTTCCTTGACTCTTGAGCACATCACTCATATTGAGCGCAATGGTAACAGGAATCCCTGTCTCAATAAGTTGGGTCGTTAAATATAAGTTTCGCTCCAAGTTAGTCGCATCAACCACATTTAAAATACTGTCAGCATGATTGCTGAGCAGGTAATCACGCGCAACCTTTTCCTCTGGCGTGTAAGGCGACATCGAGTAAATCCCTGGCAAATCCTGAATTTTAAGAGATTTGTTTTTTTTGACCGTTCCACTTTTGCGCTCAACTGTTACTCCAGGCCAGTTTCCAACACGCTGATTGGTTCCTGTCACCAAGTTAAATAGACTGGTTTTTCCACTATTAGGATTCCCAATTAAAGCAATCTCAGTCACCTGTTACCTCCTTCCTTGTTTTCACAACACTAATCATTTGCGCTTCAGACTTACGTAACGTTAATTCATAACCGCGTAAGCTAATCTCAATCGGATCACCCAAAGGTGCAACCTTTCGCAGATAAATCTTAGTATGACGCGTCAGCCCCATATCCATAAGACGACGTTTTGCCTCGCCAATAGCAAAAATTCCCTCTACATAGGCGGATTCTCCAACTTTTAGTTCTGATAATGGCAGAGCTTCCAGAATATTTTCCTCCTCTGTCACATCAATGTGTTTTAAAATAGATTGATCAAAAGCCAACCGACTGGCCTTAAGCATAATAATAGCGCTCGTCTTAGTTTTCGATACAATCTTCACCTGACTGCCAACCTTGACACCAAGATTGGACAAATGCCGCTGGCTTTCCTCTGGTAAATCAATACTGACAATCTTATAAGCCACCTCAGGTTTGGCATCTAGTAAAATCAACTCATTAGCCTCCTTCGCTAGTCAACCCTAAAAATACTTTCAACGTCACCATTATAACACAAAAAAATACCCATTTTAGCAAAAAAATGAATATTTTGTGTATTTTATACATTGTTTAGAGTCATTCTAAATAAATACATGTGTTATTTAGAATAATTATAAATTAAACCAGTTTTCGTCTGAAAAGAAATAGACTAACAGTTTTTGATTTGATATCTACAATGAAAATACGCTGACCAAATCAACAATTTCTCCACAAAATCCTCTCATGAAACAATTTTTTCAAACTCTTCATGCCACTGCTTAGCCTCCTCCGCTGAAAATAATAAGGTAATAGCACTCAAAACTTGTTGGTGTTGCCTTTTTGCTTCTGATCTATCTTGCCACAAATAATCAAAACTTGCTTCCAATTCTAACAAGGCAAGTTTTTCATAGGCAAAATAGTGAGGTAGGGAAAACTGCTTTAAGTGATTTAATAAGGTCTGACTTAAACTCTTTTCTTTCCTAGAAAGCAAAACAGATAAGCAGTTCAAGAGTGTGTCATATTTAATTCTGTCTAAATTATTGCGTGGTTCAGAATTGAGTTCTTTTAGGATATCTGTGGCTAAAAGAGCTAGCGTATCTGCTGTTAAAAACGACACCACATTTCCCGATAAACCAATATCTAAATTCGTCCAATAATCTATCGAGAAAAAATAATCTGTTAACTCTGCAATGATTTCCTGATCTGGCTCTTTCCCCTGTAACTTAGCTAAGACAATAGCAATTGTCAAACTAATAATGTGGTAAATATAGTGACCTTGACTTGAAGCCAAAGTTTCAAAGACCTGCGTCAAAGAAAACAGTTCTTCTTGATTACCATCAGCTATTGCTTTTTGTAAGTGATTGACTTGAGTGAAGAAGTCAGACTTGTAAAAATAATCCCACTCAAAAAATTCATTAACTTCAACAATCATATAACTCAACAGTTCTAAGAGTACATCGTTAGAAAGCATCGTTTTACCATTTTCAAAATCAGATATACTGGTTGCTGATCCTGCGATACTTGCCAACTGCTTTAAAGATAGTTTACGTTGCTTACGAATAGCTCTAAATTTTTCTCTTGCTTCCATTTGCTTCCTTTCGGATTTCACATTAAAACTCATTGATAAACGCAGATTTAAAATCGGTATCCCATTCCTCTGCCAATCCTTTTAACTCAATAAACTCTAAAGTTTTCAAAACTTTCTGATGCAGATTCAGACCATTTGATTTATTTTTAAAACAATAATGATAGGCGGATTCAAGCTCCTTAAGATATAGGCTCTGTAAGGCAAAATAATCAGGAAATCTAAGTTCTTCTAAAAGTGATAAAAATCGCCTGCTTTCAGCACTTTCGCCAATTTTGATGAGGTAAAAGATACAACTACCAATGCTGTCAACCTTAATACGATCAAGATTATTTCTAGGTGGATGATCGATACTAGCCATAATTTCATTCATAAAAATGGTTAATGTTTTTACATTAAAAACTGTTTTAGCCATATCCAACAAACTAATATCCACATTTGTCCAAATATCAAGAGAAAAGAAATAATCTCTCAGAGTTTCTATAACCCCATTATCTAAAGTTCGGTGTTGCAACTGGTGTATTTGGCATTGAATACATAAAGAAATAATCTTATCTATGGGATTGTTATTTCCTAACTGTTCAAACGCATGACAACATTTCTCTAGGGAAGCAACATCTTTTTCAAACATAGCCTTCAAACATAGCCTTATTAAAATCATTGGCTAACTCTTGAAAGCTTTTATCCAATAACAAATCATTGTCGAAAAATTCATTGTATTCAACTCGTAAATATCTCAACAGTTTAAAGAGATTATCATTAGATAAAGAGGTTTTTCCATTTTCAAAATCAGAAATACTGGCAACTGAACTAGCAACTTCTGCTAATTGTTTAATTGTTAAGTGACGTTGCTTGCGAATTAGTCTGAATTTTTGTCCTTGTTCCATAAAAACTCCTGTTCGGATTTCCGAAAAATATTAAATAATTTAAATTTCAAAGTTATAATAGGTACAACATAAGTGAAAGGAGGAACAACCATGATTATTGAAGAAAATAAATCTGTTGCGATTCAACAATTAGAATCTAGCAATCTATGTGGCGGGGGCTGTTTAAACCTTTAAGTGATATTATAACATAACTTAAAAGTTATATTATAATTGAGTAGTCGCCAGCCTGTATTGAGTTACAAGCTGGCTGATTTGTAGGTGAAAAATGAATTATTCTAAATATGTTATTAAACTTGATGATAATAAGCACGTATACTTATTTAATACTAAAAATAATTTATCAGTAAAAATAGAAAACAACTTACTAAAAGATTTGAAAAATGATACAGAGCTGTTCAATAGGTTCCAAATTTTTTTAGCAGATCATCAATTTTATACAGCTGAAAATGAAAAATCTAGCACATTGAAAATGCTACAAAATAAGGATAATGATACTTTAAGAATCATTATCCTTGCGCACGGTGATTGTAACTTCAGATGCAAATATTGTTACGAAAAATTCGAAAATATATGTATCCATGATAAAGTTTCAGATATAATATCCTTCATAAAAAATAAGTTATCTGAAAAAAACTTTAGTAGATTACATATTTCATGGTTTGGAGGGGATCCCCTGTTAGGATATCGAGAAATACTTGATATTTCCGATATTCTTATTACTTATTGTAACAAGAACGACATTTTATATTCTGCTGATATAACAACTAACGGGTACCTCCTATCACCCACTGTTTTTTCTAAATTAGTAAATTTATGTAAAATCACAACTTTTCAAATAACAATTGATGGAACTCAAAAAGGGCACGACAATCAAAGAGTATTAAAAAATGGTCATGGTAGCTATAGACGTGTTATAGATAACTTACTGTCAACTATTAACACATCTCTCTCTTTTCAAATAATTATCAGGAGGAATGTTTCAAAAGAAAACTCTGAAGATGTTAAAAACTTTTTAAATACAGATGCAAAATATTTCAAACCTGATAAGAGATTTAAATTTATTTTCAGGAATGTGGGAAATTGGGGATGTGGTGAGCGGGTAAAGGGATACGAAGTTGAGATGTTTGAAAAAGATATTTCCTTTGAATTTTCTAAATACGCCTTGTCACAAGGTTTTCGACTCTTTGATCCTTCTATAATTGCTACAAATAATCTTGCGTGTTATGCTCAAAAAAAGAATTCCTATGTCATTGACACTACTGGGAAGCTACTAAAATGTACTGTTGCTTTATATGAAGATTGTAACGTAATTGGAAATATAGCTAATGGTGTAACAAATACAAACAATCAAGATTTATGGGTTAATAACCTTGATTGTTTTTCAAATAAATGTGAAAACTGTGAATTGCTCTTCATCTGTAAAGGGGGATTTTGCCCTAAAATAAGAATTATGAATTCTACAACACATGATATTTGTAAAGAAATGAAACAGATGATTACAAATAATTTTAGGTTAAAAATTCTATCAAATGACTTTAATTTTGTATTAAGGAGAAAATAAAATGCTGGATGGTCTAAAATACCTAAAAAAATGGAAATTATATCTCTTTCTAATTTTTGCCTTGCTTTACTCCTGCCAAGGAGTTATTATGCCCATTATTATTCAGTTGGCTGGAAAGCTTGATTTAAATAATACTTATCAAATCGTTATTTTTGGTATTGTTAGTATCAGCTTATGGATCCTTGTTTATCTTTTTATGTATGTAGAAAATGTACTCCTGAGAAGTCTCATTAAGGATAATAATACTGAAATTTCTAAACAGATTTTAGATAATTACGCTTCTAAACAGATTTGTTTGACAGACTCAGAATTAACCTCCCTACTCACACAAGATTTAACAATATTCTGGCAAGATTGCTTGTTGTCTTTGCTGATTTTTCCAGTTTTTGGATCATCTATTATTGTCTCAATTATTTATATTATTTGGCAAAATCCTTTTGTAGGCACACTGTTTGTTATTGGTGGCTTATTGATGATTATCCCCCAATTTATCTTTAATAAAAAACTCAATAAAACAGGCCTCCTGCTTAGTCAAGCCAAGGAAGAAAGCTTGAAAAGCATTACTGACTTTGGAAAAGGGATAAATTCCATTCGGAGCAATCAGGCAGAAAGTGACTTTTCTAATCATACCTTAAACCAAATTAGAAATACTGAGCATCGTCAATTCCAATATTTCACCACTCATAATCTTGTCATGTTTTGGACTGGTCCTTTGAAAGGTTTGGGAATTATTCTTCCCTTTATCATCGGATTAACAATTACAAATCTACCTCTGACCACCTTAATTGCCATGATGACCGCTTCTACTTATCTGATTAACCCTCTACAACAATTGTTAGAGGCAAGTTCAAATTTACAATCAAGTCAAAAGATTAAAGAAAAAATTCTTCAGAACGCCCAAACTTATCCTGATGATAAACAACTACAAATCAAGGAAGCATCTCACATTAGTTCGCTTGAAATAGCTCACCTTTCAAAGTCATTTCCTGAAAAGGTGATTATCAAAGAGGCTAACTTAAAAATAACAGAAGGCGAACATGTTCTTCTTGTTGGAGAAAGCGGCAGTGGTAAATCTACACTTTTAAATATTTTAAGCGGTGAAGACCAAAATTACTCAGGGAACATCGTCTATACTAACAGGAAGAATCACCAACTAAAACCTAGTTACAATTTTATTTCTTTAATTCATCAAATTCCCTATATTTTTCAAGCTAGCCTGAGAGATAATCTAACACTTTATCAAAATTATAACGATGAACAACTTTTATCTATCTTAAAAGCCGTTGGTTTATCACAGGACTTTAATCAAAACCTAGACTACTACCTTGATGGACACAATCTTTCAGGCGGTCAAATCATGCGACTAGAAATTGCGAGAACACTTCTTCGCCAAAAATCAGTCATCTTAGCAGATGAAATCACAGCATCCCTTGATAGACATACCGCAAAGTCAATTAGAACTCTCCTCCATCAGCTCCCTAAAACCATTACCATCATTGAAGTTGCACACAAATATAATCCCGAAGATTATGATACTATCTATGAACTAAAAAATGCAAAAATAATAAAAATGAAACAAGGGTAACCTTACAGATGATAATTTCTTCTTAAAATATGTTAAAACCTTTGAACCTTTATACAAAAGCTCCTCGAAAATGTTTTTCAATTTTTTGTTCTTATATAGAGCTATGCACAGGAGAATTTTCTCATTTCCCAGATACTAAAAAACCTAGGCGAATGGCCTAGGTTTTGATGCTTTCTTACAAGACTTTGCTCAAGAAGTCCTTGGTACGGTCTTCTTTGGTGTGTTCAAAAACTTCTTCTGGTGTGCCTTCTTCAACGATGACACCGCCATCCATGAAGATAACACGATCTGCTACTTCACGCGCAAAGCCCATCTCGTGAGTAACGATAGCCATAGTCATACCTGATTTTGCCAAATCTTGCATGACACCAAGCACTTCACCAACCATTTCTGGGTCGAGTGCCGAAGTAGGTTCATCAAAAAGCAAAACATCAGGATCCATAGCCAAACCACGCGCAATAGCAATACGCTGTTGCTGTCCGCCTGAAAGACTTGGTGGGTAAGCTTTAGCCTTATCCCGAAGACCAACCTTTTCAAGCAAATCATAAGCTTTTGCTTCTGCTTCAACCTTAGATAGGCCCTTAGTTTTTATTGGAGATAGGGTGATGTTATCAAGTACTGTCATATTTGGGAAAAGGTTGAATTGTTGGAAAACCATCCCCATCTTTTCACGCATCTTGAAAATATCATTTTTCTTATCAGTAATATCCACTCCTTCAAAGGTAATCACACCCTTAGTCGGAGTTTCAAGAAGATTCATGGTGCGAAGAAAAGTTGATTTCCCACTCCCTGACGGACCAATGATAACCACAACTTCTCCTGCTTTAATATCAAGGTTTACCCCTTTTAACACTTCATTTTTTCCAAAATATTTGTGAAGGTTCTTAATGGAAATAATTGTCTCAGTCATTAGTGTTTTCCTCCTTGAGCCATACGTTTTTCAAGAGATTTGAGTGCAAAAGACAGAACTGTTGTCAACATTAAATAGTAGAAAGCAGCAAATAAAAGTGGTTCAACCGTAGTATAAGTTGCTGTCACGACTGATTGGGCACCATTCCATAACTCCATAACACCAATAGTCTGCAAAAGTGAACTATCCTTGATAATGGTAATAAATTCATTCCCTAAGGCCGGTAAAATATTTTTCAGAGCTTGAGGTAAAATGACATAGCGCATAGCATTAACTGGACGAATTCCCAATGAATAAGCAGCTTCAAGTTGACCTTTTGGAACAGCTTCAATCCCAGCTCTGACAATTTCAGAAATATAAGCTCCGCTATTGAGCGAAATAATAATAATCCCTGGCAGTAATCGTGAAAAATCAAGATCAAGAACACCAAAACCAATAGTCGGAGCATTATTAAAATGCATCCAAGCAAAGGCAATCATAATTTGTACGACCATAGGTGTTCCACGAAAGACCCAGACGTAAAAACTAACAATCCAGTCTAAAACTTTGATATTGCTACGTTTAATCAAAGCAACTAATACTCCCAGAATGGTACCAAAGAAAACGACACAAGCCGAAATCATGACGGTTACGACGACACCGTAATTGAAATAAGACCAATAAGTTGGTAAAAATGAAAAATTCATAGTTATCTTAACTCCTCACGCTAGTAATTCAGCTAATTATAACACATTTTGCATAAAAATACCAACAGCCTTTTCTCAAAACCAAAAGAAAAAAGCCAAACATGATGATCAGCTTTTCTGACGAGATTTTTAGACATTGCGACTAGCTATCCACTGCTATCTATGAAAAGATTATGCTACTAGATAATAGTCGGCAACACACTATTTCTCCGACCTCTTTAATAAAGCAAGTCGTAGATTTCCATTGCGATAAGGTCAATGCTATCAAATGAGTATGATTCACGAGCTTCAACGTCACGCAAAGTAAAGACAGGCCCATTATCTGGGTCATTACTGAAAGAAACTTCGGCAACCACAACACCATCTCGTTCAAAATTACGTTTAAGATTGCTAGCATCAGTCGTCATCAACTCCAGACGATTGATAATTCTCACCAAATGTGATTCCATATTATTCTCCTATTCGTTTTTTGTCTCCTCTATTTTAACACAATGCGGACTATTCGTCATCAGTTTAGAGAGATTTTAACGAATTATACATAATTGCCTTGATGGAATGCATGCGATTTTCAGCTTCTTGAAAAATAATAGAACTGTATTTTTGAAAAACTTCGTCAGTGATTTCCAGTTCAGCCAAGCCATATTTAGCATAGATTTCTTGACCAATCTCAGTGTTAAGGTCATGGAAAGCCGGCAAGCAGTGCATGACAATAACATTTGGATTTTCAGTCTTAGCCAGCAGGTCAGCATTGATTTGATAAGGCAGTAGCAAGTCAATCCTTTCCTTGAAATCCACGTCTTCTCCCATAGATACCCAAACATCAGTATAGAGCATATCAACTCCCTTAACTTCATTGATATCATCCGTAACAGTTAATTTAGCTCCTGCGTTGTGCTGCTCTGCCATTGCCACAATCTCAACCTCAGGCTGCAAATCAGTTGGTGCGATAATCTTAACGTTGACGCCCAAGATAGCTGAGGTTACTAAAAGAGAATTTGCCATGTTATTGCGACCATCACCGACATAAGCAATGGTCAAACCTTCCAACTTTCCAAAAACTTCTTTCAAAGTCATAAAATCTGCAATCATCTGTGTGGGGTGCCAAGTATCGGTCAGTCCATTCCAAACAGGTACTCCAGCGTACTCAGCCAAGGTTTCCACATCCTCTTGCTTGAAACCTCGGTACTCAATCCCATCAAACATGGAACCCAAAACCTTAGCTGTGTCAACAACCGATTCTTTCTTCCCTAGCTGAATTTCGCCAGCACCAAGATAAGTCACATTCATTCCCAAGTCTTGCCCCGCAACTGTGAAGGCAGAACGTGTTCTTGTTGAGGCCTTTTCAAAAATTAAAGCGATATTTAAACCATCTAAATATTTATGCGAAATTTTTGCATTTTTGAGTTCCTTAAATTTCAATCCTAGATCGATTAATGCTTCTAGTTCTTCTTTGCTAAAATCAATTTCTTTTAAAAACGACCGATTTTTTACCATACTGTTACTCCTATATCGTGTAATAATATAATTTATTTTAGCATAATTATTCACTATGTCAAGAAAATTCTCCGAAACATTCACAAAAAATGTATTTTTAATGACTTTTAGCACTCCTATGGTGTAAGTGCTAAAAATCATAATCTTTTTACTTGATTTCTATATTCCTAGTGCTATAATAGAAGCATAAAGTTTGACTATATCTGACCAAACATCAAAAAGTCAGCTAATCACGAAAGGGGGATGCAGTTATGCTCTGCCAAAATTGTAACTTAAACGAATCAACCATACATCTCTATACTAATGTCAACGGACATCAAAAACAGATTGATCTTTGTCAAAACTGTTATCAAATTATGAAAACAGACCCAAATAATGCTATTTTGGGTGCTCTTGGCAATGGCTCACAAACCTCTTCCGAGCAAGCTCAAGCAGGGGGAATCAATCCTTTCTTTGATGATTTTTTCAACGATCTTAATAATTTCCGCGCTTTTAACGGTCAAGACTTACCAAATACACCACCAACTCAATCTGGAGGCAATTTCGGAGGAAATGGCGGAGCAGGTAATAACCATCGACCAAATGGACCTCGCCCGCAACAAGTACCCCAACAACCAAAAGGCCTACTAGAGGAATTTGGCATTAACGTTACTGATATTGCTCGCCGTGGTGACATTGACCCTGTTATAGGACGCGATTCCGAAATTATTCGTGTCATTGAAATTCTCAACCGACGTACTAAGAACAACCCAGTTCTCATCGGTGAACCTGGTGTTGGTAAAACTGCTGTTGTTGAAGGCCTCGCTCAGAAAATTGTTGATGGCAATGTGCCACAAAAACTCCAAGGCAAACAAGTTATTCGTCTTGATGTGGTTAGTCTTGTCCAAGGTACTGGCATTCGCGGGCAATTTGAAGAACGTATGCAAAAGCTGATGGAAGAAATTCGCAACCGTAAGGATGTGATTCTCTTCATTGACGAAATTCACGAAATTGTCGGTGCTGGCTCTGCTGGCGATGGTAATATGGATGCAGGAAATATCCTCAAACCAGCTTTGGCACGTGGTGAACTTCAATTGGTTGGAGCGACAACCCTCAACGAATACCGTATTATTGAAAAAGATGCTGCGCTAGAGCGCCGTATGCAGCCAGTTAAGGTTGATGAACCTTCTGTTGAAGAAACCATCACCATCCTACGTGGCATTCAAAAAAAATACGAAGATTACCACCATGTCAAATACAGTGACGATGCCATTGAGGCTGCCGCTGTCTTATCAAACCGCTACATTCAAGACCGCTTCTTGCCGGACAAAGCTATTGATCTTCTTGATGAAGCTGGTTCTAAGATGAATTTGACTCTCAACTTCGTTGACCCTAAAGATATTGACAAGCGCCTAATTGAAGCTGAAAATCTCAAAACGCAAGCCACACGTGACGAAGACTACGAACGCGCAGCTTATTTCCGCGACCAAATCGCCAAATATAAGGAAATGCAAAAACAAACCATCAATGAGCAAGATATACCTGTCATTACAGAAAAAACCATCGAAGCTATCATCGAAGAAAAAACCAACATTCCTGTCGGTGATTTGAAGGAAAAAGAACAATCACAACTGATTAACCTAGCTACTGATTTGAAAGCTCATGTCATCGGTCAAGATGATGCAGTTGATAAAATCGCCAAAGCTATCCGTCGCAATCGTGTCGGACTCGGTACACCAAACCGCCCAATCGGATCTTTCCTCTTTGTTGGTCCAACTGGTGTTGGTAAGACAGAATTGTCTAAGCAACTGGCTATTGAACTTTTTGGTTCTGCCGATAGCATGATTCGCTTTGACATGTCAGAATACATGGAGAAACATGCTGTTGCTAAATTAGTCGGAGCACCTCCAGGATATGTCGGCTACGAAGAGGCTGGACAATTGACTGAAAAGGTTCGCCGCAATCCCTATTCACTTATCTTGCTAGACGAAGTAGAGAAAGCTCACCCTGATGTCATGCACATGTTCCTCCAAGTTCTTGATGATGGTCGATTAACTGACGGGCAAGGCCGTACTGTCAGCTTTAAGGACACCATCATCATCATGACATCTAATGCTGGTACTGGCAAGGTTGAAGCAAGTGTCGGATTTGGAGCTGCTCGTGAAGGGCGTACCAATTCTGTCCTTGGGGAGCTCAGCAATTACTTTAGTCCTGAATTTATGAACCGCTTCGATGGTATCATTGAATTCAAGCCTCTTAGCAAGGACAATCTCCTTCATATTGTTGACCTTATGCTTGACGATGTTAATCAACGTTTAGCTTACAATGAAATTCATCTTCAAGTAACAGATAAGGTCAAAGAAAAACTGGTTGATCTTGGATTTGATCCAAAAATGGGAGCACGTCCATTACGTCGAACCATTCAGGATTACATTGAGGATGCCATCACAGATTACTATCTGGAACACCCAACAGAAAAAGAACTCAAGGCTGTCCTGACAAGCAATGGTAAAATTATCATAAAAGCAGCTCAAAAAGTTGAAAAAACAGAAGAGACTGTAACGACTGAATAAATTTGAGTTGGGCAAATCAGCCGTAATGACTTATTTTCCAACCACAAAATAATGTAATTGCCACAAAGCCCTTAACTAGGAGCGTCGTCTTAGTAAGGGCTTTTACTGTATTAATTTTCAAAGAGTAATGCAATATTGATTTATAACCTATTTTCAAAAATCAAAACATCACTTTCTCACACTCTTTAAAATCACTTCTTGCACAAGAAAGTCATTCGATCAAAAATAAAGTGCATGACAATTACTTGGTTTCATTTTATTTTTTATATCATTAACACTGCATTTTTCAAAAATAGTTTTGATTTTAAGTAATACTCAATGAAAATCAAAAGTAGCCTAGGAAACGAAGCCGACGATAGAACTTGAGTTCATCAAGGCAAGTTGACAACGGATAATTTTGATTTTCGAAGAGTATAAGAACCTGTATTCACAGTTCAGCACCTCTATCTAAGGCTAGTTTTTGAGCTACTCATCGTTAGTTTTTTCAAAATACAGTCAGTATTCTCTCAAAAAAATGCCTTGATTAGCGAAAAACTATCTCTGATATAAAAGCACTTCGCTTGTGAATACAGGTTCTTAGTTTTACAGATATTTTCAATAGGAATTCTAATCTATTTTTAGTATAATAATCACAAAGGAGAAAATCATGACCAATCCAACCTTCGGTAAAAAAATTGACGGTGTTAATTACAATGCTCGCTACGGTGTCTATGCCGTTATCCCTAATCCAGAGAAATCAAAAATTATTTTAGTTCAGGCTCCTAACGGTGCTTGGTTTTTACCTGGTGGTGAAATTGAAGCTGGTGAAAATCACATGACTGCTCTTGAACGTGAACTTATTGAGGAACTAGGATTTACTGCAGAAGTTGGAGAGTATTTAGGTCAGGCAGATGAGTACTTTTACTCCAGTCATCGCGATAAATATTATTATAATCCTGCTTATCTCTATGAAATCACACACTTTACACAAGTTGATACTCCATTGGAAGACTTTAACCAACTGGCTTGGTTTCCAATCAGTGACGCCATTTCTAAACTAAAACGAGGAAGTCATAAATGGGGAGTCGAACAGTGGCAAAAAAATCATCAGATTTAATATTTTTTCTATTAAATTAGTGCTATAATATGACTAAGAACTTTCAAGGAGGATAATATGAGACTTATCAATACGACCAGTAGCCATGCTGAGCTAGTTCGAAATCAGTTGCGTAATACTGATGCTAAACTTGTGGAAACCTACTCAGCAGGAAACACAGATGTTATTTTTACACAGGCACCGCACCACTACGAGTTGTTGATTACTAATAAATACCGCGCAATCAAAGATAATGAACTTGAAGCGATTCGCGAGTTTTTCCTCAAACGCAAAATCAATCAGTCTATTGTCCTCATGGATCAACTAAAAACTATCCACACTCCAAAATTGATTGAAATTTCATTCCCAACAACTTTGTAATTAGTATTCGTCCATTCAGGATTTAGTGACTTCATTTTCCACTCCGATCTTCTCTTTTGCTCATACATTTTTAGATTTTGAAAAAGATTATAAAAAAACGAATGATTTCTGGTCATTCGTTTTTTAGTTTTCAAATGAAGATTGACTTTATTTACAGCCCTCTCAGTCTGTTAAAGATAAACTATGTTGAATTTCATCAAGTATCACCGTAGTTTTTTCACAGAAAGTTGCTTCGGAGAGATAAAGAATGCTATCAAAAATAAAGTCGTCGCTGTTAGTACAATACTAGATCCAGCTGCAATGTTGAATGTGTAGCCTATATATAAGCCAATTAGCGATGTCAGAGCTCCAATCACTGAGGATAATAGAATCATAGTCTTGAGGTTATTAGCATAAAGGTACGCTGTTGCTGCTGGTGTGATTAACATTGCAACTATCAATATTGTACCAACGCTTTGCATAGCAGTCACTGATACCACTGTCAGTAAAATCATCAAAAGATAGTGATAAAACTTTACTGGCATTCCCATGGTTTTAGCCAAAGTCGAATCAAATGAAGTGAGTAGCAATTCCTTGAAAAAGATAATCATAACTGCTAATACAATAATAGAAACAATAATCGTCACCCACATGTCACTATCTTGCACTGCCAAGATATTTCCAAAAAGGATGTGAAAAAGGTCCGTCGAACTATTAGCAACACCAATCAAGATGACACCTAATGCTAAAAAGGAAGAAAAGGTGATGCCAATGGCTGTATCTCCCTTAATCATGCTGTTTTCCTTGATATAGGTAATGATAATCGAAGCCAAAACTCCAAAGATAATGGCTCCAACGAAGAAATTGATACCTAGAATGAACGAAAGAGCAACTCCTGGTAGTACAGCATGTGAAATGGCATCTCCCATAAGGGACATGGAGCGTAGGATAATAAAGCAACCGACTGCTCCTGCTACTACACCAATCACGAGCGCTGTTATCAAAGCATTCTGTAAGAAATGGTAGGTTACTAGACCATGAAAAAATTTAAGAAACATGAGTTAGCTCTCCTTTCCCAGAAAAATATTGTCCCCGTAAGTTGCCCTGAGATTTTCCTCGGTGAAAATATCTTCAACCTTTCCATAGGCCACTAAGTTCTTGTTTATCATTAGAAGATGATCAAAATATGACCGAGCTTTACTCAAATCATGGTGAACAATTAAAATAGTCTTGCCAGACTTTTTCAAATCCCTAAGCAGATTAGTGATGATTGTTTCACTAATTGAATCAATCCCTACAAAGGGCTCATCCAAAAAGATATAGTCTGCTTCCTGTACCAGACATCTGGCTATCAGCATCCGCTGAAACTGACCTCCTGACAGAGCCTTGATAGGACGATCGGCAAATTCTGACAGTCCCACTTGTTTCATGACTTCAAAAACTTTACGCCACTCTGCTTTACTTGGACGATGAAAAAGTCCCAGCTTTGCATAAGTTCCCAGAGATACACACTCCTTGACTGTCATCGGAAAATTATAGTCAATCTGGCTCTTTTGTTCGACATAGGCGATTTGTCCTTTATCTGCCGAATTTTCCTTGCCATCTATATAAATTTTACCACTGTAAGTAATCAAGTTAAGAATAGCTTTGATAAAGGTTGATTTTCCGGCACCATTTGGTCCTAGTAAGCCTACAATAGCTGGTCCTTCAATATGGACAGATACATCTTCCAAGGCTAAACAGTCATCTTCATAACTGACCGTCAAATTTTCTGTTGTAATCATTTTTCCTCCTAAATATAGGTTGCTCTGCTATTGTGACAAACCTTCTGCAATCTTGTCGAGATTGTACTTCATCATGGCATAATAGCTGTCGCCTGTTTGGCCTTTTTTAGCAACTGAGTCTGTGAAAATTTCAGCATAAATCGGAATACCACTATCCTTAGAAACTGATTTCATTGGACGTTTATCAACACTTGATTCGACAAAAAGCGCTGATGGACGAACGATTTTAAGTTTTTCAACTAAGGATGACAGTTGGTCTGGTGTTCCTTCTTCTTCGGTATTGATTTCCCAAATGTACGCTGATGGCACGCCGTAGGCTTTGGAAAAATATTTAAAGCAGCCTTCACTGGTGACAATTAATTTTTTATTTTCGGGAATGGCAGCAAATTTTGATTTTGCTTCTTTGTCTAATGCCTCTAACTTAGCTACGTAGGCCTTCAGATTTTTTTCATAAAAAGCCTTATTCTTAGGATCTTTTTGACATAAACGCTTACTGATATTTTGGGCATAAATGATACCATTCTCAAGACTTAACCAAGCATGCGGATCTTCTTTGCCTTTCTCACTTTGTCCTTGAAGGTAGATAACTTTGACACCATCACTGACCGCAAAATAATCTTTGTTCTTGCTTTTCTTAGCATTTTTGACCAATTTTGTAAACCAAGCATGACCACCGTCCTCTAAATTAATGGCATTATAAAAAATGAGGTCTGCGCTGCTAGTTTTCTCAACATCTTCTGGTAAGGGATCGTATTCATGTGGGTCTTTGCCAGTAGGTACAATACTGTGTAAATCAATTTTATCACCAGCTATCGTTTTCGTCATATCTGCAATAATCGAATTGGTAGCAACAACCTTTAATTTACCACTGTCCGATCTATCTCCTGATGAACAGGCTCCTAGAAATACAAGTGACAATAACAAAGTAAGCAATGTAAAATAAGTTTTTTTCATCATAAACTCCATTCATTTTATTTAATTTAAAAATTTAAGTATACTTAATTATATATTTAGCATATATTAACTCTTGGAATTTGTCAATCATTTCCCGAAATATTATTATAATATTTAACCAGTTAGGTTTCGCCAAACAATCAGCTGAAGGTGTTTTTATTCCTTAATCAAGATTATCGTCACTAGTTTACTACCGTTTACGACTTAAAAATGACTGTTTACGACTTAGGAAGATTATCGCCAACTTTTTTGTTACAATTATTGAGAGAGGAGGTGTTTGATATGGCAACGGAAAAAACGTTTAAAGAACTAAGTCAGTCTGAATTAGAGAAAACAGTTGGTGGAAACACTAAAGACTTCTTAATTGCTGGAGCATTCGATTGGTTTAAAAAGTTTCAAGGAAAAGCTCAAAAACACTCGTAAAAACCATTCGACTATTGATATACTCCCCTTATGGTGGACAGTGAAAAAACAAAAATTTTCACTAGAAACTATAAAGGGAGTTTTATTATGTCCAAAAGAAGTCCAAAGTCTGTCTCTGAGAAACTAGAAATTGTTCTACTCCACTTGGAAGCTGGGAAATCACTTAGCTGGTTAGCTAGGCACCATGGTGTGTTTAAAGACACCCTATCGAACTGGGTTCGGAAGTACAAAGAATCTGGTATTGAGGGGCTAGAGGAAAGCCGTCGCTGGATGAAGTATAGTAAGGAACTA
>NZ_KB904494.1 GCF_000380105.1 Streptococcus orisratti DSM 15617
CCTTTTCCACATTAGAGTTTTATTTACGACAATTTCATTGGTTTCTATATCTAAATCATGAATCTCCAATGCTAGCAATTCATTGATACGGCAAGCTGAAGCAAGTAGGGTGTTGCAAATGACTTTGAACCTACGATTAGCTCGTGTATCTGGTAAATCTGATAAAAATTTTAACCAGTGTGATANATCTTCATCATGTAGTACCATAATTCGCTTCTTGTTTGCCTTTGGCTTTGGAGGAATTTTGATAGTCAATGCTGGATTCTTTAACAAACCATAGTTTGTTATCCCAAAGTCAAAAATATCGCTTAACTTATGAGCTACAGCTCCAAAATCTTTTGCCCTTCCTTTTTGAGCTCGTTTAACGCCAGATTCAACAGATTTTTTAGCTCTATCCGCTAATTCATTAACCCATGATTGAATCTCGGAAGAGGTTATTTTATCAGGGATATAATCGCCAAAACGTGGAATAATGTAGGTATCAAGATAACCTCTCACACGGTTTAACGTATTATATGACGTAACCCAGCTTTGATAGTTTTTAAACCATTCTTCAGCTAGTTCCTTCAACGTTGTCACTGTTATAGTCTCTTTTCGAGTAGAGCCATTTTGCTCAAAGTCTAACTTGGCTTGAGTGTATTTTCTATCCAATTGACGAAGTGTTTTGGCTGTAATTGATGTTGTAACTTGTTTTCCAGTTTTCTCATCTAAACCAAGGTAAACACCTCGTAAGACATAGTTAGTTTCGCCGTTGTTTTTAGTTTTTTTGACAACTTTTTTGTTTTTGTAAATGATTGTTTCAGTTTTCATAATGCCTCTTCATGCAGATAATGAAAAGGCTAAAATAGACTATCCTCTTTTCCTAATTAGATGAATCTATTTTAGCACATTCTTACCTAGTTTTCCAAAAAATTAAGTACATCTGATAGTTTGTAATATACTGTTCTAGTACCTTCAATTGGGGGTTCAAGTCGTGGCAAGCCTTTTTTCTCCCAACTTTTCAATGTGTTAGGAGAAATATCTAAAAGTATCAATAGTTGTTTTTGGGTAACTATTCCTAACTTGGAATTATTCTTGACTTGTTGCTTAACTAGAGTTACTAATACAGTGAGCAGGTTTTCGATTTGTTTCAATTCATCTTTATTCATGTCTATTGTCCTTTTTTGATGAAAATGAGATAATAGCGATAGAGACGTGCTATCGCTTATCTCGTCAATACTAGCCGTCACTTTCAGCTTTAGTCGGTTTTGAAGTGATGGCTTTTTTACTTTCCTCATAAGAAATTTCCCAACGATTATTTAATCGAACAGTCTCAATGAGAAATTTAAGTAAATCTTTAGAGCCCATTTCTTTAGCTGTTGAAAAATCATAGTCCAAGGATACTGTAATATCTTTGTGAGGGATTTTTCTTCTTATTGGAGTCTGTTTACGCTCGGGAAATGAACTACTATAAATGGTATTACCAGTACCATCTGTTCGTAATGTTATGAAATGATGAATTCGTCTGATAAACTGACTGAGGTCTTCATAGCCACTATCTTTGGTTTTAAAGAAAAATTCAAGTGGAGGCTTTCTACTCGTGATAATTATTGTTTTTACAGCACCAGAACGATTTTTAAAGCGTGAAGAAATCGGAGAAGCTGTAAAAGGGTCTAGTAATTTTAGCCAATCTGAGGCGGACAATGCCTGCCCACGGACGTCGTCCAAGAGAATAATCTCCTCTCCTTTAACATCATCAAAAGGGTTTGTTGCCGCAGTAATGATGGCTTCCCAATCCTCTCCATTAGCTTTTGACAACAACTGAATCTCATGAGTTAGTTCTTTAGCTAATGTAGTTTTACCTAATCCAGATGCACCTTGAAAAAATATAATAGTTTTTTGGAACAATCCAAGTTCTAAATCTTTGAGAGTTTTTAGTGACTTTCGTTCAGCGTAGGTTTCAAATGCTTCATTCAATTTTGATTTGTTAAATGCATATATAGGATACAAGTCAGGGCTACTTAGAACCTCTGTCTTTTTGATTTTTCCTACAATAATGTCCATAATGAGTGCTTCTACATCAAATTTTGCTTGTTGAGAAGTCTTTTTAGCACGACCTTTTTCCCATACATGGATTCTTTCATTATAAATTGTTTCATAATCTTCACCTAGTAAAGTAACAACTTCAGAAGGAGAATAAAGGAATTTATTGTGGTCTTTAGCATGTACTAGGTAAGACAACAGATTATCATAAGCATATCTACCAGATTTCGGTTTTTCTAAATACTGTATTTCAAGATTTAGCGCATTTGCAATTTCAGTTAAAGTCGCCCCTTCTGAAAATTTGAAAAGAAAATGAACGTGAAACGATTTCAATACTTGTTCATATTTTTTTAGTTCTGGATTCCATACATATTTGGTATCTTTGTCATGAACGATAATATAAGCATCTGAAATTTTTGCTACGGAGGATAAATGTTCTATCATCTCTTTAAGTAATTCATCTGGAGCCCCCTCTATTGCTTTCTGGATTGCTTTTTCAGAATAACTTTGCCATAGCTCAGTTCTTAACTGCTGAGAACCTGCTATAACGGTTAAAATAGCCTTGTTTTTTCCCATAGTTTGATGTCCTTCCTTTAACTATTTCCCTAACTATTCTAAGGTGTACTACTGTTGACAAGCCCTTTCGTACACCCGTTAGAATAATTAGAGTTAAAATCACTTAAATGTCTTCAAGATTGAATCCACTGATGCGATGAGTCTTGCTTCAGCAATTTCAAATCTTGGCTTCGCACCGAAAGTATTAGATGTATTTTTTAGGGATACCTCATAAACCCCTAGCTGATTGATGACAGAACCCAAAATTTCTTTTTTGAATGGTATCAGCAAGGTTTTCCAGGATGGCGCATTGGTTTTAAGACAAGATACCCACCCATCCTTTTTTCCTTCTTTATTACTAATACCAGTTACTGTTATGATTTCTTTTGTCTGCGTCATAATATTATTCCTCTTTCTTTATTTGTTTGTTTTTTCAATTAGATAAACTGAAAAGACTGTTTCTCCTGATGAGAGTAAAAGTAGATTTTCAGCTGTAGATAACATTTAGATTTTCTTGACGATAAAAAAATCAAAAGAAACATCTAAATACAAAGTTGTAAAATTAGTTGCTGAACAGTTAAAATTTTAGCTGTATTTTAGCAGGTTTTTAAATCTTGTACGCTAAGAAAATGTCATAAGTTGAATACTTCGTTTAATCGTAATTATAAAATTGAAACTGTCGCTGATTGATAATGCGAGTTCTAGAAAGCATAGATTGTTACACTCATTCTGACGCATTACTTTCTGCGTCTTCACAACCGTTCAGACTTGATGCATAATGCTATCTGCAAAGCAGATTCATTCGCTTCACAATCTATGCTTTCTTCAAACTGCGCATTAGTTCATGTCAGCTTTTTCAATTTTATAAAATTAACTGATTAAATCTGAAGGAAATTCAACTTATGAGAAGTTTTCATAAAGCGAATACAAGATTCTAAGAACCAAGTTGCTGTCAATCCAGCTGAAAAAATTTTTTCGAAGTTCAGCATCAACTAATTTTTTACGTTTTTTGTATGTTTGCTGTAGTTCTTCAAGTTTATTTTTTAGCTCGTCAATTTCAATATCTAAATTGAAAATCTCACTGTCTTTCAAATCAACTTTTTCTTCAAGCTCAGACTCAAGAGAAGCAATTTCTTTTATCAGTTTGTCTTTTTTTGAAACATACTCACTCAAAAATGAATCGAGTCTTGTGTCTGTGCTAGCAACACGCAGAGTTCCTTTATGTTCGCCTACCACTATGCCTAGAAAAATTGGTGCATGGTTATCGTTTGAAAAACCGACATTAATGTAATGTTCTTCTGGTTTGATTTCAATACCGCCACGAGCCTTCTTCGTTTCATCCATATCAAATAAAATAATCTTTCCTCGCAACTCATCTGGGATGCCATACCAAGTTGGAAACGTTAGCATAAATCTACCTCCTTTCCTTTTTCACAAACCTCTAACTTTTTTCTAGCTGAAGTTGTGATAGAATAAATAGTGTAATTGATGAGCTCTATCTCTTACACTATTAAGTTTACTAGAACTAGTAAATTTTGATTCCTAAATTTTTATCAAAAAAACAGAGTAGTAGAGCATAAATACTCATCAGTTAAAGAATACATTAGAGAAATGATTGAGGTAGAACATGTTATTAATAATTAAAAATCGAAATAAAGTCATTTCTTTAGAGCAACTTTGTAATTCTATTCAGGATTTAAAAGATTATGTTGAGATAATTGCTGACTTGCAAAAGATAATGGATTCTACAGCAAATCGTTTTAGGTTATCAAAGCAGAGAAAAATTTATGAACAATGTAAATTCGTATACAATGTCTTAAGTAGTAATACATATACAATAAACGACTTATATTTTGCTACTGAATTTTTGATTAAATTATCAGAGGCCAATGATGTAAATACTGTCAAAGAACGGGAAATTTTTAGTAGGACTATCGGAATACTGGTTAATATTTGTTCAAAAATATTAGAATCAAAAATAGAAATTAGAGATTTATGCTCAAAATGTCATGGTCAAGTGTTAGCGATTGAGCTTATCTTAAGACTAAATAGAGATATTATAAAATCAAAAATTTACTACACACAAAAAGAAGTGGCATATTTGTTTACACATCGTTATCTGCCATCGTTAGTTTATGAATTTCAGCAATTTCAAGGAGTCAATAATAAAGAAATATCGATAAATTGGATTGGTAGAAAATTAGCTGAAATTACACACCTTGATGATGAAATAATCTCATTGGATAGAAAGAATTATGTTTCAATAAATGCTATTAAAGAACTAGAACGGAGGATACCTCGTGTAGCAGATTCATTAGATATACTGTCCCCTATGGAGGAAACTATACTTGACATAGAGAGGACATTATCAAAAAAGCAGGGGGGATTAGTTGATTTAAAGGCGGATAGTAGTTTTTGGAAGTCTAATGTGGAGCAATATTTTCAAAGTTCGAACCATCTTCTGTACAAAGTAATTTTTATTGATTTTTATATTCAGCTATTTATTATAATTCAAAAGTTCTCGCTACCACTCACTGTTGATGAAATTATTACACAGATGGAATATCAATTTCAGAAAGAAACTGATTTTCGTGAATTTCTTAAAAACAATGAATCGCTTTTAAGAAACATGTCAGATAAGGTTCATGAGTTTATTGAAAATATATCGGAGGGAAATCTTTTTGAAAATACATTAGCCGAGTTTTCGAAGATTCAAGATTTACATGGTATGCACCAGTCTATTTTAGATTTGAATACTACTCGTAATGAAATAAATCTTTATAAATTAGCAAGGGATGCTAAGGTATTTGATAGTGATTATTACTGGTATCACGATTTTTTGAAAAATACGCTGTACTCTTACAAGAGCTTCATGGATAAATCTGCAACGAAACATATTGAAAATATAGAAAATAACCTTCAATTTCTGGTACAAGAATCGTCAAAAAAACAACTAGACTACATTCCGATTGAAGACTTTTTAAAGAAAAGAAGAGAGTAAAAAGCACCTCCGTTCAAAACGGAAGTGCTAATTTTATATGTACTCTGTATTATTCTCTTTTCAATTTAACCGTTCCGAAGCCATCTCCACTTACGGTTAATGTGTTTCCCGAAAGAGAATATTCAAGCTCTTCTCCTTCTACGTTAAATATTTTGCTTTCTTTGTCCACTGTAAAATCTGTGCTAATATTGTCTACAAATAGTGAGCCCGAGCCATCACCTGCTTCAATACTAAGTGAACCATCTTGACCATCAATTATAATTGTCATGCTACTTCCGTCTTCTTCATAAGTATATGTTCCATCCAAGCTTTGGTTACTAGCAGAACATGCAGTAAGGAACAATACGGCTATAAGCGTCAATAAAAGTGCTTTAAATTTTTTCATCATTTTCTCCTTATCTTATTCTTCATCGTCAACGCTGTCTGAAGTAACTTGAACATTGTCAGGTCTTAAATCGTAGGTGTCATAAACTAGAGTCACATTTTCGCCGTCTTTTTGCTTTGTGACAAACGATGGGAAGCCAATATATTTCACATCATCTACTGATTCTGAAGCAAATTGAGAATAGGCTAAATGTGCAGAGAAAGATTCTTCCTTAATGACATAGGTATAATCAATAACATTATCATAGCTAAGTTTCTTGATAGGAATTGTTAGAGTTTCCTCTAGTGTTTCCGCTAAGTCCTCATCAGGTAAAATTTTCAATTGATAAACTGACGCTACCTTTTGGTTATATTGGTTTTCAATTTCTGTCAGTTTGTTTATTGCTGAAGTAGTATCTTTTCCATCAACCAATTGTCTAAGTGCAAGTGATACTTTTTCAAAAATAATTTGTTTATGGGTACTAGCCTTTTCAAATGCTTTAGCTTGTTCAATAATTTCATCATCTGATAAAGCTGAAATGCTTTCAAGAGTAAGAGCATCTGGAATCGTAACATCAATGACTCCATCTGCATTACCATCCTCAGTATCATATTTCTTGATAATATCAGTTAGCATTTCTTCAGAAATTTTTTCTGCTGAATCTGTTCCATAAAAACTGTCAATGAAACCTTGGGCGTGTTGACCAGTTGAATAAACATTTTTTCCAACATAGTCAGCTTTAAATTGAGCAGAAGAAATGGTTGTTTCAGTATTTGTGGCGGCCTCATAAGAAGTATCATAATAAGTTACTTGATTATCTTCAAAGACATATACTCCCTTGATTTTTTCGCTCTCTATTTCGTACCAGATTTGGGGAGCTGTTTTGGGTTGGTTAATATAGTTTCCGATACTGACTTCTTTTGTTTTTGCAGAAGAAGTTTTCTCTTGAGAGTGAGAAGTATTTGTGGAGGGTTTGCTGGTATTTGAACAGGCTAAGAGAATTGTTGTCGAGGCTAAAAAGGTTACACCTATTAATAGATATTTGTTTCGCTTTTTCATTTTGAAAAGTCTCCTTTAGTATTTTAAGTATTATTATTTTCAAAAATAATACTTAGTTATCTTTTATTTTACCACAAAAACATATCTTGAGTATTATTTTTTAACAAAAAAATACATTAAAAACCTACAAATAATTTCTGATAAGTCATAGTCTTAGTGTATAGAATTAGAGAAGGGAGCAGTGCTATGTCATTAGGAAAAAGTGTATCTAACCGAATCTATGAATTGAGGATAAAAAAGCAACTAACTCAAGAGATGTTGGCTGATAAGGCGGGGATGGATGTCAATGCTCTTGGTCGAATTGAAAGAGGACAAAATTCTAATATTAAATTGGAAACTCTAAATAAGCTAATTGAAGCCTTAGATTTAGACTATCAAACTTTCTTTGCATTTACGGATAGTGACAATGAGGTATCTAAATTAATTGCTAAATTGTCATTAGTGGATGATGAAGAAAAGTATCTTGAGATTTTTAATAAGATATTGGATATAGAGTTGGAGTAGTGTAGCAACATAATGGGTGACAGAATTTATCAAATATTTTTTGGGGATTACTGATATGGAGTAGTAGTTTTTAATAATACTAGATGTTTTTATATAATAGGATTATTCAAATAGTCTGAATATATAGTAACAAGGAGGAAGCGATGACCAATTTTTTTGTTGGTAAAATTGTTTATCTTGATGAGCAAGCTGTTTTTGATTTTTTAGAATTACATCAAAATGGGATACAATCGGATATCATAAAACGTGTGTCCGAAAATATGGTTGAGGTAGATGCAGAGGGTAAGGTTGGCATGAATTTCTTTACTCGATTTAAGATAGGGCTCTCTGGAAATGCTTCATATCAACGAAGTGGAGTAGTAGAATCACAGATTACCTCTACATTGCTAAGTAACTTTAAGAAGTTTGTAACTAATAAAAAAGATTCTTCAAAAGTGGAACGTTTAGATAATGTTAAGCTTTTTATTGAAAAAGATTCTCCTGCTTTTTATCGTAACATTACTCCTGTTCTTGATATGATTAGCGATATTACTAAAATGAATAGTATTACAGATGATGATAAAAATAATTTTAAAGGTATTGAAATAAAGAATATTGAACGAACCTTAGACCGACTTTCTGGATATTATGAAATTAAGGGTATTAGTTCCGAGAGTAAAGAAAGCATTTTCAGATTCAATATATCGGGCCTACGTAATAATTATACGTTGAGTGACTTAACCAAGATGGATGTCAAACTTTATGGAATTAAGGTTGGAGAAGTGGACTCAATTGATTTAAGTTTTAATACAATGATAGACAGATTGTCAAACCATAGTCCGTCACAACTCGGAATTGACTTTGATGAAGAACAAGATAATGAGAAAATACCGATATATGATGTTCTAGTGGCAGGTGTGTAATGGTAAGATTTAATATTTTTTTTGAACCAGTTCAAAAGTTTAATGAAAGAGTTGATAAATTAGATAACTATGTTTCGTTTAATGAAGTACTTATAAATTGGGCAAATGGAGCTAAAATTCAGGAAATAGCAGAACCGCTAATGGGAAAGGATTGCTGCGTTTTTAGGATGGACTCATATTCGTTGTCAACAAGTTTAGTTTTTGAAAATATTGATTTATTAGTAAAAATATTTGAATTTGCCGATATTTTAGAAGTGTACCTTCATAATCCTCCTAAAAAATTTTTTCACTTAATTAGGCAACAAATCCCTTCAGAAAGTGTACATATTGAACAAAGTACTTTTAAGAAAATTGAAAAGAAGCAGTTTCAAGATGTAATACATGACTTAAATGAAAACATAATTGGCCAAGGAGAAGCTAAGAAAAGTTTATTAAGAAAACTAGTTGCTCAACTAATACGTCCGAGTTCAAAACCATTAGTTTTAATGTTCTATGGTGAACCAGGGATTGGAAAAACTGAAACAGCAAAACAACTATCAACTACACTATATGGGAATGACAATATTATTAGAGAACAAATGTCTATGGTTGGTGGTGAATCAAGTGTAAAATATTTTAAATCAACAAATCATAGCGAAGACTCGTTTTCTAAAACATTATTAAACAGAGAATCTAATGTTATTTTGCTTGATGAGTTTGCTCTAGCTCCTGCATTTTTTCATAGTACCTTCTTTCAAATGTTTGATGAGGGTATCTATGAAGACCAAAATTATAAAGTAGATTTAAGTAACTCAATTATTATTTGCACATCTAATTTTAAAAGTCGGTTAGAAATGGAGAAGAATATTGACATAGCATTATTAAGTCGATTCGATGGATTTATTAAATTTTCTCCTTTATCTTTTGACGAGAAAAAGCAGATTTCAAAGATAGTCTATTCAAAAATTATTGACTCAGAATCCATGACTAAGGAATATAAGGGATATTTAGATGAAGATAAGATTTTAGAAAGAATGGAATCTAAATTAAATGCACTTCCTAATGTTAGAGCGATAAGAAAGTATGTTGAAGATGTTGTTGCAGATAAGCTATTGGAGGTAGTAATAGGTGGTAAATCAAACTGATTATATTAATCATTTAAGAAAACGTATGAATGTTGCAATTGAAAGAGAATTTTACATTGAATCAATTTCTTGCTCCTATGCCATTATTGAGAATAGAACAAAGAGAATTGTTGAACACTTGGGAAAAACTGCACGGAAGATGTCGCTGGATAGCAAGATAGAATATATTTATGGGAAAATTAGTACTAAGAATGACATCACTGATATTAAATTGAAAAAGCTTGTGGGTTATCTAAATCATCGATTAGTGGATTCACAGATAATGATTGTAGATTTATCAAAAAATTATGCTGACTGGAAGAAAAGCAGTGATAAATCATCTAGTGAAAATAAAATATATAGATTCAAGCAACTTAGAAACATTCTTGTTCATAATTTATCAACTTATGATAGTAGTAATCCTAAATTGATAGATTTTGATTCTTACATTGATTTAGCGATGTTAGGAAAAGAGGTTGCAGAGGAATTATCAAGAATTGCAACAGGAATGAAGAGGAAAAAGCAAAATTTATAATTGACTTTTATTTTTGGATGTAATAAAATAACTACGTAAGACACCGTTATTTAGGTAGCGCCACGGATTGGCGTTGGGACGTAAAACTCCTGTCTTGCTTTTTAGATAGATAACAAAAGGAACACCTCATACGAAGTGTTCCTTTTATTATCTGCATGTTCTACTTAAATTTTATTATCTAAATAGTGTAGAGAAAAATGTAGAGATTTGATTGATTTGTACTGCAATGTAATGAAATTCAATAATTCAAAACTCGCATTAAATCAAGGCTTCTACCGTCTATTGACGTGTAGTGAATCCCTATTTCACCTCAGATTAAAGCTCATTTACTTGATAGTATTAACGACATCGTTTCCACCGCAAACCGGTTTGTGCTTCATCCTGAAAAAGATTTTAGTCGGAAAAGTCAGCTAACGATGAAAACCATGATTCAAGCTATACTGACCATGGGTGGTAATACCTTAGCCAAAGAGCTACTTGATTTAGATTTACCAGTTACCCAATCTGCCTTTGTCCAACGACGGTATCAGATTAAACACCAAGCTTTTAAAACACTTTTTAGGAATTTTACTTCTAAAATTTCAATCTCTGATAATCTCCCTATCCT
>NZ_KB904495.1 GCF_000380105.1 Streptococcus orisratti DSM 15617
CTCTTGAGAGAGTTTCTCCCAAAAGGTGTCTCTCTTAACTCACTAACGACAGAAGAACTCAATCACTACGTCTCTGCTATCAATGACAGACCTAGACGACTTCACAAGTATAAAACCGCAAATATTTTGTTTGGGCTAGCCCAAACAGCTTAACCTCTGGAACTCTAGTTATCAATGAACTTGTTGCACTTGACTTGACAAGTGGGGAAGATTTTTTCGACCAGATTTTTTCGACTAAGCTGAGAAAACTAGCACTTTTATAATGCTAGTTTTTAGTCTACTCTATAGGTCATGTAATAAGTTTTAACACCTTTAAAAGGAAGGTCATCTAAACTGCATAGATTTGAAAATCTTGCTTAAGGTAAAAATCCCTAGTTTGGTAAGAGCGTGTGGTTAAAACAATCGTTTTTAGGCCTGATTTTTTGGCAAAATTTTTAATCTCTTTGAGAAGACACCTTCCCAGACCCTTCCTTTGATACTGACTTTTGACAGCAAAATCACAGATTTTCAGTGTCTCATACAACCTTTGACAAGACGCTACCGCCAAAATTTGCTGTTCTTTCTCTAGAACAAACTGAAATATTTCTTTTTGTTCACGGGGCTTTATTTCCTGAAAAAAGTTTTCATACTGTTGTGTAAAAACCTAGTCAAAGAAGTCAGACAAATCGCCTTGATATCGATGAAAGTGGTAAGTCATCACACTATCTCACGTTTTCTCTAATAATCGGTCACTTCCTTACGATCGTGGACATTGCTTTTTTTGCCCTGACGATCTTCCAGTACTCTATTGACATCGTCCGGCGTCACGCCAGTTTCAACCAGCATAACGGCCAAATGATAGAGGACATCGGCTGTTTCATTGGCAATTTCTTCTTTGTCTGCATTTTTAGCGCCGATGACAACTTCGGTAGCTTCCTCACCGACTTTCTTTAAAATCTTGTCCAGCCCCTTATCGAAAAGATAGTTGGTGTAAGACCCCTCTTTGGGATATTTTTTTCGATCTAAAGCCTCTTGATATAGTGTTTCTAACATTTTTACTCCTTTAAAAATAGTAGGATCAGACTTGTTTTTCACAAAAAAACTCTGTCCAAAATTCTATCAAACTTAACTGACAAAACAGTGTACTTGGTAAGGTGTAACTGTTGTCCTAAGGCGTGTTTATTCAACTTGCTTTTAGAAAATCTCATTAAAAAAGCAAGAATAAGCTCCCGTATGGCAGGCTGCGCCAACTTGCTCTACAGCAATGAGCAGGGTGTCTTGGTCGCAATCTGTTTTGATGGATTTGACGTATTGATAGTGCCCGCTTGTAGCTCCTTTATGCCAAATTTCATTACGAGAGCGACTCCAATAATGCATTTGCTTGGTTTTGAGGGTCAGCTGGTAGCTTTCCTCGTTCATATAGGCCAGCATAAGGACTTGATTGGTCTGGTAATCCGTCACAATAACTGGCACCAGTCCATTTTGTTTTTCAAAATCCAGTTTGATTTCTGTCATAGGCGCACCTCAATTCCCGCATCAGCCATGGCTTTTTTGGTATCTGCGATAGCAACTTCTCCATAGTGGAAAATGGAGGCTGCTAAGGCACCCGTTGCTGGGGTTTCTTCAAAGACTTCCACCATATGCTCAATATTTCCAGCACCGCCTGAGGCAATGATTGGGACATCTGCCGCTTCTGCAACTGCATTTAGCATGTCCAAATCAAAGCCTGACTTAGTGCCGTCCTTGTCCATAGAGGTCAGAAGAATCTCTCCGGCACCAAGACTGACCGCTTCCTTGACCCAAGCGAGCAAATCCTTGCCGGTGTCCTTGCGGCCGCCAGCCACATAAACATGCCATGTCCCATCTGCTTGTTTTTTGGCATCAATAGCTACCACAACACACTGGTTACCAAATTTCTGAGCACAGTCTGCTATTAGCTGCGGATTGGCAAGGGCAGATGAATTGACTGCTACTTTATCAGCACCAGCTTTGAGCATTTTATTCATGTCTTCGACCGAACGGATACCACCGCCAACAGTAAAAGGAATAAAAACTTGATCAGCCACGTGCCGCACCATCTCTACTGTTGTTTCACGATTGTCAGATGTCGCTGTGATGTCTAAGAAAACCAACTCATCGCAACCAGCTTGGTAATAAGCACGTCCTGAATCTACAGGATCGCCAACATCAGTCAGATTGACAAAATTAACACCCTTGACCACACGACCGTCTTTGACATCAAGGCAGGGAATAATTCGTTTTTTTAGCATCTTACCCTCCAAATGATTTTAATTGGTCTAGGCTGATATTGCCATTATAATAGGCCTTGCCAACGATAGTGCCAGCTACTCCAATTTCTTGAAGTTTAGTGAGATTGCCAACATCTGCAATGCCACCAGAAGCAATAACTTTAGCTGTGGTCAGTTCAGATACCAAGTGCTGGTAGTGCTCATAATTTGGTCCAGTCAGTGTACCATCTCGGTCAACGTCGGTGTAGACAAAGAGACTAACACCCATTTTTTCCATTTCTTTAGCTAAGCTAATGTAATCAACCGTGCTTGTTTCTAGCCAGCCCTCGGTGGCAACGTAGCCATCTTTAGCATCAATGCCAACGACAATCTTATCTGCCCCAAACTTATCCAGCGCAGCTTTGACAAAGCTAGGATTTTTAACTGCCATAGAGCCAATGATAACACGGTCAATACCAACATTGAGGTAATCTTCAATCTGCTCGAGCGTGCGAATGCCGCCGCCGACTTCAACACCAAGGCCTGTCGCCACCTTCAGTGCTGCTATCAAATCACGATTGGTGGCTCGCCCAGCCAAGGCACCATCTAAATCTACCACATGAATGAACTCTATACCGGCATCCGCAAAAAGGCGTGCCTGTCCTAGAACGTCGGGATTGACTACTGTTTTTTGATTAAAATCTCCTTTAAAGAGACGGACAGCCTGACCATCTTTAATATCAATAGCAGGAAGAATTTGCATAATATATGATGCGAGAACGTCTAAAAAGCAATCGAATTTTAGGAAGGTAATAAGGACTCTTTATTCCTTAGACAACTCATCTAAATTCCGAGCTTTTAGCTTGAACTCAATTCCTTTCTTTCTTATTTACTTAACAAAAATAACTTGGTTATTCCGTTAAATCTTAGCATGGGTTCAGTTCAGAAAATACCTAAATGAACCATCCTTTATAATTTATTTCATCTCTCACACAAGTCCACAAATTTTTTGAGAATGCCCAGTCCGATATCTCCTGATTTTTCAGGGTGAAATTGAGCGCCAAAGACATTATCTTTGTGAATCATGGCTGGAACAGAAATAGAATATTCTGCGGTTACATCAATGTATTCCTGAGGAACATCTGTAAAATAGCTGTGCACAAAATAAACTGCTTGATCTTGTAAGCCAGTCGTCAGCGGCGACTCCTGCTTGACCTGCAAATCATTCCAGCCCATGTGGGGAACAGGATAGCCAGCCATAGCAGGAATTTCTTGACAAAGTCCGGGAATAAAGCCTAGACCAGCCGTTTCATGATGTTCCAGCCCTTTTTCAACTAATAATTGCATGCCAAGGCAGATCCCTAAGAGCGGAGTTCCTTCAGCAACAGCCTCCTTGATCGCAGATACTAGACCGCGTTTTTCCAGCTCTGCCATTGCCGCAGGAAAGGCTCCTACACCTGGCAAAATCAAACCCGAAGCTGCTGCTATCTTTTGCGGATCAGCTGACAGTTCTGCTTTGACCCCTAGCTTATTCAACGCTCGCAAGACATTAGCAGTATTGCCCGCATCGTAATCAATCACAATTATTTTCATATCACAGCAATCCTTTTGTTGAGTTTACCCCATGTATTTCGGGATTTAACGTTACCGCTTCACGAAGCGCGCGGCCGGTCGCCTTAAAGAGACTTTCTGCCTTGTGGTGGGTGTTCTTGCCGTGCAGAATTTTCAAATGCAGATTCATTTGAACATTAAAGGCAAGGGCCTGAAAGAATTCCTCAACGAGCTCTGTATCAAAATTGCCTAGCTTAGGGTTGTCGAAAGTTGCGTCAAAGACTAAATAGCTACGACCTGACAAATCAAGACTGGCCATACCAAGTGTTTCGTCCATGGGCACAAAACTGGTCCCATAGCGGTTAATCCCCGCTTTATCTCCCAAAGCTTGGCGCAGGGCTTGACCGAGAGCGATTCCCACATCCTCTACGGTATGGTGGCTGTCCACCCAAAGGTCTCCGTCAGCCTTAACCACCAAAGACAGCCGTCCATGACGGGCAAAAAGGGTCAGCATGTGGTCAAAAAAACCTACACCTGTTTGAATATCAACAGGTTCCTGAGCATCTAAATTTAGACTCAATTTAATTTTGGTTTCAAAGGTATTGCGTTCGATTTCCGCTTGTCTCATTTTCTTACCTCATCTAATATCTCAATCACTTTATACAAATCAGGTTCATTGATTTGGTAGGGTGCCTGCTCGCGTACGATTGGTTTGGCACAAAAGGCGATGCCGATGCCGGCTGACTGAATCATGGGCAAATCATTGGCGCCATCTCCCATGGCAACAGTCTCTGCCAGCGTCAGCCCATTTTCAATAGCCCAATCGCGGAGTTTTTGCACCTTGACTTCCTTGGTCACAACGTCGCCATAGGTTCGGCCTGTCAGGACGCCGTCAACCATCTCCAAGTGGTTGGCCATAACATAGTCAATATTGGCTTCTGCTGCCAGTCGGTCAACCGTCTCATGAAAGCCACCTGAAACTAGACCAACCTTATAACCACGCGCATGCAACTCTTCCACCAATTCCTTGGCATTTTTATTAAAATGGATGCGGGAATAAACTTTGTCAAAAATAGATTCTGGTAGTCCTTTCAAGGTCGCCACACGCTCAGCCAGAGCTTCCTTAAAATCCAATTCTCCCCGCATGGCACGCTCAGTAATAGCAGCCACCTGCTGACCAACACCAGCCTCTTCTCCCAATAAATCAATCACTTCTTCTTGGACCAGGGTTGAATCCACGTCCATGACTAACAATCCTTTAATTTTGGTCATTTCTCACCTCAATAGCTCTAGCATGGGCCTGCAAACCTTCAGCATAAGCCAAGGTAGTAATATCCTTTTCAGCCGCATTGACAGCAGCCTTGCTGTATTGAGTGTATTGGATGCGTTTGATAAAATCATGCACCCCTAGCGCTGATGAAAAGCGACTGGTGGCGGTGGTTGGTAGAACATGATTGGCACCAGCGTAATAATCCCCAATAGGCTCACTAGTGTAATGCCCTAGGAAGATAGAACCTGCATTTTCAATCTTATCTAGATAATCATAAGCATTTTCCATAGCCACTTCCAAATGCTCTGGAGCAACTTGGTTCATGAGATCAAACATGCCATCTACATTCTCAGCAATGATAATGCGACCGTTATTTTCGATAGAGGCGCGGGCAATTTCCTGACGCGGCAAGGTTTGCAGTTGTTTTTCAATCTCAGCCTCTACCGCATCAGCCAACGTTTCAGAATTGGTCACCAAAATCGCGCGAGCCAATTTATCATGCTCAGCCTGCGACAACAGATCTGCCGCCACAAAAATTGGATTAGCCGTCTGATCCGCAATCACACCAATTTCTGATGGCCCTGCAATCATATCAATCCCAACAAGCCCGAAAACTTGTTTCTTAGCCGTAGCTACAAAGATATTACCAGGACCAGTGATTTTATCCACTTTAGGAATACTTTCTGTTCCATAGGCCAAAGCAGCAATTCCTTGAGCACCGCCAACCTGATAAATCTTGTCC
This sequence comes from Streptococcus orisratti DSM 15617, assembly GCF_000380105.1. Taxonomy (GTDB): domain Bacteria; phylum Bacillota; class Bacilli; order Lactobacillales; family Streptococcaceae; genus Streptococcus; species Streptococcus orisratti. Next base: position 5,771 of record NZ_KB904495.1, read on the forward strand.
ACACCGGCCAGTTTAGCAGCTACCAGAATGGCTGGGACAAATTCCTTTTGCGGAGGTGTAATCATGATGATTTCTTTGACTCCTGCAATTTTAGCAGGAATAACATTCATAAGAACAGAAGACGGATAAGCAGCTGTTCCACCCGGCACATAGACACCTACGCGCTCAATGGGACGAATGAGTTGACCGCGAATGACACCTTCGGTAGGGCTGTCTTCAAACCCTTTTTCTAATTGTTGACGGTGGTAACTTTCAATATTCGCTTTTGCCTTTTCAAGAGCCGTAAGGACAGCTGGATCAACCTCTGCAAAAGCGTGGTCAATCAAATCTTGTCCTACCTCAAAATCTGTTAAAGTGATATGATCAAATTTGAGAGAGTATTCTTGCAAAGCCTTATCACCTCGAGATTTCACATCATCAATGATAGTTCGCACGTTCGCCTCAACATCTACATTTTGCCTGCTTAATTCCAACTGTTCTTGATAAAGCAAGGCAGCAATTTCTTCATTACTTCCTTTTAAACGTTTCATTTGAAAGGCACCTCCTCGTTTCCGACAATAGCTTCAATTTTTTTGATAAAAGCCATAAGTTCTGGATTATTTTTTATGGCAGCTTTATTGGCAATAAGCCGAGCTGATATGCGACAGATATCTTCAAAGACGACCAAACCATTGGCAACCAATGTATTACCAGTTTCGACAATATCAACAATAGCATCTGCTAGACCTAGAACAGGTGAAATTTCAACACTGCCCTGAATAGAAATAATTTCAACATCTTCTCCTTTTTTATTGAAATAATCTCTAGCCACAGTTGGGTATTTGGTCGCAATCCGCTTCCGTTTGTGATCATTGGGGTTATAACTTGGTACAGAAGCAACAGTAAACTTGCAAAGTCCAAAGTTCAAATCCAACATTTCCAAATATCCCATTGGATGCTCAATGAGGACATCCTTTCCAACGACACCAATATCTGCAACGCCATGTCGAACATAAGTCGTCACATCGGGAGCTTTGACCAATAAAAATCGGAACTTCTTATCGGGACTCTCAAAAATCAGATTGCGTCCCTTATCAGCCATAAAACTCATATCAAAGCCAGCTTTTTTCAACAAAGCTACCGTATCTTTTTCAATCCTTCCCTTGGTCAGGGCGATAGTCATTTGATTAGTCATCTTGCCCCTCCTCTATCACTTAACTCATCGTGGATAGCTTGGTAAATACTGTCCACATCTATAGCCCAGCCTACAGCAGTTAGTTTTTTAGCACCAAAACGCTCAAAAAGTTTATCATAACGGCCTCCTGAGACGAAGGCATCTGGAACCTTTTCTCCAAAAACCTTAAACATCATGCCAGTATAATAAGGCATACGTGGTAACTGCCCTAAATCAACAGTTACCTGAGCAAAGTCATTTCCCAGCCAACCAAGCAAATGTTCAATGTCATCCAGAGCAACAAGCACCTGGCTATTTTGAACTAAATTACGCGCTCTGGTAATTACTGAAGTCGCCTCACCAAATAAGAACGGGAGTTCTTTCAGAAAAGCATCAAATTCACTGGAATTAGATTTGGTAAATTCATGCAGAACCGTGATATTTTTATCCCGAATAGCCGTTGACAGCTCTTCAACCAAATCCTTATCTAAATTTAACTCATCAAAAATAGTTTGTAAAATAGCAGCATGAGAAAATTCAAATTGATAGTTTTTTAACCTTGCTACCTCCAAGGCTTCCTTAGCTAATAGAATAGCCTCTTGCAAAGCATCTTTTGCTGGAAAACCTACAATTTCAATACCAGTCTGAGTATGTTCATTGGCCAAACCACGCATCTCTTCATTATAATTAAAGACTTTACCAGAATAAGAAAATTTAACAGGGGTGTTAACACGAGTAGACGCAATCACCCGTCCAATCTGGCTGGTGATATCAGGTCTCAAACTCAACAACTCCCCTTGTTTATCAAAGAAATTATAGTTGCTAGCATTGATGGTATCTGAGAAAACTTCAAAATGTTCTAGAGTTGGTGTCTCAATACGATTAAAACCTTGTTCCATCAGTAAATCACTGATGTCCCTTTCAATTTGATACATGACACGCGCTCGTTTAAAAAGTTTGTCATGCATACCTGTTGGTAAACTTGTTTTTTTCATCACAGCAACTCCTGAATTGTTTCGACTACTTTTTCCATCTCAGCCTGGGTGCCTATGGAAATGCGCAAATAATTTTTAATACGTTTAACGTTTGGGAAATAACGAACATAGATTTTCTTATCCTGAAGATAGTTGAACAGCTCTTCTGCACTAACATCTTGTGACTCAGTCAAAATAAAATTTGTCTTCGAATCAAGTACATTAAATCCAAAACTTCTCAATTTTTCGCTAAACCAATCTCGTGTTTTTATGATTTTTTGGCAATTTTCCTGATAATAATCCCAAGATTCTACAGCAGAAACCGCTAGATATTCTGCGATACTATTGACATTATAAGGATTAATAGAATTTTTAATGGCATTGATAACCTTCATCAACCGAGGACTTCCAATACCATAACCGACCCGCAATCCTGCTAGTGCGGCGTCCTTTGAAAAAGTTCGAGTAATAAAAACATTATCGTATTTTTGAAGCAGGGGCAGAGCTGTCTGACCACCAAAATTGATGTAGGCTTCATCAATAATAACAACCACATCTTGGTTGGCCTTGATGATTTCCTCAACTTCATCCAAAGGTTTGTAAATCCCAGTTGGAGCATTAGGATTGGTCAGCACAATACCACCATTTTCCGCAAAATAATCAGCTGTCTCAATTTCATAACGAGTATTGAGAGGAATTTCATGATAATTAATATGATAAAGCTCAGCCCAAACTTTGTAAAAACCATAGGTCATATCAGGAAAAAGTATCGGTTCATCAGCATTGAAAAAAGCAAGAAAAGCCATAGATAGGATATCATCTGAGCCATTTCCAATGATAATCTGATCTGGATCTATTTCTAGTTGCTTGCCTAGAGCTTTTCTTAAACTTTCTTGATCTAAGCTTGAATATTTCCGTAAATGATCAGTATCAAAATCAACAAGCGCTTGGGCAACTTTTGGACTTGGGCCATATGCATTTTCGTTAGTATTGAGTTTAATAATATCTTTTTCCTTGGGCTGACTACCTGCTACATAGGGGGCAATCTTTCGTAAACCTTTTATCACTGACATCTTAGCTCCTTTCACTACGAGAAAACAAAAAGTCCTTGCAAAAAATCTTGCAAGGACGCTTGAGGCGTGGTTCCACCTTAGTTCAGCAGACAGTCGCCTACCTGCTCTCACGAAGTATCGAGACTTCTGATTCGTAACGTGAACCCACCGTCGTACACTACTCTCAACCTTGATTTTGCATACGCACTCAAGAATGTGTTGTCTAAGGATTGCATGCCGTCTCACCCCCGGGCACTCTCTGTCTGTTGTCTTAGACGCTTTCTCTCATCGCTTTATATTTGAGATATATTTTACATGAAAATTCTGATAATTGCAAGTATATTTTGTACTTTTTTATTAAAAGTACTATCTCTCTACTACTTTAGCTTGTCATGCTCATAAGTGTGGCTCAATTCAAGATTAGGAAAAGCTTGCTGTCTCAAAGCTTCATAGACAATCATGCAGACCGTATTAGAGACATTGAGGCTGCGAACATGTTCATCATTCATAGGAATGCGCAGAGCTTTTTCCGCATGTACCCGCATAAATTCTTCAGGTAACCCCTTATCCTCACGCCCAAACATGAAATAATGCGCCAACCCATCACTGTAGTTTTCGTCTGAATAAACCTTACTTGCAAATTTACTGACTAAATGAACTTTTCCAGAACATTTTTCCATGAATTCATCCAAACTATCATAAAAAGTCACATCAAGTTTATCCCAGTAATCAAGACCAGCACGCTTCATTTTGCGGTCATCAATGGGAAATCCCATAGGGCGGATAATGTGAAGGGGGCTATTGGTTGCCGCACAGGTTCGGGCAATATTCCCAGTATTTTGTGGGATCTGTGGCTGAAAGAGAACAACATGATTTTGAACATGTTCTCTTTCTTGATAATTTAATTCTTCAATGTTCATGTTTGGTCTCCATCTTGACATAAAAATAAACCACAGTGCCCGGAGTCAAGCTCAGCAGACAATGTGGTTGATGGCGATTCATTACCTTAAATCATAACAGGTTTGATTTAAACTAACGAATTCATGTACTTTATTATAACACTTTACATATTAATGTCAATCCTTTTAACTCTTTTTTCCATTTTTTTAAGTGGAACCTAAATTCTCAAAGTAAATTCTAGTCTAACACCAAAACTGGAAATTAGACTGAGACAAAAAAATAAGGTAGAACTTACTATGGGACAAGTTGGTAACT
>NZ_KB904496.1 GCF_000380105.1 Streptococcus orisratti DSM 15617
AAGATTATTACCGTTTAACGACCCAGTATCAGATGACACGCTCTATGTCGCGTGTTGGTAAGTGTATTGACAACGCACCAATTGAGAGTTTCTTTGGGCACTTTAAGACGGAGTGCTATGATTTGAAGAAATATAAGACCTTTGAGGAGCTGGTTTCAGATATTGATGCCTACATCTATTTTTACAATCATCAACGTTTTCAAGAACGCAACAACGGCCTTGCCCCTCTTGAAATGAGGAACAAGGCCGTCGCCTAATCTTTTATTATTTCATTGTCCACTTGACAGGGAGCAGTTCAAAAGATATAGCAGATTAATTATTTGAATTATTTTTTAAGGTGATGTCAATACAAATAAATCACATGCATATAGCAAATTTCATTTGGTTCTAAATCAACTTGCAATTCTAACTTTCCACCCTCAATAGTCGAGTGGAAAAGGGTCAGTTTAGGAACAGCCTGTGTTTTAAGGTAATTAATTTCAGACTCTCCAAAACTTATTGTACCATCCAGAAAAATTTTTGACATTAAATCCTGCACACTCCCATAGTTCGAATTAACAAGACGCGTTTTTATCAAGTAGGTACCATTTTTCATTCCCTTAAACTGAAAAACCAATCTTTGATTTTCCACCTGTTCAAAATAATCATTATAATGATATAGTTGTCTCTTATCTTCCTGTAAATAATAACGATAGTTCAATTGAGAGCAATTATGACAGACTACATTAAGATTGTGACCTGACGACGTCACCAAAGAATAGTCATCTGCAGCAATAATATCTCGACCATGGCAACTCAGAAAAGAATGCGCATAATAAGATGGCTTCTTGACACCATGTTTGGTAACACAGCCTTCACCACCAGAAAGTAAGTGATCACTTCTATCGTCAAGTAGCAAATCCAATGGTGGCCCCCAAGCTAAATCATCCAGCATTCCCAGACAAGCTAAAGTATTTTTTATGATATCTGCTGCCTTAAACGTAGAATCATTAATCCAAGGATGATGGGGTTGGTAATCCTGCCACTCAACAATATGATAACGATGGCTTTCACCAGCTAATTCACTTTGAATCATTTCTAGCTGATTTTTGATATGATTAACGTCCGTCACCGTTTGAAGCGTAAGGTTATTATCAGTGTCTTTATTAGCAATGTTGGGCAAGACATGAAAAGTTAAATGCTCAATATCAGGGATAATTCCCTTTTTAAGATTAGTTGTAAATATTCGAAAACTTGATATGTCTCCTAAAATAAACCCTGGTCCATAAAGACTTTCTTCCATACCATAACTCTCTAAAAGTTTAGAAATCCTCTGGTATGCAGAAGCATAACGACGACATTTATCATCGTCAAATAGGGTTAAATAATCCAATTCAAATCGCCACTGTCTTAAGCGTTCGATGCTATAACGATTAGATAAATGTGAAATAAGTCCTTTTAAATAATCTTGAAAAAGAGACTGACCATCCCAATCTCTAAAATCAATCACAAACTGACATCTCAAATTTAATTTGACCAGAAAGTCCATATAAGATTCTTCTCCATAATAAGAGTAATTTTGATTAAAATCTTCAGGATACTCTAACTTTAGCCGCGCATATTCAAAATGCATCTCAGATTGGAAATCGCGAAACTGCTCCTCTATTCGCTTCTGATTTAGATTAGATACCTTTCCAACGTTGATGACCTTCTGCCAGTAAGGCTTGACCAGTTCTCTGTTCTCAACATCAATATCTAGAAACTTCTGACAAGAAGGTTTTTCCTCTGTTAATTGCCCCTTTAAAATGTGAGACAACTCTTGAAAAGCTGGCTTAATATATTGAACTTCAGTTTGCTCCTGTCTCTTTCGATAATCACTTGGCAATTCTTGAAATTTTTCTTTATAAGCTCTGTTAAAAGCGTTGATGTTGGCAAATCCGCTATCCAAAGCTACTTGTAAAATCGACATATCCTCATCTGCCAATAAATCTCTAGCCTGTTCCAGACGTACAGCGGTTAAATATTTGTAAAAAGTAACCCCCATTGTCTCTTTAAACAATTTTGAAAAATACTGAGGTGTCATGAAAAAGTCAGAGCTTATTTTCGATAGACTTAGTTCCGTTTGAAAATGCTCTGCCACATATTGTTCAAATTGTTCAGACAAGGATAGATTATTCAAAGACAACTTGCTAACCCTAAAATGATTCATCAGCAAAAGATAGAGTTTATAGGAATACTCTTGAAAAGCTACTTTTGCAAAGGAAGCCACCTCTGAATTAGCCAACAAAAGCCTTGTTAAACAATCTCTCAATGGTACAAAATTATCATTTTTTTCCTGACTACTGTCACAAGAAAAACTTAACTGGTTATTCTGGAAAAGCCGAGATAATTCCTTATTATCAAGATAAAAGATAGCATAAAGCATTCCCCCTTGCTCACTTTGTTGTATAGTCATATTGTCATTAGCATTCACCAATAACATATCAAAAGCAGATAGAAAGCGCCCGTTAACCTCCAATAGCTCAGACAGATTGTATAAGATTTTAATCTTACGCCTGTCTACTTGAACCTCCTTGTCATAAATGTGTACCTTTAGCATGATGTCTCCAATACTTTAAAATCGTTTTTACATCTTTTCATTATAACCTAAAAACTGCTTTCAGAGAAATCTGAAGCAGTTCATGGTAAAGCACTATACAATAATCATTTTTTGGCGAGTATAAGTACCACCGTTAAAAGAGGTCTCATCACCATTCTCATCAAACTGATCTAAAAACGGTGGCATGTAAGAGCAGCTGGCCGCAAATCTAACTGAGACATCATGAAAACCTTGAGCCAAGCCACCTTTTTCATAATTTTCAATGTTGCAACATCTGTAATACGCCAAAAGCCCTGAGAAGCCCGAGCCAATTCATCAACCTTATAATCTTTGCCGTTAATTTCCCAAATCACTTCTTCCTTGGTGTAGGTTACGTCGTCTACAATCACTTTACCTGGCCTTAACTGACTAAGCCAGACACCGCGATAATAGTCGGATCGAACACAGATTTGGAAGCCAACAATTTTATCATTTTCGATAATACTATGAAATCCCCTATACTGAATAACATTTGATTCTAACATAAGCTCCTCCTAATGACCTAAAATACGTTTCATCATGATATGATGTTTGCGAAGTTCCTGTGACACAAAACCAGGAACGTCCTTCTTTTCACCTTCATATTCACTAAGAAGATAACCCTCCCATCCTTGTTCTTTCAAAATTTTTAGAATTTCAGGATATGGAATAGTTAATTCATTAAAATCATCATCCATTTTGTTAAATTTTGCGTGAATGCACTTAACATATGGTAATAAAGGAATGATTTCTTCTGGCTGTGAGTGCTTACAATCTGGATTAAATACCACAACACCAGGAACATCAAAACGATTTTGGAAGACACTTAGGTCAATGTTTAATCCGAAATTCTTAGTTCTCGTTTCTTCGATAAAGTCCACATAATCCTGAACAAATTGATCTGCCAAAACAGTTGTCAGATGGATTTCAGGACACATAATCACATCATATTTTTCAGCCTCTGGTAAGACACTTTTGATAATCTCACGCCAATTTTCAACAGGGGCGAGCTCATCATTGATGACCCCCATCTTAGTTCGCAGAATTTTAAAACCAAGCTGATGAGCAATTTTAAAATCATTAATCAACTTTTCACGTGCCTCTTCCAAGGTCATATCTCTATCTTTGTACAATCTTGTATCAACCCAGTGTCCATACTCAGCAGGTTCAATATTGTATCTTTGACAAAGCCTTTTCCACTCGGCTAAATAAGCAGCACTCAATTCAGGATAAGAATCAATATGCGAATTTGCCAAAATTTCAATTCCAGTTGCCCCCATATCATACATATCTTTGAAGCAATCCTCTAAATTCATGGTACGTCCATATTCACCAGAGTAGCTGTAAATAGCAACGCCACGTTTAATTTTTTCAGCCATACTATCTCCTCCATTTTTTCTTTATAATTATTATAAAAGAACTCTAAATTTAAAACTCACCATATTTTATGTTTTAAATTTAACAATTCTCCATTTTTTTAGAAAAAAATAATGGGCATCTTTAAAAAGTATCATCATTTTTTATCTAATCGCTGGTTTACTCCGTCAAAAAACTCATCTCTTTGCAGAGACGAGTTCAAGTAACCTATTTTTTCAATACAATAAGGTCATCACCCACAAGAGCTGCATCTTGACCTAAAGGTTTAACTTCTGTATAGTCAACAGCATTTGTAACAAGTACCATGACAGTATCATCAAGCTTTTCTTCCCCGATGAGGTCTCTATCAAATGCTCCGATTTGTTGACCAACCTTAACCTTATCACCAACTTTTACTAATTTGGCAAAGCCTTTACCTCCAAGGGTTACTGTATTGATACCAATATGAAGTAAGATTTCAGCACCACCGTCAGTTCTCAAAGTATAGACATGTCCTGTTGGGGCAACCGTTGTGATTTCACCATTAGCAGGAGCTACCAAGATATTTTCAGTTGGTTTGATACCAACACCCAGACCCAAGGCACCACTTGCAAATACGTTATCATTGATATCACTTAAAATGATGACGTTACCAGCAACTGGAGCATAAAGTTTTTCATCCTTAGTGTTAGCAGGAATTTCTGAAACCTCATCAACTTTCGCACGAATAGTACGTTTGTCGTCCAATTCAAAATGGATATCAGCCATACGTTTCTCAGAAAGATTCCAGAAGACATAAGTAACGAAAGCTGCTAAGATGAATAAAATCGCAGGTGCCAAGTTGACAACCATATTAATACCATGTTGAACGCCAACACTTTGAGCAGCATTAGGCTTATACCCCATCGCACCCAAGACAAGGACTCCAACAGAAGCGCCGACAGCATTGCCTACTTTTGTAGCAAGGCCATAGGTTGCATAAGCTGTACCATCTGTACGAACCCCTGTTTTCCATTCTTGATAGTCAACAGCATCCGCAACCATTGTCAAAGTAATTGGGAATCCAATTCCAGAGAAACCATAAATAACATGTCCAATGATAATCAGGGGAATGTTTTTGAAATCAGTAAAATAAATGAGTAACAAGCCTAAACCTTGAATTAATAAAGATGTTGCAAGTACGGCACGTTTACCAAAACGTTTGACCAAGGGAACAACAAAGAATGAGCCCAAAGCCCCACCGATGGAAGGCAGAGTCATCAAGATTGCAATCAGTGAGAACGCCCCTAAACAGTAAATAACATAATAAGTTGTTAGAGCGATACGTCCCATAAAGGCTGTCATTTGGAAAATCATAATGACTAACAAAATCATCAAATACTTATTACCAACAACATTTTTAAGCGTTGTTCCAAGTGAAACTTTTTCACTACGAATAGGTTTAACAACCTCTTTTGAAGTTTTGAATACTCCGTAAAAGATAGGGATCGAAATAACAGCGTAAATGATAGCTGTCATTAAATAGCCAGATTGTGTTGCAACCTTAGAGCCACCTGAAAATGCTAGCATGAGTACTGCTGAGAATGAGTTAACAATAATCATACCAACGTTCATACCAACAGAGCGTGACGCATTCAAACCATTACGTTCATTTTCATCAGTAGACATAACTGCTGCCATAGCGCCATAAGGGATATTAACCAAAGTATAGAGCATCCCAGCAAAGACGTAAGTAAAGGCAGCCCACCAAACACCGGCTGAACCATTTCCAAATGGGCCTGTAAAGGTTAAAACGCTAAAGATAGCAAGAAAAGGTGAACCAAATAGAATATAAGGTCTAAAACGACCCCATTTTGATTCTGTACGCTCAGCAATCATCCCCATAACAGGGTCATTGAATGCATCAAAGAGACGGGCACCAAGCATAATTGCCGAAACAGCTGCGGGAGCCAATCCCACAATATCTGTATAATAAACTGTTAGATAGGTTCCGACGAAAGTCCAAACAAATTGACTTGCTAAATCTCCCATCCCGTACATCATAATGCTAAATTTACTTAGCTTTTTCTTTTGATTATCCATCACGGAATCCTCCATTTTTAGTTAATGTAAATGTTGCAACCTTGTTTACACTACTATTAAACCAAAAATGAAAGCGTTTCACTCTTTCGCATTTATTCTTTAACTAGCACTTTTTTCACATCTTATCTGTTTGTCGTTGAAATGAGGTTAAAAAAAGTATATTGTATTTTTAATACTAGTTAACTAATTTCAATTAATACCATATCATGGGGCTTTAATTCTGTTCTAAAATCAAGAATTCCATTTTTAATAGCAACCGTTTCGCTTTTTAAGCTAGGAATGCAGCGGTGTCTAAGATAATTGATTTCTTCACGATTAAAATTATCCTCATCACTCACTCTCTCTGCTTCTGTTAAAAAAGCTCCTTCACTATTACCGATGCGTCTCGTTTTCATTTTATAATCTTTCTTTTCACTTATCGGTGCGACTTTAAAATGAAATTTTCGATTCCCATCATTTTCAAAAAGTGAGGAAATATTTTTCTGGTTAAACTGTTCTGCTCCAGAATAATAATAAAGACTATTCAAATGACAATAGTGATAAAGAAGAATAACTAACTTTCGATTACGTTTAGTAACAACAACTCCTTCTGAAAGATAGAGAAGTTGACTCCCCAATGAATTAAGAAAATCAAAAGCATAAAAGCTTGGCTTAGCAATGCCACTTTTTGAAATAAGACCACCGCCACCAAATATCTCTTTCTCATTAACGTCGAAACTAGTAAAAGAACTATCAGATAATTGCCAGTAACCAACTAGGTCACAAAGATTAACCAAATCTAAAAGATTTTTGATAATATAAGGTCCCTTAAAAGAGGAGTCATTGATAATATCTCTTGCGCTATTGGTTAAATTAAATTCTGAAACAATTAATTGTGGGCATAAATTAACATGACCAATATAGTTTCTAGCCTCCTGCAAACTAGATTTCAAATAATCGGTGTCCGAGGAAATAAGTGTATTGCTATCCAATTTTTTAAAATTCTGCTTTAAGATATCAAGTGAGTAAGCTGTAAAGGTCACAAAATTGGGTTTTTCTTTCTGCTCTGCCCAATTTTTAACAAATTCTTTATAACTATCTTTTTCCAGATTCAGGGTAATACCACTGCCACCAACTTCTAGATCCGGTATGATAGACTGAATCTCTTTTTTTACTCGAGAAAAATAATAAAAATAGTCCTTATTAACTCTTAAATCTAAGGTAGTCTCACCAGAAACTAAAAAGGCTAGATTTTCTTGTTTAAGAGTTTCCAACACATGAGGATTAGGTTTCCAAAGCTCTATTTTCCAACTAGATACCTCATCATAACCAAATTTATCAACAAAGTGCTGAATTAAGGCACGATACCGCCTCAATAAATGTTCGAAATCATTATCAGGTAGTTGAAATGCTTCCTGGCTAATAATGTTTTCAACAGTCTCGTGAATTTGTTTTCCTTTGAAACCTAAATCTAAAAATGGGATCAGGTTTAAGTCCATAATATTCTGGAGAATCCCATCAACTGTACTAAAATCAAAGTAGTCTCCTTTTTGTCTTAAAATATTATCACTAAGCAATCCCCAGATACGGCCATATCGGAAAGAAGTATATCCAATTGTAAACCCAATTTCTTTTACCAAAGCATTATTCAGCAAATCTCCTGCATAACCTAGGTTGATCAACAACTTGTTAGCATCGAACTCTATTGGCTTGTCTAGACTGACGTTGATTTCCTTATCAGCAGTATTGATTGGTTCATCTTGCAAATACTCTTGAATCTCTGTATAATCAGTCTCTTCTCCCGCATCACTGCTTGAAGTCACCAATAAATCGTTCTTCACTTCACGGCGATAATCACTTGGCGTCATTCCCTGATACTTTTTAAAAATCCTATTAAAAGAATTGATATTTGAAAAACCTGCTGAATAAGCAATATCTGTGATACTTTCTTCACTTTCCAACAACAACTGTCTGACCTTAGCCAACCGTCGTTTAATAAGATATTCCGATACACCGATACCATTTTCCTCTTTAAAAACGCGGGATAAGTACTGCTCGGTCACATAGAGCTGATCAGCTAAATCTGATAATCTGATATCTTTTTCAAAATTATTATCAATGTAAAATTTTAAATCCTCGACTTGCCCTTTGATATTTTTTTGATTATTGTTTCGCAGTTCGACCTGATAATAGCCCTCTAAAAGAGTAATCAGTGTAAAATACTGTTTGTAGACCTTAGAATAATTACTACTCTCCTTTTGAATCTTCATCAATAAAAGCTGTCTTAATTGGTAGACTAAATCACTATCTGTTGCCCTAGGATTGTTAATACTATCCCCCTTGAAAGTATAAACGTAATTGTCATTTTGATTTTTAACAAAATAATCCATCATAAAATAAAAAGCCCGTCCACCAGATTTGACTTGGCAATCATATTTCTCTGTCTTAGATAAAACTATAAAGTCATCTTTGCCTAACTTAAACTGAGCGTTTGATTTTTTCAAAGAAACTTCACCAAACAAAACATAAATGATATGAATTCTTGAGTCAAAATATTGAATATCTTCAACATGACTAATCGGTCTAATTTTTATATTGTCCCAGGGATTTGTAAAAATCACACTTTTACCTCCTTTGAATACGTTTTCTACATTGTAAAGACTATTATAACACAAGTTGCTATCTAATAAAAATTCTCCTCTGTGATCATGTAGTGATGCACTAAATGAGGAGAGAGGTATTAGTCTTCTTACTTTTCAATATGATAAATTCAAGAATAAGTGCAACTTTTGTTATAACTCACTCATGAAAGCCTCAAAAGCTGTTTTGTAACCTAAACTTTTGCGTGGACGCTGATTGATGGCATCTAGAGCTACAGTTAGCTCATCTTCACTGATTGTCGCTAAGTTCGTCTTCTTTGGAAAATATTCTCGCAATAATCCTTTAGCATTTTCATGACTCCCTCTTTGCTAAGAGGAATAGGCATCCGCAAAGTAAAAGTCAATGCCGAAATCTTCTACCAAGAGATAACAAGCAAACTCCTTTCCCTCTGTCAGATGTAAAGGTCTTCAGAAATTTTTTCGGTATGCTATGACATAGCGCTTGAATGGCTGAGAACATAGATTTTGAAGTGTGGTCAGGTATCTTAGATGCTTGTCTTTCGCTCGATAAAAGTTGTCAACCCCCTTTACTTTTTCCACAAGAGGAGACGACAGTATCCAATTCCCAGTGACCGACTGTCTCTCTTGTTTTAACTTCTCTAGGATGTTTGGAAATGGGGGCCAATGGTAAATTTTCCACGTGTTTCTTGAGGATTTCGACTTTTCACTTTACGTCTTATACTTAACAAAAATCATAAATAGCGTTATAATAGTATTATGACAAAAGAACTTACCCAAACACAAGTCGAAGAATTAAAGCAAGCACTTAAAGATAAAAATAATGCTCCGCATCATAGAAAAATACAGGCACTCATTCTTTATTCTGAATGCCATAATTTAACATTCGTAGCTAAATCAGTAGGTTTTGTCCATCAGACAGTCCGAAACTTATTGAATCNCTATCTAAGTGGTGGCTTAGAAGCCCTCTTAAAGGAAAATCGTGGTGGTCGCCGCCGCTCCTATATGATGCATGAGGAGGAAGAAGATTTCCTTAAAGAGCAACTCTCTTCTTCTTTGAATGGAGAATTCATTACCGTTAACTCCCTCTTTAAAGCCTATCAAGAGAGAGTTGGGCACAAGACAANCCGAGAAGGTTTCTATGCTCTCCTGAAACGTCATGGTTGGCGTAAAGTTAGCCCTCGTCCCCAACATCCGAAAAAAGCAGACGCCGAAACCATTTTAGCGTCTAAAAATAAAATCTTTATTCGAGGAGAGAACGAGTAAGCGCTTTATTGATGGAAAAGAATATCAAA
>NZ_KB904497.1 GCF_000380105.1 Streptococcus orisratti DSM 15617
CATAATCGTCGAAATATTTCACCTAGACTACTTCGATATTGATTATAGATTACTTTTCGTCTATACTTAGGGGTAAACACAATGTGGTATTTACACATCCACTTTGTGTGAGATAAACTATGTGCCTTTTGTGCCATAGTTTGCTTCTTTCGCTTTACATTAGGCTTGAACACCTTTATTGTATCGCGTTTGGAGTTTTTTGGGTATAACCAGCGATGCGCACCCGCATAGCGGGTGGTTTATTTGTTTCGCACCTGCGGAGCGAAACGGACTGAAAGTCACACAAGAAAAAAGGTCTTCAAATCAATGTTTGAAGACCTTGAACTATACCGGCGGCCGGGGTCGAACCAGCACGTCCTTGCGGACACTGGATTTTGAGTCTAACATTATTAGTTTTAAATCTCAGAAATATTGATTTTATAAGCTTTTTTTCTATAATATGTTTTTAAACTTAGTATCACTTCCAAATTTTAGATACTTTTTAGTAACTATAAAATGCTAGAAAGTATACTCCTTATTAAAAAGAGTTTTGGACTAGTTTTGTGCGATTTTATTATCCATATCCGTAATAAGAGAGGCTAAATTAATTGCCTTTAATGATTGTAGAAATTGGTTGTGAATATCATTTAGATGAGGGTCAAGAACGGAGTGAACAACACGCCCAACTTCACAATTTGGATTGGTATCATCATGTGGTTTAAAAATGGTTTTATGAGGATCTTCAACAGCTAAAAAAATATCCCAGAGAGTAAGGTCTTCTGGTTGTTTTG
The DNA here is from genome assembly GCF_000380105.1 of Streptococcus orisratti DSM 15617. Lineage (GTDB taxonomy): Bacteria > Bacillota > Bacilli > Lactobacillales > Streptococcaceae > Streptococcus > Streptococcus orisratti. Next base: position 771 of record NZ_KB904497.1, read on the forward strand.
TTAAATGAGCTCCACCTATTCCAGCTTCAACTTTTACAAGCCCAGATTTTTGTAATTTTCCTAATAAGTTTCGGACAATTACGGGATTAGTTTGAATACTGTTAGCAAGAAAAGTAGAAGTTACCTTCTCTTTATTTTCAAAATGATATATAGCTAGTAGGATATGAACTGAAGTAGCTAATCGTGTAGAATATGGCATCTTTTCTTCCTTCTTTAATTTTCTTATACTAATTATATCATATTTTCGATGTAACAAAAAAAGTTACAACTTTTTCGGTGTAACTATTGACATTACATCTAAAACTTGCTATACTGTGAACATAGGTTGTAACAATTATGATTACATCTAATAAATAAATTTTTGGAGGAAAAAATAATGTCAAAAGTTGCAGTAATTAGTTCAAATGGTCGTGTAGCTCGTCTTATCGTAGAAGAGCTTGTAGGTCGTGGATACGATGTCACAGGTTTTAGTCGTGAAGAAACAAATGCTTCAAAAGCGCAAACATATATTCAAAAAGATTTATTTGACATCACAAAGGAAGATGTAGCTGATTTTGAAGTTGTAGTTAGTGCATTCGGAACATGGGCTCCTGAAACTCTTCATCTGCATGTTGAAGTGATTAATCACTTATCAGATATCATGGCTAATTCAGATGCTCGTTTTGTAGTTGTTGGTGGAGCGGGTAGCTTATATGTTGATCCAGAGCTAACAGTTCAATTGGTAGATACTCCAGATTTTCCGAAAGAATACTATGCACTTGCTAAAGCACAAACTGATGCACTTGATGTTCTTCGCAAACGTAATGATGTCAAATGGACATTTGTTAGTCCAGCAGGTGATTTCCAAGCAGATGGTGAACGTACAGGGGAATATATTCTTGGTGGGGAACAATTAACGCTTAACAGTCGTGGTGAAAGTATCATTAGTTACGCTGACTATGCTCTTGGTTTTGCAGATGAAATTGAAAAAGGAAATCATATTCAAGAACGTATCAGTTTAGTTCGTAAATAATCAATAAAAGCATAGTACTTTGTAAATAAAAAAACGAGATTGAGATTTTTCTCAATCTCGTTTTGGTAGGGAAATGATTTTGTTATCCATAAGGAGAGACTAATGAATCAAGCACAAAGAAGATTGTATTTAATAAAGGTGCTCTTATCAGAAAGAGCAGAGTTTGCAGATATTATAATTCCTGATGAAGTTGAACAGCAAAAAGTACTTTTACGAGCTTTGATTAATGTTCGCCCACCAGAAACTGTGTCAGCTGAGTTTTTAGATATTCAAAATGCATACCTTCAAGAAGAGTTAACACAAAAAACAGTAATAAAATTGACTGATTTGACTCCGATTTCTGGTCAATTATACCTATGGAATGGTGATATTACGACATTAAAAGTAGATGGTATTGTTAATGCTGCTAATAGTCAACTTTTAGGTTGTTTTTATCCCAATCACAAGTGTATTGATAATGCTATTCATACTTTTGCAGGTGTTCAATTACGGCAGGAGTGTTATCGGCTGATGAAAGAGCAAGGACACTTAGAAAAGACGGGTGAGGCTAAGATAACCCCTGCTTATAATTTGCCAAGTCAATATGTTTTACATACAGTTGGGCCTATTGTTGATGGTAGATTACTATCTAAACATGAAAAAGATTTAATTAGTAGTTATCGCTCTTGTTTAGAATTAGCGGATGTTAATGGTTTAAAAAGTTTAGTATTTTGCTGTATTTCAACAGGAGAATTTCATTTTCCACATAAGAGAGCAGCAGAACTGGCAGTAGCAACTGTTCAAGAATATTTAAAAGAGACAGATAGCAAGATGAAGGTGGTATTCAATGTTTTTAAAGAAGAAGATGAAAAAATCTACAAAAGATTACTCGGAGCAAATTAATGACATCGTAAAAAAATTAGAAAAAGCAGATGCTGTTTTAATTGGTATTGGTGCAGGATTATCAGCTTCTGCAGGTCTAACTTATTATGGTGAACGTTTTGATAACTATTTTTCTGATTTTAAAGAGAAGTATGGTATTGAAGACATGTATTCTGGTGGTTTTTATCCCTTTGCTACAAAAGAAGAATATTGGGCATGGTGGAGTCGTCATATTTTTATTAATCGCTATGAAGCACCAGTTGATCAACCCTATATCGATTTATTAGACATTGTTAAACATAAGGATTATTTTATTTTATCAACTAATGTCGATCATCAAGTACAGAAAGCGGGATTTGATAAAAAAAGGCTTTTTTATACACAAGGGGATTATGGTTTAATGCAATGTTCGGTTCCTTGTCATTATACCAACTATGACAACAAAGATTTGATTTATCAGATGGTTGAATCTGAAAAGGAAATGAAAATCCCTTCTAATCTTATACCAACTTGTCCTAGGTGTGGTGCTCCTATGACTAATAATCTAAGGATAGACAATCGTTTTGTTGAAGATGAAGGATGGCATAAAGCTCAAAAAAGGTATAGCGAATTTTTGGAAGAAAATAGCAAAAAAGCAATCATTTATTTAGAACTTGGTGTAGGCATGAATACACCAGGTATTATTAAATATCCTTTCATGCAAATGACTTATGCTAATCCCAAAGCAACTTTTATTACATTAAATCAAGAAACGTTTAAATATCCTGATGAACTTTCAAAGCAATTAATACAACTTGATGGTGATATTGGTAAAAATTTACAAGCAATTCGCCAAAGAATAGAATCAAAATCTATAAGTAATTAAGTAAACTAAAAAGAGTTTGGGACAAAACTAGCCCTAGCCCCAAGCTCTTTTTTAGTTTTTTTGTTTGAGAATTTTTTCGGTTTATAGTATATGTTATTGTAATAAAATACCATCACTTTATAAAGTTTTCAATAATTATTTATCTTTTAATATATCTTGATGCTCCAAGATAAAATTAACATCGTCTGCAATTTCCTTAATTTTATCAGCCTGATTGAAAAGTAATTGGAGCTGCGAAAGATGACGAGCATACTTAATCCCCTCACTTGGGTCTGTGGTCAGGTGGCCAAAGTCATCACGGTACAATGGGTCTCCTTTATCAGTTTCCATAATTGGTGCATAAGTTAATCTATCAAGAATATGGATAATTTCATTTGAGTAAGTTTGAGAAGAATCGGCTCTCTCTAGCTCATCAACTCTCTCTAAAGCATACAAAATTTGCTCCGCTTTCTCACTATACTCTTCTATTTTAGATACAGCACGGATAATTTTTTCAGCTTTTTCACTATATTCATCTGTTTTAATAACGGCTCTCTCTAGTTCAATATCCGTGCTTGTTCCAAAGAGTTCATTGGGTGTTGCTTTAAAATATCTAGCAATTTTATCTAAATTTGCAAACGTTGGATAACTTGTACCCAATTCAATTTTAGAAATAGCTGCTTTTTTTACTCCAATAACTTCTGCTAGTTCTGCTTGAGTAACTCCTTTTTTCTTTCTCAATTGTGCAACATTCTTTCCGAAGTTTTGTATTAAATAGTCATTCATTTTATCACCTCGTGTAAATTATATCATAAAAAGATATAAAATATCTAAAAAAACACAAAAATATCTTGACTTATTGATTTTATAAGATTATAATGTCTTTAAAAGATTTAAAATATCTAAAAAGAGGTGACGCTTATTGAATATGTAGACATAGTGAAACAAACTGGAAAATCTATTAGTACCATTAAAAAGTGGCGCAAAAAGATTGAAAACCTATCTGGCTATGAGTTCACGAAAACCAAAGCTAGAGTTAGTCGGCATAGCGTACAAGTATTCTTTGACTTTTCAAAAGACGAGGTCGCTAAATTCATTGAGTTATCTAAAGAAATTGATAAAACAAAAGATTTAGATAGTTCTATTAAAAAGGTTTGGGGTGACCTAAATACCCAGCAAGCGCAAAGTTTAGAAGAGGATTTACTGGAACTTGAATTTGATTTCTACAACTTTAAAAAAGAAATCACCAAAACAGTAACTAATCTTCAAACTGACAATCGTGTTTTATCGCAACGTTTAACAAGTATGCTAGAACGTTTGAATGAGCTAGAAGATGACCAAAAAACAGGATTCTTCAAGAGATTAAAAAAATAGGAGGACAAAATATGTCAATTAAAACTAATGAAGTAGTTGTTAAAAACTGGGAAGAAAAAGATTATCAACTCGTTGAGGTACAAGATTGGTATGAACTTAATAATAATGAGCGTGTCCATCTAGGGTGGAAGTATGTGGTCGTTCTACCAAGGCTACGCTATGAAAAAGTAGCTGTTAAAGTACCAAATTCAGATGGTGAAGTACCTATTATTTCTAGGGAAAAGCTAGCCGAGCAAGGTTCAGTTACTGTTAAATTTACTAACCTTAATGTTGGTGTTTATACACGTACCACTAAGGGGTCTGAATTTGTATCACTAGAATTGAGTGCTAAAGCTGACGATATTGCTTTAGTCAAAGAGCAAGCCAAAGGTCAGTAATCTTTTCAGGTGAGGGCGGTTAGTCAGTGCCTGCGAGCGAGGACGCAAGATGCGGTAGCTCGCAAGGGCACGGTTAAGCGCTAACGCTCGAGCTACTTGAAAAGGGGTGCTGACACTTACTCAAAGACTTTTGGGAATTTTAATTTGCCAAAACCCTTTAAGCAACGCATACACCATTCAGGGCTTGTCGACAGAATGGTGTGTAACCCTTTAATTTCAAGGGATTAGGAGATTTCTAAAAAGCTTAAATTCCTTGATGAATCAAGGGGCAAATTCATGGGCAAATTAAACTAATTTGCCCAAATCTAGAAAGGAGTTTTATGTCTGATAGAAAAAGAGCTACTACTTTTATCTTTGAGCAACAGCTTAAGTCAGATTACTGGGATTGGGAGGAAGAAAAAAAGAAGCTCTTTCAAGACTGGAAAGAGAATAGAGTAGCCATCTTTAAAGAAATTCATAGACGAATCCAGACTCTTGAAGAAAGTATTCCTGCTAAAGTTGCTTTCATTATTCATGACAAAGATAAAAAATATAATTTAACTTTAGTTGAACCTCATATTCATGGTTATATTGAATTTGCGAGTAGACGAGATTTAAACCATCTAGCAAGTGTTCTAGGCTTACTACCACAATATATTGAGCCTAGTGGACGTGGAAAGTATGGAAAAGTAAACTCCAAGGCTTATTTAATCCATGCTAAAAATCCCGATAAATATCAATATTCACCTGATGATGTAGAGACTTTTGGAACTTTCGATTACAAAGAATTTTTTCAAGAACATCAGTTAGATTTTATCAAACGTTCCGCAACTGTTAAACGTGAAAAATCAGACGAAGAGTTAGATAGTGTTTTTCAAGCTATCGTTAATGGAACGCTGACAGAAGATGATATTTTTGCAAATGAAGAACTAACTTTTCTATGGTCTTATAATCAGACCAAACTAGATGAAGCTTTTAGAGCTTATGGAAAAATTGCTTCTAAACGAACTTTAAGGCAATTAGAGAGTGGGGAATTTCAACCAGCTGTTATTTATATTCATGGAAGTTCTGGTATTGGAAAAACCTCTTTAGCTTTAGAATTAATTGAACAGATTATCAAAAGAGCTAAAGAATATAATTATAACTGGAAGATGTATAGTGCAGGTACTAAAAATATTTTTGATGAATATTTTGGGGAAGAAATTATCCTTTTAGATGACCCTAGATATGATAGTCTTCTACCCGCTGACTGGTTAAAATTATTAGACCCCTTAAACAAATCACATCTATCTGCTCGCTATAAAAATAAGTTAGTCATTGGTCGGATAATTATCATCACCAATTATAAATCACTTAAAAGTTTCTTTGGTAAAATTCAGCATGAAGATTTGAATCAGTATATTAGACGGTTTAACAATGTCCTTGAAATTTCTAAGAAGAATGAGAAATCGGAAAAGGACAGATTCTTCAATCTATCACAAATTCAAGAATTGAGAGAAGCTCATGACTATTTAGGAGAATCATCACTACTTTTTGGAGAAGAAAAAGTTTATTCAACTGATGATAAAGAAGCATTTATCAATCATGTGTTAGAATACTATATCTTTCCCAGAATATTACCCGAAACAAAAAGCGCCCCTCTAGACCAATAAAAGGAAACGCTTTTAGCTCTTAGGACAAAAGGGAGCGACAACTCCCCTTAGCTTGTCCTTATTATAACATAATTTATAAGGAGAACAACTATTATGATTACAACTGTTACAAAAGATGACCTTGTTGCCCTTGGTTTTTCCGAAGGAACTTCTCGACAAATTATCCGTAAAGGAAAACTTATCTTGATTGAACGAGGCTTTCCCATTTATAACAATAAACGAATTGGTACTATTCCTGCGACTATCGTAGAAGAGCTTCTTAATATCAAATTTTAGAAAGCAGTAGAGCTATGGTCGTTAAAAAGAATGGAAATAACGGATGGTTGGTTGATGTTAGTAATGGTTTTAATCCTGTCACTTTAAAGCAAAGACGAATTATTCGTAAAGGTTTTAAAACAAAGAAAGAGGCTCTTGAAGCAGAACAATATTTACGAAGTGTCGAACTTAAAGAACGCTACTTTGGGGCAAAAATAACCATGGATATGTTATATGCCTTTCTTAGAGAAGAAGACATTATTAATCATAGAAAACAAAGTTACATTAACACACAAGAAAATAATTATAATCGTCATATTAAGCATTACTTTGAAAAAGTCGCTGATGTCAGTAAGCTACAATATGATGATTTCTATGATTTTAGAGAACATCTCACTGTAACAATTTCTAAAAATACAAAAAAGCCTTTGAGTTCAAACACTATTAATAAAATCATGATTTTACTAAAGAAGATTATGGATGTCGGTGTTCGCAAGGGATTCTATCCTTCTAACCCCGTAATACTTATCAAAAAACTGCCTATTAATAAGCCAAAGCTAAACTATTGGACTATTTCAGAATTTAAAGACTTTTTAGAATTATTTACTCCAGAAGAATATCACTATCAACTATTATTTAAAGTTTTATACTTCACTGGCATGCGACTAGGAGAGGTTTTGGCTCTTAATTGGAATGATATTGATTTTTCCAGAAATACAATAGCTGTTTCAAAGTCAGTCTACTTCAAAAAAGGAGTTAGTTATATCAGTACCCCTAAAACAAAAACTAGTATTAGGCAGATTGTCATTAACGCTAAATTAATGAACGAACTAGAAGTATGGCAGCAAAAACAATATGAGTTGCTGAAGCAATTTTCAAATGATAATTGCACAGATTTACAACTATTTCAAGATAGTCCTATTCCAATTACTAAAGATAGTATTGAAAAGTATTATCATAGTGTATTAAAACGTAATCCTAAGCTTAAAAAAATAAGAATACATGATTTAAGACATTCCCATGCTTCACTTTTAATCAACCAAGGCGAAGATTACCTTGTTGTCAAAGAACGTCTCGGACATGCGTCTATAACAACTACAATTGACACTTACTCACATTTATATCCAAGTAAACAAGTTGCATTGGCAGATAAACTTGATAGTTTGTTTTAAATCGTTGGGAAAAATCATTTGTGTTTTTGAACAATATATGCTATCATGGAGGTACAATGAAGAAGCCGATATTTGAATTCTATACAAGACCGAATGGTCATAATGAATTTGTAGAGTTTTATAAATCCTTACCACAGAAAGATAGAGAAAAACTACTGGCAACTATTAGCATGATACAAGAATATGGGCTATTAACAGCTCAACGTATGGAGTGGATAAAGAAATTAAATAGTGATATTTTTGAAATCCGTTCCAAGGTATCATCTAATATCCAACGTGCCCTTTATTTTCACGCTGTAGATAATAGATATATTATTACACATGGATTTACCAAAAAAACTCAAAAAACGCCAATTACTGAAATTAAAAAGGCACAGCTCATCAAAAAAGAATTTGAAGGGGAACAAAAGAATGAAAACTATTAAATTTGATGATTTCTTAAATGAACAACTTAAAGATAATTCTTTTAAAGAGGGTTACCAAGCTGAAAAAGCTATTCTAGAGAGTGCACTTGCTGTTGCCAATGCTCGCTCAAAAGCAGGCTTAACTCAACGTCAACTTTCAGAGTTATCGCATGTTCCTCAATCAACTATCGCTCGAATTGAAAGAGGTCATAATACCAGCATTGAAACTATGAGTAAACTAGCTGTAGCTCTTAACCAAGAATTAAAAATTAGTATTAGTTAGTTTATTTTAAAGAGAAGAAAGATGAAATTTCTTCTCTTTTTTGATGCCTAAAATTACCAACCAAAAAATAAACTAGAAATTTTTAGTAACTTTAGTCTCAAATTTTGAAAAAAAAAGAAAAGACAAGGCTCACGAACCTTGTCAAATCAACTATACCGGCGGCCGGGGTCGAACCGGCACGTCCTTGCGGACACTGGATTTTGAGTCCAGCGCGTCTGCCAATTCCGCCACGCCGGCATATAGATTAACTGGGGTAGCTGGATTCGAACCAACGCATGAGGGAGTCAAAGTCCCTTGCCTTACCGCTTGGCTATACCCCAAATATCAAGGCGAATGATGGGAATCGAACCCACGAATGCCAGAGCCACAATCTGGTGTGTTAACCACTTCACCACATTCGCCATAATAACACGGGCAGTAGGAATTGAACCCACACTGAAGGTTTTGGAGACCTTAGTTCTACCTTTAAACTATGCCCGTAGTATGGAAGGGGAGGGATTCGAACCCCCGAACCCGAAGGAGCGGATTTACAGTCCGCCGCGTTTAGCCTCTTCGCTACCCTTCCAGAAAAATGGCGCGAGACGGAATCGAACCGCCGACACATGGAGCTTCAATCCATTGCTCTACCAACTGAGCTACCGAGCCAACTCTCAAATTAAATTGCGGGAGCAGGATTTGAACCTACGACCTTCGGGTTATGAGCCCGACGAGCTACCTAGCTGCTCCATCCCGCGATAACAATATTAATTCTAAGGAGGATGTGGGATTCGAACCCACGCACGCTTTTACACGCCTGACGGTTTTCAAGACCGTTCCCTTCA
>NZ_KB904498.1 GCF_000380105.1 Streptococcus orisratti DSM 15617
CTCACATCAATCCCAAAAACTACTCGCATGATATTACCTCTTTGTCTTGAATGATTCCTTGTTTTAGTGATGTCATTTTCAATACTCGACGTCTGGCGTCCCACATACTTTGATAACATTCTTTCTAAAACAGGTGTCTTGCCAGTTTTTATTGCGACGTCTAGCGTCAAAAGAGTTCTCGACTTAACAAGACACCTCTACTTTATCATAAAGAAAAAGTAGTGAGTACTTTCTCCCGTCGGAGATTTCCTCACTACTAATCTTAGTATGTTTTGATTTTATTTTAAATTAATAGAGAGTAATGGAGTCGTCGTGTCAACTGTTCCTTGCGCTAATGGGGTTACAGTATCTAGTTGATCTGATTTGGTAACAACGACCATAACCGTTGGGTCATAACCTGCTTTTTTAATGTCATCAAGGTCAAATTCAACAAGAAGGTCTCCTTTTTTCACTTTCATGCCTTGTTTGACATGACTAGTGAAATATTGTCCGTTTAAGTTAACCGTATCAACACCAATATGAATGAGAAGTTCGTCACCTGCAGTACCGGCTAATCCTACCGCATGACCTGTTGGGTAGGCAACACGGACGATTGCATCTTCTGGTGCATAGACCTTACCATCGCTTGGAATAACTGCAATACCGTCACCTAAGAGGAGTTGTGAAAAGACTTGATCGCTAACACCTGTCAAATCAACAGCTTGACCATTTACAGGAGAAACAATTGTCACTTCTTTTACTTTAGTAGATGTTTTTTCTTCTGCTTTTTTTGCTAACAATGCTGCGCTGTCTTGCTTATCACCAATAACTAAGGCTGATACCAAGGCAATCGCAAAGGCAACAACACCTGAGATACAAAGAGCAATAAAACCACCATCAATACCGTCAGGATTGATAAATGTTGGAAAACCAAGAAGTCCGTGAGCTCCGAATGTATAAAGTTTAGCGCCACCAAGTCCAGCAATAGCACCACCTATACCGGCTGCAGCAAGACCAGTAACCAAAATCATTTTACGAGGAATCATGACACCGTAAAGAGCTGGTTCACTAACACCGAAGAATGATGAAACAGCTGCCGCAAATGACATTGAGCGTGTATCTTTATTTTTGGTACGAAGAGCAACCCCAAGCGCAGAACCAAGAACAGCTGGAGCACCTGAGAAAATCAATGGGTTGATGATATCGTAACCGTATTCAGCAACATTGATTTGGAAGAATGGCAAGATTGCCCAGTGAAGCCCGAACATAACCAAGATAGACCAAAGAGAACCAATCAAGAAACCTGCAATACCGATGTTGAGATTAAGGAGCCACATCACAGCGCTACTCAATAAGTTTTGAAGGATAATTGAAATTGGACCAATGACAATCAAGCTAGCTGCACCAGCAACAATCAAGGTACAAAATGGAACAAAAACCATTTTCAAAACATCTGGAATGTATTTGTTGAAGAATTTATAAACATAACTAGCAAACCAGGTGACAGCGATAATCGGAATGACTGTGCTGGCATAACTTTGAAGCGCAACTGGAATACCAAGAAATGTCAGCTGATAATTCATCTTAAAAATGGTTCCAGAAAATAATGTATTAATAGCATCACCACCAGCTGCTGTTACCAAAGTTGGATAGACAAGGAAAGCCCCTAGTACCATACCATAGATTTCTTTTAAGCCAAAGCGTTTAGCAGCACTCCAACCTAACACAACTGGGAAGAAATAGAAAAGTGCATCTGATAAAGCGCTTAAGATAATATAAGTTCCATCCTCGGTTGACATCCAACCAAAAGCACTAAGAAGAGCTAGAACAGCCTTAATCATCCCCGAACCAGACAACATACCTAATACTGGGATAAAAATAGAACTAATAAGACCTAAGGCTTTGTTAAGGAAACCCTTATTATCTTCTGCGTTTACTGCTGTGCTATCACCCTCGTTCGTTGCAATATCGCCATCTTCGATAATAGCATTGTAAACTTTTTCAACACTTGGTCCAACAACAACTTGGTACTGACCACCTTGTTTGACAACATCGAGGACACCAGACATATTTTTTATAACGTCGTCGTTAGCTTTGGCTTCATCTTTTAAAATAAAGCGAACACGTGTGATACAATGGCTAACACTGCTAACATTCTCTTTGCCTCCTACCTGAGTGAGGATGTCTTTTCCTAATTTCTTGTAGTCCATGATAAGAACTCCTTTATAATTAAAATCTTAAATCGACTTCACATAGCCCCGATTTCGGCTCATTAGTTATCAAGCAAGTGACTTGCACGACTAAATTTTTCAATAATAGTTTCAAAAGTTCCTGCTGGAACAGGGTTACCAATCGTTTCAAAACTTAGCCCATAATCCTTAGCTTCTAAGAAATAATGGTGGAAACCATTGCTATATCCAGCAATCAACACCGTTTTATCCGTCACATTTCGTAATAATTCTCCGCCAACAGATGCCAACTCCCCAGGGAAGATGAAAAATCTTAAATTTCCAATATCCAAGATTCCAAGTTGTAAGATGTCATAAAATTGTGGTGCGGTTAACTGTGCTTCACACTTTTCAATCAAATGTTCTACTGGCTGAGCGCCAACGGTCTTAATAGTCCCATTTTTCATGCCAGCAATTCGCAAACGAAGATCTTCATCGTAAGCTTTTTTGTCATTGATGACTTCGTGACTAAGTTCCAAAACGTTAATGCTTTCTGTTCCAAGAGAAAGTTCAGTTGTTTTTATAGGAGCGATAAGCTCAGCTAATCCAGTTGTCACACGTTCTAATTCTGCAAAATCACGCCCCAGTCGGTCATAATGATTACTAGAATCACCTGCACAACCTATTAACATCAAAGGATAAAATCCCCATTTTTCTTTTAATTTTGTTGACAGATTTCCTGCTAAATCCGCAGTCAATTCCATATTCTCGCCACTCAAAACCGTTGAGTGAACAGTGATATTGACAATCCCTGCAATAGCTTTACCATCGTGAACGAATTTTGTCACTGAGACAATATTGTCTGATTGTTGTCCCTTATGGTTACGATTACTATAATAACCAAGCACTAAATCTTGCCCATATTCCACGCTGGCTTCGACAAGATTATGCCGACATTGTGCGACAACATCAAGAAAACATTGCACAAAGAAATCATAATACTCTTGATTGTAACGCCCAAATTTCCAAGTTTTATGAAAATCACGTACCGAATGGTGGTCATGTGTGACACCGATAATAATATTTTCAAAAGGAATCTGATAGGTTTGACTGATTTCACGTCGAATATCTGCGGCAACAATATCCTCTATTTCAAGAAGGTCTCCTGTTGCCAGAAAAACTTCTTGACCTTCATTGTTATGAAATAAAATACCGTTAATGTAAATGTGATCATGAATGCCTTTAGCGGGTTGATTTCGTTTGGGAGTTTTATATCCTAATAAGTAAAATGGGGCTGTCGGTGTGATGTCTGCACGACCGTATCCAACTTTCATAAGCTCACTTCCTCTCCTTTAATGTCTTAATAATAGCCTTACTAACTTTTTCAGCGCTACCACGCGCAAACATGGAATTCATTGCTTCATAAGTATAATTATCGTAACTTTTCTCATCCACCATGTATTTTTGACCACCGTTAATCATCGTAGCAATCATTGTTACGGAAAAAGGAGATTGTTCTCTAATAACCTTGCCTGTAATGCTTGCCAATTCGGGCTTTAGCATGGCTAAGCCAAAATCTCCAATGGTCAAAATCGCTAACTCGACTTGCTTTTTACCTTGCAATTCAAAATGATACCGCCTTGTTGGTTTTAAGCTTTTCATATCAGGAATGGCTTGTCCATCAAGCTCAACGCTGATTTGGGTTAAGCTAAAATCACCCTCGAAATGTTCATTTTCTGTCACTTGTGATAGTATTGTCGAAGCTAATTCATCTGAACAGCGTTCTAGGCTATCAAAACTTTCTTGACAGACGTTAGGTGTCTGGTCAGCTGCTGCTCCAAGCATAAATAGAGCAACACAGTTAAGCTTATCTTCGATTTTTTGTGTGGTTAAACCGATAAAATCACTACTAATAGCCCCGTCACCTATTTTTTCAACGATAGACGACTGAACATCCACACTATAAATCATGGCTATTAACGCTCCTGATGTCGAGGAGATTTGCAACATCGGAATCGTATGATTAGAATAACCTTGTGGATTTTTTCCCAACCAATACCCATCTATTAGCTCTATATCGCGGTTTACCTGAGCTTGTGCCCTGACATTTTGGCAAGAGAGGGAAGCTGGCTGTAAATTGTTTTTGGCTAAAAGCAAAGCTTCTTCAACAGCTTGAAGCAAAAGGTCTAAATAGTATTGATTTTTTTGCTTGGTTTCCGTGTCTGCTTTTTCCAATGCCTTTAAAGAACGCGTGTGGGGCGCCGAAAAAGTATGTGTGACACTAATAAAAATATGATTATCTAAAACCTCACAACTTGCCTTAACCTTGTCTTTTATGACTCTAATCGCATAATCTTGTAAGGATGTCACATCAAGCGAAATAAAGACGAAATCATCTAAAATAATAGCCCGGCAGTACAAGTCATCATGACAATAGGTAAATTTTTCAAGTGGCAATAATTGTTCTGTCAGCTGAATGCGAGATTTCCCTGCACCTGCTTGTAACATAGCTACCTCCATCTAATCTTTAATATGGTAAAGTCGTTGCGCATTACCTCCTAAAATCAAGTCCTTTTCTTCCGCTGTCAAATCCAAATTATTAACAAAGTCAGCACCTTTTGTGAGCCATTCTTGGCGGACGGGATAAGATGAGCCAAAAATAATGTGATCAGCGCCTAAAACTTTTACGGCATACTCTAAAGCATCTTTCCCCCAAGGTTGCGCATGTGACATTTCAAAATAAATATTTTCAGCAAAATGTTCCTCGATATGCTTATCATCCCCACCAAAACGTTGAACAGTATCAGCTTTACTTGGCTTATGTGGCATTAAGACATTTTTCAAACCAAAGAATGCTCCTCCGAGCATTGAATGCACAAAAGTCAAATGAGGGTATTTTTCAAAGAAACCGCTATACAACTCCCGACAAATTGCCGTTGTTTGGTCAACACAGCGTCCATAAGAACGGCGGACATTTGTGTACTCATAAAGTGCATCATACTGTGTAGGAACTGGTGTATGGTGAACGTAAACCGTTGCTTGATACTTATTAAGTTCTTCAAAGAATGTCGCAAACAAATCATTATCAAGGTAATAATTGCCATAGTGAGCAACCAATTGAACACCTGTAAATCCAAGTTCTTCAAAGCAACGTTTCATTTCTGCAAAAACAGCTTTAGAGCCATATGGTGGTAAAACAGCTAAAGGAACCAGACGCCCTTGACTACGCTTCATATAACCATACATACCGTCATTGAAAGCTTTGCATTGCTCCAAAGTCAACCATTCTTGACAACCTGGGATTTTCAAAACAGCCTTATCAACACCAGCCAAGTCCATATCAGCCAACATCGTTTCAAGCTTATATTCTCCTTGAACATAATTCAGATTTTCAAATCCTTGAGGACGTTCAATGATAATTTGCTGACGTCCATCTGGTAAAGCTCCAGCATGAACTTTGGTGTCATACTGCTTGGGAGCACTCGCTAGAAAAGCTTCCATTTTTTCTTCAGACTCAAAAATATCTTCTTCAAACCAATATAAATTACTATCAATAATCATTTGTACACCTACTCTCTTAATCAATCTTTATAGTTCTATCTTAATTTATTTTACGAACGCTTACAATTCGATTTTAAGGAATATTTATTCTAAAACAGAATAAATAAAAGCAAGAAAATTAGTAATTTCACAGAAACTTTATTTCGTCAGCTCACCCCCGCAAAGTTGAGAAGGGTTGTAAAGGCTGATTTATCAGCGTATTAGAACCCATTTAGTCGCCCCATCTTATAAACACAAACAAAGAAGCTGAGCACCTTGTCTCAGCCTCGCGAGCATAAAAATTGAAAATCAGCTTATATCCAACAACTACTGTTTTACAAATCTCGGTAATCAATGAGTTCAACATCTTGCTTTCTGAGCCATTGTTTGACATCAGGATTAATTAACATAGCAACTTCTTGTGTTCGAGGAATGGTTAGGCTAGAGTGTGTTAGAATGTCATCATCAAGATAACCAGGGTGAAAAACTGCCAACTGTACCACATGGTCATCTGCTTTTGCTACCATACGTTTTAACATATCAAAAGGATCGTAATGCGGTGCCATCGATTCCATATTGAATTGCACAAGAGAGTTACCAATTATCAATGGTGCGCCACCTGTTGAAAATCCTGAATATTTCAAGCCATGTTTTTCTGCGACAATTTCTAATCCCTTAAAGAAATTGCTTGACGCTACCGCATGCCCTTCAAAATAATCTGGCTGACGTCCAAATAATTCTAAAAATTTCTGGTACTGTGCTTCAATTTCCAAAACAACTTCTTCAAAGACGACAAAATCCTCTTTCGATGCCCGAAATGTTTTAGACGACTTGAAATTGCCATTCTCATCCACCAAACTTGGAATAAGTTCGGGCTTTGTCAAAGGCTTACCAGCACAAATATTAGTATGCACTCCTAGAACCAAGTCACAATTTTTAATTAAATCAACGCCGTGCTGCGTAGCAGGCATATTGACCATAACTCCAAGACTTGAAATCAAACCCTCTTTGATAGACTTTTCAATACCGTAATTAACAGCCTCAGAATAACCTAAATCATCAGCACGCAAAAGAATTTTTTTCATAAAAACCACCTAATCTCTTTGCAAAACACTTTCTGTTTTATTAAAACCGAAAAGATACGTTAAAACAGTAGTTACAGCAAAAGCAATCGCTGCCGCAATACAGCCATTTATCATGTTCACTGTTCCACCACCAACATAGCCAAGAACAGCTAGAAAATTCGTAGCTCCCATAACATAAGTTCCAACATGGGTTACCCCTGCGTAAAGTCCACCACAGAAGCCACCTGCTGCAAGGGCAAGAAAAGGACGTTTATAGCGAAGTCCAATACCGTAAAGAACTGGTTCGGTTACTCCACCTATAATCGCTGAAACAAAATAACCAAATGCCAAAGCCTTTGCATCTTTTTCACGAAAACGTAGAAATGCTCCAAATGCCATACCAAATGCTGCCCAAGTTGCATAACCACCTGCTGTCAAAACAAAACTATCATAACCATTTTGCATCATAGCGGTAATCCCAAAAACAATCAAAACTTGATGCATTCCTGACATAACAAGGAATTCCCACAAGGCTGCAACGACAGCAATCGCAAGAAAGCCACCAACATTACCAAAAGCAATCAAACCAGTCCCAATTAATTCACCACCAAGATTACCAATTGGAGCCAAAACAACAAAGGTAATAGGAACCATAACAAAAATCGTTAAAAATGGCACGAAAATCGTTGATAAAACATCAGGAATTATTTTTTTAAAGAAGCGCTCAACATAGCTCATTACCCAAATAGAAATAATAACAGGTAAAACCGTCTGTGAATAGTTATGTGCAGTAGTTGTCAAAAAACCATAAACAGTAAATTTTTGACCGTCCAAGACAATAAAGTCAGGTACTAGCAACATCGCCCCTAACATTATCCCCATGACCTGACTCACACCAAGTTTTTTAGCAGCCGTAAATCCAAGAAAAATTGGTAAGAAGTAGAAAAAAGCACTATACATAATATCACATAAAACATACATATCGCTCTTTTCAGAAACCAGTCCAAGTAAATCTGGTCCAATAACGACTTGAATCGTTTTAAACATTGCCGCAGCAATCATAGCTGGGATTAAAGGTGTCATTGAGCCTGACATATAATTAAGGATTGCCATTCCCACACCTTTTGGTGTTAATTTTTCTTTTGGTTTATCCAAATTTTCGTCAACTTGTTTTTCCAATGTAACCTCTGCTAATTTAGCAAACTCAGGGTAAACTTTTGCGACATTTTGCCCAATGACAACTTGGTACTGTCCACCAGACTCAACAACAGCAAGAACACCTGAGATACTGGTTAGCTCGTCTTTTTTAGGAATGGAAGTATCCTTTAAATTCAAACGCAAACGTGTCATACAATGTGTTGCACTCATCACATTTTCCTTACCACCAACCGCAGCAAGCACTTTTTCTGCGATAACTTTATTATTATCGACCATAACTTTCTCCTTTGCGGAGCTTCGCTATTTTTCTCCGCTATTTTTTTCATACAACCTGTTGATGTGTATCATCAGGTAAAGTAACTCGTCATCAGATTGACTATATCCCATACTTTGATGAATATAATCCATGATAACGACTGCAACTTGATAGATATGAGGTTGACTTTCTTTGAGACTTTGTAAAATAGTCTCATTCCCATTAATAAATGATTCATTTTCACGTAGTCGCTTCAGATAATAACGAACATGTGCTTGAAACCTTTGGTAATTAAATTCTTCACGCTCAATACGAATTGCTAATTGATTTTCAATCATCTGTGTCATAATCTCAATCAATTCTTCGATGGCCTGACTTTCGTTGTCAATGTCAAATTCGGCTTGGCTATTGATAAAATGCATGGCAATACTGGTCACTTCACTGTGTGGGAGATTAACACCTAATGAAGTATTTATCAAAACCAAGGCATCTTCTGCTAATTTCGTTTCCTTTGGATAGAGCTGGGCAACATCCTGTGAAAAAAGAATTTTCATTTCCTTAAATTCTTTCAATCGACGAATAGCAAATTGGATATGGTCTGCCAAGCTAAATATCAAAGTCGGATTGAGTTTTCCAGACAACTCCTTCTGCGCATTTTGCACGATTTCCACACTAAGCAACATCAAATCTTCTGGAATTTCATCCAAAAGTAATTGAAAATGAGGATCTAATTTATAAAATGTCATATCAATTTTTGAAAGATCCTCTAGCTCATAAGGCGTCTTTGGAAAACCAATACCACGTCCAAAGGCGACCAACGATTTACCATTATTATCCAGACATTCTGCCACATTATTATTGATTTTCTTCACAACTCTCATAATTATCTACCTTTTCTAATCCTGTGCTGTTAGTCATGCACAAAAAAACTCTTTGAAGACATACCACACCCCCTTACTTGATGAACGGTAATGCCTCCCAAAGAGTAACAATCCTTGTTTGATTATAGTTTTATTGTAGTTTATTTTGTAAGCGTTGTCAAGTGAGATTTGAAAAAATCCTACTTAAATGTTTCTAACCTAAATTCTCAAAGTAAGTTCTAGTCTAACACCAAAACTGGAAATTAGACTGAGACAAAAAAATAAGGTAGAACTTACTATGGGACAAGTTGGTAACT
>NZ_KB904499.1 GCF_000380105.1 Streptococcus orisratti DSM 15617
GTACTAGAGTTCTCTTTTATCACCCTATTTCTCCGAACTTCTTTTGAGATTGTGGACGGGTCTTTTCCTAACTTAGCTGCTATAGCTGAGAAGGGCTTAAGTTGTTCAATTCCTATTTGAATATCGTTGCGATCAGAGAGAGTTAAGTGTTTGTTTTTCATTGTCAGTTACCAACTTGTCCCATAGTAAGTTCTACCTTATTTTTTTGTCTCAGTCTAATTTCCAGTTTTGGTGTTAGACTAGAATTTACTTTGAGAATTTAGGCAATACCTATTAGCGCAAGTGCTATTTTTCAAAAATTGACAAATCCACTTCTGACTTATATAATAATAAAGTTAATGTTAGCTTTTGTCTAACAAGAAGAATGATCAGACTCAGGAGACTTTTATGTATCAAATTCTTTCGTCCATGGACAGTTTTGTCTGGGGACCACCACTTCTTGTTCTTTTGGTTGGAACAGGAATTTACCTGTCAGCACGGCTTGGTTTACTCCAAGTTTTTAAACTCCCCAAAGCCTTAAAATTGATTTTCACTGCTGAAAGTAAGGGACAGGGGGACATTTCGAGTTTTGCAGCCCTTGCCACCGCCCTTGCAGCAACTATTGGTACTGGAAATATTGTCGGAGTTGCGACAGCCATTAAACTTGGGGGACCTGGTGCCCTCTTTTGGATGTGGGTAGCTGCCTTCTTTGGAATGGCGACAAAATACTCAGAAGGGGTATTGGCTATCAAATATCGGACAAAAGACGCCAATGGTGAGGTAGCTGGTGGTCCAATGTATTATATCGTAAACGGATTGGGTAAACGCTGGAAGCCGCTAGCTATTGTCTTTGCAATTTTTGGTGTCATGGTCGCCCTCCTTGGATCTGGAACCTTCACTCAGGTCAATTCCATCACAGAGTCATTAAATAACGCCTTTGGTTTGCCTGCTACTATTGTCAGTATCATACTTGCTGTCATTGTTGCGATTATTATCTTTGGGGGTATCCAATCCATTTCTAAAGTAGCTGAAAAAATTGTTCCCTTTATGGCCATTATTTATATTCTGGCTGCACTCATTGTCCTTATCTTCAACGCTGGTAATATCCTTCCAAGTATTGCCCTCATTTTAAAATCAGCTTTTACAGGTCAAGCGGCAACAGGTGGCTTTGCTGGCGCTACTATGATGATTGCTATTCAATCAGGTATTGCACGCGGTGTTTTCTCAAACGAATCTGGTCTCGGCTCAGCTCCAATTGCAGCAGCGGCAGCCAAAACCGAAGAACCTGTCGAACAAGGGTTGGTATCCATGACTGGAACTTTCATTGACACCATTATCGTCTGTACATTGACAGGTTTAGCTATTATCGTTACTGGAGGTTGGTCTAGCAATCTCAACGGCGCAACATTGACTCAGCATGCTTTTGCAACTGTTTTTGGAAATTTTGGTGTTTTCGCACTAACAATTAGTTTGGTCCTTTTTGCTTTTACAACCATTTTAGGATGGGGATACTACGGAGAACGTTGCTTTGAATTCTTGTTCGGTACACGTGCCATTCCCGTTTACCGCTTAATTTTTGTACTTATGGTTGCACTTGGAGGCTTTCTTAAGCTTGAATTAATCTGGGTTCTTGCTGATATTGTTAATGGTCTCATGGCTATTCCAAACCTTATTGCACTCCTTGGGCTATCACCAATCATTATCAAGGAAACAAAACGTTATTTTTCACAATTATAGTCGTTAGCCGCCTGAAATATATGGCGGTTTTTCATATCGAAATTGTGGTATAATGGGTACTAATAGCTATTTTTTCGTACTGTCACCTCTGAGTTCAGTGCGCAAGAGAACGCAGAAAATGCGCCCTCTTCATTTACAGTGACACTTACTTACACACAATTTTGGGTTAAAACATATAACGGCAATGTTGTTGCTTCAACGAAATAGAAACTCGATTTTTAATACAAATACATTCAAACAAAGGAGAAAATATGGCATCACCAGCAGAAAATCTCAAATTAGCAAAAAGAGGCCCGATTGTCAGTATTATCGCCTATCTAACACTTACCATTGGCAAATTACTCTCAGGCTATCTCCTCGGGTCATCTTCTCTTATTGCTGATGGCTTCAACAATCTCTCCGATATTATGGGAAATGTAGCGCTCTTTATCGGGCTGCATTTAGCTAGCCGACCTGCAGATGATAATCACCGTTTTGGCCACTGGAAAATAGAAGATTTATCTAGCTTGATTACTTCGGTCATCATGTTTATCGTAGGTTTTCAAGTGCTCATTCAAACTCTCCAGAAACTCTTCTCTGGACAAAGTGCAAAGATTGATCCGATTGGTGCAATTGTAGGATTAATTTCAGCTCTTATCATGTTTGGAGTTTATCTTTATAACCGCTCCCTTTCCAAAAAAGTCAAGTCAAGTGCCCTTGTAGCGGCTTCAAAAGACAATCTGTCTGATGCCTTAACTTCACTGGGGACTTCTGTTGCCATCCTTGCCTCATCTCTTAACCTCCCTATTATTGACCGTATCACGGCCATTATTATCACTTATCTAATTTTAAAGACAGCCTATGATATTTTTATGGAAAGCGCCTTTAGCTTATCCGATGGCTTTGACGAGAAGCAACTTAAAGAATACGAAAAAGCCATCCTCCAAATTCCAAAAATCTCCGCAGTCAAATCACAACGCGGACGTAACTATGGTAGCAATGTCTATTTAGATATTGTTCTAGAAATGAATCCAGATTTATCGGTTTACGAAAGCCATGCCATTACTGAACAAGTAGAACGTCTATTAAGTGATCAATTTCATGTCTATGATATTGACATCCATGTCGAACCTGCTTCCATACCCGAAGATGAAATTTTTGAAAATGTTTCTAAGAAAATTTATAAAAACGAAAAAATAATTCTTTCTAAAATCCCCGATTATGAGAAATACATCTCTAAAACCTTCTTAATGGTTGATGAGAATGGAAACTTTCTAACCGCTGAAGATTTTCTAGATCAACAGGAATATTACACTTGTAATTTCAAATATTTTAAAATTCAATCTATCAGCCAAAAAACAAAACTCGTCACCTATGAACTAAATAACCAAAAACATACCAGTATTTGGCGACGTCATGAAACTTGGTTTCTTATCTTCCATCAAATAACACCAATTAATCAAACAAACTGTGATATATAGGCCATTAAGTTAATTCTAATTGCTTTAGACATAAAGAAAAGAAGACAAAAATGTCCTCTCTTGTCAACTTTGCCTCTACTCACAAGCTGAATCATACAACTAGCCAGTGTCTTTAGACGCTGGCTAGTGGCTTATCCTATTACTTGTCCGTTCGGATGGATAAGTATGATTAAATATCTGTTATTTTGACAAATGGATTTCCTAAGCCACGAGTATCCACGCTTTGCGTACTTTGTTCATTCCAAAGCGAAGCAATTGGATACCAACCATTATTGGATGAATTGTATGGGTCAGAAACATAAGTATTTCCATTTGAGTACCCTTTTAGAACGATTTCGTGGCTAGTACCATAACCCCACGGTGAGAATTTATCCTGTTGGACGGCTGCCACCACATGATGCCCTTCTTTGAGAGTACTTGTTAAAGCTGCTGAGGAATTAATAATAGTCGGTGTCAAGCCCCATTGACGAGAGGCAATCAAGATACCATTCCCAGTTGTTCCTTCCGTACCTCGGTTAAATTCAACAGTATTGTTGTAAAGGTAACTTGCAACTGTGGTTGGAAGAACCTCAGTGTTGGTCAATGATGAAAAAACCATGGCAAGGCTAGTTGGTACACAACCAGTTGAAGCCAGTGTGTAGTAACCATAGCGGGTACCACCCCAACGTCCATCACGTTGATTGTAATAAGGGGTATTGTAGTTAGTGCGTTTCACTGTGAAATCAGTTGAGGTTAAGAAGTACATCTGTCCATTATCAGATTGATAAACATGCAGATGGTACGTTCCCGTTCCGGAATGGTTTGCTACATTAATTAAACCAGTTGCATTTGTTCCTGATGTTGTAGCATCATACCAACTAAGATCATCTTGTCCGTTAGTATCAGACCAAACGGCATATTTTACTGCTCCACTTGAATAAACACCTGAAATGCTGACAGCGTAAATACCTGTACCTTTATAATTTGTTGATACATTAGCAGTTGTTTGCTTGTTCGTTAAAGTATATTGACCGAGATTGTAACCAATCGTTTCGCCATCTTTGGTTTTTACGTAAGCATGGACTGTGTAGTTACCCGAGATATTATGGTGGTATTTTTCATCAACTGTCACAACCACTTTCCCGTTGACCACACTTGAAGTTGTATACCAGTAAATGTTTTTCTGTTTTTCTTGTGACCAAGCGGCTACTGCAACACTAGCAATTTCTTTAGAAGTCTCTGTTTCGGCAATTACAACTTGCAACGTCCCATTAGCAGTATTTTGATTTTGAACGGTTACAGTTGGATTTGTTAAACTTTGATTAAAGATGAAATCAATACCACTTGTCGATGTTATCCCAATAAAAGAATTGGTCACTTGGCTTGTACCATAAACATGAATGTTATAATGTCCAGACTCAAAATTATGGTTTTTCGCATAGATTGTATACGTATAACTACCATCTGCTTGCTTAGCAGCCTGATACCATTTAATGTCATCTTGCCCTTTGTTTTCCGTCCAAGTTGGTAAGACAATACTTGTCATGTAAACTGGAACATCTCTAACAGTAACCTTGACAGATACTTCACCGACCCTAGTCACATCTACAGAGACACTAGGTTTAACAACATTAATACTTGTGGCATTCAAACCTACCATATGCCCATTAACAACGCCATAGGTATGAATAAAGTAGGTTCCGTAATCACCTGTATATTTCGCTGTGGTCTTACCTGAACTATCCGCTTTATACCAGACAATATCGTCTTGGGCGTTTTTTGCAGACCAGACAGCGTGGTAAATGGACATTGCCTTGCTAACATCACTTGGTATCGTGATATTAATACCATTCTGTTCGAGACTGGCTGAAACACTAATATTTTCAAACTCACCTTGGAAACTTGTTCCCAACAAACCTGTTAAAGAATTAGTAACGGCACTTGTCCCATAAACATGGACATTATATTTTCCACTTTCAAGATTGTGTTCCGCAATACTAATGGTTGCTGAATATGTAGTCGCTGAATTTTTGCTTGTTTTATACCAAATGAGATCATCTTGTCCCTTATTTTCGGTCCAAATTGGCAGTGTCACGCTTGTAATATATACTGGCACTTCTGAAACTGTTACTTGATAAGCTGTGGCACTTGCCTTTGTAACGGTTACTTTAGCACTCGGTTTTGGAATAGCAATTGATGTAGCATTTAAGCCATTCATTTTATTGTTGAGGTTCTGATAGGTATGGACATAGTACTTACCATAAGAACCAGTGTATTTAGCAACTGCTTTTCCGTTATCGTCTGCAGTATACCAAATCAAATCATCTTGACCTTTGGTATCTGACCAAACGGCAAACATTATTTTAGCTCCACTCGCAATAGCTTGATTGTATTGTAAATTAAATCCATTACTTGCTAGAGTAACACTTGTTACTTCACTAGTAACATTTCCAGTCGCCCCACGTTCAACGCTTACTTTATCAGTTGGTTCTTCAGCAGTTGCTTTTTGTTCATTAGCTTGATTAGATTCTTGAGAATCGGTCACAACATCTTTTGTAACATCTTCTGTTTGCTTGCTTGTTTCACCATTAGAAATTTCTGTAACTATTTGTAAGTTTTCTGTATTATCTGATGATTCTTCTAATGTTTCATAGTTCGTATCTTTTCCAGCCTTTGCTTGTTCCTGAACATTAGTTTGACTGTCTTCAGAAACCGTTGCTGGCTCATTATTGATTGATATATTATCTTGATTCTTTTCTTCATTGATAGCATCTTCTGCTACTATAGTAGCTTCATTGTTACTATTTACTGTAGTTGATGAATCAGTAACTAGCTTAGTCGTACTATCATTTGTAACAATCACTGTTGTTTCATCTGCACTAACACTCGCTGTCCCCAAGGTAGCAATTAAAGCCCCCGACAACAACAAGGTGCCAATAGCACCGTAGGCTTTTGATTTTTTAATTGTTCCATGTCCTTTTTGTCTCATAATATTCTCCATGAAAAACGATCTTAATTTCTTCATCATTTTACCATAATAGTTGTCAAAAATAAACACACTTTAATCAAACCAGATGGTATACATATAAAGAAAATACATGTAACTATTTTCTAATGACATGTATCTTCTTTATAAAAACTGATCTTATACTGTTCGGATAGAACCACATAAGAAGCCTAGCTATAAAAATGAACTGAACAGTTAATGTTTACACTTATACCAAGACAGCTTAAGCCATGACAAAACATATCATCTGGATATAAACCAGATAGTTAGCATAAAACTCGGTCACCCAAGCAACTGTCACAAACTTCACTTATAGATTCTCTGTGAATCTCTAGCAAAAAGGATAGTAATATTAACCAAATTTACTAGTACAATCAAAATTTATGCAAGATAATCTTTTTTGTTAAATATAGAATTAACTACCTTCTCATCCGACTAACAAAATATTATTTGTCAAGTTGTTCACTAAGTTGCTCCCATTCAAGCATAAGTATATCTTGTTGATTTGTGATAGCATCCAATTCTTTTTGAAGATCCATAAGCTGAGTTGCTTCATTAGTCGTCATCATCGCCTCATTAATTTCTTGCTCACGACTTTCGATGTCTTCCAGTTCTTCTTCAATCTCTGAAATACGACGGTTGAGTTTACGCAACTCTTTTTGATTAGCTTTTTGAGTTTGATAATCTGAAATTTTACTATCAGGCTGAGAAGACTGCTCCTTTTGTTGCGAGTTTATAGTCAGCTGAGCCAGTTCTTCTTGCTCTGCTTTTTTCTGCAAATAATAATCATAATCACCCAAATAAAGCTGAGAACCATTTTCAGAAATTTCAAGAACTTTAGTTGCAACACGATTGATAAAATAGCGGTCATGACTGACAAAAAGTAAGGTTCCATCAAAATCAATCAAGGCATTTTCCAACACTTCCTTACTGTCAATATCTAAATGGTTAGTTGGTTCGTCCAAAATGAGAAAATTATTGTTTTGCATGGATAGTTTAGCCAACAAAAGACGTGCTCGTTCTCCCCCCGACAGCATGTTCACCGATTTTTTAACATCATCACCTGAAAAAAGAAAAGCACCTAACCGGTTGCGAATTTCAACCTCTGGCGTTGTAGAGAAATCATTCCAAAGTTCATCGAGAACTGTATTTGTCCGAGTCAAATTGCTCTGTATCTGATCATAATAGCCCACTTCCACATTAGCACCGTAGCTTGAACGGCCATTAATAAAAGGGATTTGACCAATAATTGACTTGATGAAAGTTGACTTGCCAATTCCATTCGGTCCCACGATAGCAATCGCATCGAATTTTTTGACATCTAAGTTAATTGGCTGAGCCAGAACCTCACCTTCATATCCGATGGCCGCATTAGCCACTGTCAACACAACATTCCCAGAAACCTTATCCGCGTGAAAAGTCATATGAGCCGATTTTTGACCACTAATTGGCTTATCCAAACGCTCAATTTTTTCTAACTGCTTACGACGTGCTTGCGCGCGTTTGGTTGTTGAAGCCCGAACTATATTACGTTGTACAAAATCTTCAAGTTTGGCAATTTCTTTAGCTTGTTTTTCATAATTTTTTTCTTCTGTGGCAATCTTCTCTGCTTTTAAATCCATAAATTTGGAATAATTACCTACATAACGATCCAAGCTATGCGGCGTTAAATCGAGAGTAATCGTGGCTACCTTGTCTAAGAAATAGCGGTCATGACTAACAATAATCAATGCTCCTTGATAGTTGACAAGATAGTTCTCTAACCAAGCAATAGTCTCAATATCCAGATGGTTAGTTGGCTCATCCAAAACTAGAAGTTCTGGGCGTTCAAGTAACATCTTTGCCAGAGCCAATCGCGTATTTTGACCTCCCGAAAGCTCAGAAATTGTCATATTCCACATAGTCTCATCAAACTTAAAGCCATTGAGAATAGACTTAATATCGCTCTCATAAGTAAAACCACCATTTGCTCTAAACTCCTCTGACAAACGATCATAATCATTCATTAGTTTGTCAAAATTTGCTCCATCAAGTTCAGCCATTTGCAATTCCATGGAGCGTAAAGTCTGCTCCGTTGCCCTAAGATCATCAAAAACATGGAGCATTTCATCGAATATCGTATTTTCTGACTCAAAACGGCTGTCCTGAGCTAAATAAGAAAGAGTTAGGTCACGTTTCACATTAACCTCACCTGATGTTGGAGTTTCCTCTCCCACCAAAATTTTAAGGAGAGTGGATTTTCCGGCTCCATTACGCCCAACAAGAGCAATACGATCACGTTCATCTACTTGAATATTTATGTTATCAAAGAGCACATCACCTGAAAAACTGCGCTCAATTTTATTTCCTTGTAAAATAATCATGATTCTATTTTACCAAATCATATTCATTTAAACTATAAAAAATGAGAAAAATCTCTTCCAAAGAGTCCTTTTAAACCATATAAGCGCACAGAAGAGTTGCTAAGCTAAACAAAAAATCTCTACACTCGCCTTCGCCAAATTTTTAGTGTAGGGATAATGAGACTTTATAGTAAAACAACTGCATGCAGAGGTCGCTTTACTATGCCCATTTTAACATAGAAATGAGGTAAAAATAATGTGGAAAGAAAAATCACCAGACGGTAAGTTTAAATATTTTGAGCGTTACAAAGACCCATACACCGAAAAATGTCGTAGGGTATCCGTTACCCTAGAAAGTGGCTCAAATCGTGCACAGAAAGAAGCACAGAAGCTTTTAGAGGACAAGATAGCCGATAAGCTAGAACACTTAAAAGAAAGCGATGCGCTATTTGCTACCGCGTTTAACGATTGGCTGCCAAAATATAAAGACAGCGTCAAAAAAAGCAGCTTGCACTCCAATGTCATTAAGTTAACTAACCTATCACGTTTTGTGGTAGGTTAGTTTTTTCTATGGTACACTAAAAATAAAAGGGGAAAAGTCATGTTAGATCAGATTAAAGCTCATTTACTTGATAGTATTAACAACATCGTTTCCACCGCAAACCAGTTTGTGCTTCATCCTGAAAAAGATTTTAGTCGGAAAAGTCAGCTAACGATGAAAACCATGATTCAAGCTATACTGACCATGGGTGGTAATACCTTAGCCAAAGAGCTACTTGATTTAGATT
>NZ_KB904500.1 GCF_000380105.1 Streptococcus orisratti DSM 15617
TACCTACTATGAACAAGATCCAGAAAAAGTAGCTTTATTTCTTAAACATTTTAATCGTTTAAAGCACTTAACACCTGTTTATATTGATGAAACAGGATTCGATACTTATTTTTATCGAGAATATGGTCGCTCATTAAGAGGACAATTGATAAAAGGTAAAGTATTTGGAAGAAGGGATCATAGGATTTCTTTGGTTGCAGGGTTGATAAATGGTGAGCTAATCGCTCCGATGACTTATGAAGAAACAATGACGAGCGACTTTTTTGAAGCCTGGTTTCAGAAATTTCTGCTGCCAACATTAAGCACACCATCAGTTATTATTATGGATAATGCAAGATTCCATAGAATGAGTAGGCTAGAGCNCTTATGTGAAGAGTATGGGCATAAACTTTTACCACTTCCTCCATACTCACCTGAGTATAATCCTATTGAGAAAACATGGGCTCATATCAAAAAACACCTCAGAAAAGTATTGCCAAATTGCGATACTTTTCTTGAGACTCTTTTGTCCTATCCCTATTTCAATCAACTATAAATATATTTTTAAACAAACACAAGAAAAATTTAACAAATAAAAAAGTTCATATCAAAATCCCATTCCGCATAGTTGTAAGAACAGATTGGAGTGTAAAACACAAACAAATCTGGCAATCAACTACTGCGTTGAAAATTTTAACATGAACTCTAAGAAGTAAGCTGAGACCCTTGCCTCAACCTCTAACCGTGTGAAGGTCTGTGAAATCCCATCATTTCCATTAACTGATCTGATATCGATTCCCCTGACTTTTTCTTGAAAGCTTGCATCACTTCAAAGTCATCAATAAGATAGGGCACACCAATGACAATCAATAATGCTAAAGCTATTAAGCTGATAAATAAGTAAATCATGACAACCTCCTTCTGGAAGAAACATCCTACTTTTTACATCTTTATTATACACCTAAAGTCAATGAATGTAAACGGATACAGAATCTATTTCTCAAGTTTTAAACAATAAGATCTACCATTAGAAGTCAATTGATTCACTTTAAAGCCTGCGGATAAAAAAAGATTCTGGAAACGTTTGTTGAAATCATAAATTTCTTGAACCTGTATTGTATCAAATCCCAAAGATTTAGCTCGAGCAATCATAGCATTTAGCACCAATTTCCCTATTCCCTGTTCCTGATAGTTTCTATTTCCAATGACAATAGCGAAGTCATCTCTAGATAGACAAACATCTCCAATTGGTAACCATTTTCCACTATCAAAAATCTCGATAAAATACAATTCCCCGTGTTTTTTCTGATAATCATACATACGCACAAGGCGTTCTAAATCATAAGATTCAGTTGTGCCATTAACCTGATTCAAAAGTTCTTTATCCTGATACCAAATGAGAGCCACTCTTAACTTCATCATATCTGCTTGAAAAGGTAACAAACGCAACTCTTTTGTAATGTTGATTGTTTCCATAATCAGCTACTTTCTTTGACTTCCCCTGAATAATAATCAAAAACTAAACCATTTTGAACATTGGGTACAAAGACATTAAATTCTAAACTCCCATCTGATGATTTAGCTTCAAGATGCACCCCGCTTGCTAGAATGTTATCTCCCTGATAAATCAAAGTCACGCGATAGCGAACACGTTTTTTATTATCTAGAGCTTTTCTAACAAGTGTTTCATAGTAATTTTGTCCAGTTGACTCTTGGGAATTTGCCTGATTGGCCCAGGCAGCTTGCGTAGCAATATTATCTGAATTACTCATTGAAGCATCAAATCCCTTCAAGCCTCCTACCAAGGAATAGGCTAAAAGGTGTCCACGATCCACTGCATGATCATAATCGCCCGTTAAATCAGTCAATTGATGCCAACCTGCTGGTCGCCAACTACTTCCTCCGTTACCAGTCTTTTCACGGCTTTCATATTGCCGTGTAGCTTTCGATAAAAGAGCATTAGCCACTGTCGGCACTTTTTCCCCTCTCACATATTTTGTTTTATTGGTAGCATATGATACGCTTGCAACATCTGCTTTTAAACTCGTCTGATTATTATTGATAATAAAAGCGCCTGCTTGATTCCATTCTATTTTCTTCCCAAGTTGATTTTTGACCTCCGCCGTAAGAACAGACTCTGCTAACACTTGATCCGGTCGCCCGCTTGTATCAACCGATTTGCCTGCTTGCGAAGTTTCATTATCAGTTTTTAAAACGAATTGTGCCACTTGCTTTAAAGGAGACTTGTCAGGAATAGCTCCGCTATTAACAACCGCGATGGTAATTACAGTCACTAGGAAAACTAGGACTGAAATAATTGATTTTTGTCTTTTCTTTCTCATTATCCCTCTTCAAATTTTAAGAAAAAGTAGGTGGTATCCCTACTTTCCTGTGAATTTTCCAATGATAGACTCCCACTTATCCACTGAAAGGATAGATAGAGGGTTCTTTCCATTTCCCATAAAGCTGTAACCAATCATCAAGCCAATAGCTAGACAAAGGCATGATAGCAGAGCTACCAAGAGGACGAGTGAGATTTGTTTTAAAACATACTTCCAACCACTATTCATCTTTAAGCCTCGCTAACTCGTCTAATATTGGCACCGAGTTTGGCCAACTTTTCATGAAATTGATAATAACCACGATCTAAATGTGTTAATTTTCCAACAATCGTTGTGCCATTGGCAACAAGTCCCGTCAAAATAAGAGCAGCACTAGCTCGTAAATCAGTTGACATAACTGGTGCTCCTTGTAAATCGTGCCCACCATGAATCAATGCCGTATCACGAAGAATCTCTGAATGCAGACCCATACGACGCATTTCTTCCAGATGTTGGAAACGATTCTCAAAAACTGTTTCGATCATGGTCGACTCCCCCTTAACAATCGCCATAAGCGCAGTAAATTGGGCTTGCATATCCGTTGGGAAGCCTGGATGTGGCAGTGTTTTAACTGTTACAGGACGTAAGTTGTCAAGCTCTGCCTGCACACGAATACCATTTTCTTCCTCAGTAACACTGACTCCCATCTCCATCAATTTTGAAATCAAAGGTCTATTATGCTCCCAGACAGCATCTTTGATGAGAACATTTCCAGAGGTCATAGCTGCAGCTACCATAAAGGTTCCCGCTTCAATGCGATCCTGAACAACATCGTGTTCAGCACCGTGAAGGCTATCAACTCCAGTAATGACAAGTGTTTCCGTTCCCGCACCACGAACCTGAGCACCCATTTCATTAAGTAAAATGGCAAGATCCACAATTTCCGGTTCACGCGCAGCATTTTCAATCGTCGTTACTCCTTCAGCCAATGTTGCTGCCATCATCAAATTTTGAGTTGCTCCTACTGATGGAAAATCCATATAAATATGAGCACCGTGGAGTTTTTCAGCTTCGGCAGTAATATCTCCACCAAGCTGCGTTATTTTTGCCCCCATGGCTTCTAAACCTTTTAAATGCAAATCAATAGGGCGACTGCCAATTGTACAACCACCAGGCATAGAAACCTTAGCATGTCCATTACGTGCTAAAATTGGCCCCAAAACAACAATAGATGCCCGCATCTTGCTAACATACTCGTACGGTGCAACATCCAAAATGTCACTCGTAGCATCAACGGTAATCTCCTTATCATCCTCATTAAATTCAACAGAAATTCCCAATCCACGGACTACGTTGTTCATCGTGAAAACGTCTGATAAGATAGGAACATTTCTCAAAATAGTCTTTCCGCTTTTAGGTAGAATAGTCGCTGCAAGTAAGGGAAGAACAGCATTTTTAGCTCCCTCAATAACCACTTCTCCGTCAAGGCGTGTTTGACCACCTTCAATGATAATTTTATCCAAAATGTAACTCCGTTCTATACAATATCCTGACTTTGATTATACCATAGTTTGATAGATAATACCTTTATCGGAACATGAAAAAAAGATTTTGGCTAACTTGAATCAGTTCTAAGAAAAAGTGACTGACCATGTAACCTAAACCAAGACTTAAAAATAGCACTAAAAGACGGAGTTTCGACATATTTTCCGTGGTTAATTTAATAAATTTAGACCAATCAACCATTGTTGCTAAGAGTTGATAGCTAATACCAATAAAAACAAAGTGACTGCATAAAGTCACAATAAGATTTAACATTTCCATACATCTATTATATCAGATTAGCTCTCAAAAGTATTAAATACCCTTTGAAAATAAAACTTAAAAGATTATAAAAAAGAGCTAGATGCTAATCTAGACTCTAAAAATATGAAGTAATTCTTATTTTTTACCTTGTTTATAGAACTCTTGCAAGGCCTCTTGCCAAGTTGGGATAACAAAACCTGTTGCCTTTGTTTTAGCCAGACTCATCGTTGAGTTCAATGGGCGTTTGGCCTTAGCTGGGAATGAGCTTGAATCAACTGGTTTAACGACAACATCACTATCTTTGAGAATCTCAACTGCAAAATCGTACCAAGTTGTGTCTTCTTTGGCATCATTTGACAAATGATAGTAACCAAAAGCTTTTTGGTTTTCGGCTAAGTAAGTCATAAATTCTGCTAATGTACGTGTCCAAGTTGGACGACCGTGCTGATCATTGACAACTGTTAGCGTATCATGGGTTTTGGCAAGATTTTGCATGGTAAAGACAAAGTTTTTACCATAATTACCAAATACCCAAGCGGTACGGATAATATAGAATTTGTCCGCATATTTTTCAACCGCTTCTTCACCTAAACGTTTGGTACGACCGTATTCTGTTTTTGGATCTGGTGTATCTGTCTCCAACCACTCTTGTCCAACTGGTTTTTCACCATCAAAAACGTAGTCTGTTGAAATATAAACCAGGGTTGCACCGTATTTGGCAGCAGCTTTAGCGACATTTTCCGTACCTGTCACATTGATGGCATAGTTAAGTTCTTTTCCTTCATCTTCAGCGGCATCAACTGCAGTATAGGCTGCACAGTGGTAAACCAAGGTCGGTTTGACTTGAGAGAATACCTCTTCCACCTTATCTGCATCAGTAATATCCATCTCTGCGACATCGACAGCCACATAGTCCTCATTGCGCTCATCTAAAAGATAGCGTAATTCTGTTCCTAACTGGCCATTAGCACCTGTTACTAAAATCATGTGAGTACTCCTTTTTATTCGTTCCATTCTATTTTACAACAAAAAAAGGGATTTTTCACCCTTTTTCACTTTTTATCGGATACCTAGCGCAATACGAGCATAACGGCTCATTTTATCAACTGTCCAAGCTGGATACCAAACCAGTTTAACTTCAACACTGGTCACTTCTGGCACATCTTTCATGACATCGTGGATTTGATTTGTCAGAAGATCCGCTAGTGGACATCCCATCGTTGTTAAGGTCATATCAATCTCCGTACGACCATCTTGTTCAAAACGTATCTCATAAACTAGACCAAGATTGACAATATCAATACCAAGTTCAGGATCAATAACCATTTCCAAAGCTTCTAGGATGCGGTCCTTGATTTTAGTAATTTCTTCTTCAGTGTATTTTACAGTTTCTGACATAATTACCTCACTTATTAATCTTCAATGAAATCACGAAGCTGCTTGCTACGACTTGGGTGGCGAAGTTTACGAAGCGCTTTAGCTTCAATCTGACGAATACGTTCACGCGTTACATTGAAAACTTTACCAACATCTTCAAGAGTACGCATTTTACCATCGTCGAGTCCAAAACGAAGGCGAAGCACATTCTCCTCGCGATCAGTAAGTGTATCCAAAACTTCGTCCAATTGCTCACGCAGCACCACACGGGTTGTATAGTCAACCGGATTTTCGATAACTTCATCTTCAATGAAGTCACCAAGGTGACTATCATCTTCCTCACCAATTGGTGTTTCTAGAGAAACAGGCTCTTGTGCAATTTTGAGAATTTCACGGACCTTATCTGGCGTCATATCCATACGCTCAGCAATTTGCTCTGGTGTTG
Source organism: Streptococcus orisratti DSM 15617 (assembly GCF_000380105.1). Classification (GTDB taxonomy): domain Bacteria; phylum Bacillota; class Bacilli; order Lactobacillales; family Streptococcaceae; genus Streptococcus; species Streptococcus orisratti. Next base: position 5,929 of record NZ_KB904500.1, read on the forward strand.
GATCTTGACCGAGTTCTTGAAGCAAGTTGCGCTGCTCACGAACCAATTTGTTAATTGTTTCCACCATGTGAACAGGGATACGAATGGTACGAGCTTGATCAGCGATAGCACGAGTGATAGCCTGACGAATCCACCAAGTCGCATAGGTTGAAAATTTGAAGCCTTTTGAATAATCAAATTTATCAACGGCTTTCATCAAGCCCATGTTACCTTCTTGGATAAGATCAAGAAACTGCATGCCACGCCCAACATAACGTTTAGCAATGGAAACTACCAAACGTAAATTAGCCTCAGCCAAACGCTGTTTTGCTTGCAAATCACCTGCGGCAACCGCAACAGCTAATTCTTTTTCTTCTTCATTGGTCAAAAGTGGCACCACACCAATCTCTTTCAAATACATGCGGACGGGATCATTGACCTTAGCCGAGTTGGAACCCAGCAATTCTTCGTCAGTTAATTCTTCGGGTTGAGGTTCCTCAACGACGTATTTTGTTGATGGATTTCCCTCTTTATCGGTAATCGAAATACCGCCATCTGTCAAACGTTCCAAGAGATTATCAATCTGATCTGCATCCAATGCAAAAGGAATAACTAGCTTTTCTGTAACTTCATCATCAACAGCTGTTCCTTCTTTTTTGTGGCTACGGATAAATTCTGCAACTTGAACGTTAAATGTTGTAATTTCTTTTTCGTTTGCCATAGGTTCCTCTATTCCATATTTCTTTTTTGTGCAATAAGTTGTTGCAAAGCTAATAAAGCTTGATCGGTATCGCCGTGGTTACTAGATTCGCGAACTTGCTTACTATGCCTGTGCATCTCGCGCTCTTGTAAAAGTTGTCTTCTCCGATGCTCAATGGCCTCTATTTCATTATTCGCAATTTCTTTGGGCAAATTTTCCTCCAAAACGCGATAATACATCAGACGAACTGGCTCGTCCATCTGATTCAAGTCAATAGTGCTGATTTCTCCTTGTTTTTTCAGTAAAAAATACAACTCTTGTAGTTCAGGTGTGTCAAAAGAGAAATCATCACGATTACGAAATTCATTAAGCAGGTAATCATGGTGCAACAGACGATGCATAAGCTGAGTCTCAGCTTTGACCACTGCTGTTAATGATTTTGACACTGGTAAATCAACCACTCGCATAGCCGTTTGTTTCGTTTCTTGGGCAATAGCAGAGCGGTTGGACAAACGTTGATTGTTAACAGCTTGTTCTACCTGAAAATAATCGTAGTCTGGCAAAAGCTCCGCTACCATATTGATATAGGCATTCTGAGCTGTAATAGACGGTGATTGAACGATGATTCGTGCTATCTTTTCAACATAGGCTATTTCAGCCTGAAGGTTATCGATATTGTCTGGCTTCAAATAATGAATAAAAAATTCAACACTAGAAACACGCGACTGCTCCAAAAGTTGCCGGAGTGCCTCAGGAGAATTTTTTTGAAGAAACTCATCTGGATCCATCTGATTGGGGACGCGGACAATTTCTACCTGCATATCAGACAAAATCTCTAAGGACTTTGCGATGGCATTTTGCCCAGCATTGTCACCATCATAAGTTAAAATTACTTTTTTGGTGATTTTTTTCAAATGCTGAACGTGTTCTGGCGTCAGCGCCGTCCCCATAGAAGCGACAGCATTTTCAACACCTGCCTGATAGGCAGCGATAACGTCCATAAAACCTTCCATAAGATAGATTTCATGCTGTTTAGTCGCAACAGCCTTAGCCTTGTCCAAATGGTACATCTCATAGGACTTGTTGAAAATCGGTGTAGAGCGTGAATTTTTGTACTTGGCTAGTTTCTGCTCGCTATCAGTCTGTGTCCAGATACGACCCGAAAAGGCAATGACATGTCCTGAGTCGTCTGTCAGAGGAAACATGATACGATTACGAAAAGCATCGTAAAACCGATTATTTTCTTCTGAAAAGTTAAAGAGACCTGAATTGGTCAGCGTGACTTCGTCATACTTGTCCTTTGAACTGACTTGACGGTAGAAAAAATCCGCTTCGTCAGGAGCCAACCCGATATTGAATTCTTCCAAAAGTTGGTCTGTCATTCCCCGTTCAGCCAAATAAGCTCGCGCTTCCTGACCAACCTTAGTGGTCATAAGAACGGCATGATAAAACTTAGCCGCATCTTGGTGAATATCCAATAAAGCTTGATTGGGATGAGCAGAACGATTTTGCTGAGGAGTTGTTTCAACCTGAACAGAAATTCCCGACCGTTCTGCTACTATTCTAACACTTTCCAGAAAGCTGACTTGACGATATTCCTCAATAAATTTAAAAACATCGCCAGATTTGCCGCAGCCGAAGCAATGAAAGAATTGGCGGTCTTCAATGACATTAAAGGAGGGAGTTTTTTCCTTATGAAATGGGCAAAGTCCCAGATAGTTGCGACCGGCCTTTGATAAGCTGACCACTTCTCCGATGACATCAACAATATTGACACTGTTTTTTATCTCAGCAATCGTTTCTTTGTCAATAGCCAATTCATCACCTCCTCAGAAGTATCCCATTTTAGTGTTACATTACATTATAGCATTTTCAGAAGGTATTTGTAAAATGAAAAATCCAAAGTTTTTCCAAGATTTTTTCGACCCGCGTTGTAAAATGAAGTGCAACAAAAAAGACATGCTCGTCTGATATACTAGAATTCCCCAACTCAGTATAGAAAGCAGATGAACATGTCCACTAATCATTCTACCAAAAAATCGTTATACTCACACCTTTCAGCCTCTGAACGCGGAGAAATCAGCGCCTATCTCAAGATGGGCAAGAACCCCTCTGAGATTGCTCGTCTGCTTGGGCGTCATCGCTCAACCATCAGTCGTGAAATCAAACGAGGAAGTGTTTCTCAGGTTCA
>NZ_KB904501.1 GCF_000380105.1 Streptococcus orisratti DSM 15617
GTCATTAAGATAGTTTTTGAGTCTATCTCTATCAACTTTTCTTGGTTTTGTTCCTTTTGCTTGATGGTTTAGGTTCCCTGTTTTCTCTTTTAGTTTTAACCAGCCATAAATGGTATTTCGTGAGATTTGGAAAACATCTGATGCTTCTGTGATACTACCTGTTCGTTTACAATAGGCGAGAACTTTTTTACGAAAATCTAATGAATATGCCATAAAAACAGTATATCACATTATGTACTTTTTGTGTTTCATTTTGCTATACAACTCATAGCAAGATGTTATGCGATGGACAACCAGCATTCAAATCAACATATTGACGTAGAAGATATTCATTTCAATGTAATCTTCTAATTCTTGCCAACTGACTAATCAAAACAAGAAAGAGGGTAGTTGATAAAGCATATCGGATTTTCCAAGATTGGCGACTATCCAATTCATCGCTTTGAGCTTCTCTTCTACGGAAACAATAAAATCAATCATCGTAGTTCTCCTTAATTCTGGTTTACTACTTTGATTGATTTTTGTTTATGGTTGCCGTTTGCTAAAAACAAAACTTTCTTCATGCGTTTGTCATATTTACTTTACTGACTAAACCAGCTTGAAACCCCATTCCAAACATCTTTTACGGTTTCACCGGCCTTATCTAGAAAATCGCCCAGAGAGTCACTAGCTGTTTGAGCAGATTCTTGTACTTTGTCTAGAATCTTATTGGTATCAATGCCTGAGGAAGTATCAGTTTCGCTGGAATCCGCACTGTAGGTTAAGTCATACCCATTTTGACGATAAGCATTAGTGACTGTGAACTGGGTACCTGCTGTGTATGGCAAAACGGAGCTTGCCACAGCGCTAAAAATAGTTGAAGCAGTTCCTGAACTAGCATCAGTCAAATAATGATTTTCATCCGTTGAATCGTAACCCAACCACTGTGCAATGACCACATCAGGGGTATAGCCTATAACCCACTGGTCACTGGTTAAATCAGCATTAAAATTCGCCTCCACTGTACCTGTTTTACCGGCCATAGTGTAGCCGTAAGCATTAGCATTAATTCCTGAACCATTAGAAAAAGTTCCCAACATCATACTCGTCATTTTGTCAGCCACAGATTGACTTATAACACGGGTATTTTTCTCTTTAAAAGAAGCGATGGTTTCTCCGCTGGCATTTTCAATCCGTCTAATAAGATGAGCTGTTGGCATAATTCCTTTATTAGCAAAAGTGGAGTAAGCTTGTGCCATTTCTAACGGATTCGTTGTTATGCCACCACCAAGAGCAATACTTAATTCGTTTTTAACATTTTCCATGCTAAGCCCAAATTTCTTACCATAACTTATTCCCTTACTGATACCCATCTCATTTAGCAAATACACTGCTGGAATATTATAAGAGTTGGCTAAAGCTTGATACATAGGAACATCTTCTGTCTCAATTCCTCCATAATTACTTGGTGCATAACCGTTATAATCCCTAACAGTGTTTGGCAATAGCGTAGTAATGTCATAGCCTGAGGCCACCGCAGGCGAATAAACAACCAACGGTTTGATAGTTGATCCTGGACTCCGTGAAGCTTGGGTTGCATAGTTAAAGCTACGAAATGGCGATGCGGTTGAACTTACTCGCCCAACTAAACCTTGAACAGCTCCCGTTGCTGGATCCATAGCAACACTTGCTCCCTGGGCACTTTGTCCATCGTAATCAGAAACAGGGAAATTGTAAGTATTGTCAAAAACTGCCTGCATATTGGCTTGGTAATTTTGGTCTAGTTCTGTGTAAATTTTATAACCGTTATTAACAATATCATCTTCAGAAATGCCATAGGTTTTCTCGGCTTCTTGAATAACTGCATCAAAATAAGAGGCGTACTGATAGTCATCTGAGCTACCCGTGTAAGCATCGTTTAATTGACTGGTAATATCTACCTGTGACGCTGCATCAGCTTCTTGTTGAGTAATTTTTTTAGCATCCACCATTGCTTTTAAAACAGTATTGCGGCGATTAGTTGCATTTTCTACAGAATAATAGGGATTATAGATTTCTGGTCCTTTAAGCATACCTGCTAAAGTAGCTGACTCCTCAATTGTTAGATCAGCTGCGTGAACGCCAAAATATTTAAGACTAGCATCTTCAATGCCCCAGACCGAGTTCCCAAAATAAGCATTATTAAGGTACATAGTCAAAATCTCATTTTTGCTGTACTTTTTCGTCAATTCTAGTGCTAAAAAGAATTCCTTAGCCTTACGTGTCACTGTTTGTTCTTGACTTAGATAGGCATTTTTAGCCAATTGTTGAGTAATCGTTGACCCTCCGCCAAATTTCCCCATAGTAAATACGGCCAACAAAAAACGAGAATAGTTAATTCCAGAATTTTCATAAAATGTGCGATCCTCAGTCGCGACAACTGCTTTTTCCATATAATCACTGACTGCATCCAGTTCAACATAAGTACCTTTTTGTCCAGACAAGGAACCAACTTGCTGATCCGATTTATCATAGATTACAGTTGTTGCCTTGAGGGCATCTTGTAAATCAGAAACATTGGTTGACTTAGCAATGTAAAAAAGATAGGATCCTATTGTCAGTACACCAACACTGGCTAAAAGAAGTAAAATCTTTCCGATACGATAGCGACGCCAAAATCTGCGAATTGGATTTTTAGGAGAAGGGACAAAACGTTCTACTTTTTTTAACCACTTCGGGCGATTTTTTGCCTGCTCATGATGACCTTTGCTTCGTTGGTAGCGCCTTGATTGGATTGGCTCCAAATCTTCATTCAGTGAGTCATCATTGCTTTTCTTTTCTACATTTTTGGCTCTTTGTCTTAAAATCTTAAATTTATCTCTAAGAAAATCAAATACTTTCATGCTTTCATTATAACAATTTCTCTTAAAATCTTCATAAAATAAAAGTTACACAGTAAAGTAGAACGTTTTCAAATAAATTATGTTATAATGAGAGTAAAAATAATCAATCAGGGAGAATTCCTATATGAATAAAGAATTTGAGGCTTTCAAAAAAACCTTATCACGAGAAAGCTTGAAAGCTATTTACGATGAAACTAGAATTGAAATTGCTCCTGAAGAATTTGAAGGTACAGAAGCCTTTTCAATTGCCATCGCATCCCAAATGGCAGTCAATCTTTTAGAGAAGTATCAAGATTGGTTAAAAGAGGAAAGATAAACAAATATCTCCAATACCACTAAAAAGCTTTTAAAACCTTTTTAGTTCGGTATACAACACAAAACAACTCAACGACTTTGGGTCAGGAGTTGTTTTTTCTATTCCCGCTGAAGTTTGGTATAATAATCCTATGACATTTCGTATTAACCTAAACAACCCCTATGACACAGCAACGGTCAAAATGCTTTTAGAAGAACATTTTCTGATTCCACGAAAAATTCGTCATTTTTTGCGCACCAAAAAACACGTTTTTATCAACGGTCAAAACGTCAATTGGCAGACTTTAGTTCACAAGGGTGACTGTATTGAATTGATATTTGACGAAGAAGATTATCCCGAGAAGTCTATTCCTTTTGGAAATGCTACACTAGTGGACTGTCTCTATCAGGACGAACACCTTATTGTGGTTAACAAGCCCGAAGGCATGAAAACACACGGCAATGAACCCAATGAAATCGCTCTGCTCAATCATGTCTCAGCCTTTGTTGGTCAGACTTGCTATGTGATTCACCGATTGGATTTAGAAACGAGCGGGGCAGTCATGTTCGCCAAGAACCCTTTTGTTCTCCCCATTCTTAATCGTCTTTTAGAAAGAAAAGATATTACCCGTCAATATTGGGCACTGACTGAAGGAATTTTTACACCAAAACATCAAGTTTTCCGCGACAAAATTGGTCGTGATCGCCACGATCGTAGAAAACGCATTGTTGATCAAAAAAATGGTCAGACCGCTTTAACCGCCGTTGACTGTCTCAAGACCTTTTCAAAAACCAGTCTGGTCAACTGTCAGTTGGCAACTGGACGCACTCATCAAATCCGCGTCCACCTTTCCCATCATGGCTTTGCTATCATCGGCGATCCTCTTTACAGTCAGGTCAAAGCTCCTAGACTTATGCTCCATGCTCACACGCTCAGTTTTACCCACCCTTTTACTCTTGAAAAAGTTATGGTTACAGCTCCATCTCAAACTTTTGAATCACATTTAAAAAAAATGAAAACAACTCCTTGATATGGGAGTTATTTTCATTCTTTCAAAGTTATTGTTTCGTTAGCGTTATACCTTCTAGTGGATGGCTATAATCAAACTCTTGATTTGTTCCCGTTTGCCAAATGACTGGAGTAATCGTATCACCATTTATTTTGACACCATAGGCATATTTAACACCAACGCCGCCAATTCCTCCAGTTACAAATGCCGAAACATCGGTACCGTCATCGTAGAGATAACGATAAAGACCATTATTCTTTTCTTCAAGTTTGGTCACCTTTGCCGTATGAGTTGTATCTGTCAACTTGTCATCAATATAATCAATGGTCGTACTCACACTGCCGTCTGCTTTGAAGGACATAGAAACCAGGGCACCATCATGTTTGCCCGACCAGCTTCCCAATAACTTTTCTGGGAAAACACTGATTGCTTTGACTTGATTATCTTCCTTAACTACTGTAATAGCCTTCTGACCAGACTGTGATATAAGATAGTTTTGACCAGACTTTTTGAGGGTCAACTGTCCAGATAAGTCCTGAATGATATCACCTTGGGTATTGTTGACAATGTCCGTTGATTTATCATAATAAAAATCATAACGAGCCGAAAAATCTATTACATAGGAATCCTTGCCAACTTGTGTCATTGCATTTAGCAAAATGCTAGGAATCGTGAGACTAGTAGCTGTACGCTTATCTGTCTGCATTTTAGAGGCAATACTTTCTTTCAGTCCCTTGTAAAAGGCATTCGCTGAGCCACTTTCAAAAGCACTAGATAGCCCGCTTGGATCTTGACCTTGATTGAGATAGGCAATGAGCTGATCAAAAGCAGACACAAGAATTTTACCTGCGGATTCTTCTGTTAACAAGCCTTCCGCATTGAGTTCAACAGTTGCTCCATCAGCAATATCAGACAAAGTCTTTTTATTAGAGTTCATGTCACCATCTGAATAAGTTTTCTTGACATAGACCTGCGCCGAATTGGTCAGCGGATAATCAGCTACCTCACAGCGTCCATCAGATAGGGTGGCTACTCGTGTATCATCAAAATACAAGTCTCCGTCAAGCAGATTACTAGTCACCGTAAAACTCTTGAAAGTCACCGTCAAATCCAAAATCGTATTCTTTCCATCGAAAACCTTACTTAGTTCAAGTTTTTTATTTTTATAGAGGCCTGAAATGCTAGCTATGTAGTCCGCCACAGGTAGACGATCAACGGTAACATTGTAGTCATCCGAGTCAGATGTGGACACTTTCTTCCCATTAAGCAAAATATCGACCTTATCAACGTTGGTTTTGATATTCAAGCTCAAGGGTTTGAGAGCAATCTTATAATCAGGAAATATCAACCAACGATTACCAACACGTTTGACAAAACGTTCAGCAGATGCATTGGCCGCCTGTAACTCCTTGGTCAATTGCTTCGCTTCTGAGTGATTTAACGCTGTAAAGTTTGTGTACTTGGCTTCATCGCTCGTCACCTGCTCCCCTGTATCCGACCAAACCAAATAACCCTTAATATTTTCAAAAGTATTACCCGAAGCCTGATAGGCTGCCACATAACGCTCAATCGCATAGAATTTGGAATAATAAAAGCTACCCCAAATGACAAAAATCAACAAAAGTAAACTCAGAACGGCTGTAGGTACCCAAAACTTTTTTTGTTTCATTGTTTTCTTTAACTTTTCCATAGCTCTCTCCCTTCCTAATCAATTGATAAATCGTTTACATTTTCATTATATCAAAAAGTCAAGTCTAGACCAAATACTATCAGAAAGAGACTATAAGAATCTATGATTAATTTTTTCACCATTTTGAACCTTTAGCAAGAAATCAAACCCAGCCCTTACAACAATAAAAACCCACTCTATTGAGCAGGTTAGTAAATTTTTCTTGTTTTAGAAGCCACCCATCATACTTGGGTCCATAGCTGGAGCAGCTGGGGCTGCTGGTTCTGGCTTGTTGGCCACGACCGCTTCAGTTGTTAGAATAAGGCTAGCAACTGAGGCTGCATTTTGCAAAGCGGAGCGAGTTACCTTAACTGGGTCAATAATACCAGCCTCTACCATATCTACCCATTCACCGTTGGCAGCATTGAAACCTGTTCCGACAGGGCTATTTTTAAGTTTCTCAATGATAACAGAGCCCTCATAACCAGCGTTGAGAGCAATTTGACGAACAGGTTCTTCCAAAGCACGTTGAACAATATTACGTCCTGTCGCCTCATCACCAGTCACATCAAGCTCAGCAACCTTACCAATGACATTGACTAAGGCTGTCCCACCACCAGCAACAATGCCTTCTTCAACAGCTGCGCGCGTTGCGTTTAGAGCATCTTCAATGCGAAGTTTCATTTCTTTCAATTCAGTTTCAGTAGCGGCACCAACTTTGATAACGGCCACACCGCCAGCCAATTTAGCTAAACGTTCTTGGAGTTTTTCACGGTCAAATTCTGATGTTGTCGTTTCAATTTGAGATTTAATCAAAGCCACGCGGTTGGCAATTGCATCGGCTTCACCCGCTCCTTCAACAATCACAGTGTTATCCTTATCAACAGTAACTTTAGCAGCTTGGCCAAGCGCCGCCATTGTGGCATCTTTCAATTCAAGGCCAAGATCTTCTGTGATGACTGTTGCCCCTGTTAAAATAGCAATGTCTTCAAGCATGGCTTTACGGCGATCACCAAATCCTGGAGCTTTAACAGCTACAACATTGAAAGTACCTCGAATTTTGTTAAGAACAAGCGTTGGCAAGGCTTCACCATCAACATCATCAGCGATAATCAGAAGCGGACGGCTTGTTTTAAGAACTTCTTCTAATAGTGGCAAGACTTCTTGAATATTTGAGATTTTCTTGTCTGTAATCAGGATAAATGGATTGTCAAGGTCAGCAACCATTTTTTCATTATCCGTAACCATGTACTGTGACAAATATCCGCGGTCAAACTGCATGCCTTCTACCACATCAAGTTCTGTTTCCATACCACGTGATTCTTCAATAGTAATAACACCGTCATTACCGACTTTTTCCATGGCTTCTGAAATGTAATCACCAACTTTTTCAGAGCGTGATGATACCGCAGCAACTTGAGCAATGGCTTCTTTGTTAGCAACCGGTTGAGCGATAGCTTTCAATTCGTCGACCGCTGCCGCAACTGCTGCTTCAATCCCACGACGTATTCCAATAGGGTTAGCTCCAGCAGTCACATTTTTTAGACCTTCACGCACAATCGCTTGAGTCAAGACAGTAGCTGTTGTCGTTCCATCACCAGCAATATCGTTGGTTTTTGAAGCCACTTCGCTAACTAATTTTGCTCCCATATTTTCGAAATGGTCTTCCAATTCGATTTCTTTGGCAATGGTAACCCCGTCATTGGTAATTAGTGGTGAGCCAAATGACTTTTCCAAAACAACGTTGCGTCCTTTAGGGCCCAAGGTTACTTTGACGGTATCCGCCAAAATATCAACTCCACGCACCATAGCTGCGCGTGCATCTGATGAAAATTTAATATCTTTAGACATGTTTATTCCTTTCTTTGTGAACTTCTTCTAAGCTCTAGAATGTAATAAGTTTTCCATTTTATTTGCCTTGTTACAGACACCAGACTAGCCTTAGCAAATCAGGATCAATTTATAGAAACCAATTCCCAAAAACTCTGTTTAGTCAACAAAGCTAAAAACATTTTTTAGGCTTTTGCTCACGTCTTCTAGCACTTCTTTAATCTACAATAGCCAAAATGTCACTTTCACGAATAATGGTAACTTTAGCCTCGCCATCTTTGACATCAAGACCTGATCCGTTTTCAACCAAAACAGTGTCACCGACTGCGACGCTTGGAGCTACCAAATCACCTGTCAAGGTTCGAATACCTTGACCAACAGCTAGGACTTGGGCAACTTTTGTGGCTTCATGGCTGTTTCCGGCTAACACAAAACCACCACTTGTTTTTTCTTCTGTTTCTTTAAATGTCACGACAACACGGTCGCCTAATGGTTTTAATGACATCTTGATTCCTCCATTATATTCTTTTGAAATAGCAGCGCTGTTAACTCACTACCTACATTAGCACTCTTTAACGTTGAGTGCTAATGTTTTACAAAGACTATTCTATCACTTGGTCAGAAATAGTCAAGAAAAAAACTCTACCAAGCGGTAAAGTTTTATTCTCCCGCGTTGTAAAATGAAGTGCAACAAAAAAGACATGCTCGTCTGATATACTAGAATTCCCCAACTCAGTATAGAAAGCAGATGAACATGTCCACTAATCATTCTACCAAAAAATCGTTATACTCACACCTTTCAGCCTCTGAACGCGGAGAAATCAGCGCCTATCTCAAGATGGGCAAGAACCCCTCTGAGATTGCTCGTCTGCTTGGGCG
>NZ_KB904502.1 GCF_000380105.1 Streptococcus orisratti DSM 15617
AACGAGCTCAAAAAGGAAGGGCAAAAGATTTTGGAGCTGTAGCTCATAAGTTAAGCGATATTTTTGACTTTGGGATAACAAACTATGGTTTGTTAAAGAATCCAGCATTGACTATCAAAATTCCTCCAAAGCCAAAGGCAAACAAGAAGCGAATTATGGTACTACATGATGAAGATNTATCACACTGGTTAAAATTTTTATCAGATTTACCAGATACACGAGCTAATCGTAGGTTCAAAGTCATTTGCAACACCCTACTTGCTTCAGCTTGCCGTATCAATGAATTGCTAGCATTGGAGATTCATGATTTAGATATAGAAACCAATGAAATTGTCGTAAATAAAACTCTAATGTGGAAAAGGGCAAATAAAAAGCTAGGTTTAAAGGGTGAGATGGTTTGTAAACCAACTCCAAAAACCGACGCTGGAAATAGGCGAATTCCTGTTCCTAATGAAATAATTGTTACTTTAGTTAATTTTCACAATGAGATGAATGCTTATTTTGAAAAACATGGCTTACCCAAATCTGATTTAATTTTCCCAACAATTTATGGAAACTATATGTGCGATAGAAATGAGCGTGCTACACTCAAGAAGCGCCTGTCCTCACTAGGATTGCCTGATTATGGTTTTCACTTATTCCGTCACACTCACGCTTCTTTGATGTTAAATGCTGGAGCAAACTGGAAAGAATTGCAAATCAGAATGGGACATAAGTCTATCACGACGACAATGGACACCTATGCTGAATTGGCACCTAAGCAAAAATTTAGAGCAGTGGATATTTATCTTGATAAAGTTTCAAAATTAACAGCTTGATTTATCTCTACATTTTTCTCTACACATTAGATACGACTCGTTCTCAAACCTTGATTTAACAGGGTTTACAACCGCTAAAATAGACATTATTAGACCTTTACTGAAGATAAATACAAAGTTGATGATATTTCGCATGACTACAGCATTGCTAGTGTTTATGTTTATAATGTTATGGCAGGTGGTCAGACCGGCACACAAACATGGACAATCTACGGTTTAGATGGGCTAGAAAATTGGCAACAGATTTTTAATGCTCCAACTTATACTTTATCTACAGAAATAGACGGTAAAACACGCTATTACTCAGAAGCAAATGGTGGCAGCTTAGTTGATGAAGCATCAGCGACAAGCTACGATGCCTCTACTGATACAAATCTTCAATTGCTTGATAACACTATCTATCTCACGCGCCAGTACAATCAAACAGAAGTCAAAAGTATAAACGGACAAGATGTGACATTCACCAAAGTTTATTCACGAGCCGAATTAGCTATTAAAGCTCCAAAAGATGTTACCAATGTGACAGTCAAATCTGGCTTCATTCTCGGTGACACTTGGGAAGAGCACTTGAGATGGCCATGGCAAACCTTTATTAATGAAGGCTACCAGGGCGGCCGTTCTTAGAATAAAAAAGGATAGGCAATTGTGATTGTGACATCATCACAATTGTCCGTCCTTTTTCATTTTTGTTCTGCGATAAAGTCCATAAAGGCTTTGGTGATTGGGGTGAACTGATGGTTCTTTAAATGATACAACTTGATTTCAGTTTGAATTTTAGGGGTGATGGGGACAAGTGCTATCCCTTTTGGATTAAGAAAAGCAATCGGTTTTCTCATTAGAAGAGAAACTCCCATTCCTTCCTGAACCAAGGCTATGATATTCTCGGCTCGTTTTCCGGTGTAGGAAATAAAAGGTTCAAAACCAGCTTTCTGACAGGCTTTTACAGACAAATCATATAAAATTGTACCTTTTTGTAAGAAGAGAAAATTTTCATGAGCAAGAGAGTTTAGTGAGATGGACGTTTCTTTAGCTAATGGATGGGCCTTAGGTAATACAGCAACAAGATAATCACTAGCAAAAGGCATGTCGTTCAACTCGACATCCACCTGATGGTCATCACGAATAAAAGCAATATCGCATTCGTTATTGTCAAGCATATTGATGAGACGTTGCGAATCTGCTTCAATCACTTTTACTTTCGTTTGCGGAAAACGTTTACGAAATTCCATAATCGTATGGGTGATACCGTATGATGCCATGATAGGAATAGTACCAATCGTGATAGTCTGCTGTAATTCATTTTTGAATTGTTCCAGTTTAGATAAAGATTCTTCATAATCCTTAATAATTTTTTTAGCATAAGGAAGGTAAATGTTTCCGTAAGGAGACAGTTGAACTTGTCTAGTTGAACGTGAGAACAAGCTAACATCTAATTCTTTTTCAAGTGCTTGAATATGCTTAGATAATGTAGATTGTGATATAAAGAGTTCTTCGGCAGCTTCTAGATAATTTTGAACCTCTGCCAGAGTGATAAACTCACGAAGATGATGAATGTTCATTACAGTTTCTCCAAATAAGCCAATAAAAATTGCTCGGCTAAACTGCCATCTTTAATCGCCTCCCTTGCTTTCTCAATACTAAACCAATCCCAATCATCAATCTCATGATTGGGGTTAATCTCTCCTTTGACTGTCACCGCAAAGTTCAGCATAAGGGTGTTGGATTTTTCAAAGTATTGACTTTGGTTAAACTGTAAGGTGGTCACCTCAAGATTGAGTTCTTCTCTGATTTCACGGCGGACAGTTTCCTCAGCACCTTCCCCTTGAGAAATGTAGCCAGCAACTAAGATATAATCTGGTTTGTTATATTGCTTGATAAGAAGAATTTTATCCTTATTTTCATTTTGCACAATCATGCTACAAGCTGTGTTAAAAATGGGAAATCTAAACCGTTGACAATTTGAACAGTAGGGGATGTATCCTTCACCCTCTAAAAAATTATCTGTTAGCATAGTACCGCAGTCAGTACAATAAATCATTTTTTGATAAGTCATATCCTATCCTTCAAAGTAAAGCAATTCTTTTGGTGTTTGCGTAAAGACTTCAAATCCAGACTTTGTGACATGACCACAATCTTCAATACGAACACCAACTTTTCCAGGAATATAAATACCAGGCTCAACTGAGAAACACATACCCTCCTCGATAATCCTATCATTGCCGGCCATGATAGATGGAAATTCGTGCACGTCCATGCCCAAACCATGTCCAAGACGATGATTGAAATAGTCACCATAACCAGCTTTTTCAATAACATTTCGAGCAGCTTCATCCACCTCAGCTGCAGTGACGCCAGGTTTGATGAAATCTTGAGCGGTTAGTTGAGCCTCTAAGCAAAGTTGGTAAATATCTCTTTTAAATTGGTCAGGCTGACCGACAGCGACCGTACGTGTCATGTCAGATGTGTAGCCATTACTTACAACACCTAGGTCAAATAACAGCAAAGCATTATTTTCAATTTTGTTTGTTCCAGGAATGCCATGTGGGTTAGCAGCGTTGTTACCAGTCAATACCATGGTATCAAATGACATTTGGCTGATACCTTGTCTTTTCATACCGAATTCAATCTGTGCAATAATGTCGGTTTCGGTCACGTCAAGTGAAATATTATCAAAACCAAGTTGCATAGCCTTATCAGCATAGTTGCCAGCAATCATCATTTTTTCAATTTCATCTTCTGACTTAATGAGACGCATGCGTTGAACATAAGGTGTTAAGTTTTCAAAACGCCCATCAAAGACAGTTTGCAATCCTTGAAATTTTGTCACGTTTAAATTGTCAAATTCCGCAAAGATTTTCTTACTTTCTGTCGTTGGAAGAACGGTCTTAATTTTTTCCCAAGGATTTTCAGCATCTTGATAACCAAAAACGGGGAAGTCTAAGAAAGCAGAGGCACGCGAGACTTCAAGTGCTGGAACGAAAAGGACAGGCGCATCATCTGTGTAAACGAACAAAAACATTTGACGTTCATGTGGATCACAGTAAAAACCTGTTAGATAATTAACCGTTACAGGATCAGAAAAAACAGCGATATTAGCTTCTTCTTGATTGAGGTAAGCACGAATTTGTGATAATTTAGACATAAATAGCCTTCTTTCTATTGATTAGAGATGCTCGTTAGTTTAATTTCTAGTTAACACAACACATTTTCGATTACTATTTTTTCACGAAAAAACAAAAAAAGCAAGTTTTGAATGATTTTTTTGAAAACTTTTTCAAAAAATAGTATTTCTGACTTGAAAGTGTTTCCAAAAGGTGATAAAATAAACTTGAAAGCGTAATTTTCAAATAGAAAGGACTAACCAAATGAATACTGATGATACCATTACGATTTACGATGTTGCCCGCGAAGCAGGAGTCTCTATGGCAACTGTTAGTCGAGTAGTCAACGGTAATAAAAACGTCAAAGAAAACACACGAAAAAAAGTTTTGGAAGTGATTGATCGTCTAGATTATCGTCCAAATGCTGTTGCCCGTGGTCTTGCCAGCAAGAAAACTACGACTGTTGGTGTTGTGATTCCAAATATTGCTAATAGCTACTTTTCAATCTTAGCTAAAGGAATTGATGATATTGCAGCTATGTATAAATACAATATTGTTCTTGCCTCAAGCGATGAGGATGACGACAAAGAAGTTAACGTAGTCAATACTTTGTTTGCAAAACAGGTTGATGGCATTATCTTCATGGGGCATCATCTCACGGATAAAATTCGTGCTGAATTTTCACGTTCACGTACACCAATCGTTCTTGCTGGGACTGTTGACCTTGATCATCAATTACCAAGTGTCAATATTGATTATAAAGCAGCAATGACAGATGTGGTTGATATTTTAGCTGAAAATCATGATAAGATTGCTTTTGTTTCAGGACCTTTGATTGATGATATCAATGGCAAAGTTCGTCTCGTTGGCTATAAAGAAGCTCTTAAGAAAAATAAGATTGATTTTAGAGAAGGTCTTGTTTTTGAAGCTAATTACAGTTACCAAGAGGGTTACGATCTTGCACAGCGCGTGATTAATTCTGGTGCAACCGCGGCTATTGTTGCAGAAGATGAGTTGGCAGCAGGCTTGTTGAATGGCCTCTTTGCAGCAGGCAAGAAAGTTCCGGAAGATTTTGAAATTTTCACTAGCAACGATTCGCCAATTACACAGTACACGCGTCCAAATCTGAGTTCAATTAGCCAACCTGTCTATGACTTGGGAGCTGTTAGCATGCGTATGCTGACAAAAATTATGGGCAAAGAAGAGTTAGAGGAAAAAGAAATTTTGCTTAACCACGGAATTAATCGCCGAGGTTCTACAAAATAAGAAAAGTGAAGAAGAATTCCTCTAACGAAGGAATACTTGTGCTATTTTAGCGAGGCTGAGTATATAGAAGGAGTTATTGCCTTCAATCTTTAT
The DNA here is from genome assembly GCF_000380105.1 of Streptococcus orisratti DSM 15617. Taxonomy (GTDB): domain Bacteria; phylum Bacillota; class Bacilli; order Lactobacillales; family Streptococcaceae; genus Streptococcus; species Streptococcus orisratti. The sequence goes on from NZ_KB904502.1 coordinate 5,279, forward strand.
GAAATTTATACTTTTTGAAATCAAATTCAGACGCTGTTGACTTAATTTGATTTTAGTGTTATTTGCATCGGAGTCACCTAGTCTGATTTTTATTAAGTATCACTCTTGAAGTTGAACCTTTGTTCAACTTCTTTTTACTATAAGACTTTGGACTGAATTTTATTACAGATAGTGAAAAATGATTTGAAATAGGCTATAATAGATGGTATGAAAGTGCTATTATATTTAGAAGCTGAAAATTATTTGAGAAAATCTGGCATTGGACGTGCCATTAAACACCAAGAACGCGCCTTGAATCTAGTTGGTCAAGACTACACAACCAATCCCAATGATGATTACGATTTAGTTCATATCAATACCTATGGTTTTAAAAGCTGGCAACTGATGAAGAAGGCTAAAAAAGCCGGTAAAAAAGTTATCATGCATGGTCACTCGACAGAAGAAGATTTCCGAAATTCTTTCATCTTTTCCAATCAGATAGCACCTTTGTTTAGGTACTATCTTTGTCATTTTTACCGTCAAGCAGATGCCATCATTACCCCAACGGAGTATTCAAAAAAGTTGATTGAAAATTACGGTATTGAGACTCCTATATTTCCAGTCTCTAATGGTATTGATTTGTCTAAATACGGTTCAAATCCAGATAAAGAAAAAGCCTTTCGAGATTATTTTGACATTCAAGTCGGTCAAAAGGTAGTGATGTGCGCTGGACTATACTTCATTCGAAAAGGTATAGATGATTTTGTTAAAGTGGCTGAAAAAATGCCTGATGTTCGTTTTATCTGGTTCGGGGAAACCAGTAAGTGGGTCATTCCGCACAAGGTGCGTCAGATTGTTAAAAAAAATCATCCTTCAAACGTGACTTTTGCTGGTTATATTAAGGGAGATGTTTTTGAGGGAGCAATGTCTGGCAGTGACGCCTTCTTCTTTCCAAGTAGAGAGGAGACAGAAGGAATTGTTGTTTTAGAATCACTTGCTAGCCACCAACATACTGTTTTACGTGATATACCTGTTTATCATGGTTGGATTGATAACGAGTCAGCCGATTTGGCCGCTGATGTAGATGGTTTTGTTGAGGCATTGGAAAATATATTGGCTGGAAAAAGTAATAAAACAGAAGCAGGGTATGCAGTAGCTGAAAGTCGAAGTTTTGATAAAGTTGCTCATCAGCTTGCTGAGGTTTATGAAAAGGTAATGGAGCTTTAATTGAAATGAGAATTGGATTATTCACAGATACTTATTTTCCACAAGTTTCAGGCGTTGCGACCAGTATTCGAACGCTTAAGGAGGAGTTGGAAAAGCAAGGGCACGAGGTTTATGTCTTTACGACAACAGACAAAAAAGTCAAGCGTTATGAAGATCCGACTATTATTCGTCTACCTAGTGTCCCTTTTATTTCTTTTACTGATCGTCGGGTGGTTTATCGTGGTCTTATTTCTTCTTATAAGATTGCAAAGCAGTACAAGTTAGAACTGATTCATACCCAGACCGAGTTTAGTGTAGGTTTGTTGGGGAAAATGGTTGCAGCTGCCCTACGTATCCCAGTTGTACATACCTATCATACTCAGTATGAAGATTATGTTGAGTATATCGCCAATGGAAAACTCATCAAACCAAGTATGGTAAAGTATATCGTGCGCGGATTTCTAAACGACTTGGACGGTGTGATTTGTCCTTCTCGTATTGTCCTTAATTTGCTGGATGATTATCATATCAAGATTCCTAAACGTGTTATTCCGACAGGGATTAAATTAGAGGATTACTTGCGTGACGATATTAGCCAAAAAGACATAGATAGTTTAAGAGTAGATCTTGGTATCGCTAACGATGAAACCATGCTTTTGAGTTTGTCACGGATTTCTTCTGAGAAAAATATCCAAGCGGTGCTCAGCCATTTTCCAGAGGTATTAACGGAAAATCCTAAAGTCAAACTAGTAGTAGTCGGAGATGGCCCATACTTGGATGATTTGAAAGTTTTGGCGAAAGAACTTGACATTGAAAGTAAGGTCGTTTTTACTGGTATGGTAAATCATGAGGATGTGGCTGTTTATTATCGCGCTGCAGATTTCTTTATCAGTGCCTCAACCAGTGAGACGCAGGGGCTAACTTATACTGAAAGTCTAGCTAGCGGTACGCCAGTTATTGCTCATGGCAATCCCTATTTGGATGATTTGATTGATGACAAGATGTTTGGTACGCTCTTTTACAGGGAAGAGGATTTGGCTGATGCCATCTTGGACGCTATTGCTGAGACGCCCGTGATGGATGCCAAAAAACATCAGGAAAAACTTTATACGATTTCAGCAGAGCACTTTGGAAAATCTGTCTATGCCTTTTATTTAGATGTTCTCATTTCTGAGAAGAGTAAGAAAAAAGAGAAGTTTTCTTTGACTGTGAAAGGTTCTAAAACAGATCGTTCCATCAAACTAGCAAAGACAGCTATCAGTTTACCAAGTCAAGCTGTCAAGGCAACTGCTATGACTTCTGTGAAAGTCGTTAAGGCTCCAAAACATTTGATAGAAATTGTTCGTGATTTTTTAGATTAAGAGACTGTATACATGAAGAAACTCTTGCAAATTTTTCCTTATCTCATTTTACCTATCTTATCTTTTTGGAGTGCACAAGTTTATTTGTTGTTGACAATGTTAGGGATATTATCCTATGATGATATGACTTATAAGAACTGGCTTGTTAGCAGTATTTTCTTCTTTAATCCGTTGGTTGTTGCTTCAATCTCCTTTATTTATGGCTTGATAAATGGAGTTAACTGGCTGTTTCCAATCGTTATTATCTTCTCATTTTTACCCACAATGGGTTACTATTACTTTTTTACCAATTCAGCAGGCATTGAAGTTTATCTTTTGATTTATGGTTTGCTTTCCTTATTTGCCCTTTGCGTTGGAGGCTTTATTCATAGTTATGGTAAATTCTCAAAGTAAGTTCTAGTTCCCGTCCTTCCAGAAGTTACTCTGAGAAAACTGCATAAAACCAACAGAATTTAGTCTCAGACTAAGTTCTGTTTTTGCCTAAAATGCAGATTCAAGGGTGTTTTAGGCTTGAAATAGTTGAAAAAAAGAGTACACTAAAGTTACTGGCTCTGAGGCGTCTCAAAGTAAGTTCTAGTTATCTGGAATTTGGGATGGGACAAGTTCCTTTCTATTTTGAAATTATTTTTTGATAAAACTAGCGATTATTTATCTAGTAATCGAGGGGAT
>NZ_KB904503.1 GCF_000380105.1 Streptococcus orisratti DSM 15617
ATCCCCTCGATTACTAGATAAATAATCGCTAGTTTTATCAAAAAATAATTTCAAAATAGAAAGGAACTTGTCCCATCCCAAATTCCAGATAACTAGAACTTACTTTGAGACGCCTCAGAGCCAGTAACTTTAGTGTACTCTTTTTTTCAACTATTTCAAGCCTAAAACACCCTTGAATCTGCATTTTAGGCAAAAACAGAACTTAGTCTGAGACTAAATTCTGTTGGTTTTATGCAGTTTTCTCAGAGTAACTTCTGGAAGGACGGGAACTAGAACTTACTTTGAGAATTTACCATAGTAGAACTTATTTTCCCAAAAGTTCCTTGCGCACTTCACGTCTGAGGTCTTCAAGGTTTGAAATTCCATATTTTTCCATTACTTTTGGTAAACGATTAATAATATCTGGACAAGCATAAGGATTAGTAAAATTAGCAGTGCCGACAGCGATAGCTGAAGCACCAGCAATCATCATTTCCAAAGCTGCCTCAGCAGAGTCCACCCCACCCATACCAATAATAGGCAATTCTGACGCTAGTGCTACCTGACGAATTAACTTTAATGCTACTGGAAAGACCGCTGGGCCAGACATGCCTCCTTGCCCATTTGCAATAATAGGCTTTCTGGTAGCTAAATCATATCGCGTCCCAACTAAGGTATTTATCATTGTAAAACCAGTTGCACCCGCTTCCTCAACCGCTTTTGCAACTATTGTGATATCCGCAACACTCGGTGTTAATTTGACATAAACCGGTACTTCAGAAGCTTGCACTGCTGCTTTTACAGCTGCGTATGCCAACTCTGGGACCTGTCCGATAAGTAAACCGTGATTGCCGTGGTCGACATTTGGACAAGAAATATTAAGTTCAATTGCCTTGACATTTGGTGCTTGTGAGATTTTTTCGGAAACATAAGCATACTCATCATTTGAAAAACCAGCAACATTAGCAATAATGGGCAATTCTGGAAAATGCTGCGCCAGCCAAGGTAGCTTTTCAGCCACAACCACATCCACACCTGGATTTTGAAGACCAATGGCATTCAGCATACCTGAGGGTGTTTCCGCTACCCTAGGTGTTGGATTACCAAAACGTGGATTTTGAGTAGTTGCTTTAATCATAATTGAACCCAATTTGTTCAAATCATAGTATTTGGCATATTCTTGCCCGAATCCAAAACAACCAGAGGCAGGGATAATAGGATTTTTTAACTCTAAGCCAGGTAAAGTAATCTTTAAACGATTATCAGACACGACAAACCTCCTTACAAAATAACACTACCTGTTTCAAACACAGGGCCATCTTCACAAACACGTTTATTAGCAGCCTCACTTGCATCTCTTAGATGGACCACACAAGCGTAGCAAGCTCCCATTCCACAAGCCATACGAGCCTCCATTGACAAATAAGCATGAGGATGGTTCTCAAATTTTTTGTCAACATATTTGAGCATACCTGGTGCCCCACAGGCATAAATGGCATCAGCAACTTGATCAAAACGATCAACAACAGTCGAAACATACCCTTTGATACCATAACTTCCATCGTCAGTCGTAACATGCACATCACCATATTGACGAAGTTTTTCTTCTAAAATGACAGCATTTTTATCAGCAAAACCAATTACAGATGTTACTATGACACCTTTAGCGTGTAACTGTTTTGCAGTTTCAACCAACGGAGGAACTCCAATTCCTCCACCAATAAGAAGTGCTGTATTCCCAGCCTCAACCACGGACAAATCAAAACCATTTCCCTGAGGCCCCATAACATCAACAGTATCACCTGCTCTCAGAGTAGATAAGATGACCGTACCTTCTCGCTCCACTCGATAGACGATAGTTGCTTGTCCATGCTCTTTATCAATCTCAGAAATGGAAATAGGGCGACGCAACAATTTGCTTGGATCTGGCACACGTAGGTGCAAAAATTGCCCCACTCCCATGTCTTGAACCATTTCTCCGGCAAGTACCATTTCAAAAATTCTTGGTGCAATTTCCTTTTGACTAATGATGGTTAATTCCTCTTTTAAAACCATCGGACTAGGTTGATATATTGGATTCATCTTCTCCTCCGTTTTCTACAAAAAAACCTCACCCGAAGGCAAGGTCCACAAAAATAAGCAGAGTTATATACTCAAGCACTTGTTTCTTGAACCTTTGTAGCCTCTCTGGACTATATTAAAGGTTGTTAAATTTGTTATATTATAGCTTTAATCCCTTTGATTGTCAACTTTAAATCAAAGGTAAGCTTGATAGGAGAGTATATAAATTGCCGTTCCTTCAATTAATGTCGTCAATTCCGACACAAGACTTTCAAAACGGCTATCCAACATTAGTTTGTTTTGTCCGTAAATAATGACATAAATTGGCGGAAATGAACTTAGATTACTTTCTTGAGGTTTATTTTGAGAACGTTCTTCCATTTCTGATAACACTTCTTCGAGTAAAACTAGGCTTGTTGATATATCGTCATAAGCACCCGTAAAACGATTGAAGGTGTTATAAAAATCAATTTCCTTTCCCAGATCTTCCTGAGCATCGATGACATAAACACGACTTCCGCCGTTGTCAAAAAGGTAATGGCGAAAAAGTTTAACAACTTCATCACGATCGGCAATCTCAAAAGCTGGCATTTCCTCAATCGTAATATCTTCTTCTGCCGGAAGCATAGCATCAATCTTTGCCATTAATTCTTCCTTACTCAAGTGCGGTGATTGAATATTCATCCTTAGAGGATTAAAAAAGAGCACTTCTTCAGAATCTTCTTTTATGGAAAGATTGACTATCTTTAGCGAGGAATAGACATCTGCAAGCACCCCGAACACATGAATCCGGTCATCGCCAAGAATCACCTGAAAAACGGATGTTTGTTGGCAGGTTTCTAGGACATGATCAATCCCTTCAACCCATGTTCCTACAATATCTAAAGAGTGATTCATCAATTTGAAAGATGCCTCATCATACCAGAAAGTTGAGCGAATAAGCTTTTCTTGTTTCTCCATTGCAGCAATCGCAGATAAAACATCACTTAATTCATCCTGAACACGAATAGTTGAAACAGATGCCCCTAGCAGTGATGGGGTCTTCTCGACCAGAATAATTTCATCTTTAAAAAGTGTCAAATAATGAATGCTAACTAATAATTTCTGAATCAACAATTGATGGCTACTTTGCACAGACTTCATCACTTCTCACACCACCCTCTATACTATAACTCATACTAACATCTCACTAATAAATATACCATACCCCCTTCAAAAGGGCAATGAATTATCAAGTAAATCTACAGTTTTTTTATAGATTACTTCCTTGATTCAGATTTATTCGGATTATTTTTTAAATACTGACTAAACTGTTTTTTCCCACTAAAAACCAAACTCCACATAATCAATTCGTAGATAATAAAGAAAATTAAGAAACAGTGGAGAAAAAATTCTTCAGGCAATACCCAGATGATAGGGTCTGTTGCTGGATTGAATAACCAGTTGGTCGCACCTGGGAAAAGCACTTGATGAAAAAAAGTAAAAAAATTATCAAAGCCGATGAAAAGCGTAGCAAAACCTATAAAAATAGGGGCTAATGCTGCTATTGCAAACGCTCTTTGATGAAGGAAAAGTGATTTCTCAGCTCTGCTATTTTTCAAAAAACGCCAAGCAGGAACCAATAAAATCACAAAAACAGCCTGGGTTAGATGAAAGAGGTGTTTGACATCTCGAAAATGCTGGAGACCATCCTTTGATGATGGGAAATCTGGCATGCTCAAATTGCTAGAAAAAGGATTAGTCAGATAAAACATCAAACTATTGAAATTTTTCAATAAATCCTGCTTGGTGATAATGACCTGATTGGTCAAATGAAGCCAATCAACCTCCAATGGATAAATCAACCAGGCAACATAAATAGTCACCAAAACGGCTAAAGCAAGCAACCAGAGCCAAGTTAAAAATGTAAAAAGTCTAGTTTTCATCAAAATTCCATTCATCTAAGCTAGCTAGGACATGGTCGGGTTGAACTGGTAAGTTTGGTACTTCTTCTGGTTTGGTAAAGCCTGTAGTGACCAACAAGGTTGCAATGTCGTTTTTGATACCAGCCATGATGTCAGTTAGGTAGTTATCACCGACCATGACAGCTTCATGACGAGCAACTCCCAGTACATCTAGAGATTTATTCATAATGATCGCCTTAGGTTTTCCAATAATCACTGACTCAACGCGTGTTGCTGACTGCAATAAGTTAATTAGCGACCCCGCTCCTGGCATGAGCCCCCGTTCTGTTGGGATATTGAGATCAGGATTAGTCCCAATAAACATAGCTCCCTTTTGAATAGCCAAGGTAGCAATCGCTAATTTCTCATAAGTTAAGTCTGTGTCCAAGCCGACAACAACGTAAGCGGGATGCTCAATATCTTCTTGGTATCCTGCCTGAGCGATGGCATCCTTCAACCCTTTCTCACCAATGACGTAGGCTGTTTTACCACGCTTCATATCATTCATGTAATCAACTGTTGCCATCGTCGCCGTATAAATAGTTTCGAGCGGTGTTTTGACATTGAACTGACTTGCCAGCATATTTTGCACCATTTCTGGTGTTCTGGTCGTGTTATTTGTTACCAATAGGTAGGGAATCCCTCGTTCCTGCAAACGTGCAATAAAGCGTTCACCTGCTGGAATACGACTCTTACCTTTGTAAATCGTCCCATCTAAATCAATCAAATACCCTTTATATTTCACTTGTTTCCTCTTTCTAATTGATTTGTTCTTTTGTTGTCTTCTTACTTGCTGTTCTGGAAGTTTGGCTAGAGTAAATAGCTACTGGTCAGTGGTTTTAGATTCCCCTCAAACGGCTTACCCCAAATAATGGTGTGACAAAATATTGCCCCCTGAGAACGAGCTTATGCTTGACTTTGTATTCATCACTCAAATCCTCTTCTCTCACTCCAGCAACGCCTATTTTTCCTTCCAAACAATGCTCGCTTGAGCATGTATGCCATCACCAGTAATTTCATGGCGTGTCACCTTTCCATCCATCACCACACGCGATTGAATATCATGACCATAGTGTACCTCTTTGACATACTTAAGGTTGATTTTTTGAGGAATGTGCTGACGCAAAAAATCGACATCAAGCACGTCATACATCCATTCCAGATACTTACTATTATTAACATGACCATTCATATCCAAATCAAAATAGCGCACATGATAGACTGTTTCTTCTGGATTTTCAAGTTCCTCATACCTTGGTCCGCGTATAATCTTCTTGATTTTGGGAACATCATACACTGCTACAATATCATCCACCACAGGATGAACCTTGCGCGTGTCATAATCCATAAGCACAAAGACAGAGTGGATGGTCATGATTTTCTCGCCATCTTCACCATAGACAGTGAAATCACGATAACAAAAGAGTTTATTGTAGGCAGTTGCCTCCGTCTCAACTATAATGGTTTCACCATACTTGGGTAAGCGGTCAATGTCAATGTCGTACTCAGTGATAACCCAAACCAGATGATAAGTATCAAAAATATAATCATCACTCACACCCAAATTCAAAGATTGCTGACCAGACACTTGCAAGGCAAAAGAAAGTAGATGTGGTAATTTGATATTATGATTGACATCTGTTTCATAAAAAGGCACTTGATATGTTATTGCAAATTTTTTCCCCATCTTTCACTCCACTATAAATTTCTCTGCAACAGTGTCTCCTAAAAAGAGACCTTTTTTTGTCATTCTTAGTCTGCCATCGGTCACTTGTACAAGACCATCTCTGGTTAGTTTCTCTACAATATCACCATAGCGATTAGAAAAATTCTCAGCAAATTTCTCCTCAAACCGTGAAATGGACACGCCTTCTTTTTTTCGAAGACCGAGGAAAAATTCTTCTTCCATCATTTCTTGCTTAGTGAGTACCTCTTCTTCCAAACGTGGATTTCCTTGAGCAACACCTTTGAGGTAGTGCTGAATAGGACCACGATTGCGATAGCGCACACCGTCGATATAACCAGAAGCCCCAGCACCTACACCGTAATATTCAGCATTATCCCAGTACATGAGGTTATGACGACTCTCCCTGCCTGGCTTAGTAAAGTTGGAAATTTCATAGTGTTCAAAACCATGACTTTCCAACTTGGCAATAATATAGTCAAACATATCCGCTTCCAAATCTTCTGTGGGAAGATTAAGCTTACCACGCCGCATTTTATTCATAAAGACCGTATGATGCTCTAAAATCAGACTATAAAGGCTCAGATGAGGGATGTCAAGCGCTATGGCTTTGGCGACATTTTCCTTTACATCTGCCATGGTTTGACCAGGTAAGGCATAAATCAAGTCAATAGAAATATTATCAAAACCAGCTCCCTTGAGACTGTCAATGCTCTCATAAATTTGTGCTTCGTTATGACTACGCCCAATACGTTTGAGCTGCTTGTCATTAAAAGTCTGCACTCCCAGAGAGATACGATTGACAGCTGATTTCTCCAATACTGCTATCTTATCAGACGTCAAGTCCCCAGGATTAGCCTCAATGGTAAACTCCTCTAACTGGCTCAAGTCAAGGTTTTTAGTCAAATGGCTGAGCAAATAATCTAATTGTTCAGCTGAGATGGCTGTTGGAGTTCCACCGCCGATGTAAAGCGTCCGCAGTTGCTCAATCTTGTAACTCTCAAACTCATGAATAAGAGCCTGCAAATAAGCATCCACAGGCTGATTTTTAATGAAAACTTTTGAAAAGTCACAATAATAGCAAATTTGTGTGCAAAAAGGAATGTGTACATAGGCAGATGTTGGTATTTTTAGCATACCTTTATTTTACCATTTTTCAGAAAAAATGAATCATTTTACATAAGAAATGTTTTAAGTTGATTTTATAAAGTAGACGGTGTATATGATAAAGTATACTAACAAAAGGAGAAACATGAAACGAAATACAGTTGAACTTAAAGAACTTTTGATTCAGACCGGAGTTGAGGAAATCAAGAACCATGGCATAGATCAACTCTCACTTCGTACAGTAGCCAAAACTTGCGGTGTTACCCATGGAGCACCTTATAAGCATTTTGGCAGCAAAGAGGGTTACTTGCAAACCCTTTTGAGCAGACTATCTGATATATACCAACAAAACATGATGGGTGGCATTGATAAAGCTTCACCTGCGAGAGAGCAACTTTTACTGATGGGTTTCCAGTTTGTCCGTTTTGCCAAATCCAACCCCTACATTTTCGAAGCAATTTTCATTAAGTATCCCTTCAATCACATAGAAATTAAGGAAAATACCATTATCACAGATGCTAGTTTACCTGGATTTGAAAATTTTAAAAAAATTGTGATTCAACTCTGTCAAGAAGAATCACTCAGCATCAGTGAAGGTGATGTATTGGTTCACTTTTGGAGTTTCATCTCTGGCTTTGCCATCATTGTTAAGAGTTCTATCGGAAGCAATGTTGATGACGCCGCCATTAAACAGAACATCCATCACATGCTGAAAGTTTACATTGAAGGAGGAAAATAAGATGAACATCTTAATCATTTACACCCACCCAAACCACGAAAGTTTCAATGCTGCTATTCTTAAGCAAGTTCAAAACAACTTGAACAGCAAGCACAACATTAAACTTTTGGACCTCTATGCTGAGAAATTTAATACCGTCCTTACGTTTGACAAAAACCACCGCCGTCGTAACATGGCCACAGACCCTGATACTCAGAAATACCACGATCTTGTTACTTGGGCAGACCATCTAATCTTTATTTTTCCAATCTGGTGGAGCGGCATGCCTGCTATTCTCAAGGGTTTCATTGACCGTGTCTTTGCATCAGGCTTTGCCTATTCCTACAAAAAAAGGGGGAATGCAGGGTCATCTCCAAGGAAAAACAGCATGGATTATTACACCCCATAATACTCCAGGCTTCGTAACACCTTTTATTCAAGATTATGGCAAGGTGCTGAAACGACAAATCCTAGGTATGTGCGGCATCAAGCCTTGCAAAGTGAGTTCTCTACCTTATCTGAGGGCGACTAATGCAGAAAAACGCAAAAAAATGCTGTACAAAATTGCCGAACAGGCAAAAGGATTGTAAGAAAAAGAAAAACTCTTTTTTTCAAAATGAACTGCTCCCTGTCAAGTGGACAATGAAATAATAAAAGATTAGGCGACGGCCTTGTTCCTCATTTCAAGAGGGGCAAGGCCGTTGTTGCGTTCTTGAAAACGTTGATGATTGTAAAAATAGATGTAGGCATCAATATCTGAAACCAGCTCCTCAAAGGTCTTATATTTCTTCAAATCATAGCACTCCGTCTTAAAGTGCCCAAAGAAACTCTCAATTGGTGCGTTGTCAATACACTTACCAACACGCGACATAGAGCGTGTCATCTGATACTGG
>NZ_KB904504.1 GCF_000380105.1 Streptococcus orisratti DSM 15617
TTTATGATAGGCACTTTTTCGACGATTGGTTTCATAAACACGTTGACCACTATCTGGAAAGTAAACCGTTGAGTAGATTCGTTTCCCGTTCTTATCTTGAACCTGAGAAACACTTCCTCGTTTGATTTCACGACTGATGGTTGAGCGATGACGCCCAAGCAGACGAGCAATCTCAGAGGGGTTCTTGCCCATCTTGAGATAGGCGCTGATTTCTCCNCGTTCAGAGGCTGAAAGGTGTGAATACGAAGATTTTTTGGTAGAATGATTAGTGGACATGTTCATCTGCTTTCTATACTGAGTTGGGGAATTCTAGTATATCAGACGAACATGTCTTTTTTGTTGCACTTCATTTTACAACGCGGGATTAAATATTAATTGTCGAACAAGTGCTGATTTTCCTTGACTAGAAAAAATGTTATAATAGACGCATGGCAAAATCTAAAAAAACAAAAAAAGGACGAACGACTCGTCGTCCAACTAAAGCAGAAATAGAAAAACAAAAAGCACTAAGACGTCTTATTTTGGCTGTTATCACAATAGTCGTCTTTTTCTTCGCCATTACTCGGCTAGGAATTTTTGGGGTAACAGCCTATAATGTCATGCGATTTTTTGTGGGGAGTCTGGCGTACCTTCTTATGTTTGCTGTTTTGATTTACATTATAGGTTTTAAATGGCTTCATAAACAAGAAGGGCTAGTTGGTGGATTTGTTATTACCATGATAGGTCTTTTGATTGAGTGGCATGCCTATCTTTTCTCCATGATGGATTATCGGGACAAGGAAGTTTTCACAACAACAAGCAAACTTATTTTTGATGATTTGATCACTTTTAAAGTCAATCATTTTGTTGGCGGTGGTATGCTTGGAGCGGTTTTATATAAACCAGTAGCTTTTCTTTTTTCAAATGTCGGTTCTTTTATGATTGGCGGTCTCTTCTTGATTTTGGGTCTTTTTCTCATGAGTTCTTGGGATGTTTATGATGTGACTGGCTTCTTAAAGATCTTAGGAGGAAAAATAGCTGCGCGGCATGAATTGAAGAAACAAGAACGCTTTGTCAAACGTGAAGAGAAAAAAGCGCTTGAAGAACAGGCGCGATTGGAAAAAGAAGCTCAGGAAGTAGAGGAAAGTTTGGCAGATATGTCAATTGATCCAGAAACAGGAGAGATCTATGAAGATATTCCCATAAAAGAGTCTGACTATGATTACTTTCCACAAGAAACAGAGGTCGAACCTGAAATCATCTCCTATAATGCTAATCACTCAGATGACGATTTTCTCAACTATTTGGACGAAGCGAGTTTATTTGATAAAGAAGAACCTTTGCAGACAGAACAAGTTGATCAAGAGGACTTTGAAGATAATCTAACTGTTGATTTCACGCCTAAGGCTCCTCTCCTTTATAAGTTACCTTCTATTGATTTGTTTGCTCCAGATAAGCCTAAGAATCAATCTAAGGAAAAGAATCTGGTTCGTCGAAATATCAAGGTTTTGGAAGATACTTTCAAGAGTTTTGGCATAGATGTCAAGGTCGAACGCGCAGAGATTGGTCCTTCGGTAACTAAGTATGAAGTTAAGCCAGCTGTTGGTGTTCGGGTCAATCGTATTTCTAATCTAGCTGACGACTTAGCCTTAGCCTTGGCTGCAAAAGATGTTCGTATTGAGGCTCCAATTCCTGGGAAATCTCTAGTTGGTATTGAAGTTCCAAACTCAGAGATAGCCACCGTTTCTTTCCGAGAACTTTGGGAGCAATCTAATACAAGTTCTGATAAGCTTTTGGAAGTTCCACTTGGTAAGGCTGTAAATGGAAGTGCTCGTAGTTTTGATTTGGCGCGTATGCCACATTTACTGGTCGCAGGTTCAACGGGCTCTGGGAAATCTGTGGCTGTTAATGGCATTATTGCCAGTATTTTGATGAAGGCTAAACCCGATCAAGTCAAATTTATGATGATTGATCCTAAAATGGTTGAATTGTCCGTCTATAACGATATTCCACATTTGTTGATACCCGTGGTAACTAATCCTCGAAAAGCAGCCAAAGCACTGCAAAAAGTTGTTGATGAGATGGAAAATCGTTATGAACTTTTCAGCAAGGTTGGTGTTCGCAATATTGCAGGTTACAATGCTAAAGTGGAAGAATGGAACGCCTCCTCTCAGGAAAAACAGATTCCGCTTCCTTTGATTGTTGTGATTGTTGATGAGTTGGCTGATTTGATGATGGTTGCCAGCAAAGAAGTAGAAGATGCCATTATCCGTTTGGGACAAAAGGCACGTGCGGCAGGTATCCATATGATTCTTGCTACCCAACGGCCATCCGTTGATGTTATCAGTGGTCTTATTAAGGCAAATGTGCCTTCTCGTGTAGCCTTTGCTGTTTCTTCAGGGACAGATAGCCGTACCATCCTTGATGAAAATGGTGCAGAGAAGTTACTTGGTAGAGGTGATATGCTCTTTAAGCCTATAGATGAGAATCACCCTGTTCGTCTTCAAGGTTCCTTCATTTCTGATGATGATGTTGAGCGGATTGTGACTTTTATAAAAGAACAAGCTGATGCGGACTATGATCATAGCTTTGATCCTGGTGAAGTGTCTGATAATGATTCAGCAGCTGGTAGTGAAAGTGGAGCAGCTGAAGGAGATCCACTTTTTGAGGAAGCTAGGGCTCTGGTCTTGGAAACTCAGAAAGCTAGCGCTTCAATGCTACAACGCCGTTTGTCTGTTGGTTTCAACAGAGCCACACGTCTTATGGAAGAATTAGAAGAAGCAGGAGTAATTGGTCCTGCCGAAGGAACGAAACCGCGTAAAGTTTTGCAAACAAATCAATAATCTTTAATCAGTAAAATCAGTAAAATGTCTAAGAGGTAAAGCTTGTAGCTTTCTTCTTAGGCTTTTTTATTTAACATTATTAAAAAAATAAAGATAATCTGTTGTTTGCATCTTCTTTTCGAGTTCTTGTTGAAGTTAGACTTACCATACGAATCTAAAAGAGGTAGTATTTCAAGGAAAAACCGTCTCTTTCCTGATAGATACAAAGAGAAAGATTTGCTATTGAGTGGAGTCCATAGCTGTCTTAACAAAAATCATTATCAATATAAATTAGAATTATTACAAATAGTCAGAAAATTACAAAAACAATAAAACTTGTGCTATAATAATGTTTAATCTTGTAAGATTCAATGATGATAGATAGCAATGAAGTAACCGAATTATCATAAAAATGAGGGAGTAAGGAGTTATTTTTATCTATTAGACTTAGAACCTGCATTCACAGTTCAGCACTTCCATCTAAGGATAATTTTTCAGCTACTCATTGTCAGTTTTTTTCAAAATACAGTCAGTATTCTCTCAAAAAACTGCCTTAATTAGCGAAAAACTATTTCTTATATAAAAGCACCTCACTTGTGAATACAGGTTCTTAATTGCAAAGTAAAACTAATTCCGAATACAAGGAATTTATACTCTATGAACATTAAATAGGTACTTATTAACTCAGATTGATGAATTTCAATTTCATCTATTTTTGATTTTTATTGGGTATTGGCAAGGTAATTATTATCAAGAGGGAGACATCATGGCTGAAGAAACTTCAACTAATCGGATATCTCGTGAACGCCGTAGGGGTTTGTTAGCACGTTTGAAATCTGAAATCGGTCCACATAAACGAGATTTATATATTGCTGCATTTTTTGCATGGATTCAATTTTCTATGCGAATCTTATCTTTTTTTCTCATTGCCAAAAATATTGAGGCAATTTACCTTGGAAAGGCTATATCTGTTTGGTATTTGGTCGGGCAATTGTTGCTATTGGCGCTTGTTGGTTTCCTCGCTGCCCTAGTGGCTAAAAACTACCAAGGATCCGCTTCTCAATTTGCCAGAAATAATCTGAAAAGGAGATTTTTTGCAGCTTTTCAAGGTCAAGGTGGAGATTTTGGAAAGGAAACTTCGGTGGCTGATGTGATGACCGTTGCTTCTCAGGGGATTGATAGTCTGGACACTTATTTTCATCATTATTTGATGACCTCACTTCGTACCTACCTTAACTGCGCTACTATCCTTTTGCTAGTCGTTTGGATTTATCCGATAGGAGGAGTAATTTTTCTTGCTTGTTTGCCTCTGATTCCCATCTCTATTATTTCGATGCAAAAGCGTTCTAAGCGGATTATGAATCACTATTGGGGAACTTATATGGATGTCGGAAATCTATTTATGGACGATCTTAAGGGGATGAACACCTTATATACTTATGATGCTGACGAACGCTATGAGAAAAGCTTCGTTCAGCGTGCAGAGGAATTTCGTCAATCAACGATGCAATTACTCTATTTTCAGTTACAGTCAGTTGGTTATATGAACGGAGTAATGTATCTTGGTGTAGGGCTTTCTGGATTTGCAGCTGCAGTATCCCTAGCCTCAGGGAATCTTGATATCCTCAATATGATCTTTTTTGTTTTAATAGCTGCAGAATTTTTCACTCCTATTCGTGAAATGGGGTATGGAATGCATCTTGTTATGATGAATACTAAAATGGCAGATCGTATTTATACATTTTTGGATAGTGTAGAAATAGAAAGTGACAAGGAAATACTCTCCCCAATCACTAGCCAAATTTCAACCCTCACTTTTGAAGATGTGTCATTTTCATATGGGAAAAGTCAGATTTTTTCAAAATTGAATTTTACTATTTCAAAAGGAAGTATTTTTGCGATTGCAGGAGAAAGTGGTCTAGGAAAATCTACCCTTGCTAAGTTAATTCAAAAGCAGCTAAGGATTAATGAGGGTGAAATATACTTTAATCAAACTCCATTGTCAGCTTTCTCATCTGACAGTGTCCGTCAAAATGTTATGTATGTTTCACCAGATTCCTATCTTTTTAATCAGAGCATTTATGAAAATCTTCTTTTAGGAGCAGATTTGTCTGAGAAAGAAGTTTTGACTTGGCTTAAACAACATCACTTTTTGACCTTTATTGATCAGTTGCCGGAAGGGATTCATACTATTGTTGGTGAAAATGGTAATTTACTGTCACCTGGTCAACGCCAACAGATCATTTGTGCAAGAGCCTTGCTTGCCAATCGCTCGATCTATATTTTTGATGAAATGACCTCTAGTGTAGATGGCGAGAGTGAATCAGTTATTTTTAACTACATCACACTAATGGCAGATCGTGCTATTGTTATTTTTATTTCGCATAAAACAAAGCAAGTGGTAAAAGCAGATCAGGTTCTCTTTATTGATCGTCAGCATAATATTACACTTGCATCTCCAAAGGAACTACTCCAAAAAAATAGTGAGTTTAAGTCCTTGGTGGAAACTCAGAAAGAATTGGAGAGTATTTTGCATGGATAATAAAATAAAAACAGTGAGTGTTATCAAGCGTTTGGTGAAGCTTGTTAAGCACTTGTGGATGTACTATATTGGAGCGATTGGTGGTGCTGTTCTTGGCTTTATCACGACTTTACTCATTCCAGCTACTTTGATTGACTTGGCTTGGCAAGGGCTAGACGGACACAGGCCTTCTCTCCGAACTCTTCTTCTCTTGTTGATTTTGGGGATTTCAAGAGGACTTTTTCGTTATCTAGAACATTATTTTGGTCACTATGTCGCATTTAAAACACTTTATGAATTACGTTGCATGGTGTTTTCAAAGCTACGTCGTCTGGCACCAACAAAGTTAGACCAACAAGACAGCGGACGTCTTTTAAAGATGATTGGTGAGGATATTGAAGCTATGGAAGTTTTTTTTGCACATACTGTTCCTCCTGTTTTGACAGCTACTATTGTAACACTTCTTTTATCAGGATATTATGTGATAGTATCGCCCTATATTGCATTAACTGCGCTCTTATCCTATTTTATTCTAGCAATTATACTCCCAAGATTTTCTAGTCAGCGTTTGCAACCTTTATTAGCTAAACAGACTAAAGTACGGAAGGCCTATATCTCATTATTTTTAGACAGTTTAAAGGGTATGAAAGAGTTGTTACAGTTTGGTCAGACTAAATCACGCTTATCTCAGTTAGAAAAGCAAAGTAAAACCGTTAATGCGTGTGAAAAGGAAGTGGCTAGTTTACAGTATTTTCAATCAGCTTTGTCCTTTTTAATGATTGGTTTATCAATTATTGTTGTTGCAGCAATTGCACTTCATGGAGCACAGCAAGGGACATTTAGCCTCTCAGCAGCAACAAAAGTTATCATTATTTTTTCAACATCTTTTGCTCCATATCTAGAATTGAGCAGATTACCACTAGGATTTAAGCGAGCAATGGGGGCTTCAAGGGAAGTTTTAACATTACTAGATGAAAAAGAAGTTGCTAGAACTGGGCAGGCATTTGATGAGAATATTTCTTCAATTACTCTTGATAAGGTTGGTTTTTCCTACAGCAACCGAGAACAGATGATTTTAGAAAATCTGTCTGCTACCTTTGAAAATCATAAAATCATTGGTATTATGGGGGAATCTGGTGTTGGGAAATCAACTTTAATGAAATTGATTATGCGTTGGTATGACAATACAATGGGAACGATTTGGATCAATGAGAAAAAGATTTCGGATCTATCAGCACGTGATATTCAAAAAAGAATAGCCTATATTCCACAAATTCCACAAATTTTCAATCAAAGTATTCGTGATAATTTAACTCTAAGTAATCCAGATATTACAGATGAAATGATTTTGGAGGCTGCTGAGAAATGTCGCATTAAAGACATTATTTTATCAACAGAGCAAGGGCTAGATACAGTACTTAATAATGAGCAGAAGATTTTTTCAGCAGGGGAGCTGCAACGCCTTGAATTAACAAGGGCACTTTTGAAAAAAGCAGATTGTTATATTTTTGATGAGCCAACCAGCAATCTTGATTCTTTAAATGAGGCTTCTTTGCTACAGGTTATTAGAGAACAGTGCAATGGGTATGTATTTTTACTTTCACACCGTGAAAGCACTCTTGCCTGCAGCGATTTGATTTATAAGGTAGATGATAAAACATTGAAGCTTATCTGAGATGCTAGTTGCACTGAAGTGATATTTCGGATAGGTTAAGTTATGTTATCATGATTTAATCGGAGTATTTTCTCTTACTTTTAAAGGAAATTTTATAGATTAGGAGATATGTTAGTGAAAACGAAAGATATTATTATTACAGGTGTTTATGCCGCAATGTATTTTATTTTTGTTTGTCTGGGAACTTTGGTAAGTGTCCTGGTAGAGCATAATGCTAATATGAAGTATGCACCAGCTTTTACAGCACTTTTTGCGGGTACTGTTTACATGTTATTGATTGCAAAAACAAAAAAATTTGGCAATATATCTCTGCTAGCAGCAGTGATGTCACTATTCTTTTTCTTATCAGGTCATTTTGTATTATCGTTTCTACCAAGCCTCATTTGTGGTGTGGCAGCAGATTTGATTGCTAAAATTGGTAACTATGAAAAGAAGCTGCTAAATTTGCTGTCATATGTCGTTTTTTCATTCGGAAATTTAGCCCCGATAATGATGATGTGGGTTGTTAGGGAAGCCTATATCAATCGTTTAGTAGCTCGTGGTAAAAGTGAAACCTATATTAGTGAAGTAATGATTGATTTTAATTTGGGGAATGTTGCTTGGTTGAGCCTTTGTATAGTTCTTGGTGCTTTAATTGGGGGTCTTTTTGGACAATATATGTTAAAAAAACATTTTTCAAAGGCCGGTTTGGTAAAATGAGATATTATCATAGTGATATGCGAACAAAGATTTTAACTCTGCTTTGCGTTAACATGTTACTATTGGCTCATATTCCAATTCACTATGAGAGTATTTTGGTAGTTTTCCTTTGTTTCTGCTTATTTCTTGAGGGAGATCGAAAAAGGGCAGTGACTTATCTGATGCTATTTAGTTTTCTTGTTTTTGTTGAAGAATTTCTCGTTGTGCTTAATCAAGACGTTTCTTATATCAATTTATTGGCTGTTGGCAGTCGTTCCTTGCTGCCTTGTTTTATCGTGGGAAGCAGTATATTGAGAAGTTCTGTTCATGAGTTTATCACATGTATGCGAACTTGGCATATTCCGGAAAGTCTTTTGTTGGCTGTTGCAGTTCTGATGAGGTTTTTACCACTGATAAAACAAGATTATAGATCTATTAGAACTGCTTTGAAATTAAGGGGGCTCTATTTGACACCCCTTGATTTGCTTAAGCGTCCCTTAGCTTATTTTGAGCATTTAGTTATTCCGTTGTTAATGTCGATGACTCGAACTGCGCAGGAATTGACAATTGCCAGTTTGACGAAATCAGCTGGAAATTCTGGTGCAAAAACTTCTTACATTACTTATCGTTTTGGAAGGTTTGATTATTTCATCTTGATATTCTTATTAGGCCTATCCTTGAGTTATTTTCTTGGAGGTGTCAGATGATTAGGGTTAGCAATCTTATTTTTAGATACACTTCCTTGCCAGAACCGAGTTTGCGTATTTCAGATTTATCCATTCCAGAAGGAGAATGTCTGGTACTTTGCGGTAAAAGTGGTAGTGGAAAAACAAGCTTTACACGTTTATTAAATGGCCTTATTCCAGAATATTTCGAGGGTGAATACAGTGGAGACATTAACATATTTGGTCTGGTGCCAGGGAGAGACTCAATAGAAACATTTTCAAAACTAACCTCCACTGTCTTTCAAAATCCAGCCAGTCAATTTTTTTATCGAAAAACAGAGCAGGAATTAGCCTTTCCTTGTGAAAATCAAGGACTACCTTCCCAAAGCATTTGCGAACGTCTGAACGAAACGGCTGCATTTTTCCACCTTCAAAGTCTGATGGATCAAGATTTATTATCAGCCTCTGGGGGAGAACAGCAGCGAATTGCCTTGGCTAGCAGCCAGATGCAGAGTCCGAAATTGTTGATACTGGATGAACCCACTGCCAATTTAGATGCTGAAGGGGTGAAAATGGTTAGAAACTATCTATCCAAGCTAAAAGCACAGGGGGTTACTATTGTTATTGCAGAGCATCGTTTAGATTATCTGGAAAATCTAGGTGATCGTTACCTTTATTTTGAAAAAGGGGAAATAGCTCATTGTTGGAGTCAAGAGGAATGGTTGGACTTGACAAATGAAGATAGAAAGAAATTTGGTCTGCGGGGCTTACATCTGGAATTGAAACAATTTTATGAAGAAGACAGCTGTTTGTTAGGGTTAAGCACCAAAAGATTGCAGCTAAGAAATAATAAAGTTAACTTAGGTCAGATAGCAGATTTACATTTTCCTAAAAATTGTATTACAGCGTTAGTTGGGCCAAATGGAATCGGAAAATCAACCTTGGCAAAAATATTATCTGGAATAGAGACCAGTGACGGGGATGTCAACTTTGGTAAAAAAATATTGTCGCCATCGGAGCGCTTGAAACAGTCGGCTTATGTTATGCAAAATGTTCGCTTGCAGCTATTTTCGGACAGTGTTCGTAAAGAAATACTGCTTGGTAACAGCAAGACTGCAGATTTTAAGCAAGTGGTAGAACAACTGGGATTAAGTCAGCTTCTCGACCGTCACCCAATCTCTCTTTCTGGAGGAGAACAGCAACGCGTCATTATTGCCAATGCCTTGCTTTCAAACAAAAAGATAATTATTTTCGATGAACCAACCAGTGGTTTAGACTATGAGCAAATGTTATCTTTTAGTAAATTGCTACAAGAACTAAAAAGTCCAGAACGCGTTATAATTGTTATTACCCATGATTTAGAGCTAATTAACGAAGCCTGTCAGCAAATTCGATTTATTCGCAAAGTCCCCTAAAAAATGTTTATCATCACTGTGTTTCAAAAGTAGATGATAGCAAAAGTTGAAAGAAAAAATCCAGAACAATCCTGTCCAAGATAAAAAAAGCTCAGCCCCTCCCACCGAAAATCAAAAAATGGGAAGGAACTGAGTTCGAGATGATATCAAGGTAATGTGAAAAATATTGTTCTGATTTTTGAAAAGGATAAATTTCAGAGTAATTAGCACAGATACATTATTACTGATGTTTAAGTAGTCATAATAAATGCTAGCAAGACTAAATAGAAAATGAATGTGAGAATAAAACCTATTCGCCAAAAAAGTTTTCCAAAGCGTTTATAGGAAAAATGTTTGCTTCTTTTTAGCAAAAAAACAGCTAGTATCATGGCAAGTAGTGACATCACAATCAAATAGTAAGGAAGCCAGCTGTGCGTGAAAAATTTGTCAGAAACAATGACAATTTCCCAGAGAAAAAGCGGTAAAGAGAGATCTGGAAATTTTAGACCAAAACGCTCTAACCTAAAAATTTGAGTAACAATATTAGCAAAAATAGGAGTTAACAGGACAAAAGCCAGTGCAATCAACTTATACATCATCATGATTCTATTTTATACTGAAATGCTCCAGTTAGCAACTTTTTCATAAAAAAAGATACAAAAGACTTGCTTTCTTGCAGGATTGAGGTATAATAGACAAGTATGCTAAAGAGCATATCTGTGGGAGGTAAAAATCTTTAATTACCGTAAAAACCACAACAGGAGGATTTTATATCATGGCTAAAAAAGTCGAAAAAGTCGTAAAACTTCAAATTCCTGCCGGTAAAGCTACTCCAGCTCCACCAGTCGGACCAGCTCTTGGTCAAGCAGGAATTAACATCATGGGATTCACAAAAGAGTTTAATGCTCGTACAGCTGATCAAGCTGGTATGATTATCCCAGTTGTTATCTCTGTGTATGAAGACAAATCATTTGATTTTGTAACAAAAACACCACCAGCTGCTGTTCTTTTGAAAAAAGCTGCAGGTGTTGAAAAAGGATCAGGCACACCTAACAAAACTAAAGTTGCAACAGTTACTCGTGCGCAAGTACAACAAATTGCTGAAACTAAAATGCCAGATTTAAACGCTGCAAACGTTGAGTCTGCAATGCGTATGATTGAAGGTACTGCTCGTTCTATGGGATTCACTGTTGTTGACTAATCAATAACACCCCAAGACCCGCATGACCTCATCTTTGATGAGTGACGTGGGAGATTTTAAATCAAATCGATATGACCACACTACAAGGAGAAAATTAAAATGGCTAAAAAAAGCAAACAAATGCGTGCTGCGCTTGAAAAAATCGATCGCACAAAAGCATACAGCGTTGAAGAAGCTGTAGCGCTTGCAAAAGAAACTAACTTCGCAAAATTTGATGCATCTGTAGAAGTTGCATACAACCTTAACATTGACGTTCGTAAAGCTGACCAACAAATCCGTGGAGCGATGGTATTGCCAAACGGAACTGGTAAAACTCAACGTGTTCTTGTATTTGCCCGTGGTGCTAAAGCTGAAGAAGCTAAAGCAGCTGGTGCAGACTTTGTTGGTGAAGATGACCTTGTCGCTAAAATCAACGGTGGATGGCTTGACTTTGATGTTGTTATTGCGACACCTGATATGATGGCTATCGTTGGACGTCTTGGACGTGTCCTTGGGCCACGTAACCTTATGCCAAACCCTAAAACTGGTACTGTAACTATGGATGTAGCTAAAGCAGTTGAAGAGTCTAAAGGTGGCAAAATCACTTACCGTGCTGATAAAGCAGGTAACGTTCAAGCACTTATTGGTAAGGTATCATTTGATGCAGATAAACTTGTTGAAAACTTCAAGGCTTTCAATGATGTTATGGTGAAATCTAAACCAGCTACTTCAAAAGGTACTTACATGACTAACGTATCTATTACAACAACACAAGGCGTTGGTATCAAAGTAGATCCAAATTCACTTTAATCAATAAATAAAATCCATTTCCTCAGGAGATGGATTTTTTAGATATTTTACTAGGTAAAAGCCTTATTTTATGATAAAATAGTAAGGACTAAAAAAGGAGTAATTCATCGTGAAACCTAAATATCAACGTATTTTAATCAAATTGTCTGGTGAAGCTTTAGCAGGTGTCAAGGGTGTAGGTATCGACCTTCCTACGGTTCAAACTATTGCTAAAGAAATTGCTGAAGTCCATGATTCAGGTGTGCAGATTGCCCTTGTTATTGGTGGTGGTAATCTTTGGCGCGGCGAACCTGCAGCTTCGGCAGGTATGGATCGTGTTCAGGCAGATTACACAGGCATGCTGGGAACTGTCATGAATGCTCTTGTTATGGCTGACAGTCTTCAGCAATATGGTGTTGATACTCGTGTTCAGACGGCTATTCCAATGCAAAATGTAGCTGAGCCGTATATTCGAGGGCGCGCCCTTCGTCATCTTGAAAAACATCGTATTGTAATTTTTGGTGCTGGTATTGGATCACCATACTTTTCGACTGATACCACTGCCGCTCTTCGTGCTGCTGAAATTGAAGCAGATGCTATCCTTATGGCGAAAAATGGTGTTGATGGTGTTTACAATGCCGACCCTAAAAAAGATGCTAATGCAGTCAAATTTGACGAATTGACCCATGTAGAAGTTATTAAACGTGGTCTCAAAATTATGGATGCAACAGCTTCAACACTATCAATGGATAATGATATTGATCTCGTTGTCTTCAATATGAATGAAGCAGGTAATATCAAGCGTGTTGTCTTTGGTGAAAATATTGGAACAACGGTTTCAAACAAAGTAGAACACCTTTAAGAAAACCTTCACTATTAACTAAATCAAGAAACATTAAGGAGAATTCTT
Organism: Streptococcus orisratti DSM 15617; assembly: GCF_000380105.1. Taxonomy (GTDB): domain Bacteria; phylum Bacillota; class Bacilli; order Lactobacillales; family Streptococcaceae; genus Streptococcus; species Streptococcus orisratti. The sequence continues at coordinate 12,614 of NZ_KB904504.1, forward strand.
TACTCATGGCTAACGCTATTATCGAAAAAGCAAACGAACGTTTTGCACATTCCCATCAATCATTGGCTCGTGAATTTGCTTCAATTCGTGCAGGACGTGCTAATGCTTCACTTTTAGATCGTATCCAAGTTGACTATTACGGTGCGCCAACTCCACTTAATCAATTGGCTTCAATTACTGTTCCTGAAGCACGTGTGCTTCTGATTTCACCATTTGATAAGTCTTCAATCAAGGATATTGAACGTGCAATCAATGAGTCAGACTTAGGTATCAACCCTGCAAATGACGGCTCAGTGATTCGCTTGGTTATCCCGGCTCTCACAGAGGAAACTCGTAAAGACTTGGCTAAAGAAGTGAAAAAAGTGGGTGAAAATGCAAAGATTGCTATCCGCAATATTCGCAAAGACGCTATGAATGAAGCGAAAAAACAAGAAAAGGACAAAGAAATCACTGAAGATGAATTGAAAACTCTTGAAAAAGAGATTCAAAAAGCTACAGATGATGCTGTTAAGAAGATTGATAGTATGACGGCTGAAAAAGAAAAGGAATTGCTCACTGTCTGAGTGAGACAATGAGGTATTGGAAAATAGTCCAATATTGCTTTTCCAAGGTTCGTGCTACCATTTCTATACAGTGGTCAATTGGGGGATTTATTCAGGTTTCACCCTCTGAATTTGGGAGACACTGTTGCGAACAGAGTTGGTTACATATTTTCACTCTCAACCTATCTCCAAGTCATTTTGAGCGATGTGGGGATGAGAGTAAGGTGATTCAGTGGACTATTTTGGTTCCAACCTGTAAATATGGGAGTGAGGGGAACTCTTTTCATTTATTGAGTTTTCTCCTGCTTCCTTTTTTAATGGCTATGTACTCAATATGATCGCTAATCCTAGTCTACAAAAATCTAGTTTTATTTATTTGATAGCGATAAAATATTCAATTTCAAAAAGACAGATTTTCTGTAGAAAGTCTGTATCTAACATCATTTTGATTGAATACAAGAATGGAAAGAAAAATTATGAATCATTTACTTGCAAGGGTCATAACAGGCATGGTGACCGATGAAAACGAAAAAAACTATTTTGTCCAAAAAGATGGGACTACCTTCGCTCTTGATAAATCGGAAGGCTTACATCATATTGGTGACATGGTCTCAGGATTTGCCTATACCGATACGCTTCAAAAAGCTCGTCTGACGACAAAAGAAATCGCGGCAACCAGAACGACTTATGGTTGGGGAGTTGTGACAGAGGTTCGACGAGATTTGGGTATCTTTTTGGATATTGGACTTGAAGATAAGCAGTTTGTTATATCCCTTGATGTTCTTCCAGAATTAAAGGAATTATGGCCTAAAAAAGGTGACAAACTTTATGTTCGCCTAGAAGTGGATAAAAAAGACCGTATTTGGGCTCTACCTGCTGATCAGGAAGTCTTTCAAAAAATGGCGGGGCCAGCTTACAATAATATGCAAAATCAAACCTGGCCAGCTATTGTTTACCGATTAAAATTATCTGGAACTTTCGTGTATCTTCCTGAAAATAATATGCTCGGTTTTATTCATCCAAGTGAACGTTTTGCAGAGCCACGTTTGGGTGAGGTTGTTAAGGCGCGTGTCATTGGTTTCCGTGAGGTTGACCGCACCCTAAATCTCTCCCTCAGACCACGTTCTTTTGAAATGTTGGAAAATGATGCTCAAATGATTTTGACCTACCTTGAGGCTAATGGAGGTTTCATGACCCTTAATGACAAGTCCTCCCCAGAGGATATCAAGGAAACCTTCGGCATTTCTAAGGGTCAATTCAAAAAGGCTCTAGGTGGACTCATGAAGGCTAAGAAAATCAAGCAGGACGAACTGGGAACAGAATTAATTGATTAAGTTTTGGGATGGAGGCTAGTCAGTAATGATTTTATGCTTGCATGTGACCTTGGTTGGGCTTCTGATGAGTTTACTGTTCAATGTGGCAATCGCTAGACTTTGGTTGGCTTATCCACGGGCTGTGGTTTCCATGTTGCCTAAGCAAGTACAGCAGGTTACTCCCAAACCTGACTTGCTTCAGCGCAAAAAGATGAGAAAGTGGCTGTTTTGGATTTATCTATTAACTTTTGGTTTAGGCTTGGGGACGACGGTTTATCTACCTGTTAGGGGCTTTTGGCCGTTATTTATGACCGGTTATTGGCAGCTGTTTTTGGTTAATGTGGGGGATCTGATAGGCCTGGACTGGTTTTTTCGTCAAAAAATGATGGTTCGCCTGATGATTCCGGGAACAGAGGACTGTACAGACTGGCATACCAGAAACTGGATGTTGCATTTCGGACTCCCAGAACACCTCTTCTTATGGCCTTTGCTGGTTTGTCCAATAGCGGGTTTGCTTTATCAAGTGATAAATCTGTTATAGCTTTTTGAAAAATCAATTGATATTAAAATCTCAGACAAACTGGGATTTTTTTGCTACAATATAAAAAACAATTTGGATAAAAAGGGGAAATCATGGAACGTGCTATTTTTGCTGGAGGTTGTTTTTGGTGTATGGTGCAGCCTTTTGAAGAGCAAGAAGGAATTTTATCTGTTCGTTCAGGCTATACGGGTGGGCATGTCCCAAATCCGACGTATGAAGAGGTGTGCTCAAAAACAACAGGACACACTGAAGCTGTTGAGATTATTTTTGATGAGTCAAAGATTTCTTTTGCAGATTTGGTTGAAATTTATTGGGCACAAACAGATCCGACAGATGCTTTTGGCCAGTTTGAAGACAGGGGAGATAATTATCGCCCTGTAATCTTTTACTTTAATGAGCAGCAGCGGGAAATAGCAGAGCATTCCAAGGCTAATCTACAGGCTTCAGGCCGTTTTGATCAACCTATCGTAACAAACATTGAGCCTTCCCAACCTTTCTATGAAGCAGAGTCCTATCATCAAGGTTTCTATAGGACAAATCCCGAACGTTATGCTCAGAGCTCAGCTATTCGCCACCAATTTTTGGACGAGAATTGGCACTAAGCTTTTTAGAAAGATGCTATGCCAATTAAAATTATCTACTAAAATGAAAGTCACAAGGAATTGACGGCGTCTCTGATAGTCAACTTTCGGGTTCATTTGCGAGCTTTGAAAAATTGATTGCTTGCTCCTGATTTTTATGAGGGACGTGAGGAGTTTTGAGATTTTTTAGAGAAAGATTTTCCCGTTTACGGTATCTTTGTCGGAGGTGGACTTAATAGGGTACTTGGTTTGTGAGGCAGAGAACGGTCGTCTGGGTAGAACAACTTTTTGTTTCTGAAAACTATCGTCATCAGGGCTAGGCAGTTCAATTATTTCAAAAGATAGAAAAATTATCTCTTCCTTTGGGTGGTGAGACCTTGTTCAACTATATCCATTCCAAGAATCATGTCATGTTGGTCTTCTTGAGAAAACAAGGCTACACTTTTTTAAATTTAATTGAAGTGCGTAAAACTTTTGAGAGTGAAATGTTGACGCGAGAAGTTTGTGTCAATGAGGAAAAATTTGTTTATTAAGGAGAAAATATGCGAAAATCATTTTACACGTGGCTGATGACTCAGCGCAATCCCAAGAGTCAGGAACCGGTGGCTATTTTAGCTGACTTGGCTTTTGACGATACGACTTTTCCCAAGCATACAGATAGCTTTGATGAGATCAGTCGTTATTTAGAAGATAGCGCCAGCTTTTCCTTTAATCTAGGACAGTTTGATCAGATTTGGGAGGATTATTTAGCGCATTAAGGGGAGAATGATGAAAAACTTATTTTTAACGTCTTATTTGGCAGGTGTCAAGCACCAATTAGCTAATTTTATCCAAAAACATCAGATTAGTCAGGTTTTATTCATTGCAACAGCTGGAAATGTGGAAGAGTACACCGATTATATTGATGAGGGGCGCGAGCTATTTCAGTCTTTAGGCGTTGTTGTAGAGGACTGTGATATTGCTAAACTAGGAGCAGTAGCTATTAGAAGCAGACTTGATCAAGCTCAGGCTGTTTATTTTTCAGGCGGGAATTCTTTTTACCTCTTACAGGAACTTCAGAAAAAAGTATTGTTGAAATCTTTGAAGGAACGAGTTGAAAATGGTCTACCTTACCTAGCTGAGTCTGCGGGAGCGATTATTGCCAGTCCTAATATTGCCTACAGCCAACTTATGGATGAACGTGAAAAAGCGCCACATCTAGCAAATGACTTTGGTTTGAAGTTGGTTGATTTTTACATTGTTCCTCATGTCGGAGAATTTCCATTTGAAGAGTCGGCGCAAGCCATTTTAGATCAATATCAAGAAAACTTGGCTATCTTACCACTGAATAATGCACAAGCTGTAGTCGTTGAAGGGAATCGCTATCAAATAGTCGAGGAATAGAGAATGGATATTTCGTACCAAGTACAAACTGAAAGGTTTAATTATCGGGTAGCTTCGGTCATTGTTCATGAGGAGCAATTACTTGTGACAACAGATGCCAAGTCACCTTATTTTTACTTGCCTGGCGGTCGTGTGAAAATGGGGGAAGTAGCAGAGGATGCAGTGCTTAGAGAACTTCACGAAGAATTGGAGATAGAAGCAAGTGTTATTAGGCCTCTTTGGCTTAGTCAGTCATTCTTTAATGAAGAAACTAGCCAAGAGTGTTTTCATGACCTCTGTCTCTATTTCCTGATTGATATATCGCAAAGTGATTTGTTAAGCTTGGAGGCTAAATTTAGAAAATGGGAATCACATAAATGGCCTGATTATGAATGGCTGACTTTTGAGGAGTTGGAACGCAGTACTTTTTACCCAGAATTTCTCAAAAAGGAAATCGCCAACCTTCCAGAGCATTTGACACTTCGGACTAATTAATATCAGCTAATGGTAATAAGTATTTGATGGTCAAATCGCAAGAATTGTTGTTTTTTGATGACAAATTCTTCGATTTTTTCTCAAAGATGGAAATTCTTTTAAAAAGAAGTTAAATGGAAGCATTTCACTATTCTTTGTGATATGATATAGGTATGTATACGAAAAATAGAAAAGGAAATCGCATGTCTAAACAAATTACAAAAAAATCTCTTTTATTTTCAACAGTAGCCCTATCAATGTTTGCAGCAAGCCATGTTCATGGTGATGAAGTTAATAATTGGACAGCTCGTTCAGTAGATGAAATCAAGGCAAGTCTTGTTAATGAAGGCAATAAAACAACTTATAAAGTTCAATATGGCGATACTTTGAGCACGGTAGCAGAAGCTATGGGAATTGATGTTAATGTTTTGGCAAACATCAATCAAATTACTAACTTAGATTTGATTTTTCCAAATACAGTCTTGACAACAACTTATAATGACGCTAATCAAGTGGCGACCGTTGCAGTTGAGACACCTGTATCTAAACAATCTTCAGAGTCAGTAAAAGCAACAGCTGATTTGGAAAATAATCAGGTTGTAGTAGGTGATCAAGTAGTGGATGTGGCAGATTTGACACAAAACATCATTAATACTCAAGAGTCAAATCTAAAAATTTATGCCCAAACTACGGAGCCTGTGAAAGATGCTATTGCACAAATCACTGAAACACAACCTTCAATATCTACAGAAGAATCAAGTGAAGAGACTAGTCAAATAACAGATCCAGCTGAAAATTCTGAGGTTTTGACCACAGAAGAAGTAAAAATAGAAGAAGCTACTTCACAAACTGTTGAAGCCACTCAGTCTAGCACAGAAGAAACAAATACAACAGAGCAAGTCTCAGCTTCTGAAACAGCACCTACGGCTGTTCAAGAAGTTACTCAAAATATTATTGAAGATACAGCCGCTCAGTCTGAGCAGCCGGTAGCAGAAACTGTTGTTGACACAAACCAAGTGACTGAGACTCCAGTAACAACTCAAGAACAGGGGGTACAGGCAACAGCTGTAGCGCAAGAATCTGCTGAATCAATAGTCGAAACGATTGCTCAGACACCTGAAGAGTCAGAAACTACAACAGTCACTCCAGTGTCAACGCAAGCGACAACTTATGATAACACAGGGTTGCAACCACAAACAGCGGCCTTTAAGGAAGAAGTTGCGGGTGTATACGGCATTACTGATTTCAGTGGTTATCGCCCAGGAGATCCAGAAGATCACGGCAAAGGGTTAGCGATTGATTTCATGGTGTATGATAATTCAAGCTTAGGTGATCAAGTTGCACAATATTCTGTTGATAACATTGCTGATAATGGTATCTCATATATTATTTGGCAACAAAAGTTCTACTCACCTTGGGATAACATTTACGGACCAGCCAATACTTGGAATCAAATGCCTGATCGAGGTAGTGACACTGCAAATCATATGGACCATGTTCACGTTTCTTTTACTGAATAAATATTATTCTTACTTTTCAACAGCTACTTTTTTAAGTAGCTGTTTTATGCTATAATAAAACAGATTTTTGATACGAAACATAGATAATTTTAAAGGAGAGTGGGCTATATGCACGTACGTAGAGAAATCTGATGGATACTTTGTGAAAATTAAAGTCAATTAAGGTTCATAATGGTGATGAATCGGCTTGACTTTTGATTTTCTAGTGACCTGCTTTGAAAGGTTGTTGACTTCAATCGCCCGATAGGGCTTGTATCAATTATTAAGGAAATTATCTATGTTAAAAAAATCGTATCATCATAATATTGTCTGGCTAGGAGCAACGGAGTTCTTTAGTTTCTTTGGCATTACCAGTTTCTGGATTCTTTTTCTTACTCAACATGGCATGACGCTTTGGCAAGTAGGGATATTGGAAAGTATTTTCCACACTACTAGTCTTTTGTCTGAAGTCCCTTCGGGTATGTTGGCTGATCGTTTTCATTACAGGACGAATTTGTACCTGGGTAGGATCATGTCGATTATCTCTTGTCTAATGATGCTCTTTGGACAAGGAAACTTTTGGATATACGCTCTAGGAATGGTTTTTAACGCCTGGTCCTATAATTTTGATTCTGGGACTAGCTCTGCTATGCTTTTTGAATCTGCTAAAGAAGCGGGGCTTGAAAATAGATTCCTCAAAATTTCAAGTTTTTTATCAGGAACTGCAGAGGCGACTAGGACTATGGGAACAGTTATAGCAGGCGTTTTTGTCCATGGCTTACTTGATGTAACTTACGTGATTCAGATTGCATTTTCACTGTTAGTTCTATTCTTTATCTTTATGATGAAAGAGCCGAGCGTTAAGGAAGAGAGAGATCAGCCAGCAAGTTTAAAAAATATTATAAAGACTGTAATCAAAGTCTTTAGGCGAACTCCGCGATTGCTTTACTGGCTCATGGTGAGTCAATTGATTTGTGTGTTCATGTGTATGTTCTATTTTTATTATCAAAATGAACTGGAATCCCTTGATTCGTGGCAAATTAGCTTAGTGATGTTGATTTCTAGCGGAGTGAATATTGGAGCAGTTTGGTTGGCTAGTCATCTTGGTGAAAATCAAAAAGCAAGCCGCATATTACCAATACTGGTTGCTTTGACTGGACTTCTATACATTTTTAGCTTTACAAAAATACCAATGGTATATGTTCTCATTTATTTGCTGACTGACGGGATATACGCTTTCTTTCTGCCGATTTTTAATAATGATTTGCAGAATCAAATCCCAAGTGATGTCAGAGCAACCATGCTCAGTGTATGCTCTATGTTTTTTAGCTTATCCATGATTCTTGTTTTTCCAATGACTGGGCTTTTTATTGATTACTTTGGGTTCTCGCAAACCTTTTTAGGACTGGGGAGTGTTCTTGTGGTTTTGGGAATGATACTAATATGTGGGCACAGCTATTTTTCAAATGACAGATGACATAAGAAATCACGCAATTGCGTGGTTTTTTGATATAATAAAATATATTACAGATAAAAGAAATGAGGAACTCTATTTGCAAGAGTATTCTGTTGATATTACATTAACCCACCCAGATGATGTTTTAGCTCTTTTTGGAACAAATGAACGTCACTTGAAATTGATTGAAGATCATTTAAATGTTGTTATCCATGCACGAACAGAGCGTGTGCAAATTTTGGGAGATGACGAGGAAGCCGTTGAAGAAGCACGTTTGACCATTCAGGCACTTTTGGTTTTGGTTGGCCGTGGCATGATTGTCAATACTTCCGATGTTGTGACAGCCTTGTCTATGACACAAAATGGTTCCATTGATAAGTTTGTAGCTCTCTATGAGGAGGAAATTATCAAGGATAGTTATGGAAAGCCGATTCGTGTCAAGACCTTAGGGCAAAAGGTTTATGTGGATAGTGTGAAAAAACATGATGTGGTCTTTGGGATTGGACCCGCAGGGACCGGTAAGACATTTCTAGCTGTAACATTGGCGGTGACGGCTCTCAAGCGTGGGCAAGTTAAGCGTATTATTTTGACTCGACCTGCGGTAGAAGCAGGGGAAAGTCTAGGTTTCTTACCAGGAGATCTCAAAGAAAAAGTCGATCCCTATCTAAGACCTGTTTATGATGCTCTTTATCAAATCCTTGGTAAAGAGCAGACTACGCGGCTCATGGAACGTGAAATCATTGAAATTGCACCATTGGCTTACATGCGTGGTCGGACTTTGGATGATGCTTTTGTTATTTTAGATGAAGCGCAAAATACGACCATCATGCAGATGAAGATGTTTTTGACTCGCTTAGGATTCAATTCTAAGATGATTGTTAATGGGGATATTAGTCAGATTGACTTACCTCGCAATGTCAAATCGGGTTTGATTGATGCGACCGAAAAATTAAGAAAGATTAAGCAGATTGATTTTGTTTACCTATCAGCCAAAGATGTTGTCCGTCATCCTGTGGTCGCTGAAATCATCAATGCTTATGAAAATGGTAATCAAACGGGGCGCAGCCATCTTCCAGAAGAAGAAAAAACTGAATTGATGGGAGACAGAAAGTGATGAAAATCGAAATATTAGCGAAGTCTTATAGTTGCCGAAAAGTGACTCAATCAGATATTCCAAGTGTTTTGGCTCTATATGAAAGCAATCCTTTGTATTTTCAATACTGTCCTCCTCAGCCAAGTTTAGATAGTGTGATGGAGGATATTGCTCGCTTGCCTCAAGGGAAAACTCAAGATGACAAGTACTACGTTGGTTTTTGGGACGGTTATAGTCTAGTTGCTGTTATAGACTTTGTTTGTGCCTATCCTGATGAAAAGACGATTTTTATAGGCCTTTTTATGGTCAATCAAGCTTATCAAGGTAATGAAATTGGTAGTCAGATTGTGACCGAAGCGTTAGCTTATTTTGCAAAAAATTTCCAAAAAGTTCGCTTGGCTTATGTTAAGGGGAATCCTCAATCTCAACACTTTTGGGAAAAACAAGGCTTCAAACCGACTGGAAGCGAAATAGAGCAGGAGTCTTATACTGTTGTTATAATGGAAAAGAATTTTTTGGGGTAACTAAATACCATCTAGTAAATTGTATTGAAAGTTTGTTTTGGAACAGTTATCAGTTTTAGACGAAGTAACCTATCGTAGCATGATGACGAATATCTTCTTTATTATCACGATAAGATTATTGGTGGAATCTATGACGATTATTTTCCACTCAAACTTGTTCATATAGCCTTGGATAGTATGACCAACTTACCTAGGTTTAAGAACCTGTATTCACAGTTCAGCACTCCTATCTAAGGCTAGTTTTTGAGCTACTCGTCGTTAGTTTTTTTCAAAATACAGCCGGTATTTCCTCAAAAAACTCCTTGATTAGTGAAAAACTATCTCTTAGATAAAAGCACTTTACTTGTGAATGCAGACTCTAAGAAAAAGGCTAAGAAATATGAAAAGGGAGCTAAGCATGGTTTCCTTTTTCTTTCGCAATGCCTTTAATAATATGATATAATAAACAATGATTGTATTTAGAATGGAGTAGTGTGCGGTGCAACATGTTTTTATTATCGGAAGTCGTGGCTTGCCAGCTCAGTATGGTGGTTTTGAGACTTTTGTAGAAGAATTGGTAAAACATCAACAGTCTTCAAATCTTAAATATCATGTTGCTTGTTTGAGTAACACAGAGCATGAGACCCATTTTGAACACCTGGGAGCGGACTGTTTTACCATTAAAGCTCCTAAACTTGGACCAGCGCGTGTTATCGCTTATGACATGATGGCTATTAACTATTGTCTGAAGATGGTGAAAGAGCAAAGAATTTCAAACCCCATTTTTTATCTTTTGGGAAACACCATTGGTGCTTTTATTGGCAGATTTGTTAAAAAGATTCATGCTGTCGGTGGTCACCTTTTCGTCAATCCTGATGGACTAGAGTGGAAACGTAGCAAATGGTCTAAACCTGTTCAAGCTTATCTTAAGTATGCCGAGAAATGTATGGCAAATCAGGCAGATTTGGTCATTTCCGATAATATTGGTATTGAAACCTACATTAAGAATTCCTACCCAACGGCCAAGACGCGTTTTATTGCCTATGGGACGGATACTCAGGTATCTTCATTAACTGCCAAAGACCAAAAAATCAGAACTTACTTTGAAAAATGGGATTTGACTGAAAAAGGCTACTATCTTATCGTTGGTCGTTTTGTGCCTGAAAATAATTATGAAACTGCCATCAGAGAATTTATGCTGTCTGAGACTAAACGCGATTTGGTGGTTATTTGCAATCATGAAGGCAATGCTTATTTTGACACTTTGAGAGCGAAGACACAATTCGATATGGACGAGCGCGTGAAGTTTGTTGGGACAGTTTATGATCGAGATCTTTTGAATTATGTTCGTGAGAATACTTTCGCCTACATTCATGGTCATGAGGTGGGAGGGACCAATCCTGGTTTACTTGAGGCGCTTGGTCATACTGATTTAAATCTGGTTTTTGGTGTTGATTTTAACAAATCAGTTGCTCAGAGTAGTGCTTATTATTGGACAAAAGAGGCGGGTAATCTAGCCAGCCTCATCAACGATGTTGACAAGCAATCTGATTTTAAAGCCCTTGGTGAGCAAGCACGAGCGATTATCAAAGAAAGCTACACTTGGGAGAAAATTGTAGGGGAGTACGAGGAGTTGTTTTTACATGAAAGTTAATATACTCATGTCCACCTACAATGGTGAGAAGTTTTTGACGGAGCAAATTGAGAGCATTCGCCAGCAGACGGTGACAGATTGGACACTTTATATCCGCGATGATGGTTCTAGTGACAAGACTCCAGAGATTATTAAGGATTTTGTCGCCCAAGATGGCCGAATTTGCTTTATCAATGTTGATGACCGTGAGAATTTTGGGGTTATCAAGAATTTTTACACACTTTTGAAACATAGCAGAGCGGATTATTATTTTTTTAGCGACCAAGATGACATCTGGCTACCTAATAAGTTAGAAGTGACCTTGGCTGAAGCTGAAAAATATGATGAAACCAAGCCTCTTCTGATTTATACAGACTTAAAAATTGTTGACCAAAAACTCAATGTTTTACACGAAAGTATGATTAAGACTCAGTCAGACCATGCCAACACGCAGCTCGTTCAGGAATTAACTGAAAATACGGTGACTGGTGGAACAACGATGATTAACCATGTTTTGGCTGACCTATGGACAACGTATGATCGGTTGCTCATGCATGACTGGTATCTAGCATTGGTTGCAAGTAGTATGGGTAATCTGGTCTATATTGATCAGCCGACAGAGCTTTATCGTCAGCATGAGGCTAATGTTTTGGGAGCTCGTACTTGGTCAAAAAGGATGAAAAATTGGTTGAAACCGCATAAATTAGTCGAAAAATACTGGTGGTTAATTGAATCGAGTCAGACACAGGCTAGATTTTTGTTAGATTTAGATTTAACCAAGGATAAACGAGACTTGGTTGAAGCCTTTGTTACTATTTTAGAACAACCTTTGTTAGAACGTATTAGACGCCTAAGACACTACAAATTGCGAAAAAACCGCAGTTTTCACACCTTGGTTTTTCGCACATTGATTATCACTAAATTTGGTTATGGGAGAAAATAATGAATTTTTTTAATAAGGAAAATCGTATCTTATTAAGAGAAATGGTTAAAACAGATTTTAAACTTCGCTACCAAGGTAGCTTGATTGGGCATCTTTGGTCTATCCTTAAGCCCATGATGCTTTTTGCCATTATGTATTTGGTTTTCATTCGTTTCTTGCGTTTGGATGACCATACTCCTCACTATGCTATTGCGGTTTTGCTTGGGATGGTGACTTGGTCGTTTTTCCAAGAAGCAACCAATATGGGGATGGTTTCTATTGTGACACGTGGTGATCTTTTGCGTAAGTTAAATTTTTCAAAGGAAATTATTGTTATCTCGTCAGTAGTCGGAGCAGCCATTAACTATGGCATTAACTTACTGGTTGTTCTTGTTTTTGCTCTGATTAATGGTGTTAGTATTAGTTGGGGATATTTGTGGATTTTTCCTCTTTTTATTGAGTTAGCTTTGATGGCGACAGGGGTTGCTTTTATTCTTGCTACTCTCTTTGTTAAATATCGTGATTTAGGTCCTGTTTGGGAAGTTGTCATGCAGGCAGGAATGTATGCTACGCCAGTTATTTATTCGCTGACTTATATTCTTCAAAATAATCACTTTACCATTGCTAAACTGATGATGCTTAATCCACTTGCGCAGATTATTCAAGATTTACGTCATTTTATTGTTTACAGCGGTACAACTCGCGGTTGGGATTTGTATAATCATCATATCTGGGGGCTAGTTCCATATTGCTTGCCAATACTCATTTTTATTTTGGGTTACGTCTTGTTTAGTAAGAATGCTAAGAAATTTGCGGAGATCTTATAATGTCAGAAAATCAAGTTGCAGTAAAAGTGGAACACGTTTCCAAATTCTTCAAACTTCCTACAGAAAGTACACATAGCTTGCGTACCGCTCTTGTCAACCGATTTAAAGGGATAAAAGGTTATAAGGAACAACATGTTCTTAGAGACATTAATTTTGAAGTTAATAAGGGTGATTTCTTTGGGATTGTTGGGCGTAATGGCTCAGGAAAGTCAACATTGTTGAAAATCATTTCTCAAATTTATGTGCCTGAAAAAGGTCAGGTGACCATTGATGGTAAAGTCGTTTCCTTTATCGAATTAGGAGTTGGTTTCAATCCTGAATTAACTGGTCGTGAAAATGTCTATATGAATGGTGCTATGCTCGGTTTTACCACTGAAGAAATTGACGCTATGTACGATGATATCGTTGAATTTGCCGAGTTGAAGGAATTCATGAACCAAAAACTCAAAAATTATTCGTCAGGGATGCAAGTACGTCTAGCTTTCTCGGTTGCCATTAAAGCACAAGGAGATATTTTGATTCTGGATGAAGTTTTGGCGGTTGGAGATGAAGCCTTCCAACGTAAGTGTAACGACTACTTCATGGAACGCAAAAAATCAGGCAAGACCACTATCTTGGTTACCCACGACATGGGAGCTGTTAAGAAATATTGTAACCGTGCTGTGCTAATCGAAAATGGTCTGGTTAAGGCTTACGGGGATCCGTTTGATGTTGCTAACCAATACAGCTATGATAATACTGAGCAAGTTCTGGATGAAACTGAAGAAGAAGTTGAAACTAAGGAAGAAGTAGTTCAAGTTGAAAATGTTAGCGTTGAACTTCATTCACCAACTCGTATGACACCAAAAGAGATAGTCTCTTTTACTGTTTCTTATGATGTTCTTGAAGATATCCCTACCTATATTGCTTTGTCTTTAACAGATATTGACCGCAATATTTGGATTTATAATGACAATTCTATGGATATCCCCACATCTGGGGCTGGTCATAAAGAGATAACTTATGAATGCTCGTTGTCACAGGTGAATGATTTGAAGATGAAACTGGAAGTCACTATTCGTGATAAGGAGGGACAAATGCTTGGTTTTGCCAATGCTACTCAAACACCCATTATCTGGATTAATCGTGACGACATTGCTTCAGATGATGAGTCAGCACTGGATTCAGCCAGTGGGTTAATTCAGCGCAATGGAAGTTGGACTTTTAATGATTGAGAATTGAGGATGTAATAATGCCAAAAGTATCTGTTATTTGTACAAATTACAATAAAGGAAAGTGGATAGCAGATGCTATTGATAGCTTTTTGCGCCAAAAAACAACTTTTGAGTTTGAGATTATCCTTGTTGATGATTGTTCAACAGATGAGTCTGTTGATATTATCCGTGATTATGAGCGACGCTATCCAGAACAGATTAGAACTTTTTTCAATGCTGAGAATCAAGGAATTGCTAAAACTTGGATTGCAATTTGTAAGGAAGCACGAGGGCAGTATATCGCTCGCTGTGATGGGGATGATTATTGGATTGATGATGAGAAACTGCAAAAACAGGTTGATTTATTAGAATCCTCGCCAAATTCTCGGTGGTCTAACACGGAATTTAATATGGTTGATTCCATTGGTAGAACTACTCAGGTAGAGGTTTTTAAAAATCAAGTCATCCCCTTGTTGACTTCTTATGAAGAAATGCTTGTTCTGAAGGGCATGACTATGGCATCAACTTGGTTGGTCGATGCCGATTTAATGCGTGAAGTAAATAATCTTATTGATGTCAATACTGCTGATGATACTTTTGATATTCAGGTAGAATTGTTTAGAAAAACAAAGCTAAGTTTTTTACCAGATTCTACGACGGTTTATCGAATGGATCCTGAGTCTGATTCGCGTACCCAAGATAATGTTAAACTGCAGAAACGTTTTGAAAGGTTATTACAAACACAGCTTAATTATTTAGAAAAATATCCGTTAAATTATCATCGCGCTCTTGAACTGCTACTTAGACAGGATAATCATTTTGAAATTGCTCTATCACGGAAAAGTGAGCAGGTATCACAGATTGATAAGCAGTATGTGACCATCTACTTTGCTGGTGAAAATGAGGATTTTAATCAAGATAAAGTATTGGAAATAACTATGAAGTATCAAGACAGCTTCTCGTTTGATTTACCAGAAGATACAGCACGATTACGGATTGATCTTTCTGAAATACCAAGTTTTTATAAGCGAGTTGCTTTAATTGCTAAAGATTACCAGACAGAAATTTTACCAAGTTTTACAAATGGGACACTAATTGGTAATTATGTCATGTTTACTGAAAGTGATCCACAGCTAATTTATGACATTTCAAAAATTGAAAAGAAAAACTTTACATTAAGCTATTCGATGTTTAATGTAGATAATATCAATTCTGACGATTTTGTAGCTAAAATTTTAACTCAGAATCTTTTGGAAGCATCTCAGGAAATAAATAATCTTAATTCTTACAAAGTTCAGTTTGAAATAGCAGATCAGGAGCGTTTATACTACAAGACGGCTCTAGAAGAGATGGTTGTCCGTTATAATTCGGTCACTCATTCGCGCCGTTGGACTATTCCAACAAAAATTATCAACTTTTTTAGGAGAAAAAAATGAAACGTTTGCTCTTATACGTACATTTTAATAAGTATAATCGCGTTAGTTCACATGTTTATTATCAGCTGACACAGATGCGTCCTTTGTTTTCAAAAGTGGCCTTTATTTCAAACAGTCAGGTCAGCGAGCACGATTACCGTAAATTAGTTGATTTGCGATTGATGGACAATTTTATTCAGCGTGAGAATATTGGTTTTGATTTTGCTGCCTGGCGTGATGGAATGACTCATATTGGATTTGAAGAACTTCTAACTTATGATGTCATTACTATTATGAATGATACCTGTTTTGGTCCGCTTTGGGATATTAAGGACTACTATCTCAATTATGAAGCTAACGACCAAGTTGATTTTTGGGGCTTGACTAACAATCGGAAAACTAAGAAATCTCGTCAGACGCAAGGTTTTCCTGAACATATCCAGAGTTATTTTATTACTTTTAAAAAGCCAGTCATTGAGTCACCTGTTTTTAGGCAATTTTGGGAGAAGGTGCGAAATCATACGGATGTTCAAAATGTTATCAATGACTATGAAACTCAAGTAACAACAACTTTTTTGGATGCTGGTTTCCATTACCAGACGATATTCGATACGGTTCATGAAGATACAACGGGAATGCTTCACCCGGACTTTTCATATTATAATCCGACAGCCATTTTGAAGCACAAAGTTCCCTTCATCAAGGTCAAGGCAATTGATGCCCATCAAGGTATTACGCCCTATATTTTGGATGAGATTGCCGACAAGACCAATTATCCGATTGACCTGATTATCTCCCATATGTCGGAAGTAAATTTTCCCGATTTTATGTATCTTTTGGGACATAAATTGGTTAAGCAAGTGGTGCCTGCTGATTTATCTAGCAAGAAAATCGCTGTTCATTTGCATACTTTCTATGTTGATCTGTTAGAAGACTTTTTAGAAGCTTTTGAAAAATCCTTTAATTTTGATTATGACCTGTTTATTACAACAGATGTTGAGGATAAGCGAGTAAAAATTCAAGAAATTTTAACCCAACACAAGCGTCAGGCTGATATCCGGGTGACTGGAAATATTGGACGTGATGTGTTGCCAATGCTCAAACTCAAGGAAGAGTTATCAAAATATGATTATATTGGACATTTTCATACCAAAAAATCAAAAGAAGCGGATTTCTGGGCTGGAGAATCTTGGCGTAGGGAGCTTATTCAGATGTTGGTTTATCCAGCCAATAATATTTTGTCCAACTTTGACAATGAAAAACTGGGAATTGTTATTGCAGATATTCCAACTTTCTTCCGTTACAATAAGATTGTGGATGCTTGGAATGAACATTTGATTGCTCCTGAAATGAATGATCTTTGGGAGCGTATGGGAATGACCAAGGCGATTGATTTCAATGCCTTTCACAGTTTTGTCATGAGTTATGGTACTTTTGTCTGGTTTAAGTATGATGCCCTTAAACCTCTTTTTGAGCTTGGTTTAACAGATGACGATGTACCAGCAGAACCCTTGCCACAAAATTCAATCTTACATGCTATTGAGCGTTTATTGATTTATATTGCTTGGAATGAGCATTATGATTTTAGAATTTCTAAAAATCCTGCTCAAATCACGGCCTTCGTGGATAATAAATTGCTTAATGAACGAGGCAACAGTGCGCCAAACACTTATGTCGATTTCACTTATATGGGTGGTATCAGAGGAGCTCTTAAATATATCTTTATCGGCCCTGCCAGAGCAGTAAAATATATTATTAAACGTTTGTCTCAAAAGGTGTCTAAATGAAAAAATATCTTGAAGAGATCAACTGGATATCTGTTTTACATCGATGTCTTATCATTATCTTCTCAGTGTATTCCAGTTTTTATCTTTTGATGACGCATCTTCTGACTACAAAGGAAATTAAAGCGTCATTCCAAAATTTACATCAATTTCTTTTCTTTGCCTATCTGCTTTCTATAGTGGTTTTAGTAGTATATGTTTCTAAAATCCTATCGAAACGATTTGTTATTCAACTGGCTATCGGATATTTTCTTAGTCAGGTGGTTTCCTATGTTGTCCTTGCGACAAGAAATTTAAATGATAAGTCGTTTAAAATATGGAATTTTGGAAAAAATCACTTTTGGGAAGGTAACGCTTTGCCAACACTTGCTGCTATTTTAATTGTAGCATTACTTATTCAGCAGGTGGCATCAAGAACTAAGTATTTGAAAAAGCTTTCAGTTTTCTTGGAAGACAGCAAAGGATACCATCTTCCACAGTCACTTTTGCTTGCAAATGTTGCACTTCTTGATTCTAAATGGCTAAGCTATTTACGAGGAGAGCTCATTTCAACATTGACTACAAGCGGAACAACTGCCTTTTTAGAGGAATTGTTCAAAATTTTACTTATCTGTTTATTGGCTTTTTCACTGATTGCCTATACAGCAATTGATGGTTCAGAAAAAATGCGGAAGAATCAGCCGAGCCTATCCCTTGCAGTGTTAACTAGTCTTATCTTAGCCTTAATTTTTAACTATACCTTGCAGTATGGTGTTCGAGGCGATTCAGACTTATTGGGACGTTATATCTTTCCAGGGGCAACTCTGTATCAGTTTACTGTCCTAGCCCTAATTTTCATTTTTATCTATCTTATCGTTGACCGCTATATCTCAACAACATTGATGATTATTATTGTTGGAACGCTGGTTTCAGTAGCTAACGTTTTGAAAAATAGTATGCGAAGCGAGCCCTTGTTGATAACAGATTTCGTCTGGCTTCATGAAGTGAATTTATTGCTTAGCTTTTTGGATGCCAAAATGATTTTCTATATTGTTTTGGTCTTCCTTCTGCCAATTGCGGTTTACCTTATTTTTAGAAATCGTTTCTTGGCTGGCAAGCTAGTCTTGAAAAAACGTGTGCGTTGGTCACTTTTAGTCCTTCTTACCACTATTTTTATTTCAGGATTTGCTGTTTTCAAAAATGAAAAGGATGGAAAAGTTGCTTCGGGAATTCCAGTTATCTCCAAAATTAACAACTGGATGGATATTACTTGGATGGGATTCTCAACTAACGCGCGCTATCGTTCTTTAATGTATGTCTGGACCAAGCAAATGACTAAGACAATTATGGAGAAACCAGATGGTTACAGCAAGAAAGCTATTGAAAGATTAGCCAAGAAATATGGGGCTAAGGCAGAAGAAATTAACAAAAGTAGGAGCCAAGAGATCTCAGATCAAACCATCATCTATGTGCTAAGTGAGAGTCTGGCAAATCCCAATCGTATTTCAGGTGTCAGTTTATCGATGGAGGCTATTCCCAACATTGATCAAATCAAGTCCATTACCACCAGTGGATTGATGCATTCGGATGGCTATGGCGGTGGGACAGCTAATATGGAATTCCAGACCTTAACTGGTTTACCATTTTCAAATTTTTCAGCGTCTGTATCAACACTCTACTCTGAAGTTGCTCCTAAAATGTCAGTCTTTCCATCAATCAGTGACGTTTTTCAAAATCAGAATCGTTACGTGATGCACCCATCTGGTGCTAGCAACTATAATCGTTACAATATTTATAAAAAACTTGGTTTTGAACATTTAATTTTTTTATCGGACTCCAAAGAGAAGTTTAAGAATATTACTAAAACAGGTGTCAGCATGGGAGATGACTCGCTCTATAATAACGTTTTGGATAAGATTGATAGCAAACAAAGTCAGTTCTTTTCAATTATAACAATGCAAAATCATGCACCATGGTCGGTTGCAGTTCCCACCGAAATGACTGCTAACGGGCAAGGATTTAGTGAAGATGAAAATTGGAAATTAACAGAGTATTCTAGGTTGCTGACCCATACGGATCAAGCAACTCAAGATTTTTTAGATAGTCTATCTAAAATTGATAAAAAAATCACGGTTGTTTTTTATGGAGATCATTTACCAGGCTTGTACCCAGACAGTGCTTTCACTGAGGATAGTAATGTCAAATATCAAACAGATTATTTTATTTGGAGCAATTGGCAAAATAAGAAACTAGATTATCCATTAGTAAATTCGAGTGATTTTACAGCTGAATTATTTGCACATACAGATTCAAAAGTTTCTCCCTACTATGCTTTGTTAACAGAGGTTCTCAATAAAGTAACGAACTCTAACAACGCTTCAAGCAAAGAGCAGGAAGATATTAAAAAAGATTTGAAACTCTTACAGTACGATATTACTGTTGGAAAAGGCTATATCAAGGAGGATAAAACTTTCTTTAAAATCAAAAATAACCAGTGAGAATCATTTAGAATTTTGAAATACCCTGTCATATGTCTAGATGGTGCAGAGTTGCGCTTTACAGCATTCTCTGTTAGAATTTAAACAAAGAATATGACTGCCATTGGTCAGTCAAGACTGTTATTTAATACTTTCGTTAAGTAAAAACAGTCAACTAGTTAGGAGAATATCATAGTGAAAAAATTAATCATTATCCCTGCTTATAACGAGAGTAGTAATATTGAGCGTACCGTAGAGGCCATTATTAAGGATGCTCCTGATTTTGACTATGTCATTATCAATGATTGTTCAAAAGACAATACTCTTGAGATTTGTCAGAAGAATGGTTTTAATGTTGTATCCTTACCAATTAATTTGGGGATTGGTGGTGCTGTGCAAACAGGTTACCTTTATGCCAAAAAAAATGGCTACGACATAGCTGTTCAAGTTGATGGAGATGGTCAGCATAACCCGTCCTTCCTGAATCAGATGGTCGAAGAGTTGAAAAATAATCAGGTAGATATGGTGATTGGTTCGCGCTTTATCAAGAATGAAGGTTTCCAATCATCATTTGCTCGTCGTATTGGCATAAGGTATTTTACTTGGTTGATTAAACTGATGACTGGTACAAGAATCACGGATGCTACTTCTGGTCTTCGTATGATTAATCGAGGTCTAATTGAACGTTTTGCAGACAATTATCCAGATGACTATCCAGAGCCTGAAACTGTAGTAGAAGCTTTATTGAATGATTATAAGGTGAAAGAAATTCCAGTTATCATGAATGAGCGTCAAGGTGGCGTTTCATCCATTTCAATGAGCAAGTCAGTTTACTATATGATTAAAGTAACCATGGCGATTTTATTTGTAAAACTGAGAGGAAAACAATAATATGACTGCAACAGCAACAATTTTTATCAGCCTTATCATACTTGGCTTTATTGTTTTGGTAATCAATTTGATTAGAAAAGGCAAGTTAGCTATCAAGTTTTCAATTTCTTGGTTTATCTTAGCCTTAATGGTCTTGATTTTTGTTTGGTTTCCAGGACTATTGAAATTTGTCTCATCTCTGTTGGGGATCTATTCACCAACCAATATGCTCTTCTTCCTTGGCTTTTGTTTGAGTTTGAGCATTATTTTCTCCTTGACAAATAACATTTCAATTCAAAATCATAAGTTAAAACATTTGACGCAAGAAATTGCTTTGATGAAAAAAGAGGACAAGCATGATTAAGACACAAACCAGTCCTCAAAAAATATTCTTTTGGAATATGATGGGGAGTCTATCATCAGCTTTGATATCAGTCTTTTTGTTAATGGTTGTTTCACGTGTTTTGTCAACCTTAGACTCTGATATTTATGCTTTTGCCTATTCTTTAGGAAATATGCTTGTTGTTGTTGGACTTTTTCAGGTTAGAAATTTTCAGGCTACAGACATCACTCAAAAGTATTCTTTTTCAGAATACTTTTTGGTACGTTTAATCACCTGTTTTGCGATGATGGCGATAGCAGTAGCTTACCTAGCTTTGACTGACTATGATGCTTATAAGAGTCAAGTGATTTTTTATATCACACTTTACAGAGCTTCAGATGCCTTTTCTGATCTATATCAAGGACTTTTTCAGCAACATGAACGTCTGGACATAGCTGGGAAATCTTTAAGTTTTCGGAATGCAATCCTGTCCATTCTATTTACGATTGTTGTCGTGCTCACGCACAGGCTTTTGTTAGCGATTCAATTGGTCTGCCTTGTATCATTTGTTTTTATTCTCTTCTATGATGTTAGAAAATCTCTATATTTTGACAAGATAGCTTTTAGACAGCTAAGTCAGCTTAGTCTACTAAAGGATGGCATCAAGTTGATGAAGGAAAGTCTCCCACTCTTTTTAAATGGATTTTTGCTTATCTATATTTATAATGAACCAAAGTATGCTTTGGATGCTTTGACTGGTTTGGGAAAGGTTGAGCTGGGATCGCAGACAATTTTCAATATTTTGTTTATGCCTGCCTTTGTCATGAACCTCATGATGCTTTTCTTCAGACCGCTCATCACACAAATGGCCATCTATATTTCTAAAAAGCAGCTAGCTGATTTTAGAAAACTGCAAATTAGACTTTTCTTTTATCTTTTTGGAGCCGGCTTGCTTGTTTTGCTGGGAAGTGCTTTACTTGGAATTCCTTTCTTAAGTTTCTTGTACGGTATCAAGCTTAGTGACTACTGGGTGGCTTTCATGCTCATCATGGTAGGAGGAGCAG
This sequence comes from Streptococcus orisratti DSM 15617, assembly GCF_000380105.1. GTDB lineage: Bacteria > Bacillota > Bacilli > Lactobacillales > Streptococcaceae > Streptococcus > Streptococcus orisratti. Next base: position 34,464 of record NZ_KB904504.1, read on the forward strand.
TAGGTAGCTTTTCAACGGCTATTGATAACATTTTGACAGCTATGCGGTGTCAAAATTATCTGCTGATTCCATACGTTGGCAGCTTTTGCGCCTCGCTCTTGATGACCAATCATTTAGTAGCTAGTTATCAGATTTTAGGAGCTTCCTTAAGCTTTGTATTGACCATGCTTATCTGGTTAATCCTGTCAATAGCTGTTTATCTATTTACAAAAAAGAAAGTTGAAAAAGGTGATTTATGACTAAGACTACAGGTTTTTCATTATTTGGAATAGTGAAATCAAATTATAAATATGTTTTGTCTATTTTGGCAACTATCATCATGGCTGTTGTTCTTTACACTGATGCCATGGATTTGCCTATGAAATTTTTAGGACTCCTGTTCCTTGTGTCAGTTCTGCTGATTATTTGTTTACCAAGGAAAATAGAATATGCAACTGTTGCTATTATTTTGCTGATGGGATGTATTTCAGCGCTGATTTCCCCGATTAATGATATTCCAGATGAACGTGTCCACTATGCTCGAGCAGTTTACATTTCTGAAGGGGATATCAATTTAAGTAATAAGAAAGCTAATTTGAAGATTTCTGAAGATGTTAAGCGCATTGATGAACATGCAGGGCAGACTATTATTAGCGAGACTTTAAAGGGGACTAAGCATAGTACAAAAGAATTTATCTATCCAGAAGTTAAAATGACAAATGCTTATTACAGCCTATCTTACTTGCCACAAGTTATTGGTATTAGTCTAGGTAATCTTCTTCATTTACCACTTGTGGCGACCTACTATCTTGGTCGAATCTGTAACCTGCTAGTTTATGCTTTACTGATTTTCTTTGCGATTAAGCTGGCAGGGCGTTTGAAGCAGGTTGTTGCCGTGACTTCTCTGATTCCGATGAATATTTATCTGGCTGCTTCCTACAACCAAGATGGTTTTGCGCTTGGTCTTGTGATTTTAGCACTCGCTGTTTTCATGAATATGCTTCAAGCAGAGGATAACGAGATTTCAGGACTGAAATTATTGAGTTATTACTTGTTGTGTGGTTTGCTCGTTCTTAGTAAGTTTACCTATTTCCTTTTGGTAATACTACCGTTCTTTATTCCAAGCACGAAATTTGACAACAACAAAAAGCTGGTTTTTGTCAATAAGATTTTGGGGATTCTGATTGTTACAGGCTTTGCAGCCATTTGGTTTAAACTATATGGCCAAGTGAAAATTCCAATTTTAGCAGATTTCCTTAAGCAAGTTAATGTTGGTGAGCAGATTCATAATCTCATCCATTCTCCACTGGTATATGGTCGAGTGGTGCTTAGAGAAATGCTAGTTAATGTATTTAACCTTGACAACATTCTACGCTTTGGCGGCCTGACTTACGGGACAACCAATCTTTTTACCCTGTATGCCATTTTTACGGTCTTTGTTTACCTCAACAATGCTACAAAAGTTAAGCTTCATTGGTGGACGCATTTAGGTGTTTTTCTGGTGATTGCAGGTATTACTGGGGCAACAGTTTTGGCTATGTTCTTGACATGGACACCAGTGGGCTCTATGGTTGTTTTGGGGGTTCAAAGTCGTTACCTGATTGGTATTTTACCGCTTCTCTTCTTGCTCTTTACCAGTAAAAATCAGCAATTAGAAAAAATATCAGACTTTTTATCAACAAAGACTCTCTTGAACGTAGCCTTGCTTTTTGATATTTGCATGCTCTTGAGTACAATTTTTCGGTATTATAATTAGATGACTTCGAAAGTTAATATTAAAGTCACTTAAAATCAAAAATAGCAATCCGATAGTAATTTGGAGTGCTATTTTTGATTTTAAGTGAGTATTAGTCTGACTTTTGAACAGTATTGAATAACTTACTTTAGTCAAAATTGCGTGAAGAAGGAATACAATAGAAATTAACTCTCATACGTTTGTTGTGTTTTGTAATACAAATTTGATATAATTAAGGCGGATAAATACGGAATTAAGCACCTTTTAACTGACAAGATGAAAGGAGGTAAATACATTTTTTTGTTGTACTAGAGCTTAACTAGACTAATTTCTTCATTTGTGTTTTTGTAATTGTTTCAATGATATTGATAATTATTGTAAGAGGTGATAATAATGAAGAAACATTTAATTATGTTGTTACTTATGCTACTTTCATTAATAGTAAGTGTAACTAATGTTAGTGCTGATTCGTATGGTATAACTTCAAGTGAAGAAAATAAGGGATTAAGTTATTCTTCTCACATATCAGACTATGGCTGGCAGAACTTTGTTAGTGGTGGAGAAATCAGTGGAACAACTGGACAAGCGAGATCAATTGAAGCTGTAATGATTAATTTGTCTGATAAGATGGATGTTTATGGGAACATTGAGTACTCAACACACGTATCGGACTATGGTTGGCAGAATTTTGTTAGTGGTGGAGAAGTCAGCGGAACAACTGGACAAGCGAAATCAATTGAAGCAATGCGTATTCGTTTAACTGGAGAGTTAGAAAAGAAATACGATGTTTATTACAGAGTTCATGTATCTGATATAGGCTGGTTGGATTGGACAAATAATGGGGAACCTGCTGGCACTGAGGGGCTAGCAAAGGGTCTTGAAGCATATGAAGTGAGACTTATTCCAAAGGGAGAGGCATCTCCTGGCACAATGACAAGATCATTCATTAGATTTGTGTTACCAAATTTGTATTATAATGCACATGTTAGGGATGTAGGTTGGAAAGATTTTGTAACCGAGGGAATAACTAGTGGCACTGTAGGTCAGGCAAAACCTATAGAGGCTATCCAAATGAAATTATCAACCTACGATTTTGGTTCTATTCAGTATTCAGCTCATGTTCAAGATTATGGTTGGCAAGATTTTAGGAGTAACGGAGAAACTAGTGGAACAACTGGACAAGTGAAACAACTTGAAGCAATAAAAGTTCAACTTACTGGAAAACTCTTAGAGAAATATGACGTTTACTATAGGGTTCATGTATCTGATATAGGTTGGTTAGGTTGGGCGAAGAATGGGCAGCCTTCTGGAACTGAAGGGTATTTTAAGGCAGTAGAAGGTTATGAAGTTAAAATTTTACCTAAAAATTCTTCAGCACCGGGTTCTATGGATAAATCATTTATAAAGAAAAGTGAATATGAGGGAGCTACTCCTAGAATTACAGATTATATAAATGAAGTGAATAATTATCCTATTGGAGAATGTACTTGGGGTGTGAAAACTTTGGCGCCATGGATACCAAATCAGTTAGGAAATGCCCGTCTCTGGGCCGTAAATGCGAGATCACGTGGATTTCGCATAGGAGCTTCCCCTATAGTAGGTTCTATAGCTGTCTGGCCCAATGATGGTAAGGGTTATGGACATGTTGCCTATGTTATTAAAGTTGAATCAAAAACTCGTATTCAAGTCAAGGAAGCTAACTACTCTGGTAATAGGCGAATAGATAATTATCGTGGATGGTTTAATCCTACTTCTTATAATTGGGGAGGAGTAGTGGTGTATATTTACCCTGATTAGGGTTATCATGCCATTATTTGCTAAAGATTTTCTTTAAGCATATACATTTTCTAAAATAGAATGATTAAGATATGAAGATGCTAGTTAGCTCAATTAGAAGATAAGTAATTTCTTGATTATTTAGAGTGTATATCAGTTTTAGTTGCTTAGTTCACTTTAATTATTCATCAACTGCAATAGTTGACAAACGTACTAAGAACCTGTTTTCACAAGTAAAGTGCTTTTAGATAAGAGATAGTTTTCGGTAATCAAGGCAGTTTTTAGAGAGAATACTGACTGTATTTTGAAAAAAAACTAATAATGATTAGCTGAAAAACTAACTTAGATGGAAGTGCTGAACTGTGAATACAGGTTCTAAGATTAGTAATGAAGAAATCTCCGACAGGAAATTTCTTCATTACTTTTTATGCCCCTATATTCCACTGTGGTGGTTGAAAATTGATATTTTTCAAAAATCAAACTCATATTTTGCTAACTTTTAATTCTACTGCACGGGTGTTGTTTAGTTTAGTATTCATTGATTATAAAAATAATTCTTTTCACAAACTAAGAAAGAAACCTCCAATAGTTTGAAAAACTTTTGAAGGCTGAAAATAATATATTATACTTAACAAAAATCATAAATAGCGATATAATAGTTTTATGACAAAAGAACTTACGTCCTCCCAAATCGAGGAATTAAAACAGGCCCTTAAAGAAAAAAGCAATGCTCGGCATCATATTCGAGAATATCGCTATTGTTATGGAGCTGTAGATGCTCATACAGGCGACTCATTTTCATCATAGCAGGCGGGTGTAATAGCGACTGGATGAATGAGTTTCTAGGCCAGCTATCAGCCACTTACCCAGATGACGACATCATTTTAGTCATGGATAATGCCGTCTGGCATAAATCTCAGACATTGACTATTCCTGAGAATATAGAGTTTACCTTCATTCCACCTTATACACCTGAAATGAACCCCATTGAGCAAGTCTGGGCTGAGATTCGTAAACGCGGGTTTAAGAATAAGATATTTAGAACATTAAATGAGGTCATTGATAAACTTCAGGAAGTTATTCAAAGCTTGTCTACTTCTCAACTAAAATCAATTGTACACCGAGAATGGGCAGCCGTTATTTTTGATTTTAAATGAGTATAAAAGTCACATAATGAAATAGCAGCCAACGTCTGTATAGACGCTGACCGCGTAGTTAAAAAGATACGTGAAAAATGCTTTAGAACAGCATGAAATCCTTTTTAGTCATTCCTTTTTTTCTTGAACTTCGTTAGTGGATTGCTATCCCTTATATGGCTGATTTGTGTTGTCGGAAGTATTATTGTTTATCTCAGACGTGTTTTTTTGAATTTTATTTGTTACTGTAATCAGCTTTTACGTTTATAAGCGGTACTCCAAAAGGTGCTTTATGCGGTCTGGGCTTTCGTCTGGACCGTAATTTTTTGGGAAACGGTCTAGTGCTTGTATCTGAGCTATGTCGTGATCAGTTAGTTGAAAGTCAAAAATGTCAAAATTTTCAATCATTCGATCTAGATGTATGGATTTTGGGATAGTCAAGATGTCGCTTTGAATTTGCCAACGTAAAATGACTTGAGCGATGGACTTGCCATGTTTTTCGGCGATATGTTCAAGTGTGGCATCTTTGAAAATGCCATCGTTGCCCCTGTTGAAAGGGCTCCATGCTTGAGTTGCCACACCAAATTGAGCATTGGCTGCTTGAATGAGAGGATGCTGCTTGTAAGGATGAAGTTCAATCTGATTCAGGGCGGGGACAACCTCAGTTTGAAGGGCAAAATCTGTCAAATGTCCTGTAGAGAAGTTTGATACTCCAATCGCTCGAACATAACCTTCTTTGTAAAGTTCAGTCATTGCTCGCCAAGCCCCGTATAGATCACCAAAGGGCTGATGAATGAGGTAAAGATCCAAATAATCAGTTTTCAACTTATTTAGGCTTTCATGGAAGGCCTTTTTAGTTTCTTCATAACCCAACTGACTGATCCATGCTTTGCTAGTCAGGAAAACGTCCTCACGCGCCAGACCAGAGGTCTTGACAGCTTGACCAACGGCCTCTTCATTTTGGTAAAGTGCTGCGGTATCAATAAGGCGGTAGCCAACTTGCAAAGCCTGTTCAACGGCTTTCTGACACTCAACCAAATTGAACATTTGCCAGACACCAAAGCCAAGTCGGGGAATTTGAACCCCATTATTTAACGTTTTGAATTCCATAGGAATACCTCCATACCTCATTTTACCATAAAAGAGTTAAGTCCTAGTGTGTGAACCAAGGCTTTTTTTGATTTCTTGGATAAAAGCTGAGCTGATATCTGATATTTTTTTCTTTTTATTGGTCACGTAGCCAAGTGTGTGGCTAGGACTGTCTTTTAGCGGAATGAGAACTATCTGTTCTTTGATGAAACTATCAACGATGCCTAAACCAGAAGCGTAGGCGTCGCTAGCGCAAAGTAAATTCATGACAGTACCACGGTCATTACTATAAAGGATACGCTGACCTTGGTGAACTTCCAAAGGATCTTCATCAAAGTTGAGACCAGATTTTTCTTGACGAAACCGAACCTGCTGGTAACCTTCTAAGTCAGCTTCGGAGATTTCACTATTTTTAGCCAGAGGATGCTGGCGACGCAGAAAAATGCGAGTTGGAAAATCACCAAGAGATGTGAATTCCAAGTCGTGGTTAGTAAGAGAGCGTTCTAAAATATGTTTATTATCATCATTCAAGTAAATAATGCCTAAGTCCGCCTCAAAATTTGCCACGTTTTCAAGAATGCGTTTAGTCGTTGTCTCAATTAATTGAAATTCCTGATAGTCTTCTCCAAATTGCTCAGCCATTTTTGCCAAAGGAATCGAAAGAAAATCGTAGTGATGGGAGGCTACTGTAAAACTTTTCTTAAAAGTGCTGTGATAGCGCTGTTCAAGTAAATTCAACTCACCGATAATTCGTTTTGCATATTTGAGAAAATCATGCCCATCTTCAGTTAATCTAGTTCCCATATTGGAACGTGTAAAAAGTTGAACTCCGAGTTCATTTTCCAAATCTTTGATAGAACTGGATAAATTAGGTTGGGTGACGTAGAGCTCTTTAGCAGCCTGACTAAAAGACCCTGCTCTAGCAACCACCTCAACATAACGACACTGTTGTAAATTCATAAGAGACCCTCCCCAAAGATACTTGTAGCCATTATAACAGAAACGTTTCTGAAAAATCAGCAAAATCCTGATACAAAAAAACTAAGAGGTGATAACTTTTATTTATAACGGATGATAAGTTTTGTTAATTATAAATTTTTCTTATCACTAGACATAAAAAATAGAGATTATGCAAGGAGTGAAAGGGATGGTAAGATAGGAGCAAGTTAAAAAATGAAGGGGGATTGAAGATGAAAAAATATTTTAACTTACTAATTCTTACAGCACTCGGATTGTTGTTGACAACCAAGGTTGATGCGGACAGCAAAACCTTGACGGTAGCTTTGGAACAAAATACTCAACCGCTGAGTTATAATAACAAAAATGGGAAATTAGTGGGTTACGAGGTAGATGTCATTAAAAAAATCAACTCAGTAATCAAAGGTTATCATATCGAAATTGAGGCAGTATCTGCTGAGGCGGCTGAGGTTGGTATTGAAAGTGGAAAATATGATTTAGTTGGTGGCGGTCTTTTTAAAACGGCAGAGCGCGAAAAGAAATATCTTTTTCCAAGTGAGAATACAGGAGTTAGTACGATTGAAATTTACAAACGCAGTGATGACAAAGATATTCAAACCTTAGATGATCTTGTTGGTAAAAAATTAAGTCCAGTGACAGCTAACGGAGGAATTTATAACCTACTAACAACTTACAATAACAAGCATCAAGATAATCAGATTACTATTCCACTTGGAGAGAGTGGGGAACTTGCACAACGTTATCAAAATCTTGCAGATGGCAAATATGATGCAGTTGTAATGCCTTCAAATTTTGGAGCGGACAAAATTATTAAGCAATTAAATTTAGATGTCGTTACTGCTGATGAACCTGTTCAAGTAAACGCAACTTATTTTATTATTTCAAAGAAAGAGCAAAAGTTTAAAGAGGCTTTTGATAAAGCTGTCAACAAATTAAAGGCTCAAGGAACCTTGTCCAAATTGTCTAAAAAGTGGTTTGGAGAAGATATGTTCAAATATAAAATAACAGAAGAATAATCGTTAATGGAGGGAATATGAGTATTGATTATATGTTAGAAATCTTACCGAGTCTTTTATCAAAAATTCCCTTAGTTATCTCTGTTTTTCTTTTATCAGCATTGGTCTCTCAAGTTCTTGCGGTCATACTTGTCGTGATACGTGAGTGTAGGATACCTCTTTTATCGCAACTTATTTTTGTTTTTATTTCCTTTGCCAAAAGTGTTCCAGGTCTCATTCATATTTTCATTGTATATTATGGCTTACCTTTGCTGTTATTACGTTTTGGAATTGACATCAATCATTGGAGTAAATTTGCATTCTCAGTCATCGCTTTGAGCATTTATCAAGGTGTGACGGTTTCTGAAATTATAAGGCCGGCTTATGAAGCGATTCCTATAGAACAATTTGAAGCAGGTAAGAGCATTGGAATGACAACAGGGCAGATTATTAAAAGGATTATTGTGCCACAGATGTATCCAATCATGTTGCCAAGTTTAGGAAATGCTTCAATTGATCTATTTAAATACACCTCTTTATTATTTTTAATTGGGCTTGCAGATATTATGGGGCAAGCTGAAATATTTGTGGCTAATTCTTATGGTATTTACCAGCTGGAAGTTTATTTTATTGTTGCTCTCATTTACTGGTTTTTTTCTTGGGGGGTTGGGCAGTTGTTTAAATCTCTTGAACAATCTTCGAGACGTTTCTTAGCGAGTTGAGGTTGATTATGGCAGGGTATATTGACATATTTAGAAAGATAATTGTTGTTGTTCCCTACACACTTTTTCTAGCAATACTTATACTTATTATTGGTGTTTTAGGGGGAAGTGTTTTAGCAGTTGTAAAGAATAAAAAATTTGTATTTCTTAATACGATAATTGATCTTTACATTTCGTATATCCGAGGCGTTCCTATTGTTGTACATTTATTGATTGCACAGGCTATGCTACCCCAAATTGTTGAGGGGTTCTATAAACTGTCTGGAAAAGAAGTTTTAAATCCAGATATTCCCGCATTCGTAATTGTATTGGTCTGTTATAGTTCATATCAGATTGCAATTGAATCAGAAAACTTGAGGGGGATTTATCAATCTTTTGATAAAGCACAGTTAGAAGCCGGATTATCAATTGGTTTAACACTGGGGCAAGTTTTCAGGAGGATTGTGATACCGCAATTGATTCCAACAGCAATACCGATTTTGTTAAATTCATTTCTAAAGATTGTTAGGACATTGTCGGTTGCTTTTTTAGTTGGAGTCGTTGATATTATGGCGAGTGCTCGCTATGTGGCGGCTTTAACATCAAATTATGTATTATCATTTGTTGTGGCTGGATTGATCTATTGGTTTATTTGTTTGAGTATTGAAGGTTTACTAAGGTTATTTTCAATAGGATTAAAATTAAGCGAGTATAGGTGAAGATATGAGTAAAATCGAAAAAATTAAAAAAGTTTTAAATGGTGAATTAACAGAGGATATTCCATTTTCTTTTTGGACACATTTTCCAGATATTGATCGAATTCCAGAATTAATAGCTGAAGAAACCTATCAGTTCTATAAAAGATTTGACCTAGATTTTATTAAGACTATGAACAATGGTATGTATGCAACTGAGGACTATGGTTGTAAGATTGATTATTCTAAAATTGAAAGTGGAGGAGTTGCTGAAATCATCTCCACCCCAATTGAAAGTTACACTGATTGGAAAAAATTAAAGACGCTAAATCTCCAAGATGCTCCAGCTTTGCAGCGTGAATTAACTTATTTACGGCTGCTTTTAGAAAGAGTGCAGGGAGAGGTTCCTGTCGTAATAACGGTTTTTAGTCCGTTGACGATTGCTGATAAAATCAGTGGAGGAAAAATTTTGGAAAGCATTACAGAGGAAGAAAAAGGTGGTCAATTGTTCAAGTCTGCACTAGAGAAGATTTCAAAAATTACTGCAGAATTTGTAGCAGAAGCAATATCAATTGGTGCAGATGGTATCTATTTTGCCAGTCAAGTCAGTACCTTTGAGAGGCTATCTGCACAGCAATATCTTGAATACGGTCGCCCTTATGATTTGAAGGTTTTAGAAAAAGCTCAAAATGCTTGGTTTAATACTGTTCACTTACATGGAAATAAAATTATGTTTGATGTTGTCAAAGATTATCCTGTTCAGGCAATTAATTGGCATATAGGTGAAAGCTATCCAACTCCAAGAGAAGGGCAGATTTATTCTCAAAAAGTAATCATGGGTGGAATTAATAGATGGGATGTCACCGCGTCAAATTTCAATGAATTGCATCATCAGATTTATCGGACTATCTTTGGGACACAAGGGAAAGGGCTGATTCTAGCTCCTGCGTGTGTTATCCCTAAACCTTATGATGACGGTGTTATTGATTATCTGAAAAAAGTAAAGCAAGAAACTCAAATATTATTTAATGATAATTATCTTGAAAGCAGTTTACTTTAAACTGAAGTTAGTAGTGAGATATGAAATGAAGATGAAATTAATCATTTTTTTAGTTGCTTTTTTTCTAATTTGTATGGTTTTAGTCCTTATAAGTCAAGAGTCTATTTTTTCCGCCATTTTTCCTAATTGTCATGACAAAACTATATCAAGAGATGATTTAGAACGCATCAACTGTTTCAAAAGTTTCTTTTTATTAAGGTGAAGAAAGCTTTAGGGCAAAAATGTTAACTGCCGATAAAATAATTCAGAACAACATATCATTTTTCTTATTGTACCGGCCTTGTGCTGGTTTTTTTATTGATAAATTGCAAGAATAGATGCAACTTTTATTGAAACCATTAATATCTCAAAGGCTATCTGATAACCTAAATATTTTCGTGAACGAGAGTCTAGTTTCACCATAACAAATACTTATAGCCGGCAATAACATTTACTGATTATAAATTTTTCTTATGGCTAAACATAAAAAATAAAGATTATGCAAGGAGTGAAAGGGGTGGTAAGATGGGAGCAAGTTAAAAAATGAAAGGAAGTATTACGATGACAACAAAAAGGGAATTAGTTTTAAAAGCCTTTCGAGGTGAAGAGGTTGATCGAGTGCCTGTTGGTTTTTGGTACCATTTTGCGGAAGAAGATGAATTGTTGAGAGGATTTAATAATCCAGAAATTTTCGCTAAAAATGTTGCAGGTCATAAGAAATTTGTTGATGATGTTAAACCTGATTTTGTCAAAATCATGAGTGATGGTTTTTTTGCTTATCCAAATCCATTGATCAAAGAAGGTATTAGTTCTATTAAAGATTTGGCAGGCATCCAGTCAATCGGTGAAGATCACCCTTGGTTTGACCAACAAGTTGAGCTGGTCAAGCAAGTTCGTGCTAATTTTAGAGAAGATATCGTTTCAGTTTATAATATTTTTGCTCCATTGACACATTTAAAATGGCAAATCTCAAATAAAGTTGCTTATGGAGACGAACGTGTTGCAGAATTTCTACGAGAAGATCCAGAGACTTTAAAACACGTTTTGGATGTCATTGCTTATGATATTGCGCAACTTGTAAAGAAAGTCATTACAGAAGCAGGTGCAGACGGTATTTATTATAGTGCCCAAAATATCCAAGCCAGAGGGATTGAACGTCAAGATTATATTGATTATGTTTCAGAGAGCGATTTAATCGTCTTGGAAGCAGCCAATAGAGTTCAGGGGCAAACCATTCTTCACATTTGTGGCTACAAAGGGGCAAGTAACGATGTTACTGTCTTTAAAAATTACCCTGTACAAGTTGTCAATTGGGCCGTCGAACCTGAGGGGATTTCACTAAAAGAAGGTCAAAAGTTATTTGGTGGAAAGACTGTTTTAGGTGGATTTGAAAATACTGAACATAGTTTACTTTATACTGGAAGTAAAGAAGAAGTTCAAGCAGAAGCGAAGCGTTTAATTACCGACAATGGCAAACGAGGGATTATCATTGGCGCAGATTGTACTATTCCAAGCGATATCAGTTCAGAGCGTATTGAATGGGTACGTGAAGCAGTAGCTCAAGCATAGGAAGCAGGGGGAAATATTATGAGTAAGAAAAAATGGATTATTGCTAGTGGAGTACTCGTCGCGGTTGTTGCAGCAACTGTCATTGGACGACAACTAACAGGTAAGTCAGACAGTGATACTAATTCAGCATCAGGCAGTTCCGATAAGGTCATTACGCTAAAGGTTGCACACACACAAAGTTATGCTCCTTATGATTTTGTCAATGAAAAAGGTGAAAGTGATGGCTTTGAAGTTGCTGTTTTGAAAGCTATTGATAAAAAATTAGATAAGTACCAATTTGAATATACTGGAACCAGCGATGAAGACTTGTTGATTGGACTTGAATCGGGTAAGTATGACATTGGAACAAAAGGAGCATGGTACACTGCTGAGCGTGCAGAAAAATTTATCATTCCTAAAAATGCTATTGGGGCAAGCATCATTGGCTTTACCATTCGTAAAGATGATGCAAGCAAATTTAAAGATATTGCTTCTTTTGCAGCAGCTGGCGGGAAATTAGTGCCTATTTCTCCCCAAAATGCTCAATACAATGTTATTCAAGAGTATAATAAGAAAGCCTCAAACCCAATCGCTCTAACTGAAGCGGAAAGTTTCAATGTGGCAGATGCTTATGCTTGGGTATTGGAGGGACGTTACGATGCCTACTTTGATATCAAATTATCTTTTGAAAATGCAGTAACCAAGGAGGATGGCGCCTATCATCAATACGCTGAAAAGTTGACTTGGTTCCCTTATAAAGGAATCGAAACTTATCCACTTATTCATAAAAATGCTACCAACGAGGATTTTGCGAAAGCCTATGACAAAGCAATCCAAGAACTTCAAGACGATGGAACAATTTCTAAACTTTCTAAGAAGTATTTTGGAGAAGATGTTTTCTCATATGTAACGGATTAAATGTAAAGAGCTGAAGGGAAGACTCTGAATCCTGAGGAGTTCTTTCCTTTTTGATTAATACTTTGGAGGTGTTCATGGTTTCTTATGACCTATCTTATGTTTTTAAATTTCTTCCAGATATTCTATCTGCTCTACCATTAACGCTGTGGATACTATTGCTAACGACTGGTCTAGGAAGTCTACTTGGAGCTCTCTTGGCTTGGGGACAGCTTTATGGTGATGAGGTGTTAGCATCCTTATCAAGGGGATATGTCTTTGTTTTGAGATGTACACCTCCGATTGTACTTCTTTTTATGATTTTTTATGGATTGCCAGAATTTTTAGAATGGTGGCTTGGTTTAGATGTTAATGGTTGGTCACGGACGATTTTTGTAGTAACAGCTATGACATTATTATTTGCAGCCAGCATTTCAGAGGTTTTCAAATCCGCCTATGAAGCTGTCCCAGTAGGTCAGATGGAAGCAGGATTAAGTATTGGATTAACAGAACTACAAACTTTTTGGAGAATACTTTTCCCTCAAGCTTTTCGCATAGCCTTGCCTAATATTAGTAACGCCATTTTGAATTTGTTGAAAGATACGGCCTTGGCTTATACTATTGGGTTAGCCGATGTGATGGGTGCTGGAAATCTTTTAATTGGACGAAATCTTGGAAACTATTCTTTAGAAACTTATACAGCTGTTGCTGTTATTTATTGGGGGCTTGCTTTGTTACTGTCAGTTGGAAGTCAGCTTCTTGAAAAGTCTTTAGATGCAGGAAAACGGTAGGAGGAACTTATGAATTTTAATTTTATTATTTCTACTCTCATTAAGGCTTTATCAGGTGTTCCAGTAACATTGGGTATAATGATTGTTGCTATTTTGCTAAGTTTCTTTCCGGCACTTTTTCTAGCTTTGGGACGGTTGTACAAGGTAAAGGGGGTTACAGGATTTTCAATAATTTATTTAGCTTTTATCCGATCAACACCACCTATTTTATTGATTTTATTTTTTTATAGCCTTTTTCCGAGTGTTTTAAATAGCTTATTAAAAGGGACTGGTATCAATGTTTTCGAGATCAATCCAATCTTTTATGCCTTTATCATTTTTAGTTTGATGACAACAGGAAGTCTCTCTGAGATTATTCGTTCTGCTATTTTAACCGTAGACAAGGGACAATTGGAAGCGGCGCAGGCTATCGGATTAAGCAATACGCAGGCCTATCTTAGGATTATTTTTCCACAGGCATTGCGCTCAGCTCTCCCCAATCTTTGTAACTTGGTAATCAATCTGGTTAAGGGAACATCTTTGGTTTTTGTGATGACAGTTAAAGATATTACGGCAATCGCTAAAGTGGAGGCTGCCTACGGTTATCAGTATTTTGAGTCTTACTTTGTTATCTTTATCATCTATATTTTAATTTGTGGTATTATCCAGTATATATTTAGAAGTCTTGAAAAGCGTGTAAAATTTGCATAGGAGTTAATATGTTAGAAGTAAAAAATATTGAAAAATCGTTTGGCGATAAAAAAGTTTTGGATGGTGTTAGTTTGAAGGTCAATCAGGGAGATGTTGTGGTTATCCTTGGTCCCTCTGGCTCAGGTAAGACAACATTTTTACGTTCTCTCAATTATTTGGAAAAAGCAGATTTGGGACAACTGATATTGGATGAAAAGTCTTATGACTTGTCTAAAATCAGCCGTAAGGATGTTCTGGAAATTCGTCAGAAAACAGCTTTTGTTTTCCAGAATTATAATCTTTTTGCCAATAAAACAGCCCTAGAAAATATTTTGGAAGGACTTGTTATTGCGAGAAAAATTCCAAAGGCAGAGGCCTTGGTGATTGCAGAAAAAGCCTTAGAAAAAGTGGGTTTATCTGATAAAAGAGATGCTTATCCAAGTCAACTTTCTGGAGGTCAGCAGCAAAGGATTGGAATTGCCCGTGCTATCGCAGTTAAGCCAGATGTTATCCTTTTTGACGAGCCGACCTCTGCTCTTGATCCAGAATTGATTGGAGATGTGTTATCTGTCATGAAAGAATTAGCACGAGAGGGCGTGACCATGGTGGTTGTCACACACGAGATGAGCTTTGCGCGTGATGTAGCAAATCATGTTATCTTTATGGAAGGTGGACATATCATTGAAGAAGGCGAGCCAAAAACCTTTTTTACGCGCCCAAAAGAAGAAAGAACAAAACAGTTTTTGACACGAATCATACCAGAATTAAGTATGGATCCGATTATTTGATAATGACTCTTGAATGTCTCATTCCACCGGTGCCGATAAAGTAACAGTTGTCTATTTATTAGTTATTGAAATTTGCAGATTTCTCAGTTTAACACATCATCACAGCCCATTTGGGGCTGTTTTTGGGGTTAATCTTGCTATAATTGTTCTCTATGTTTGAGAGTTAGAGAGGTTACAGAGGTGACTTTAAGTCAATTGGCTAGAACATCAGCTGTTTCTAATAAAATGAGGACTATTCTAGAGGATTATCAAAGTGTTTTGGTTGACCAGTTTTATCCAAGACACCCCAAATTTGGATTTGAAAAATTGAGTCACTGACTCAAGATGGTTTGCTAGTGATCTTATGTGTGGGGAAGATGGTAACATTTGATTATTAATATTGTTTGGTGAGGGATATTTTCTTCGTGCAATGAAGTGATTTTTCATATGAAAGTCGCTTTTTTTACGTGTTGATGGTAGAATAGTATGAGGACTAAAAGTAATTAAGAGATAAGATATGACAAAGAAAATCGGCGTTGGTAAGGCGCACAGTAAAATTATTCTGATGGGAGAACATTCGGTAGTGTATGGCTATCCAGCTATTGCAATTCCCTTGAAAACAATTGAGGTGGAGTGTTACATTTACCCATCAGATCATAGCATTATTTTTGATTTTGACGACACCCTGTCCACTGCTATTTATGCCGCTTTGGACTATTTGGGCAAGACTCAAGTTGCTATTTCCTATGATATCAGGTCAGAAGTTCCTCAAAAACGTGGCATGGGCTCTTCTGCAGCAGTTTCGATTGCTGCTATTCGAGCGGTATTTGATTATTTTCAGCAAAGTGTTTCTGATGAGTTGCTAGAAGTATTAGTTAACCAAGCAGAAATCATTGCCCATACTAATCCGAGTGGTTTGGATGCCAAAACGTGTTTGAGTGACGAAGCAATCAAGTTCATTCGTAACGTCGGGTTTGAAGCAATTGATTTGAATTTGAATGCGTATTTGGTGATTGCAGATACAGGAGTTCATGGCAATACAAGAGAGGCAGTGGATAAAGTAGCTGCATCAGAAATCGACAATCTTCCATTCCTCTCCCAATTGGGGCTGTTGACCGAACAAGCGGAACAGCAGATTATCGCTAAAGATTGTCAGGGACTTGGACAGTCAATGACAGCTGCGCATGCATTTTTGCAAAAAATTGGTGTCAGCCTTGAAAAATCTGATCACTTAGTAACCAGTGCCCTTGAAGAAGGAGCCTTAGGTGCCAAGATGAGTGGTGGTGGACTAGGGGGCTGCATGATTGCTCTGGCAGAAACGGAAAATCAAGCTCACAAAATCACTGATAGACTAAGAAAGGAAGGAGCAGTTAACACGTGGATTCAAAAACTGTAAGCGTTAAATCTTATGCAAACATTGCAATTATCAAATATTGGGGTAAGGCTGATCCTATTAAAATGATTCCTGCGACTAGCAGCATTTCTTTGACCTTAGAAAATATGTTTACCACAACCACAGTTAGTTTTTTACCTGAAACTGCAAAGCATGATGAATTTTACATCAATGGTGTCTTGCAAGACGCCAAAGAGCATGCTAAAGTCTCAGCTATTGTGGATGATTATCGTTCAAACAAGTTTCACTATGTCAAAATAGAAACAACGAATACCATGCCAACAGCTGCAGGGCTGTCTTCTAGCTCTAGTGGTCTGTCAGCCCTTGTCAAAGCTTGTAATCTACTTTTTGAAACAGGATTGAGTCAGTCGGAACTGGCACAAAAAGCCAAATTTGCTTCTGGTTCTTCGTCGCGCTCTTTTTTTGGACCCGTTGCAGCTTGGGACAAAGACAGCGGGGAAGTGTACAAGGTTGAAACGAAGTTGAAGCTTGCTATGCTCATGTTGGTCTTGAATGATCGTAAAAAACCAATTTCTAGTCGTGATGGAATGAAGCTCTGTACCGAAACCTCGACAAATTTTAAAGAGTGGATTGCTCAATCTGAAAGAGATTATAGCGCTATGTTGGCTTATCTCAAAGAAAATGATTTTGAAAAGGTTGGTCAATTGACCGAGAGTAACGCTCTTGCCATGCACGCAACTACTAAGGCGGCACAGCCAGGGTTCTCATACTTGACCGATGACTCTTACAAAGCGATGGCGTTTGTAAGAGAACTTCGACAAAAAGGAGAACTTTGCTATTTCACTATGGATGCAGGTCCAAATGTTAAAGTTCTTTGTCGAGAAGAAGACTTGGAGCGTCTGAGCCAGCTTTTTGAACAAGAAGGTTACCGCGTTATCGCCTCACGAACAAAGGAATTACCCGATGACTATTAAAGTGCAGACTAGTGGGAAGCTGTATATTGCTGGGGAATATGCTGTGCTAACACCAGGGCAGACGGCCTTGCTCAAGAATATTCCTATTCAGATGACAGCAGAAATAGTAACGGCAGGCACCATTTCACTATCCTCTGACATGTTTGATTATGTGGCAGACATGACGCCAGACCATAATTATGCCCTCATTCAAGAGACGGTGACTAGCTTGGCGGCTTATTTAGGAGTGACCATAGCAGAGCTGCGACCTTTTTCCCTCACCATCACTGGGAAAATGGAAAGAGATGGGAAAAAGTTTGGCATTGGCTCCAGCGGTAGCGTAACTGTGCTGACCTTGAAAGCCTTATCAGCTTTTTATGCCCTTGATTTGTCAGCTGACACTTTGTTTAAATTAGCCTCCTACACCCTTATCAAGCGTGGAGATAATGGTTCTATGGGAGATATTGCCTGCATTGCCTATGATGACTTTGTGGCCTTTACGTCCTTTGACAGACAGCAGGTGCGTGACTGGATTGTTAACGAAGAGATACAGACGGTGTTGGCAAAAGATTGGGGTTATCAGATTGAAGTAGTGAAACCAGCGATTGCCTGTGACTTTTTGGTAGGATGGACCAAGCAGCCTTCTATCTCAAAAGACATGATTGACCGTGTAAAGTCCTCCATCACTGCGGATTTTTTGAAAAACACACAAGCTAGTGTGCTGTCCTTAAAATTGGCGTTAGAAGCGGGAGATAAAATATCCATTAAGAAACATATTGAACGAATTTCTGATTTGTTGCTTAAGCTAAATCCTGCTATTTACAATCAAACCTTGCTAAACCTCAAGTTAGCTAGCCAAGGTCTGGATATCGTTGCTAAGTCTTCTGGCTCTGGCGGTGGAGACTGCGGTATAGCCCTATCCTTTGATGGTAAGGATAGTCAAAAGCTGATTGAGGCGTGGGAACATGCAGGAATTGAACTATTACATAAGGAGACATTATGAGTACATTAATTTTAGTTCAGCCATCGGAAGCCTATCTGTCAGAAATTGCAGTCTATAAAGCAGCATTTGAGAAGTCGGGCGAGCATATGCATGGAAATGCAGGGCTTATCAATTTTGATAGTCTAAAAGATTGGTTGAGGCATGTTGAGAAGTTTCGTAAAGGAATTGATATTCCTGAAAATCGTTTGCCTTCAAGTGCTTTTCTCTGTATCCGTGAGTCGGATAATAAAATGGTAGGCATCTGTAATATTAGGCACAATCTGACTTTACCACATGTTTTCAATACCATGGGTCACATTGGCTACTCTATTCACCCTCATGAGCGTCGAAAGGGGTATGCTAAAGAGCAACTGCGTTTAGCTTTGATAGAAGCTGGTAAACTAGGCATTGACAGGGTTCTTCTGACTTGCGATGAGACAAATATCGGTTCTGAAAAGACAATTTTAGCTAACGGTGGTATTTACGAAAATACCTATCATAACTCTGAGGATGGCAGCCGAACGAAACGCTTTTGGATTGAGGTACCTAAATGACCAACCGAAAAGATGACCACATCAAGTACGCGCTCAAATACCAAGCGCCATATAATAGTTTTGATGATATAGAGCTTATCCAGCACTCTTTACCAGATTACGACTTGGCAGAGATTGATTTGACGACCCATTTCGCTGGTCGAGATTTTGACTTTCCTTTTTACATTAACGCTATGACAGGCGGATCGGAAAAAGGCGGTGCGGTCAATCAAAAGCTAGCCCAGCTTGCTCAAGCAACGGGGCTCGTCATGGTGACGGGGTCTTACAGTGCCGCACTAAAAAAACAGGAAAATACGACATACCCTCATCGCAAAGATTACCCAAACTTGCAATTGGCGACCAATATCGGAATTGATAAGCCAATTCAGGCTGGTCTGAGAACGGTAGAGGAGATGTCTCCTATCTTTTTACAGCTTCATATCAATCTGATGCAGGAACTCCTGATGCCTGAAGGTGAACGGGAATTCCGAAGTTGGAAAAAAAACCTTGCAGATTATGCGAATCAAATTTCTATCCCAGTCATTTTAAAAGAGGTTGGGTTTGGTATGGATGTCAAAACTATTGAGCAAGCAGCCAATTTGGGGATAAAAACTTTTGATATCTCGGGACGCGGAGGGACTAGTTTTGCCTATATCGAAAATCAACGTGGCTGTAATCGCTCTTATCTTAACGACTGGGGACAGACCACGGTACAAGTGCTTCTCAATGCCCAACCTCTGATGGATAAGGTAGAGATTTTAGCTTCTGGAGGTGTCCGTCATCCCCTGGATATGATTAAGGCGTTAGTTTTAGGAGCCAAGGCTGTCGGTATATCGCGCACAGCCTTGGAACTGGTTGAACACTACCCACTCGAAAAAGCCATTGAGATTGTCAATAGCTGGAAGGATGACTTACGCCTTATCATGTGTGCCCTTAATTGTAGGCGTATTGAAGATTTGAAAAAGGTTGATTACATCTTATATGGTCGCCTTAAAGACAGTCATAGTTTTCAAAAAACAATTATTGACGCATTGCGATGATTTTAAGGATCCAATGAGGTGTTACAACCTATTACCTAAAAATCAAAGATAGTAGAAATCAATTGGTGCATGGTTATACTCAATGAAAATCAAAAGTAGCCTAGGAAACGAAGCCGACGATAGAACTTGAGTTCATCAAGGCAAGTTGACAACGGATAATTTTGATTTTCGAAGAGTATTAATAAGAATGACGGTTACTTTATCACCAGCCCCTCCTCAAATTGTTGAAGATAGTCTGATTTTGGTGGTGTAAAAAATAAATGAAAAAGCTCAGAAAACAGGTAGTTTCTGGGCTTTTTTTCTGAACATCATTTTTCGAATTCTGCCTTGCTTTTTACATCTCCATATTCTTCAGGGACTTCCTTGGCTAAAATATCTTGATAGGCAGGTAAATCAAGATTTTTACCGTACTTATTGCGCAGTGCTGTAGTCACCAAACGGTAGGCTAGGTTAGCATTGCGAGAGAGGATAGGTCCGTGGAAGTAGGAACCAAAAACATTTTTATAGTGAACGCCTTCAGTGCCATCTTCTTTGTTATTACCATTGCCATAAAGACACTTACCAAGTGGTTTTTCATCTTCAGACAAGAAAGTGCGACCTTGATGATTTTCAAATCCATAGTAGGTCTCATCAAACTCCTCGTTGTGAATTTTGATGTCACCGATAAAACGATTATTTTCTTGATTTAACGTGTAGTGTCCCATGACACCAATGCCTTCAATACGTTCACCATTTGCCTGAACATAGTATTGTCCCAATAATTGGAAGCCTCCACAGATAGCAAGTAGCACTCCATCATTTTGGATATAGCGATCAATGGCAGAACGCTTGGAAGGGAGATCTTGGGCTACGATAGACTGCTCATAATCTTGACCGCCACCGAAGAAAACTAGCTGATAGTCGTTAGGGTCAAAGGTATCGCCAATAGACACAATATCAAAAATCATACGAGCCCCCAATTTTTCACCTACATATTTCATCATCAGTACGTTGCCATTATCACCATACGTGTTCATTAGGTTACCATAGAGATGGGCCACTTTTAGTTCGTAGGTGTAAGTTTTTGTGTCGGGAGATTTGAGTGAAGTGTAAGTCATTAGATCATCTCCTTTCCAACAGCGTGACGGCTAGCTAGAATCTCACGAAATTCGAGCATAGCGGTGTAGGTCGCTAAAATATAGGCGTGCTCACAATCTTGTTTTTCAATTAATTCCATAATATCGGTCAAGAGCGGAGCCTCGGTAATTTTTGTTTCTTCATAACCAGTCACGCGTAGTCTGCGAGCGATTTCAGAATATCGGACACCACCAGCAAAAATCTGCGGGATATTCATCTCTAAAATGCTTTCAAAATTAGCGTCCCAGATCCAGCTTGTATCAATGCCATCAGCGTAATTAGCATTAAGCAAGACAGACAAGGTAAAAGGATATGGAGCTAGGCGTATCATATCTAAGGCTTGACTAGCACCAACAGGATTTTTAATCAAAACGAGGGTGCAGGATTTATTGCCAATCTGGAAGGTCTCTTGACGACCAAAGACAGCACGACTTTTATCAAAACCAGCCTTGATTTGTTCGGGAGTAACTCCGAAAAATTCAGCAACAGACACGGCTGCTAGAGCATTGTAGATATTGTATAGGCCCCCAACGTTAATCTTATACGCTTGACCATCAATGATAAACTCGGAAGAAGTGTTGGAAATCTTGGTCAGCTCTGTCAGTTTGTAGTCCAAATCGGGACGATGGAAGCCACAATCTTCACAGATATAATCACCAAGGTTGGCGTAGGTATTAAGTTGGTACTTGAGGATGTTTTGACAGTTTGGACACAAGATTCCTTCAGTATTGTAGTGTGCTAAGTGTGGTTTCTGTTTTTCGGTATCAAACCCGTAATATTTGATGGGGTTGACAACTTCCTTAGAGTGGAAAAGCGGACTGTCACCGTTTGCGAGGATAGTAGCTTGAGGTGCATTAGCAGCACCATCCAAGATCATCTGGTAAGTGGTATAAATCTCACCGTAACGATCCATTTGATCACGAAAAATATTGGTGAAAACAAAGAGACTTGGCGTAATGTACTTAGTGATTTTAGGTAAAGAAGCTTCATCAATTTCCAAAACGGCAATTTTCTTGCCGGATTTGGCTTTTTTAGCTGTCAAAAAGGTTGATACAATTCCGGTAATCATATTGGCACCACTTGGATTCGTCACCACTTCGCCAAAGGTTTCCTTGAGAATACCAACCGTTAAAGCGGTAGTCAAGGTTTTACCGTTTGTTCCAGTCACTACGACGATTTCATAATCTTTAGCAATGGTATCTAAGATATCTTTATCAAACTTGAGTGCAAGGCTACCTGGGTAGGTGGAACCACGTCCTAATCGCCTTAAAATAAAATGTGCAGACTTGCCTGCAGCGAGTCCCAAAAATGTCTTAACTTTCATGATGCTATTGTATCATAAAAACTTCTTTTCTTGATACAGAAAATATTTTTCAAACGTGATATAATAGTTATAGTTTGTATTTGAAAGAGATGAAACAGTATGCGAAATTTAATGGCAATTGATGCTAATTTTTGGGCAAGTTTGGTTGAAAATCCTTGGATGATTGTTGTGCACATTCTGGATATTTTGATTGTTGCCTATTTGATTTATAGATTAATAAAGGCTCTCGCGGGGACTAAGATTATGTCCCTTATTCAGGGAGTTATCCTTTTTATTCTTCTACGATTTGTGGCAGAGTTGATTGGTTTTACTACAATAACTTACCTCATGAATCAGGTTATCACCTATGGGGTTATTGCTGGTGTCGTTATTTTTGCACCAGAAATTCGAACTGGTTTAGAAAAATTTGGACGAACAACTCAAGTTTTTCTCCAAACACAGCACATGAGTGATGAGGAAAAATTAGTTCAAGCTTTGGTCAATTCAGTGGCTTATATGAGTCCAAGAAAGATTGGTGCCCTTATTGCCATTGAGCAGACTCAAACGTTACAGGAATACATTTCAACGGGAATAAAATTAGATGCAGATGTATCTAGCCAATTGCTAATCAATATTTTCATTCCTAATACCCCATTGCATGATGGAGCAGTCATCATTCAGGGAAATAAAATTGCAACAGCCTGCTCATACTTGCCCTTGTCGGAGTCCAAAGCGATTTCAAAAGAATTTGGAACGAGACACCGTGCAGCTATAGGGCTGTCGGAAAATTCAGATGCCTTGACCATTGTTGTTTCTGAGGAGACAGGTGCTATTTCGATTACTTACAAAGGTGAGTTTATCCATGATTTGTCTAAAGAGAATCTTAAGGTATTTTTGAGTAGACATTTTGCTTCAGAAAAAGTAAGCAAGACCGCTTGGTATCATAGATTTTTAGGGAGGAGAGAAAAATGAAAACACTATTGCAGAAGATATTAAATAGTCGATTTTCACTGGCTGTAGTTTCTATATTTTTCTCTATCATTCTTTTTTTGACAGCGGCTGCTAATAATTATAGTCGTGTAGGGACACAAATTTCAGGAGCAACCGAGACATATACCCATACGTTAACAGACGTGCCAATTGATATCAAATATGATAGTGATAAATATTATGTTAGTGGTTATTCGTATGAAGCACAGGTTTATTTGACCTCCACTAATCGTGTTAAATTAGATTCTGAGATTAATAGCGATACAAGGAGTTTCAAAGTTGTTGCTGATTTATCAAAAGCAGAAATTGGAACAGGGACAGTTACAGCAAAATTAAAAGTTACTAATCTTCCCTCAGGCCTTACAGCTACAGTATCGCCTAAGACTATTTCTATCACAATTGGCAAGAAGAAAACTGAGACGTTTTCTGTAGAAGGTAAGGTGGATGCAAGCCAGTTAGCAGATGGTTATGAACTAAAAAGTGTTTCAACAAATCTCTCCGAAGTCGAAGTAACTAGTGATGAAGCAACAATAGATCAGATTGATCATGTTGTTGCTAGTTTGCCAGATGATACCGTTCTTGATTCTGATTATAGTGATAAAGTCACTCTACAGGCTGTCTCAACAGATGGTACGATTTTACCGAGTGTTATTAAACCAGCTAAAGCCGAGTTAAAAGTTGAAGTTAAAAAAATAACCAAGACAGTTCCCGTATCGCTAAAAGTTGTTGGTGATATGTCGGAAAGTTTATCAAATATTGATTACAAATTAAGTAATCAGACTGTAACAATTTCTGGTAGTCAGGAAGCTGTGGCAGCTGTAAATGAGGTTGTTGCAGAAGTTGATATTACAAATGTTACCAAAAATACCTCAAAAACAGTATCTTTAAGCGCTGATAACGTAACGATTGAACCAAATGTGGTCACTGTTCAGTTGACAGTTAAAAAGAAATAGTAGATAATAACGAAGAATGACAAAGGGAGGAAGCGAGTTTATCGCGAAAAAATAATGGGAAAATATTTTGGAACGGACGGTGTCCGTGGAGAAGCAAATGTTGAGTTAACACCTGAATTAGCCTTTAAACTTGGACGCTTTGGCGGATATGTTCTTAGCCAACACGAGGCTAGCCGTCCGCGCGTTTTTGTGGCTCGAGATACACGTATTTCGGGTGAAATGTTAGAGTCAGCCTTAGTTGCAGGCCTTCTGTCCGTCGGGATTGAAGTTTACAAACTTGGTGTTCTGGCTACCCCTGGTGTCTCTTATCTTGTCCGTACAGAAAATGCTAGCGCAGGTGTTATGATTTCAGCTAGTCATAATCCTGCTCTCGATAATGGCATTAAATTTTTCGGTGGAGATGGTTTCAAATTAGCTGATGACCAAGAGTTGGAAATCGAGGCTCTACTTGATGCTAATGAAGATACTTTGCCACGCCCATCAGCTCAAGGGCTTGGGACTGTTGTAGATTACCCAGAAGGTCTTCGCAAATATGAAAAATTCTTAGCATCAACTGGACTTGATCTTGAGGGAATGAAAGTTGCTCTTGATACAGCCAACGGTGCTGCCTCAACGACAGCTCGCGATGTATTCTTAGACTTAGGTGCTGATATTACCGTTATTGGTGAACAACCAGATGGTCTGAATATCAATGATGGTATTGGCTCAACTCATCCTGAAAAATTACAAGAAACGGTCAAAGAGGTTGGCGCCAATATTGGTCTTGCCTTTGATGGTGACAGCGATCGATTGATTGCTGTTGATGAAAATGGTGAAATTGTTGACGGTGACAAGGTTATGTATATTATCGGTAAACACTTAGCTAGTAAGGGGCTTTTGGCTAAAAATACCATTGTAACGACAGTTATGTCCAACCTTGGTTTCCACAAAGCTCTTGACCGTGAGGGGATTAACAAGACTATTACAGCCGTTGGTGATCGCTATGTCGTTGAAGAAATGCGTAAATCGGGCTATAATCTTGGTGGTGAGCAATCAGGTCATGTAATCATCATGGACTACAACACTACTGGTGACGGTCAGCTGACAGCTATCCAATTGACCAGGGTCATGAAAGAAACTGGTAAGCCACTTTCAGAACTTGCTGCCGAAGTTACCATTTATCCACAAAAGTTGGTCAATATCCGTGTTGAAAATAGCATGAAAACAAAAGCTATGGAAGTCCCAGCTATCGCAAGTGTTATTGAAAAAATGGAAGCAGAAATGGCAGGCAACGGTCGTATTCTAGTACGTCCAAGTGGAACAGAGCCATTACTTCGTGTTATGGCAGAAGCGCCAACACATGAAGAAGTTGATTACTATGTAGATACTATTGCAGATGTAGTCCGCTCAGAAATTGGTCTTGACTAATATGAATTTCCTCCTAGGTTAGTCCTAGGGGGATTTTTTGCACAAAATATGATAAAATAGCGGAAAGGATAGACTTGAGGTGATAAAATTGAAACTTACTTGTGATTTTGAAAACCACGTTATTCCGGATGTTTATAGTAAAAAGTCTAGTATTCAAGTTCAGGGAAATGCTGTGATTTCCTTTCCGTTTGCGGTGGAAGATCTTCCAAAAGGAACACAGACACTGGCTTGGACTTTTGTTGATTATGATTCTATACCTGTTTGCGGCTTTGCTTATATTCATTGGGTAGTGGCTAACGTACCGGCCGACAAAACTCGGATAGAAGAGGATTTTTCAAGACAGGACAAAAATCATCTAAAGGGTAAGAATAGTTTGGTCAGTAAGTTTTTAGATACTGATTATTCAGCTATTGATGATAGTTATATGGGGCCTTATCCACCCGACAAAGATCATATTTACACATTGACGGTTTATGCTTTGGATACGGCATTAACCTTATCAGAAGGTTTTTACATGAATGACTTGCTTCATGCTATGGAAGGACATCTGCTGGACAAGACCAGTTTAGAGCTTATTGGTAAATGTTAAGCGGTTTTGATCATTTGAATGAACAAGAATGAGGAGGAGATATGCAGCATTCAAGTTGGCATGAGTTGATTAAAAAAGAGTTGCCTGAGGGCTATTTTTCGCAAATCAATCATTTTATGGACAATGCTTATAGTCAAGGAACAGTTTATCCACCACGCGATAAGGTTTTTAATGCTATTCAGACAACGCCTTTAGAAGATGTCAAAGTTGTTATCATTGGTCAGGATCCTTATCATGGTCCTAAGCAGGCACAAGGGCTGTCTTTTTCAGTACCAGATGATTTGCCTGCTCCACCCTCCCTCCAAAACATCCTCAAAGAACTTTTGGATGACATTGGTCTTCGCAAACACCATGATTTGACGCCTTGGGCACAGCAGGGGGTACTTCTGCTCAACGCTTGTCTGACTGTTCCAGCAGGACAGGCCAATGGTCACGTAGGATTGATTTGGGAACCATTTACGGATGCCATTATTCGGGTGGTTAATGCGCAAGCGCATCCTGTTGTTTTTATCCTTTGGGGTGGCTACGCGCGTAAGAAAAAAACTCTTATTACTAATCCCATCCATCATGTCATTGAATCGGCTCACCCGAGTCCCCTGTCAGCCTACCGCGGTTTCTTTGGCAGTCGTCCCTTCTCAAGGGCTAATGCATTTCTTGAAGAGGATAATCTTGAACCCATTGATTGGTTACAATAGTTAGTTTGCTTGGATTCAAAAATAGAAATAAGGAGAAGAAGATGCTTTTAATTAAAAATGGTCGTGTCGTTGATCCAAAATCTGGCTTTGACCAGACTGCAGATGTTCTGGTAGATGGCAAGAAGGTTGTAAAAATAGCAGAGCAGATTGAGGCAGATGGTGCAGATATCATTGATGCAACAGGATTGGTTGTTGCCCCTGGTCTGGTTGATATTCATGTGCATTTCCGTGAACCGGGTCAGACACACAAAGAAGACATCCATACAGGAGCACTAGCTGCTGCAGCTGGTGGTGTGACGACGGTTGTCATGATGGCTAATACCAATCCAACCATTTCAGATGTCGAAACGCTGGAAGAGGTCTTAACCAGCGCAGCCAAGGAAAATATTCACATCTATACTAATGCAACGGTAACGAGAAACTTTGATGGTCAGCATCTAACAGACTTCAAGGCGCTTTTGGCAGCTGGGGCTGTTTCTTTTTCTGATGATGGTATTCCCCTTCAAAGTTCTAAGGTGGTTAAGGAAGCTTTGGACTTGGCGAAAGAAAATCATACCTTTATCGCCTTGCATGAAGAAGATCCAGAGCTCAATGGCATTCTTGGTTTTAACGAAGGGATTGCCCGTGATAAATTCCATTTTTGTGGGGCGACTGGTGTGGCCGAATACAGTATGATTGCGCGTGATGTTATGATTGCTTATGACCGTCAGGCTCACTTGCATATCCAGCATTTGTCCAAGGCAGAGTCTGTTAAAGTTGTTGCCTTTACTCAGCAGCTGGGGGCTAATATTACAGCAGAAGCAGCACCGCAGCATTTTTCAAAAACAGAAGACTTACTACTCATCAAAGGCAGTAATGCCAAGATGAATCCGCCTTTGCGGACTGAAAAGGATCGCTTGGCTGTCATTGAAGGTCTAAAATCGGGTGTCATTTCGGTCATTGCGACTGACCACGCCCCTCATCACGCCGATGAGAAAAATGTGGAGGACATCACCAAAGCACCATCTGGTATGACAGGACTTGAAACATCCTTATCGCTTGGCTTGACCAACTTGGTGGCGACTGGGGAACTATCGCTCTTGGACTTTTTGGCTAAAATGACTATAAATCCTTCATCACTTTATGACTTTGATGCAGGTTACTTAGCTGAAAATGGCCCAGCAGACATTGTGATTTTTGCTGATAAGGAAGAACGTATCGTATCAGAACATTTCGCCTCTAAGGCCTCTAATTCACCATTTATCGGTGAAACACTGCAAGGTGTGGTTAAATACACCATCTGCGAGGGTCAAATAGTGTATAAAAATTGTTAGTCTAGCCATTCTCAGAATACAATATACGGTTAGATCTTATCAGTTACAATGGAATATACAGCAATTATCAAAAATTTATCATCAACTTTATCGTGATTACTGTTCTGATTTACTGAAACATCATCACAACATCAGTTTATCTAAAATTTCGGACGAATCTGAATAGGTTACACTTTTAGCTGTTAGTAAGGTTTTTTTGCTATAATAGGCATATCAAAAAAGTTGGGGAAACTTATGGAAAAAACGATTTATGGGCCTTACCTTGCCTATCTTCCCTTGATATTGGAGGATTTTAGCAATCGGATTAAGCAAAAAAATAAGGAAGTTAAAGCTGAGACTGGCTACAAACTTTATGAGCATTTCATTGCTCGTATCAAGACGTCCAAAAGCATGACAGAAAAATGTCATCGAAAGGAACTGCCAGCCACTGCACAATCTGCTTTGAAGGAAATTCGTGATAGTATTGGGATAAGGATTGTGTGCGGTTTTGTAGATGATATTTACAAAATTGTAGAGATTATTCGCAATTTCGATGACTGTAGTATCGCTGTTGAAAAAGATTACATCCAAAATGCTAAGCCTAACGGCTATCGTTCTTACCACTTGATTGTGGAACTTTCAACTGATTTTCCAGATTGTTTGGGAAATGAGCGAGGATCGTACTTTATTGAGATTCAGCTGCGCACCATTGCTCAAGATTCTTGGGCTAGTTTGGAGCATCAGATGAAGTACAAGCACGATATTAAGAATCCTAAGCGAATTGTGCGGGAATTGAAGCGTTGCGCTGATGAATTAGCTTCTTGTGATTTAACCATGCAAACGATTCGCAATCTGATTCAAGAAAGTTCGGGTGATTAAGATGAAAATACTTATTGCAGAAGATGAAGTTCAAATGAACCGTGTTCTAACAACGGCTTTGACACATGAAGGCTACGAAGTTGATTCTGTTTACGATGGTCAAGCGGCTGTTGATTTAGCAAGTCATAATGCCTATGATGTTATGGTTATGGATATCATGATGCCTATTAAAACTGGTGTTGAAGCTGTTCAGGAAATCCGTCGGACGGGCAACCAGACACATATCATCATGCTAACAGCCATGGCTGAGGTTGATGATCGTGTTAATGGGCTTGATTCTGGGGCAGATGATTATTTGACAAAACCTTTTTCACTCAAAGAATTACTAGCACGCCTTCGTTCCATGGCGAGACGGGTTGACACCACTTTCACTTCAAAAGTCTTGACTGTAGGCTCTGTGACTTTAAAAGTTGGAGAGCAGGAATTGGTCAGCCACAATACTATTCGTTTGGCCGGTAAAGAGTCGAAGATGTTGGAATTTTTCATGCTAAACGTTGGTAAAAAACTGTCGACTAAGCAACTATTTAATCATGTTTGGGCTAATGAGGCTGATGAAGATGTTGATGAAGGTTATGTCTTTATTTATGTATCCTATCTCCGTCAAAAACTCAAAGCAATTGGAGCTAATGTTAGCATCCTTGGAGAAGAAGATGGTGATTATCAATTGGTAGAAATGTAGGTGTTGCCATGCTTCGTAAACTAAGGATACGCTTTATTGGAATAGCTTCTGTTGCTATTTTGATCGTTTTATTTTCTGTGGTGGGGGTCTTAAATTCAGCTCGCTATCTTCAAACACGCAATGAAATAAATCGCATTTTATCAATTTTGACGGATAATAATGGAAAATTTCCGAGTTTATCTGAAACCTCAAAAGAATTGGGGAGTAGAACATCTATGGATTCTATTTTCCAATATCGCTATTTCAGTGTGACTGTTAATGCTTCTGATGAAGTCACCTTGGTCAACACAGATAATATTTCCGATTTGACAGATGAACAGATTACTGATTACGCACAAACTATCAAAGAGTCAAAGGATGAGTCTGGAGAATTCTATTATCAAAATCATACCTATGCTTACCAAGTGAGTCAAAAGGATAAGAAAACTTTAATAGTTGTTTTGGATGCCACAAATCAGCTCAAGGATAATGAAACTTTAGTCACTCTTTCTCTTTGGATGTCAGGTGTCAGCTTTGTTTTCTTTCTCACGATTGTGACCATCCTTTCTGGTAAGGTAATTGAGCCTTTCGTCCGTAATTATGAAAAACAGCGCCGCTTTATCACTAATGCCGGGCATGAGTTAAAAACACCGCTGGCAATTATTTCAGCCAATAATGAGTTGGTAGAGCTGATGAATGGTGAATCCGAATGGACGAAAAGTACCTCGGATCAGGTTAAGCGCTTGACGGACTTAATTAACGGTTTGGTCAGTTTGGCTCGGTTGGAAGAGCAAGAACATGTGGAGCTTGTTTTATCGGATTTGGATTTTTCAGCCATTGCTGAAGATGCCGCCGAAGATTTCAAGGGACCAGTGATTAGGGATGGTAAGAAATTTACCATGGAAATTCAGCCTGACATTCACGTCAAAGCTGAAGAAAAGTCACTATTTGAACTGGTGACCATTCTGGTAGATAATGCCAATAAATATTGTGACCCTGAGGGCACAGTTACAGTCAGATTGGACAGTGTGGGACGTACACGAAAACGTGCTCGCTTAGCTATTTCCAATACTTATAGGGAAGGAAAGAACGTCGATTATAGCAAGTTTTTTGAGCGCTTCTACCGTGAGGATGAGTCTCATAATAGTAAAAAATCAGGTTTTGGAATTGGTCTTTCTATGGCGGAGAGTATGGTTAAACTTTTCAAAGGAAGTATCTCGGCCAGCTATAAAGACGATGCTATTACTTTCACTGTGATTTTGTAAGATAAGTAGCTCTTAGAAGTTACTTAGGATAGGAGAAATATCTCTTTATAGACTTTTCTCAAAAATGCTATTCTTAGGAGTCTATAAATTTCCGAATGCCTGAAACCAAGCTGTTTCAGGCCTTTTTATCACAGCGGAAAGCCTTGTTTTAGTGTTTGCTTTGTTTGTAAGAAATTCATTTTTTCTAGGGCTAATTTACTACTAATACTCTTCGAAAATCAAAACTATCCGTTGTCAACTTGCCTTGATGAACTCAAGTTCTATCGTCGGCTTCGTTTCCTAGGCTACTTTTGATTTTCATTGAGTATAAACCAGAGTTTGTCTATATTTTGAAGCAACTTTCTTGAGTTATTTTTTATTTTAGAGGTTTAGAATCGGAAAGTTTTAACTATTCTTATACGGAATAGGTTGGTTAGCCTTGACTTAGTTCAATAAGGTATATCCCTTGCCATCTATTATCAATTTTTCCAATATTTCTTTCTTTATGCTATAATGGAAATGTTTAAATTTTATATTAAGGAAATTAATGATGTCTAATTACGCAATTATTTTGGCGGCGGGTAAAGGTACTCGCATGAAATCTGACCTGCCTAAGGTCTTGCACAAGGTCTCTGGTATCACTATGCTGGAGCATGTTTTTCGTGCGGTGAGTGCTATTACTCCTGAGAAAAATGTAACTGTCATTGGTCACAAGGCAGAGTTGGTTCGTGAGGTTTTAGCTAATCAGTCTGAATTTGTCTTGCAAACAGAGCAATTGGGAACAGGGCATGCTGTCATGATGGCAGAAGAGGAATTGGCTGGCCTTGAAGGACATACCTTGGTCATTGCTGGTGATACGCCGCTGATTACAGGGGAAAGTCTAAAAAATTTGATTGACTTTCATGTTAATCACAAGAATGTCGCTACTATTTTGACAGCGACAGCTGAAAATCCTTTTGGTTATGGCCGTATTATCCGAAATGACAACGGTGAGGTGGTTAAAATTGTTGAACAAAAAGATGCATCTGCTTTTGAACAGCAAGTCAAAGAAATCAATACAGGAACTTATGTATTTGACAATAAGCGTCTTTTTGAAGCCCTGAAAAATATCAATACCAACAATGCCCAAGGTGAATATTATTTGACGGATGTTATCTCAATCTTCCGTGAAGCTAGTGAAAAGGTTGGGGCTTATGTTCTTCGTGACTTTGATGAAAGTTTGGGAGTTAATGACCGTGTTGCTCTTGCGATGGCTGAAAGAGTAATGCGCCGTCGTATCAACAAAACTCATATGCTCAACGGCGTGACTTTCCTAAATCCTGATGCGACTTACATTGATGTGGATGTGGCGATTGCTCCAGATGTGGTGGTAGAAGCCAATATCACCCTTAAAGGTCACACCAGAATTGGTGCAGAATCTATCCTAACCAATGGGACTTATATCGTTGACTCGGTTATTGGTGAGCGAGTGGTGGTAACCAACTCGATGATTGAGGAATCGGAAGTTAAGGATGGAGTGACAATTGGACCTTTTGCTCATATTCGTCCAAAGTCAGTCCTCGGTAAAGATTCCCATATAGGAAATTTTGTGGAAGTTAAGGGTTCAAGCATTGGTGAAAATACCAAGGCTGGTCATTTAACCTATATTGGTAATGGGCAAGTCGGTGACTATGTCAACTTTGGTGCAGGCACTATCCTTGCTAACTATGATGGCAAAAACAAATACACAACGACTATTGGTAATCATGTCTTTGTTGGTAGCAACTCAACTCTTGTGGCGCCTGTAACTATTGGTGATAGTGCTTTGATTGCAGCGGGTTCTGCTATTAACCAAGATGTTCCAGCAGATGCCCTAGCTATCGGTCGTGAACGTCAGGTTACTAAGGAAGGGTATGCCATCGGTAAACCCCATCATCCTTCAACAAAATAGGAAATGTAAAGTAAGGCTAAGCCTTGCTTTTTTTCTGCAACTTAGAGGAAATTTTTGCACATGGGAAGATAAGATATTGTAGTCGTCTAACTTTTTGATATACTGATAAGTAAAGGAGGCAAACCTGTGAAACTTAGATTGGAGCATATTTCAGCTGGTGAGGACGAAGTCATCATCCGTTATCGGGAAATGACCGCTCAAATAGAGCAGCTGGTCGACTTGGTGTCACAAGATCAAGCAAAGATGCTGGGGATTACTGAAAATGGGCAGAGCTATGTGCGCGTGGATGATATCTTCTACGTTGAGAGTGTTGACAGTAGAACCTTTGCTTATACGGACAAGGGGGTCTATCAGGTGACTGCGAGTTTGGGACAATTGGCAGAGCAGTACAAGAAGCGTGGCTTCTTTCGCTGTGCCAAAGCTATGGTGGTCAATATTTACAAGATTCAGTTCTTTAAGAGCCAAGCTTATGGCCGGATTGAAGCCACATTGGCAAATGACGAAAAAATTATTATTTCGCGTAAATACGCAAATAAACTCAGACAGGTCTTGCAGGAGGGAATAACAGATGAAAACTAAGTGGTGGGAAGGTTTCTTAAGTCAGGAAATTGCCAATGAATACAAGACAGCTGTCTATTGCTTTTGCGTTTATTTTTTCTATTCTGCTTACCAGCTTTTGCAGGGAAGAACAACAGCTAATATCTATTATTTAATCGAAATGGTCATTGTGACCTATGTCATCACGCAGATTCAGGTTTTTCTGTTTAACAACTTTGATGAGGCTGATAGGTTAGCAAGAAGAGAGCTGCTAGGCTTAATCGTTTGTTCCTGCCTCTATGGCCTTGTTGGACAATGGCTGAGCTGGTTTGATGGCAATCTTCTAGCAGCTGCTTGCTTTGTCATTTATGTCATGCTAGAGTATCTGACCATTTTTATTGCCAACAAAATCAAACGGAGCATTGACAGTAAGAAGCTAAATATAATGTTGGACGATTATAAGAGTCAAAGAAAGTGACAGGTGGCATATTATGTCAGAGACAAAAGTAATGAAATTAAATAATGGAGAAATGTATTACAGCGATACTGGCGAAGGTATTGTCCTTGTTTTTCTACATGGCCTTGGCTGCGATGGTCGCATGTTTTTACAGCAAATTACCGCTTTCCAGCATCAGTATAGAATCATTTGCCCTGATTTATTGGGAAACGGAAAATCCTCTATTTTAAAAGTCTCTGTTAAGCAAGTGATTGAAGAGCAGGCTGCTGCTGTGATTGCTTTACTGGATAACCTTAATATCAGAGAGGCAGTATTTTGCGGAACGTCATATGGCGGGATTGTCTGTCAGCATATTGCAGTCAGCTATTCAAATTATGTTAAAGGATTGGTTCTAGCGGATACCTTTTCTGATACGACTATTCATAGTATCAAAGAGCTTCTTAATAAAATGACTATAAGTGCTAGCTTATGGCTCTATTATTGTNGCGGCCTTCTTAAATGGTCTGTAAAATCGCAGTATAAAGGGTATCCAGAAGCACAGAGTTATATGGAGACAATTATGGGGAACCTACGCAGCAGG
>NZ_KB904505.1 GCF_000380105.1 Streptococcus orisratti DSM 15617
ATCTTGAACCTGAGAAACACTTCCTCGTTTGATTTCACGACTGATGGTTGAGCGATGACGCCCAAGCAGACGAGCAATCTCAGAGGGGTTCTTGCCCATCTTGAGATAGGCGCTGATTTCTCCGCGTTCAGAGGCTGAAAGGTGTGAGTATAACGATTTTTTGGTAGAATGATTAGTGGACATGTTCATCTGCTTTCTATACTGAGTTGGGGAATTCTAGTATATCAGACGAGCATGTCTTTTTTGTTGCACTTCATTTTACAACGCGGGAAAATTATATGATGAAATTTGGCGAGACAAGCAAACTGAAAGATCTAAAATGAGGTTAACCACTCAAGGTATCAAAAAACACCTCAGAGAAAATATGTCCCATGACACATAGCAAACTTCTCTGAGATGTAGCTTTGTTATTTCAAAGCAAAAAACTGTTTGTAGTGGGAATGTTAAAAATTGAACAATAACGCCCTGACTACAATTAATCGTTACTTAGTGCTTGAAACCAATTTGAATTGTTTCAAGAATTGCGAAACAGAGTTTGGAATATGATTATCTGACGGATAAACCTCCACGTCCTCGACACTTACTTTCTCTCTACCATTTTCATCCTGTTCAATGTAGATATCCTTGTAAATATAGACATCATCTTGTTTAACCAAAATAGGATCCGATATGTAATTCTTCTCTTTCTCCACCTTTATAGCTTTTTTAAAAATTTTCTTTTCTTTGACAGCCTTGACCGATTTGAACGTGATAGTAGCTGATTTCAGTACACAAAAATAATACTTGTCACCCTCTTTTTTGTAAATTCCTTCTAAAAAAGTCATCTCAGGGTAGACTTCTTCAGGATAGTTGTCAACACGTTCGTCCTCTAACTCATCTTGCGACTCGTAATCACTATTGTCAATTAGCATCACCCAGCGGTTATTTTTCAATAGTTTAAATTCATTATAGGCATCGTAAGTTTGATTTATAGTAAGTTGAGAAACCGTTTCATCCTGAAAAAAATCCCAAATCAGAAAGCCTAGCCCCCCAATCAGAACTAAAAAAAGTAAACTAAGGCGCTTCAACCAGCTATTTTTTTTCATGATGACTCCCTTCCACTAACTTTTTAAAGGCTTTAACCGCTTTAGCAACTCTTTGAGCACGGCTAAGCCCCACACTACCATAGTAGCCCTTTTTATTATAATAGCTATATTCCCAGCGTGTTCGGCGATCGGCTAACCCTCTGCTTTTGACCTTATTAGGTGATTTAAAAGCAACTCCATGTTTTTGAAGAACACCTTTACGAAACTGGGGATCATGCAAAAGTACAGGATAAACATCAAGATACCGATGCATTTTATTATTCTCATTAGCATAATTATAGCTAGCACCGTTAATGACACCATTTTCCGTACTGCCTTCGGGATCTAGTTCATTGACAAAATGACCATCTTCATCAAGGATAAACTCAGTATAAAAGCTCATCACAATTTTAAAATTAACTTGGTTTTTTCCATCAGGATAAGTTTTCTTAATTTTAGAAATGGCTTGATTTGAAATGGCAATCTTATTGTGTAAACGAGAAGATTCTCCCCAATCATAGTTATAATAATATCTATCATCTTTAATGCCAACTCCCTCGATAAAAGCATTGGATTCATCCATATCTTTCATATAACGAGCTAGAGCTTGAGCATCTGTTAAACCCGGACTTCTATATTCTTTTCGAACCCATTGCGCTTGCTGGGCAGAGATAACATAACGTAATTGATGCAGGCGATGTTGCAAATTTCCTGGCTTTGCCAAACTTCTCCCTGGAAACGCCAACTGAACTGTTCTTGAAAAGATTTTCCAAAAATTTTCATTTGGCTCAATATCGTCTGAAAAATGGCTAATCAGCTCCGCTGTTTCCTGCGGACTCCCTGAAATTTCATCTGGCATTCCCACTGCTTCGAGAGCCAATTTTAGAAGTTTCTTAGCTTTTGATTGACTAGCTCCCTTAACATCATATTCCCACATCTGCTGAAAAATATCACTGCCAAACAGCTTAGCTTGGTCAGACCGTTTGGTAAAAAGTACTTTTAACTGACTGACATTTTTCTTTTTAGAAGGAACCTTCAAATATACCTTTTGAATAGTTTTTTCACTCCAACCAAATGATTTTAGAGCGTTGACGTCCGTTTCCAACTGCCGAACCAATTGCTGCTGCTCTGAGGTGGATAAAGGCTGTTTCAACTGACTGACATAGGTTTCAAGTTTTGATGCAGGCTTCTTTTGTTCTGCTAAAGCGTTTGTACAAAAAAAGAAGGCAAGCCCAAAAATAAGATTGGCAAACACGATACGATAACTTTTCATAAATTTTATTTTAATAAAACTATTGTCTAAAAACAAGTGTGTCATTATTGCCTTAATCCTTAGGATTTGTTGTTAGATAGACTGACAGGTCAGCCATACTTTGTTCCGCATCAGCCACACCGTGTTGATAAACCTCTTCAAATTTATCTGGATCTTTTTCCAAACGTCCTATATCAATGGATTGACTTGGTCTAATGACAAAAACTTGACCTGATTTTTCAAGTTCAATGATGTGCTCCACGGTATCATTATAGTGCTGGTAACGTTTTGAAGCAACTTTTACAAAATTAGGATAATGCCGATAAAGTAGTTTGTAAACACGTCCGCTAGATGGTTTTTTACGATAGTCAATAGGACGGGTCAAGATAACGATAAGCTTATCAAAGCCCAAACTTTTGGCAAAATCAACTGGGATAGAGTCTGACAGGCCGCCGTCCAGATATTTTTTCCCATCTACTTCAACAATTTTAGAGACCACTGGTAAGGCTGAGCTAGCACGTAAAGTTTCCATCTGTTTAAAAACATTATCGATCTTGTGATATTCTGCTTTCCCTGTTTCTATATTGGTCAAGGTTGCATAAAAAGGAATCCCTGATTTTTCAAAGGCCTCCTCATCAAAAACATCTAATTCCATAGGAACTTTATAATAAGTAAAGTCCTTATTAACCATATTTCCAGTACTCAGCCAAGACCAAAATCCCATGTAATGAGGATCAGAGATATATTTTTTATTGTAACGTAGCGCTCTTCCGCGTTGTCCTGACACATAATTGACTCCAAAAAGGGCTCCCGCAGAAACTGACACAATACCGTCCACTTTTACGCCAGCATCCAAAAAAACATCCAAAACTCCTGCGGTATACAGCCCGCGCATTCCGCCTCCTTCCAAGACTAAGCCAACAGACATCTATCTCTCCTCCTTGTTTTTTCTAATCTTCATTATAACAAACCCAAAGTCAACTTGTCAGAAAATAAATACTTTTTCGTTTTAACTGAGCTAAATAAAAAATTTAAAATTGAATCTCTAAGAACCTGTATTTACAAGTGAAGTGCTTATAGATAAGAGATAGAAGTGCTGAACTATGAATACAGGTTCTAAGTTTAGCAGAAAACTTTTATTGGTTAATATGATTGTGACATCCTAGTCGGTAAAGAGGAGTAATAACGCTTGGGCTCGGCATTATATAGAAGGCAACAGAAAGACCCAAGCAAACCAGAGTTACTCAGGCATAGGCGATAGACAATCTATTCTGGCAAAACAACTTTCAAGCTCATATCCGTTGATTGTAAAACCTTTTGAACTTGCGCTAGAAATGCCAAGCCATTGTCTGACGGAGCATACTGGAAGGTGAGATTGATAACCTTCTTATCAAAGTTATCCCCATATTTTTTAACGTATTGTTTGGTTTCAATAAAGTGAATGTAGTTGTTGATTTTTTCTTGAAGTTTGAGAAGGTGAAGATCTTCTGTTTCCGTTTGCCAACGGATCGGGTCAACTAGTAATAACTCTAAGTGATTAGCAATTATTCCAATAGAATCAATATTTTGAGTTCGTAATTCATTTTCTATGGCTTGTTCTACTAGTTGTGAAAACTCCTCTTTTGAAAATAATTTACTATTCTCGCTCAAATTTTTTAAAATCAGTTCAGGATATTTTCTAAGAAAATCTCTGTCTGACTTAGACTACTGTGGCGTTATCCATAAACCCGTTGTAAGGTAACGCATTACCTCTTCAGCATCTTTATCTGACTTTAGAGCTTTCTCCATTAATTCCTTAGTAACTGGATAAGATACTTCACGGTTCGTCAAATCACCTGATTGCCAACGCATTTCATAAGTACCATTTTCTTCATAAATAATGAAACCATTTCCTTTATGGGTAATGATATCTGTTTCATTATAATGCTTCATCTCATCATTTTTAGGCCAATGCCCTTTTTCTAGGTAAAACATTACTTCAAGCGCATCAGTATCCGATAATTGTGCCTTTTTTACCAAGTTTTCAGTTATAGGAAAAGATAAGTGCTCTTTACCTCGTATCCAAGATATATTAAACTTACCATCATCTTCAAAAATTGAATACAAGCCGTAATCATGAAACTTTATCATGTTAAACTCCTTCTCTACTAAAAATCTTACTTACCTCGTAATCGTTGGGACCTAGTTGATCAATTACTGCTTCTGGAATTCCACCTTTGGTATACCCACCAGGTTCCCACAAACCTTGAAATGCTCCTGGCTCATTACCAGATGGCATTCTTAATCCTTCATAATGCTTAATATCAATAACTACCGGATTATTTCCCAGATAACCCTCATCCAAACCCAATAATTCTTCTAAAATTCGTGGATTACCATTTGAAGCTTGAACAGCTTTTTTATAAACCCACTTAGGCATAACATAGTGACCTTGTTCAGCACCAACAGTTCCGCCATACATTTTAGCAGACATTTGGTAACCTTCAAAACTTTGAACTTTTACAATCCCATCCTTAAACATACCAAGATGTGTATCAATTTCTTCTTGTGAATAAACTCTCTCCACCGATGGTCGCTTACCGTTAGGAGTACTTATCAAACCATCAACAACATTTTGAGATAAATCAATATGTGGTAGTTTCTCCATTTCACTTCTAAAGTTTGAAATAGGATCATAGCCAATTGTCAAATTATCAGTCTTCTGCGATACCACATCAATCTGTGTTCCAGGCTTGATTTCGGTACCACCAGTAAAGGCACCTTTACCTTTTCCTACAACGGTTCCACCATACTTAGATAAGTCCTCTATCAAGGCCTGTCGGCTAACAGACAAACCTCCGGTTGCTGTTGTGTAATCCTGAATGCGGATATTACCCGCTTCATCAAAGCCTATCGCCTTTACTTGGACATGTTGGGTCTCTCCTGAAGCATTCTTGACTTCAATTGTGATATTGGATTCAACATCTGTTGCTTGACTCTTAAAGACTTCTAACTGACTGGCCTTGAAATTTGAGTACGTGGAGGTATTACTTTCGATAGTGGCAACCTTTTGTGCCCAGTCTGGCTCAGAAAGATAGCTCTTACCTTCTAAAATCTTACGTTCGACATACTCTTGGTAGGCTGGATTGCCTCCACCTGAATCGCCATTACTCTTAGCGCGACTCTCTTCAATATGCTTGTTCACACCTGAGACAACCTTACCCCCGGCAAAGCTTACTAAAGCCAGAGTCGGATCCTCACCGTGGATAATAGTATTATAACCTATATGAGCCAGATTTGTCGTATCATCTACTGTATCTGCTGCTTTTGTTGCTACTTTTATAGTGTCATCAGCAGCACCAGCGGCCTTGAAGACTCTACCGACTCCCATGGTTCCAGCTGCAGTAATAGCTTCCGCTGCGGCCCACAAACGATCATCCGTATCTAATGCAGTCCCTGATACCAAGGTGTTTCCCGTAATAGCAGAATAACCTCCATCTACAACGCTATAAACCGTTCCTGCTGTTGCTGTGGTCGTTGCTACTGCCGTTGCCGCTGCAACAACAGTTGGAGAGGCAGCCCCCCACGAAACAACTGACGCAACAATAGAAACTGCAAGAAGCCCTATCCCTAGCCACTGCTCAACTGGCTCTAGCCACTCTTTATTATCCTCCTGCCATTGGAAGTGCTTTAAACTCGAGTAATTACCTATTTGACCTGAAATATAGAACTGACTCATCAGTTCCTCATCACTCATTCCTTTATATTTCTTGACTTCCTCTGCACTAAGTCCGTTAGCTTCTGTTAGTTTATCCCTTAAATTTTCTAAACGATTCTGATAAATCTCTTGGGCTGCTTTAACAGGGCTTGCTTTATGATCTAAAATATCGGCTAGACTATAGTGCTCTGTCGTTTGGTAATCATATGCATTACCCATTTCGTCATACATGGTATTCGTTTTTTGGTAAGTGAGGTTTTTGGACTGGTAAGGTTTTTCACTCCCATTAACCTCATTTAAGGATTTTAGACTATTATCGACCCCTTTGGTAAATTTTCCATCAAGTCGCTCTAACACCTCACTATGAATGCGTTTTGCCGAAGTCAGCATGCTATCTG
Organism: Streptococcus orisratti DSM 15617; assembly: GCF_000380105.1. Classification (GTDB taxonomy): domain Bacteria; phylum Bacillota; class Bacilli; order Lactobacillales; family Streptococcaceae; genus Streptococcus; species Streptococcus orisratti. The sequence goes on from NZ_KB904505.1 coordinate 6,412, forward strand.
CTCTGTCATAAGCTGTACTGAAGGTAGAGCTTGGCATATCTTTCCCTAAGCTGGCGTCCCCTGTTTGTACATACAAATGTGAGAGTCCTTCAGGCTTAACGACCTGTGCAACCTCATCAATCGCCGTCAACAAATTTGTTAGCTGGGTTTCACCGTCAATACTATAGGAGGCTCCATAATAGTTACTTGTTGTACCTGTGCCTGAACCAGAGCTAAAATCTGACTTATTTGAATAATAATTTGTCATGCACCTCTCCTTACTTGTCCTTTAACGATTTAAAATAGTCAAAAGCCGACTGTTGGTTATTTCTGACAGTAGTTTGTGACTCCGATAACCTACTTTTCTCTTCTGCAGTTGCCGAAGAAGTCGCTGGAACTTGTGTATTTAACAGGAGATTTCCTATCTCAAGGGCTTGAATATTATCCACATTTACCATTGTTGAATAGGTATCTAGAGCAAATTGATGCATAACCTCCGCCAAGGTCTGCAATTCTTGAGCTTTGACAGAATAGAGGTTCAAATCCCCATCATTTCCAATGTAATTTTTAAAAATTCCTTGACTACTAACACCTGGTAGAGAGCTTACAACACTAGAAATATACTGTGTGAGATTGGTACAAGCAATGGTAATATTATAAGCTTTTAAAATCAATTCAGACTGTTCATTTAAGTCCAGCTTGATTGTCCCATTACTGCCATCCCCTGTTCTCATCTCTTTAATAGAAACTTCAGCCATAGTTAGGCCCTCACTTTCATATTGCTAATCAAACTATGCTTCATCTCGCTAACTGAAACCGAGCGAATAGCCTGCTCCATCATATCGTATTCAAATAAACCACTTTTTGTATTGAAGAAAAGCCTATCTGAGTATATTTTCCCAAGTTGCTCTACCTTAAGGCGTATAGTCTTAGCATCCCCATAATAGGCCAACAAGCGCATATAAGCATATGGTTCCCACTCAGACTTCAAATAATTTTTTTTCTTATCATCTAAATGATGTAGGACATCATGATTCTCAAGTAAAATGCTTAGTAAAGCAATGGTATTAAAATAATCAATAATATAAGCATTATCTCCTACCCGCTTTATGATAACAGCCATTCGCTTGTCTTGGTCAACACCAGGAGCACAAAAATAATTACTATCCACTTGAAAATTGGCTAGACCATGATTTTATTGGTTCTACTACACTATCTGTAGGACGAAATGAGAAACTAAACAAATATAATGCAATGTTTATTTGCTACTGTTTTGGATAAAGAAAGGTATCGCTATTCTTTTGGAAGAAAATACAAAACAAACCTAACTAAAATTATGATAAAGTTGCCTACTAAATCTTCTTCATAGGGGAAATTTGAACCAGACTGGGAATTTATGGAAAAAGGTAAATTCTCAAAGTAAGTTCTAGTTCCCGTCCTTCCAGAAGTTACTCTGAGAAAACTGCATAAAACCAACAGAATTTAGTCTCAGACTAAGTTCTGTTTTTG
>NZ_KB904506.1 GCF_000380105.1 Streptococcus orisratti DSM 15617
CGATTATTGGATAAATAATCGCTAATTTTTATCAAAAAATAATTTCAAAATAGAAAGGAACTTGTCCCATCCCAAATTCCAGATAACTAGAACTTACTTTGAGACGCCTCAGAGCCAGTAACTTTAGTGTACTCTTTTTTTCAACTATTTCAAGCCTAAAACACCCTTGAATCTGCATTTTAGGCAAAAACAGAACTTAGTCTGAGACTAAATTCTGTTGGTTTTATGCAGTTTTCTCAGAGTAATTTCTGGAAGGACGGGAACTAGAACTTACTTTGAGAATTTACCATTCTTTCTTTTTGAGGGCAAATCAATAAACTCATGACATAAAAATTGACATAAAAATTTAACAATCTCGTTCAAAAATCTCCTCGTCCTATCAAAAAATTTGTTATAATAATTAAGTTATGGAAAAAATTATTATTACGGCGACAGCTGAGTCGATTGAGCAGGTCAAAGAGCTCTTAGCGGCAGGAGTTGATCGTATTTATGTTGGTGAAGAAAACTATGGTTTGCGTCTTCCTCATAATTTCACTTTTGATGAGTTGCGGGAAATAGCAGAGTTGGTTCATGGCGCAGGTAAGGAGTTGACAGTTGCCTGCAACGCTCTTATGCACCAAGACATGATGGATAATATTAAACCATTCCTTGATTTAATGAAGGAGATCAAGGTCGATTATCTTGTTGTTGGTGATGCAGGTGTCTTTTATGTGAACAAACGTGATGGCTACAATTTCAAACTCATTTATGACACTTCTGTCTTTGTGACATCAAGCCGTCAGGTGAATTTTTGGGGCGAACACGGAGCTGTTGAAACAGTTCTAGCGCGTGAAATTCCATCAGAAGAGCTGTTCAAACTCTCTGAAAATCTGGATTTTCCAGCGGAAATTTTGGTTTACGGTGCTTCAGTTATTCACCACTCAAAACGCCCGTTGCTACAAAATTACTATAATTTCACGCATATTGATGATGAAAAGACACGTGAGCGGGGCCTCTTCTTAGCTGAGCCAAATGACCCAGAAAGTCATTACTCAATCTACGAAGATAAACATGGCACCCATATTTTTATCAATAATGATATTGATATGATGACCAAACTGATAGAGTTGACTGAGCACAACTTTACTCACTGGAAATTGGATGGCATCTACTGTCCAGGTCAACATTTTGTGGAAATAGCTAAGCTGTTTATCAAGGCACGTGACTTGCTTGAAGCAGGTGAGTTTTCACAAGATCAAGCCTTTGTCTTTGATGAAGAACTACGTAAGTTCCATCCAGCAGGTCGCGGTCTTGACACAGGTTTCTATGAATTCGATCCTAAAACGGTTAAGTAACCCCTAATTGATTAGTAATGAGAGAGTTTCTAATTTCAGGGCATTGCTAGTCTTCGTCAGAACTTTATAATCTCAGGGGATGATTGAGTGTGTTAAATGTTTATTTTACTGCTGAATCATATTTTCCGAGCTTTTCTTACAATCTTGAAAATTGGAGAATAAATAATATGTCTAAAACGTTGAAACGTCCAGAGGTTTTGTCACCTGCTGGAACACTTGAAAAATTAAAAGTCGCTATTGATTATGGTGCGGATGCAGTTTTCGTTGGAGGTCAGGCTTATGGACTTCGTAGTCGTGCAGGGAATTTCTCAATGGAAGAAATGAAAGAGGGAATTGACTATGCCCATGCTGCAGGCGCTAAGGTCTATGTTGCCGCCAACATGGTTACTCACGAAGGTAATGAACTAGGTGCAGGTACTTGGTTCCGTGAATTGCGTGACATGGGACTTGATGCTGTTATTGTATCTGATCCTGCTCTCATCGTCATTTGCGCAACAGAAGCACCAGGTCTTGAAATCCATTTATCAACCCAGGCTTCATCAACTAATTATGAAACATTTGAATTTTGGAAAGAGCTAGGCTTAACACGTGTTGTTTTGGCGCGTGAGGTATCAATGGCAGAACTTGCTGAAATTCGTAAACATACCGATGTTGAAATTGAAGCTTTTGTTCATGGGGCAATGTGTATCTCTTATTCAGGACGTTGTGTGTTGTCAAATCATATGAGTCATCGTGATGCTAACCGTGGTGGATGTTCACAATCCTGTCGTTGGAAATACAACCTTTACGACATGCCATTTGGCACAGAACGTCGTAGCCTTCACGGTGAAATTCCAGAAGAATACTCAATGTCAGCTGTCGATATGTGCATGATTGAAAATATTCCTGACATGATTGAAAATGGTGTTGACAGCCTTAAAATAGAAGGGCGCATGAAGTCAATCCACTACGTCTCAACAGTAACTAACTGTTATAAAGCTGCTGTTGATGCTTACATGGAAAGCCCAGAGAAATTCTACGCCATCAAGGACGACTTGATTGATGAACTTTGGAAGGTTGCTCAACGTGAATTGGCAACAGGCTTCTATTACTCTACCCCAACAGAAAACGAGCAACTCTTCGGCGCTCGTCGTAAAATTCCACAATACAAATTTGTTGGCGAAGTTGTCGCCTTCAATGAAAAAAATATGACTGCAACCATTCGCCAACGTAATGTTATCATGGAAGGTGATGCAGTCGAATTCTACGGACCAGGATTCCGTCATTTTGAGTGTCATATTCAAGACCTTCACGATGCAGATGGAAATAAAATTGATCGTGCACCAAATCCAATGGAATTATTAACTATAACTGTTCCACAGGAGGTTAAAGCTGGTGATATGATTCGAGCCTGCAAAGAAGGGCTTGTCAATCTTTATCAAAATGATGGTTCAAGCCGTACTGTCCGTGCTTAATGAGATAAAAAGAACAAGTCGCTTTAAAACGAACTTGTTCTTTTTTGAGTAGGTAGCTGTGATGTACGAATAGTAGGGGGGACTAGGCTAAGTTTATCAATATCATCGAGAAGAATGATGGTTGAAATATTCTTTTTAAAATTTTTGAGAATAATTTTACCTTGCTCTTTATCATATCTTACCAAATCACCAGTGAAGCTATTGTTGTTGTAGATAGCATGCAGTGCTAGATTTTTACTCTGTGCTTCTTGAATAGTTGTAATGATTTTATTGGCTTTGAGATTGATGGAATTTGACTTTTTAGAAATATCTAGATAATCTTGCCAATAGTTTTTCGTTTTTCGTAGAAAATTTATCATGGTTTTTTTCCTAAAAAATTGATACAATGATTATACATTATTTTAGAGAAAAATAAAATATTTTGCTAAATAAGTTATTTTTTTTATTTTTTGCGAATAAGTAAGATAGGAGGAATAAATATTATGTCAGAATTTACATTTCATATTGAAGAACACTTACTCACTTTGTCTGAAAATGAAAAGGGTTGGACTAAAGAGCTGAATCGTGTCAGCTTTAATGGCGCTGAACCTAAGTGGGACATTCGTTCTTGGAGTCCAGATCACACTAAAATGGGGAAAGGGATTACTCTTACAAATGAAGAGTTCAAGACAATCTTAAACGCTTTCCGTAAATAAAAGCAAAGTATTTATCGGTATTATGTCTGTAATCCAGAATTGGAATATAATCCCCTATTCAAAGCACCTCTTTTCATAAAAATGAGGTGCTTTTTGTTATAATAGAGATATTAATACTCTTCGAAAATCAAACTCAGACGTTGTTTCCTTGGTTTGATGGAGACAGTTCTATCTGCATCAACTAGTCTAATTTTGATTTTCATTGGGTATAAGGTTGAGGTGAACTAATGAACGAAATTAAATGTCCCCACTGTGGAACGGTATTTACTATAAATGAAACAGAGTATAGTCAGCTTTTGGCTCAGGTTCGAGGCAATGAATTTGAAAAAGAAATTCATGAACGTTTGGAAAGAGAGAAGGCTTTGTTGACAGAGAAGTCCAAAAATGACTTACAACTTCAAGCTAGTCAAAAAGATCAAGAAATTAGAGATTTAAGCCAACAATTAGAGCAGTTGAAACAAGTACAGAATTTTGACAAGCAAAAGGCCTTGGCTGAGAAGGACAGTCAGATTGCTACCTTAAAGGCTGAATTAGAAAAATTATCTGATCAGAATGCTTTGAAACTACAAGAAGCATTGTCTGATAAGGATAAGGAAGTTCAGTATTTACAAGCTAAACTTGACAAACAGGCTTTAAGTCATGAAAATGAATTACAAAAAACTTTATCCAGTCTTGAGAAAGAACGTGATGCGGTTAAAACTCAGTTAGCTTTACAAGAGAAAGAAACTGAGTTACAGCTATCTTCAGTACGTAATGACTATGAAGCACAGCTTAAGGCCGCTAATGAACAAGTGGCTTTCTACAAGGATTTCAAGGCACAGCAATCAACTAAGGCTATTGGTGAGAGCCTTGAAGTCTATGCTGAGACAGAATTTAACAAGGTACGTTCCTATGCCTTTCCAAATGCCTATTTTGGTAAAGATAACGAGGTCTCTAAAGCTTCAAAATCCAAAGGTGACTTCATTTTCCGAGAGAAAGATGAAAATGGTATTGAAATACTATCTATCATGTTTGAAATGAAGAACGAAGCGGATACGACAAAAACGAAACATAAAAACAGTGATTTCTACAAGGAACTTGATAAGGATCGCCGCGAGAAAAAATGCGAATATGCCGTCTTGGTATCAATGCTAGAAGCTGACAATGACTATTTTAATACTGGTATTGTTGATGTTAGCCATGAATACGAAAAAATGTATGTTGTGCGCCCTCAGTTTTTCATCCAATTAATTGGTCTTCTGCGAAATGCTGCGCTAAATTCGCTGAAGTACAAGCAGGAATTGGCTTTGGTTCGTGAACAGAATATTGACATCACGCATTTTGAGGAAGATTTGGAAACTTTCAAGTCAGCTTTCGCAAAAAATTACGAACTGGCTAGTCGAAAATTCAAAACAGCTATTGATGAGATTGATAAAACTATTAGCCATCTTCAAAAAACAAAAGATGCCTTGCTATCTTCAGAAAATAATCTACGTCTAGCTAATAATAAGGTTGAAGACGTGACGATAAAAAAATTAACTCGAAAAAATCCGACTATGAAGGTAAAATTTGATGCTTTGAAAGGGTGAAGATATGTTAAAAATACGAGATTATCGAAGTTGTGATGTTGAGGCCTTAGTCCCTCTATTTAAGGAGTTGGGTTATCCGTCGGATAAAAAGACTTTGGAAAGACGCTTAGCAAATTTGCTGAAGAATAATTATTTGCTGAAGGTTGCCAGTCTTGACGAAACGGTTGTCGGTTTTATTGGCTTTTCAAAATTGTATTTCTTTGAGCGCGATGGCTTTTATTATCGTATTCTTGCTTTGGTGGTTAGTGAAAGTTATCGAAATCGTGGGATTGCCTCGTGCTTGATGGATAGTGTCAAGGAACAAGCTAGCTTAGAGGGAGCATCTGCCTTGGCATTGAATAGTGGCATGACTGTTGAACGGCAGAAGGCACATGTATTTTATCAAAATTATGGTTTTAAAAGAGCAAGCTACGGTTTTGTTTTGGACTTACATTAAATTTGGAACGTTGTGAGAATAAAGATTTGGTTAAAAACCAATAATTAAAAGATTGCTAAGAAATAAGTGAAAAGGATATCTTTCTCTTTTTCATTTCCCAAAAATTCGTTATAATGAACCTATCCTATCAATTGAGGTATCTTTATGAATAATACAATAGATTTAACACAACCAGTTGCCGAACTTATTAAAACTCATCCTGAACTCAAGGATATTTTGGTTGAACTTGGTTTTAAGCCTTTGGCCAATCTTGCTATGTTAAATACTGTCGGTAAGGTCACAAGTTTGAAAGCTGGTTCTAAATTAGCAGGTGTTTCTCTTGACAAAATCAAGCAAACCCTAGAATTTAACGGCTATGAAGTATTTGGGGGTGAATAATGGCAGATGAACGTATCGAAGTCTTAAAAGACATTTTATTGGAACTTCATCATGGAGCGGGCGCTGAATCAGTGCAAGAACATTTTAATCAGAATTTCAAAGGTGTCTCTGCCATTGAAATTTCCATGATGGAACATGAACTGATGACTGCCGACACTGGCATCACCTTTGAAGATGTGATGGAACTTTGTAATGTCCATGCCAATATCTTTAAAGGTGTTATTTCCGATGTAGATGTCCCTGATTCTGAACAAGAAGGGCATCCTGTCAAAGTTTTCAAGGACGAGAATTTGGCTCTCCGCGCAACGATAATGCGTATTCGTCGGATTATTGATAACTATACCAAACCTGAAAATGCGGAGTTTCAAGATGATATTCTCAAAGGGTTAAAACATCAGTTTGATTTGCTGGGACAATTTCACAATCATTATACCCGTAAGGAAAAACTCTTTTTCCCAGTTATGGAGCGTTACGGACACGATTCACCACCCAAGGTTATGTGGGGAGTTGATGACGATATTCGTGCGCTTTTCAAGACAGCAAAGACAACTTTAGAACAGTTTCCTGATGCATCTATTGAAGAACTCAATCAGGACTTCAAAGCTTTCGCCAAAGAGTTTGAAGAGATGATTTTCAAAGAAGAAGCCATTCTTCTCATGATTTTGTTGGAGAGTTTCACGCAAGATGATTGGCTGCAAATAGCCAGTGAGAGCGATGCTTACGGCTATGCCATTATTAACCCACTTGAAAAGTGGGTTCCCCACCGCGAGTCTTTTGAAAATGAAGCTGTCGCAGAGACTTCTGACAACGAACTAACTGATACTCTGGACCAAATTCCAGCAGCCACCTCAACTGCTCTAACCAATACAAAAGTCATTGAGATACCAGAAGGTCAATTTACCATCACCTTTACGCCCAAGGAAAAAGAATTTGCGGCAGACCGTACAACACCGCAACCTTTTGGCAATGGTTATCTTTCAGTTGAACAAGCCAATCTTATTCTTAATAATTTGCCGTTGGAAATCACCTTTGTTAACAAAGATGATATTTTTCAATATTATAACGACAGCGTACCAGCCGCAAAGATGATTTTCAAACGTACGCCAAGTCAAGTCGGACGCAATGTGGAACTCTGTCATCCACCAAAAGTTTTAAATAAGGTTAAGAAAATCTTCAAATTGTTGCGCTCTGGCGAACGAGACAAGGTAGTCATGTGGTTTAAGTCTGAAAAATTAGCTAAATTTGTCTATGTGACTTACGCAGCTGTCCGTGATGAATCAGGGGATTTTCAAGGTGTCCTTGAATATGTTCAGGAAATTCAGGATTTCTTAGAGATTGATAGTGACTACAATCGGGATATATAAGAGGCTCTATGGAAGTATTTTAGAGTTGTTGAAAACTGCCTAGCTGATTGATATACTCCCCTTATAGTGGACAGTGAAAAAACAAAAATTTTCACTAGAAACTTGATATACTCCCCTTATAGTGGACAGTGAAAAAACAAAAATTTTCACTAGAAACTATAAAGGGAGTTTTACTATGTCCAAAAGAAGTCCAAAGTCTGTCTCTGAGAAACTAGAAATTGTTCTACTCCACTTGGAAGCTGGGAAATCACTTAGCTGGTTAGCTAGGCACCATGGTGTGTTTAAAGACACCCTATCGAACTGGGTTCGGAAGTACAAAGAATCTGGTATTGAGGGGCTAGAGGAAAGCCGTCGCTGGATGAAGTATAGTAAGGAACTAAAGGAACAAGCTGTTTCCGACTATCTTAATGGTTTGGGA
>NZ_KB904507.1 GCF_000380105.1 Streptococcus orisratti DSM 15617
GATAGTTCTTTAATTTTTCTCTATCAATTTTTCTTGGTTTGGTTCCCTTAACTTGGTGATGAAGGTCGCCAGTAGTCTCCATTAATTTTAGCCATTGATAGATGGTGTTGCGTGAAATATCGAAAACAACAGATGCTTCAGTAATACTGCCGGTTTTCTCACAGTATGCGAGAACTTTTTTACGAAAATCTAATGAATATGCCATAAATACATTATATCACAAAATGTACTGTTTTTGTTTCATTTTACTATACTGCCACTCTGTGAAAATCAGGGTCAAACGTTATTGACTTGAAGAATGGCAACTTTATCTGCACACTGCTGATACGAACAACATTTGCCCTATTTCTAATGTTCCAAAGTCTTTGGGAAATGTTCTCAATTTGATTTTCATTGAGTATGCAATCAGAAATAATTGTGAGAGGGTAGTAATTGTTTCTAAATTTTAAGGAGATATTATGTCAAAAATTATTGCTAAACGTGTATCCAATTACGAATTGTTTTATGATTTGGTCTTTGTATTAGCCACTTCTTCTCTAACAGGCTTGCTACATGGGGACCACATTGGTTTTAAGGAGATAGTGACCTTTATCACTGCAAACTTGATTATTATGACACTATGGATTAATGAGACTATCTACCTCAACAAGTATGGTGAAAGAGATCGTCTAGATATTTACACTATTGTGGCCTCCATGTTTGTAGCTGGGCAATTATCCCTTAACTTTAGTAATGATTTTGAGCAGACTGCTCTGCCATTTTTTATTTTTATCAGCCTAGCCTATGGGCTAATTTCACTTCAGTATTATCTACGTGGGAAACGTATCGGTTTTACAGCAGATATTAAGAATAGTTTATTCATGTACGGAGCTTATATCCTTATCTTTCTCCTGTCCTGTATTGCCATGTTCTTTAACTTCTGGACTTACGATGAAAAAAGTTTATTAATTTTCTACATCCCATTTGTGATTTCCTATTTGTTTAAAGATAAACTCAGTCATGATGTGATGAACTTTCCTCATATCGTTGAACGTTGCCAGCTGATTACTATCATCACTTTTGGTGAAACAGTTATTGCCATTTTGAAGAACTATCCTATTCAAACGCACTTGCTAGCAGGTATCTTCTTCTTCCTAGCTATGGCCTTCTCATTTATGTTCTACATTTCGCAAACCTATCTTAATATCAATCACCATCAGAAAACAAATGTTGCAGTATTACTTTATGCTCATATGGTCCTAGTTTTGGGAATTAACTTCTTTACCGTTGCTGTGGAAGTCTTATCTGGTGAACATGCTAGCTTTGGTTTACCCTTCCTACTTATCGGATTCTTTCTCTACTATCTCGGCATCCTCATGACCACTCGTTATAACCAAGACCTTTATCGACTTGGAAAGGCAGTCTGGTTGCAATATGCTCTCACCTTGTTAACAACCATTACGCTGCTAATCATAAGTCAACATCATTTACTTCTTATGGCTATCATATTAACTGTCAGTTCTTACACGATGGTTAGAATTACCCATCGCCATCGTACCTCAGTCAGAGAAAATTTGGATTAATAAGAAAAACCGACTGCCTAAAAGATAGATTGATTTTTCTGACTATTTATCCAAAAATTGTTTCAAACGAATGATTTCAATCTTATAACCGTCTGGGTCTGTGATGAAGTAGTACATTTTAGGTTTACCGGGTAGGCCAGATAGTGGGGTAACGGTATAGCCAGCTTTTTCATGAGCAGCGTGACTAGCTTCCAAATTATCTACTCCAACAGCTATGTGGCCATAGCCATTTCCAAGATCGTAAGCTTCATGACCGTAATTGTAGGTCAATTCTAGTTCATAGTTTGGGTCGTCTTCAAGTGCCAAGTAAACAAGTGTAAACTTATATTCTGGGAAATCATTGCGACGCACTTCTTTGAATCCAAGTGCTTCTTGATAAAAGGTGAGTGAGGCGTCCAAATCTTTGACGCGGATGCAGGTATGTAAAAATGGCATACATTTTCCTTTCTATATAAATACTATTGGGGATGGCAGAGCTAGTTAGCTAGCCATGTAACGACTTCTTCACGTGGTTTACGTGAGCGAGGGTGCTTTGGCTCTTTGAGACGGTAACCAAATGCAATCATCGTGGCAACGGCTTCCTTTTCAATGTCAATCCAACCTAATTCAGCCAAGCGTTCGTTTAAAACTGCGTGGTTGAAACCTTCAATTGGGCAGGAATCTATACCAATCATAGCTGCACTGGTCATCATATTCCCCATGGCTATGTAAGTCTGCTTGGCTGTCCAATCCCAGAGGGCACGCGGATTATCGACCATCTGCATATCTCTCGTTTGGAAAGCTTGGTAGAGGGCAATACGGCTATCTAAATCAGACTGTTCTGTTAAACCGCGGCGTACCAAGCTGTCTTTAATAGATTTGCTGTCATAGCGGGCATTTTTTTCAGCCACAAGCAAGACAAAGTGACTGGCTGTCTCTAACTGGGGTTGGGCACCCCAGGCAATGTCCTTGACAGCAGCACTTAGTTCTGGGATGTGTTTTTTATCCACGACGATAAAACGCCAGCCTTCCAGTCCGACAGAAGAAGGGCTAAGCCAAGCCGTATCTAGGATGAAGTCCATATCCTCCTTACTGATAAGCTGGTCACTATAGACACGAACAGCTACGCGATGGTCAAAGGCATTACGAATTTGTTTTTTGATATCTTCTTTTGACATAGTTTTCTCCAGTTTTTTTCTTATAATAACACTTCAAAGCTATTTTTTCCAGTCTTTAGCAAAGGCAACGAGTCCATCTAACCTAGATTGGTGACCAAGCATCATTGTGTTAGGAACAGATTTGGCTAATTCTTTAGCTGGTGTACCGATTTGTGATTCTTGCGTCAAGATGCGAATACGGTTTATGATCCAATTTTTGAATTAACCAAGCGTGGTAAACATCAAGAAATTCATCGCCTTTGGCTTCGTTCCAACCATGCCATGCTAAGCGTAAAACACCATTTTCAGCATCTAAATCACATTCTTCAACTTGAGCTTCAACGTCAAAAGCAAATGTTTTAAAGCGGAAGCGTGTGTCATTTGTAAGAACAGTAGGGTCTTGCTTATACATGTACACGTCTGATGAATTTTCGTAATAAGTTTTCCCTTTACTAGCGTCAAGCGGATCATCGAGGATTTTGTCAAAGTTGAGGTCTTTAATGATAACTTCATTCGAAACAAAATTATCTGTTAGAACCTGTATTCACAAGCGAAGTACTTGAAGTACTTATAGATAAGAGATAGTTTTTTGCTAACTAAGGCAGTTTTTTGAGAGAATACTGACTGTATCTTGAAAAAAGTTCTGAGACCTAGTATGAATTTTTCTGGAATTAATAGATGGCATAAAATATTGAAAGTTCTAAAATGAAGTTAGCCACTTAGGGTATGAAAAAACATCTCAGAGAGATATAATTGTAATTACCACAATGACAAATTAGAAGGACTCTGAGATGCATGACTATTATACACCAAAAGGGAAACAGTTAGCACTAGCAGATCGTAGAAACATTGAACATCGGCTTAAAGAAGGATACGCCAAATCTCTGTTTCTATGAAAGTATGATAATAAACTTAAAAGAAAAATTGCAAATCATTTCTTTTATGGTAAAAATAAAAGTCATTGAAAGTTCAAAAAATTTTTAATAACTTGAACAGGTGTGATTTTTACACTTAAAAAAGAGATAAAATTATCTCGCCGAAAATAATTTTATCTCTCTACGTATGTGACATGTTGAATGTTTAAAAATGATAGTTATTATAGCAATGGTAGAATGACATTAACCCAGAACCAAGAAAGTGGCATGACGAGAATCATGGCTGGTATCATGTCGGCAATTGGGAACATTTTCAGTTTGACCATACGGAAACCTGTGGCAAGCATTAGAAAACCACCGCAGGCTTTGAAATCAGCAATCATATCAGGTGTTGTAAGTGGTACGATGAAGGCTGACAAGAAGAAGAGGCAGCAGAAAATGATAAATTGTGGAATGGCAACAAGTGATACCACATAACCTAGATTACAAGCAAAAATAGCTGCTGTAAAGAAGTCCAAAATTGATTTTGAAATCAAGATTGTTGAATCACCAGTCATTCCTGCATCTAGACTACCATAAATACCAGTACCGCTTGCGCAGAAAAGCACGATAACGGTTAACAAGGTAGCAAGGTAATCTTCGTGAGATAGTGATGAATGGTCGTTTGGTACGATTTTTGCCATGCTACGTTGCATGAGGGCACCGCCTTTGTTAATCCAATCACCAAGATGAAGAGCAAGTCCAATCCCTGTTCCGATAACGATGGCAAAGATAACAGCGGGCATGTATTTCATCAATCCGATAGATGAAATACCCATTCCCATTGAGCAGACCCCAAAAATCATGTTGATTTGTGTCTTGAAGTCTTCTGATAATTTGTTTCCAACAAGACCACCTAGTAGCCCTCCCAAAACGACTGATAGGGCATTAATGATGACGCCAGTAGGCATACAATTTTCCTCCTTCATAAGAAACAAAGTCATTAACAGTTTGAAAACATTAGTGTTGACTGCTAGACCGTGTTCTATTATTGTGAATTCTCTCTTTTCTGTTACATTTTAACACCAACTTTTTAAAAAACAATTCAGATTTTTGTGATATACTATTCTAAAATGGAATAGTATTAAGAATAGGAGCAGGACATGAATTTCCAAAAATTTCAAGTCTTTCTTAGCTTGTGTGAAACGTTGAATTACACCGAGACAGCAGAACAACTTTATACAACGCAAGGAAGCATTTCAAAGCAAATCATTGCGCTTGAAAAAGAGTTGGGGGTGATTTTGTTTAATCGTAAACATCGTCAAATTTCTCTGACAGAAGAAGGGGAGATTGTGCGAGTTTATGTTCAAAAGATTATGGGCACTTTTCAAGAAATGCAAGAGACATTAGAGGATTTGTCTGAACAAGAAAAACATAAACTAACCATTCATGGTATTCCGAGTATGTCTTCTTATCCTATTATTTCAGATATTGCAGCTTTTCAAAAGCAGTATCCTGATGACACGGTTGTTGTCGAGGAAGAAGAGGCTGACCAGCTGATGCATAGTTTAGATGATGGCATCTGCGATGCGGTCTTTACGCGTTCTTTTACCAAAGCTGCTCCTGATATTTATGATAGTCTAACCTTGGATTATGACCGTTTTGTCTTGGTTTTGCCTGAAAATCATCCCTTAGTCAACAAGGAAAAACTTGATTTGGCTGAATTGAAAGATGAGACATTCTTCCAACTTGGCAATAAAACGCAGTTGCTCCAAAAAGTACGAGAACTTTGTCATACTTATGGTTTTGAGCCGAAAATAGGCTATCAAGGAAATCGTATCAATCTCATCATTGACTTTATTGAAAAAGAAATGGGTGTTTCGGTGATGATGGAAAAATTGGTTGCACCGTTTAAAACGAAAGCAATTATCTGTCGTCCGTTGGAGGTTGATATGGTGTCAGAAATGAACTTAATCCGTCGTAAGAAGAAAACAACACCAGCTTTGGATGTATTCTGGAAAGGAATGCAAGAAAAACATTCCAGACAGGAATAGGAAAACGCCTAACTTGAATTGTTTATCGGTGATTGAAGGTTTACACTTTTAATATGAAATCTTTAAGAAGGAAGTAAATCTTATGTCAGAACAACCTTATGATTTGCGTAAAGTCTTGGAAGAACTTAAAGAAATTCCAGGACAATACCATGAAACGGATGTTGAAATCGATCCAAACGCTGAAATTTCTGGCGTTTACCGTTATATCGGAGCTGGCGGTACCGTAGAGCGTCCAACTCAAGAAGGTCCAGCAATGACCTTCAATAACATTAAGGGATTCCCTAATGTTCGTGTCAATATTGGTACAATGGCAAGCCGTAAACGTGTTGGTCATATTCTTCATCATGATTACAAAGACCTTGGCCATCTTTTGAACAAAGCCGTTGAAAATCCAGTGAAACCTGTTAAAGTTTCTAAGGACCAAGCACCTGCTCAAGAAGTTGTTCACTTAGCAACTGATGATGATTTTGATATTCGTAAGCTCATTGCTGCACCAACAAATACAGAATATGATGCAGGACCTTACATCACAACTGGTTTGGTTTATGGTTCAACGCCAGATAAATCAATGAGCGATGTTACAATTCACCGTATGGTTTTGGAAGATAAAGATACTATTGGTATTTATATCATGCCTGGTGGTCGTCACATTGGTGCTTTCTTGTCAGAATATCAAAAACTTAACAAACCAATGCCAATTACAATCAATATTGGTCTTGACCCTGCTATCTTGATTGGGGCGACATTTGAACCACCAACGACACCACTTGGTTACAATGAACTTTGGGTTGCAGGTGCGCTTCGTAAAGAACCTGTTCAATTGGTTGATTCTATCGCTGTTGATGAAGTTGGTATTGCACGTTCTGAATTTATCATTGAAGGTGAAATCCTTCCAAATGAAACAATTCAAGAAGATATTAATACGCACACAGGTCATGCCATGCCTGAATTCCCAGGTTACAATGGTCCAGCCAATCCAGCTTTAAATGTTATCAAAGTTAAAGCGGTCACTCACCGTAAAGATAATCCTATTATGCAAACAACAATTGGACCTTCTGAAGAACACGTGTCAATGGCAGGTATTCCAACAGAAGCTTCTATCCTTAACTTGGTTGACAAAGCTATCCCTGGTAAAGTGCTTAATGTTTACAATCCACCAGCTGGTGGCGGTAAATTGATGACAATCATGCAAATCCGCAAAGAAAATCCAGCTGATGAAGGAATTCAACGTCAAGCTGCCTTGCTAGCATTCTCATCTTTCAAAGAACTCAAAACAGTTATCCTTGTTGATGAAGATGTGGATATCTTTGATATGAATGATGTCATGTGGACCATCAATACACGCTTCCAAGCCCACAAAGATATTATGTCGTTGGAAGGTATGCGTAACCACCCACTTGACCCGTCAGAACGTCCAGAATATTCACCAGAACACATCCGTGTACGAGGAATGTCATCTAAACTTGTCCTTGACGGTACAGTGCCATTTGACATGAAAGACCAATTTGAACGTGCTAAATTTAAAGAAGTTCCTGATTGGAAAAAATATTTAGATTAATTGCTAACTCATTTTAGATAATGAAACTGCCATTATTTGATAAAATGGATAGAAGATAAGGCAAGAAATCATTGATAAGAGGCTGGAGCTAAGTTTTCCAACCTCTTATTTTAAGATACAAAGGGCGTTTAAAGAGTAAAGAAAAAATGGTGGTAAGCCAGAAATCTATGATTTCCTCTGCATACCCCTGCCAGAACGACTAGAAAGGTGCGGTCGACTGTTAAGGCGACAAAGCTTTTAGTCATTTACGGCTGGTAGTAACTAGCTAACGATACAGATTTCCAGCCCCCTCACTCTCGCTTCTCAAAGTTCGTGTCAATATTTCATCGCAGTGGTTGATTGGGTTTAACAGTCCAGTGGACTGTTAAAGGTTGGAGATAAGGTTTGCGAAG
>NZ_KB904508.1 GCF_000380105.1 Streptococcus orisratti DSM 15617
GTTAAGTGTTTGTTTTTCATTGTCAGTTACCAACTTGTCCCATAGTAAGTTCTACCTTATTTTTTTGTCTCAGTCTAATTTCCAGTTTTGGTGTTAGACTAGAACTTACTTTGAGAATTTAGGCAACTAAAAAGGTAAATAAAAATAATTGACACCAAGTACTGATCTATGTTATTATATTAGACGGTACTTTTTACTTTTGGTCTCTCAAAAGTGTACAGAGACGTGCTGACAATTGTTGCAAAAGTACACCTAGATATGTGCGGTCACCACGTATCATATCAACCAAAAATAAAATTTTACAGGAGAAACAGTAGATGCCTACTATCAACCAATTGGTACGTAAACCACGTCAATCAAAAGTTGAAAAATCTAAATCACCAGCACTTAATGTTGGTTATAACAGTCACAAAAAAGTTCAAACTAATGTTTCTGCACCTCAAAAGCGCGGTGTTGCAACTCGTGTTGGAACAATGACACCTAAAAAACCTAATTCTGCCCTTCGTAAATTCGCTCGTGTGCGTTTGAGCAACCTTATTGAAGTTACTGCTTATATCCCAGGTATTGGGCACAACCTTCAAGAACATAGTGTTGTTCTTATTCGTGGTGGTCGTGTAAAAGACCTTCCAGGGGTACGTTACCATATCGTTCGTGGTGCACTTGATACTGCAGGTGTGGCTGATCGTAAGCAAAGCCGTTCTAAATACGGTGCAAAACGTCCTAAAGGATAAGAAGGGAGATAAGAAAAATGAGTCGTAAAAACCGTGCTCCAAAACGCGAAGTTTTGGCAGATCCATTATATAATTCCCAACTTGTAACACGTCTTATCAACCGTGTTATGCTTGATGGGAAACGTGGTACAGCAGCAACTATCGTCTACGATGCTTTTGAAACAATCAAAGAAGCGACTGGCAACGATGCACTTGAAGTTTTTGAAACAGCTATGGAAAATATCATGCCTGTTCTTGAAGTTCGTGCACGCCGTGTCGGAGGATCTAACTACCAAGTTCCAGTTGAAGTTCGTCCAGAACGTCGTACGACACTTGGTCTTCGTTGGTTGGTAAATGCTTCACGCGCTCGTGGAGAACACACTATGAAAGAACGTCTTGCCAAGGAAATCATGGATGCTGCAAATAACACAGGAGCATCTGTTAAAAAACGTGAAGACACACATAAAATGGCTGAAGCTAACCGTGCCTTCGCTCACTTCCGCTGGTAAGATAGGAAATTTTAGCGTTAAACAAATGCTAGCCAAAATAGGAAAAGCAACGAAGAAACTTCAGTTTCTAGGAGATTTTATCTTTTTGATAGACATTTGTAGCTAAAATTCAACTAAAATTAAGATACTAAGGGCGAGCGTACAGGTGAAAAACAGGGAACTGACGCTGTGCACTTGCGCATAAGGAAGTTTATCTTTTTTCACTGGCAGTACACTGGCCGGGTTAAATTAGGATGTGAGGACACTAAGAAAGTCCAAGGAAAAATAGGAAATCTGACGCAGAGCTTAAAAGCTCTAAGAAGATTTGTCTTTTTTGCCGAACTTTTGGTCTGAACTCAATCATAAGTTACAGAGACGAAGAGAGTAAGGACAAAATAGGAAAACTGGCGATGAGCTAAAGCTTCTTGTAAGTTTTATCTTTTTGGGCTAATTGCTCTCAAGTCGAGTTCAATTAAACTAATAAACATTGGAAACGGGTAGGTCCTGCCTATCCGTTTTTTCTAAATAATGTTATAATAAATCGTAAACAAAAAAATATAGGAGAAAAAACTAAATGGCTCGCGAATTTTCACTTGAAAAAACTCGTAATATCGGTATCATGGCTCACGTTGATGCAGGTAAAACAACTACAACAGAGCGTATTCTTTACTACACTGGTAAAATTCATAAAATCGGTGAAACGCACGAAGGTGCTTCACAAATGGACTGGATGGAACAAGAACAAGAACGCGGAATCACAATCACTTCTGCTGCAACAACAGCACAATGGAAAGATACGCGTGTTAACATCATTGACACACCAGGACACGTGGACTTCACAATTGAAGTTCAACGTTCTCTTCGTGTTCTCGATGGAGCAGTAACCGTTCTTGACTCTCAATCTGGTGTAGAACCTCAAACTGAAACAGTTTGGCGCCAAGCAACTGAATACGGTGTTCCTCGTATTGTGTTTGCCAACAAAATGGATAAAATCGGTGCAGATTTCCTTTATTCAGTACAAACACTTCATGACCGTTTGCAAGCTAATGCTCATCCAATTCAATTACCAATCGGTGCAGAAGATGATTTTCGTGGAATCATTGACTTGATCAAGATGAAAGCTGAAATCTATACCAACGATCTTGGTACTGATATTCTTGAAGAAGATATTCCAGCAGAATACTTAGATCAAGCCGAAGAATATCGTGAAAAATTAGTTGAAGCTGTTGCGGAAACTGATGAAGACTTGATGATGAAATATCTTGAAGGTGAAGAAATCACAAACGAAGAGTTGAAAGCTGCTATCCGTAAAGCTACAATCAACGTTGAATTTTACCCAGTACTTTGTGGTTCAGCCTTCAAAAATAAAGGTGTTCAGTTGATGCTTGATGCAGTACTTGATTACCTTCCAAGTCCGCTTGATATTCCAGCTATCAAAGGGGTAAACCCAGATACTGATGAAGAAGAAATTCGTCCGGCATCAGATGATGAGCCATTTGCAGCTCTTGCCTTCAAGATTATGACTGATCCATTTGTAGGTCGTTTGACATTCTTCCGTGTTTATTCAGGTGTTCTTAATTCAGGTTCTTATGTTTTGAATACTTCTAAAGGCAAACGTGAACGTATCGGACGTATTCTTCAAATGCATGCCAACACTCGTAAGGAAATCGAAACAGTTTACGCTGGTGATATTGCTGCTGCTGTTGGTTTGAAAGATACAACAACCGGTGACTCATTGACTGATGAAAAAGCTAAAGTTATTCTTGAGTCAATTGAAGTGCCAGAACCAGTTATCCAATTGATGGTTGAACCTAAATCTAAAGCCGATCAGGATAAGATGGGTGTTGCTCTTCAAAAACTTGCCGAGGAAGATCCAACTTTCCGTGTTGAAACTAATGTTGAAACTGGTGAAACAGTTATCTCTGGTATGGGTGAACTTCACCTTGATGTCCTTGTTGACCGTATGAAACGTGAATTTAAGGTTGAAGCTAATGTAGGTGCACCTCAAGTATCTTACCGTGAAACCTTCCGCGCTTCTACACAAGCACGTGGATTCTTTAAACGTCAATCTGGTGGTAAAGGTCAATTTGGTGATGTTTGGATTGAATTTACACCAAATGAAGAAGGTAAAGGATTTGAATTTGAAAACGCAATCGTTGGTGGTGTGGTTCCACGTGAATTTATCCCAGCTGTTGAAAAAGGTTTGATTGAATCTATGGCAAATGGTGTTCTTGCAGGCTACCCAATCGTCGATGTGAAAGCTAAACTTTATGATGGTTCATACCATGATGTTGACTCATCTGAAACTGCCTTCAAGATTGCTGCTTCGCTTGCTCTTAAAGAGGCTGCAAAAACTGCACAACCTGCTATCCTTGAACCAATGATGCTTGTTACTATTACTGCACCAGAGGAAAATCTTGGTGATGTAATGGGGCACGTAACAGCTCGTCGTGGACGTGTTGATGGTATGGAAGCACACGGAGCAAGTCAAATTGTTCGTGCTTATGTTCCACTTGCTGAGATGTTTGGTTATGCAACAGTTCTTCGTTCTGCTACTCAAGGACGTGGTACATTCATGATGGTATTTGACCACTATGAAGATGTTCCTAAATCAGTTCAAGAAGAAATCATTAAGAAAAATTCGGGTGAATAATTACCGAGGAGAGGCGTTCTTTTGCAACGCCTTTTTCTTTATGAAAACGCTAATAATATTTGCATTTTTTCTGAAATAGTTATATAATAAAAATGTTAAAAGATGTTGCATTCATTTGCAAGTTATTCTTTTCACAATTGTTGAGAGGAGACTCTCGAAATTAAAATATTTGAGATTTTCATAAGGAGGAAATCACTAATGGTAGTTAAAGTTGGTATTAACGGTTTTGGTCGTATCGGACGTCTTGCATTCCGTCGTATCCAAAACGTTGAAGGTGTTGAAGTTACTCGTATCAACGACCTTACAGATCCAAACATGCTTGCTCACTTGTTGAAATACGACACAACACAAGGTCGTTTTGACGGAACCGTTGAAGTTAAAGAAGGTGGATTCGAAGTTAACGGTAAATTCGTTAAAGTTTCTGCTGAACGTGATCCAGAACAAATTGACTGGGCAACTGATGGAGTAGAAATCGTTCTTGAAGCAACTGGTTTCTTCGCTAAAAAAGAAGCAGCAGAAAAACACTTGCATGCTAATGGTGGTGCTAAGAAAGTTGTTATTACTGCTCCTGGTGGAAATGACGTTAAAACTGTTGTGTTCAATACTAACCATGATATTCTTGATGGTACTGAAACAGTTATTTCAGGTGCTTCATGTACTACAAACTGTCTTGCTCCAATGGCTAAAGCTCTTAACGATGCATTTGGTATTAAACAAGGTTTGATGACTACTATCCACGCTTACACTGGTGACCAAATGATTCTTGATGGTCCACACCGTGGTGGTGACCTTCGTCGTGCTCGTGCTGGTGCTAACAATATCGTTCCAAACTCAACAGGTGCTGCAAAAGCTATCGGTCTTGTTATTCCAGAATTGAACGGTAAACTTGATGGTGCTGCACAACGTGTTCCAGTTCCAACTGGTTCTGTAACTGAATTGGTCGCTACTCTTGAAAAAGAAGTAACTGTTGAAGAAGTTAATGCAGCAATGAAAGCAGCAGCTACTGAATCATTTGGTTACACTGAAGACCCAATCGTATCTTCTGATATTGTAGGTATTTCATTTGGTTCATTGTTTGATGCTACTCAAACTAAAGTACAAACAGTTGATGGAAATCAATTGGTTAAAGTTGTTTCATGGTATGACAATGAAATGTCTTACACTTCACAACTTGTTCGTACTCTTGAATACTTCGCAAAAATTGCTAAATAATTTTATTTAGTACAAAGAGGAGGTCTTAGCCTCCTTTTTGTTTTCAAACAAATAATGAGAAGCTATCACTTTTATACTTTTTATGATATAATTAGTGTGTATAAAATTTATAAGGAGTCTAACTAATGGCAAAATTGACTGTTAAAGACGTTGATTTGAAAGGTAAAAAAGTTCTCGTTCGTGTTGACTTTAATGTACCTTTGAAAGATGGCGTGATTACCAACGACAACCGTATCACTGCAGCTCTTCCTACAATCAAGTACATCCTTGAGCAAGGTGGACGTGCAATTCTCTTCTCTCACCTTGGACGTGTGAAAGAAGAAGCTGATAAAGAAGGTAAATCTTTGGCACCTGTAGCAGCTGACTTGGCAGCTAAATTGGGTCAAGACGTTGCTTTCATCGCTGGTGCTACTCGTGGCGCTGAATTGGAAGCAGCTATCGATGCTTTGGAAGATGGACAAGTTCTCCTTGTTGAAAACACTCGTTTCGAAGATGTTGATGGTAAGAAAGAATCTAAAAACGATCCAGAACTTGGTAAGTACTGGGCTTCGCTTGGTGATGGCATCTTCGTTAACGATGCATTTGGGACTGCACACCGTGCGCACGCATCAAACGTTGGTATCTCAGCAAATGTAGAAAAAGCAGTAGCTGGTTTCCTTTTGGAAAACGAAATTGCTTACATCCAAGAAGCTGTTGAAACTCCAGAGCGCCCATTCGTGGCAATCCTTGGTGGTTCAAAAGTATCTGATAAGATCGGTGTTATCGAGAACCTTCTTGAAAAAGCTGACAAAGTTCTTATCGGTGGTGGTATGACTTACACATTCTACAAAGCTCAAGGTATCGAAATCGGTAACTCACTTGTAGAAGAAGACAAACTTGATGTGGCAAAAGCACTTCTTGAAAAAGCTAACGGTAAATTGATCTTGCCAGTTGACTCAAAAGAAGCTAACGCATTTGCTGGATACACTGAAGTTCGCGATACAGAAGGCGAAGCAGTATCAGAGGGCTTCCTTGGTCTTGACATCGGTCCTAAGTCAATCGCTAAGTTTGACGAAGCTTTGACTGGTGCGAAAACAGTTGTTTGGAATGGTCCTATGGGTGTATTTGAAAACCCAGACTTCCAAGCTGGTACAATTGGTGTAATGGATGCTATCGTGAAACAACCAGGCGTGAAATCAATCATCGGTGGTGGTGACTCAGCAGCAGCAGCTATCAACCTTGGCCGTGCAGACAAGTTCTCATGGATCTCAACAGGTGGTGGTGCTTCAATGGAACTCCTTGAAGGTAAAGTATTGCCTGGTCTTGCAGCATTGACTGAAAAATAAGATTTTTATTCATTTGTGTTTCTACAAAATTCTTATTTTGGTGAACGATGTAGGAAATAAAATGATGGCAAAAGGAGGGACAGTTTTGGTCTCTCCTTTTTGGATTTTATGACTGTTTTATGCGATGGTAAGGGAGTTACAAGTTATGCCTTTCTAACAAAGGCCATTTCTATTCAGAATATCCTAAAACCCTAAAAAATTTAATTGAGGAAAAAGCAATGTACGCTTTAATTGCAATATTAGATGAAAACACAGAGAAAATCATCAAAAATATTTGGCAAGAGATGAGTGAACAAAATTTATCTCATTATGCTTATGAAGTTTATAACAGAGAACCTCACATTACACTTGCTTCTTTTGAAACAACAAATCTTAAGGCTGTTATTGAAAAATTACGGATTATTTTATCGAAATACTCTTATCAACCAGTGACCTTTAATCATTTATCAACTTTTCTGGGGTCCCGTATGCTTACTCTAAATCCAGTCAAAACTGTGGAATTGAGTCGATTTCATCAAACCATACATCAAGCATTATCTCTTGATGTGGAATTTTCACCGCTTTATATACCCCAAAACTGGGTCCCGCATCTTACTTTAGCGAATCGAATATCTGAGGATAAAATTGCCTTAACCTACAAGTATTGTTTAGAACGATGTATGATTCTCAGTAGTCACATAATTTCAGTTAAAATTATTAAAATTAATCAAACAGGTCAAGTGACTACCCTTTATGATTATCAATTAAAAGAACGGTCCTTTTATCTATAATAGTAGGTTGCTGAAAAGGTATCTCTAGAGATAAAAATCTTTATATTTAAACTAATTATTAAGCTTTCAAGGTTTTATACTGACAAAACTTTGCTCACTTAATTCATGATTGTGAATACGGATTATTTGGCAAGTATCAAGTATATTGAACAATAGTCCAGTGTAAGAATAATAAAAACCCCACTTGTCAAGTCAAGTGCAACAAGTTCATTGATAACTAGAGTTCCAGAGGTTAAGCTGTTTGGGCTAGCCCAAACAAAATATTTGCGGTTTTATACTTGTGAAGTCGTCTAGGTCTGTCATTGATAGCAGAGACGTAGTGATTGAGTTCTTCTGTCGTTAGTGAGTTAAGAGAGACACCTTTTGGGAGAAACTCTCTCAAGAG
>NZ_KB904509.1 GCF_000380105.1 Streptococcus orisratti DSM 15617
GGCATTACAAACGTAAGGAGCCTTTTTAAGTAGAGGGCAGGCCTCACAATTAGATGTCACAGAATTTTCTTTAACCACTCGATTTCTGCGAACTTCTTTTGAGATTGTGGACGGGTCTTTTCCTAACTTAGCAGCTATAGCTGAGAAGGGCTTAAGTTGTTCAATTCCTATTTGAATATCGTTGCGATCAGAGAGAGTTAAGTGTTTGTTTTTCATTGTCAGTTACCAACTTGTCCCATAGTAAGTTCTACCTTATTTTTTTGTCTCAGTCTAATTTCCAGTTTTGGTGTTAGACTAGAACTTACTTTGAGAATTTAGGAAAAAGAAAGAATTTTTAAAAATAGGTGACAAATTAATACTTTTGTGATATGATGGTGGAGAATTCTAAAAGGAGAGGACTATGCCAGCACCATTAAAACAACCACAGCAGTTTGATAATGAAAAGCATTCAGAGACAGTTAGTCCTAAATTCCATGAATTCCAAGAGGCTGACAATGATAGTATTAAACTACGCGAACTACTCTTTTTTACTCGAATCGCTTGTTTTGCCATTCTGACGGTAATATTTGCTTTCTTACTACTTACCATCAACCTCTCATCACTATGGGCTTTTACTTTAGCCATTTTGTTGAGTCTTGTGGTCACCTCAGTTGTGTCATCTGTTATTTCATCATTAAAACACTAGGTCTGGTCTTAAAACTAGACTTTTTTAATAAATCAAAGAGAGGCTGGAATCATATACCTAGCCTCTTTTTTTATCAAACTCTTTTAGATACTGTTTCTATTTTCGTTCCTCAAGCTTGTTCTTTTCTTGTTGAATTGATTAATTATGTTGACGAAGTTCTTCAAGTCTTTCTTGAAAAATGGCTGGCGCTTCTGCCGTGAATGTCATAACCTCCCCCGTCCTTGGATGAGTAAACCCAAGAGTCCGAGCATGAAGAAACTGCCCTTGGCCCTTGAGTGTTTTTCGAGGTCCGTATAGAGGGTCTCCTGCAACAGGATGTCCGATATAGGCCATATGTACACGAATTTGATGGGTTCGACCCGTTTCTAGGGTAAGTTCGACCAATGTATAATTTCCAAAGCGCTCCAACACTTGAAAACGTGTCACTGCTTCCTTGCCCTTGGCTGTTACTGCCTGTTTTTTACGATCTTTTTCACTACGACCTATAGGAGCTTCAATCATTCCCCGATCATTTGGCAAATTCCCATGAACGATGGCAAGATATTTCCTCAAAGACTTTTTATCCTTGAGTTCTTCTGCCAGAGCCTTGTGGGAAATATCATTTTTAGCAATCATCAAAAGTCCAGAAGTATCTTTATCAATTCGGTGAACAATTCCTGGACGCACAACTCCGTTGATTGTGGATAAATCCTTGATATGATACATTAACGCATTAACCAAAGTACCTGAGGTATGTCCTGCAGCTGGATGGACAACCATACCTTGTGGTTTATTGATAACTGCTACATCTTCGTCTTCATAGATAATATCAAGTGGAATATTTTCTGCCTCATAATCCAGAATCTCATCTTCTGGAATTTCGTAAGTAATAACATCTCCAACTTTAACAGCGTATTTGGCTTTAGCAGCTTTGCCATTGACCAAAACGGTGCCTTTTTTTATCTCTTCATTTGCCTGAGACCTTGACAAGGTTGTCAAATCAGCTAGGGCTTTGTCAAGACGATTCCCACTGTCCTTAATGATTAACTCCATTTTCCTCCTCTTTCCACAAAGCAATGAAAAGTATCACTACTCCAACTGATAGATAGGCATCTGCTAGATTAAAGATTGCAAAATCCATAAAATCCAGATGCACCATATCCACAACATAACCCAGCCGTAAGCGGTCAATAAAATTTCCTAAGCCACCAGATATGATAAGCAAGAGACCAAAGAGAAGCCAGAAACTCCCCTTGATATGCTTGACAAAGTAATAAACTGCAAAACCAACCACGATAAAAGTGATAATGGCAAACAGCCACTGCTGATCTTGGAGCATTGAAAAAGCCGCACCATTATTCTGAAGATAAGTAAGACTGAAAATCCCTGGTAAAAATGGACGGACTTCGCCAAGTGAAATATTCTTAACAATCCAATACTTGCTAAACTGATCAAGTACAACAAGTAGGAGACCAGCAAGCGGGAAATAAATTTTTCTCATTTCGTTTTCAATCACTTTCTAATCCGACTCTTGAACATTTTGTGGGTTATATTTAGCAAAATAATTTGTCATGACCGTTATAAATTTAAGTGCACTAGCTGTCAAGTTTTTATCATGACGTTTGATATAAACCATCTTATTATCCAAATCATCTGCTAATGGAATAACTGTAATACCATTAACACTTCGACTATCTAGAAATCCTGACCCCGTTGCATAGGCATCTGTTCTCTCTAAAATACCATTTAAAGTCGCCCTGTCAGTAACATTGAAAATTCGAGGGCTTTCTGTGGTATCTACAAGATTTTCAGAATAGTACAGATACTCGTCCTTTTCCTGTGTAAAACGAACCGTTGGGTATCCTAAAAGATCAGACATTACTAAACTCTCTTTTTTTGCCAAAGGATGCTGCTGTCCAAGGTAGATATGAGTTTGAAACGGAATAAGTTCGACGTATTCTAAATCTAACTTCTCCATCCGCTGTAGGAGGCCTTTACGGTTTTGATTGTTGAGATAAATAATTCCCAGTTCACTATCCCCTTGAGCCACCTCATCTAAAATACGAATCGTTGTTGATTCAAAAATCCGAAAATTTTTCTCCTCTGGATAAACTTTTGAAAATGCTGTAATAAGCGGAGGTAAAAAATCATAATGTTGACTAGCTACTGAAAATTCCTTATTTTCAGCTTGGTACTGGGAGAACTGTCGTTCAAAAGAATCAAACCCCTTAACCACCTCCAAAGCCTTTTCATAAAAGGCCATTCCCTGAGAAGTCAAGACAGTTCCAGTCGTTGTTCGTGTAAAAATCAAAAAACCAAGTTCTTTCTCTAACTCTCGCACGGCTACTGATAAACTCGGTTGGCTAACAAACAACTTGGACGCTGCTTCTCGAAAAGTTCCACTATTTGCAATAGCCACCACATAACGCAATTGTTGAATATTCATTATTTACCCTTTTCTAGAAAACTCAATTAGCTATATTATACCAAAAATCAACTAATGACGCTAATAAGATTAACTTTTTCAACAATCACTTAGATGCCAAATTAAAAAGATGATAAAATTTCAGTGTCATTTATAATTGACATTTTATATCTAATGTACTATACTAATAGTATAAGATATTTTAAAAAATCTATTTCCTTGTCAATGCTAATTATCTATAAATAATATTTTGAAAGGAGAGTTAACATGAATCATGTCAGGGAATTTCGTATAGCTCTGGGCTTATCACAACTCGCCCTTTCTAAAAAGATTGGCGTGGCTAGGCAAACTGTAAATCTCATTGAAAACGACAAATATAATCCCTCTCTTGATCTCTGCATCAAGTTAGCAGAAACTTTAGAAACTGATCTCAACTGCCTCTTTTGGAACTCGCGAAAAGAAAACAAAAATAAGGAAGATAACATATCATGACAAAATGTTTTAAATGGCTTTATGCAATTGACGACTTTTCTACTGAACAATCCTCCTGCCTCAATCGCTTTTATCGAAATTTAAAGATAGGAATTGCATTCTGGCTAGTACTTCTATTCATAGGAACACTCATGGCTTCAATTCAGAATACTTTCGATATTTCTCTTATTTATATACCAGCTGTTATTTATTTATACTTTACTTATCTCATTGTTGTGATTTCTTCTTCCCAAATTTTTGAAAAAGCTAACCTGCACAGTTATTTTACCAAAGAGGATTTTAAACGGAAAGATAATCGAAAAATCAAACGTTTTGTTCTTTTTTATTTCATCAGTCTGAGTATCGTCCTAACAATCTTAGTCCTATTCCAAAATCAAGTCAGTCTCTTGCTTGGTATTAAAGATTTTCAATTAAAACCTTTTAGCTTTTTCTCCAGCTTCTCGCTTGGTTTGTATCTATCTCTTATCAGCTGGCTACAATACAAGGGAAGGTATCAAAAATTTTCAAAAGAGGAGAAAAAAGATGACTTTAAAGGATAAATTTTATAGCCTTTCTATAAAACGTGCAGCATATTGGCAATATCACTTAAATAGAGTTGGCAAATGGGTAATTCCACTATTTTTTCTTGTTCTTCTACTTGGCTACATTCTAGCTCAATACACAAAGCTGCTAACCGTCACTTCTGCATATTTGATAATTGGTTTAGATATCCTAGTTGCATTAATTTATGGTTTAGTTAGCTTATACTTAGACTTATGGGTTAAACACCATCATTTTGATAACAAAGAAGGAAGGCGTAAATCGTGAAGAAAAAATCTTTCTGGACGATTCTAATCAAACATTTTTATGGTATTTCTGGTGAACTTGATGAGTATCGTGAACAACATGTCAATCGTTTGGGGAATCGGCTATTTCTCCTTGTCTGGTGGTACATTTTCATTCAAACTTTTATAGCATTTTGTTTTATATTAAGTTATCCTCAATTCGTGGCCTGGGCACTTTTAGGAACGAACTTCTTTGTCTTTATTTTTGTCATTCCGCTTTATGTTCTGAGTCAAACTGATGGTTTTCACCTTCTTGAATGTGGTGACGATGACTATGAAAAACTTATCCAAAAAATGACAAAACGTGCCAGAGTCCAAGCAATCATCTATGGTCCTCTTATGCACCTTATTTCTTCTTTCTTGGACTATCTCCAAGACGGCGGGAACTTTTGGAGAATACTTTTTCACCCCTATCACTTTTTAATATGGTTTGGAGCCGGCGTTTTGATGAGTTACACATTTCTGGCTATTGCCAAGGGAAACATTACTAAGATTGAGTGAGAAAGCTATCTGATTTACAGTCCTCAAAAATCAGACCTAGATATTATTGGCTTAAGTTGATGATTTTTATTGAATGTTAGAAGTATTTTTCTTTGACAGTAAACATTAAATGTTAAAAAATAGGCTATTCAAGCCTATTTTTTGTCGAGTCTACTTTTTAAATCTGTGAGAGAAATTTTTGGTGTTTCTAATCTTTTAAACTTAAAATGCCCTGTAAACGTATCAAAGAGGAGGCGTATTGACTTACTCATTAAATTCTTTTTCCTATCATCCACTGAGCGAAAATTCCCTATGGCGTTTAAAAATTTGCTTGCTGAATTCAAGTTAAGTCCACTGACATCATTTAAGCTAGTGATGCCACTTCCAATTAAGGTATCAAACAGTGTATCAAAAAGCAGTTTCAATTCTTGACTACTCAATTCATCTGTCCATTGTTTGAAAGTTTGTTGCAAATTCAAGCTAAGCTCCGTTGGTTTTTCAGCAAGAACATAGTTACCAGTAAGTTCATCGACCTGCCAATTCGTAGCTGCATGTTGAAAAACACCGAAAGAATTACTAGCAACTATCTCTTGAGGAACATCAATTTCAAGCATCACACCAACAATAGATTCTTCAGGCCGAATCCCCTTAATCCGACTGCGAATCGCTTGATAACTTTGCGATTTTAAAACGGAAGTTTGTAGCCCTGGAGCATCTAGCATGTAAACACATGTAATCTTTTCTTGAAATTCTAAAGGAAGGTGACTTGTCGCATAAACCGCAAGATTTCCTCCTTTCGAATGACCAGAAACCACAACCTGCCCCTCGTGAGTGCTAAGATAGTTTTTGAGATAGGCGATGGCGGAGCGATGTGCAGGAATTTCTCTCATGTATGTTAACTTAAAATCTTCTTTCCAGCCCACCATACTATCATCAGTCCCGCGAAAAACTATCTGGGTGTGATTAATTTCAGGGAGCCTGAAAACCATAGCCGCAAATTGCTTTTCAAGTGCTTCATCAATTTCATTGACATAATTGGATAAACATAATCCCTCAAAACGCTTTGAAGAAACCATGAGTTTAATCAAATCAACCCGATCTTTTGTCAGAAGAAAATCATAAGGAATTTCCTGACCTTGCTCCTCATAACGTAACAACACATCATGAAGCGCCAGCTCTTTAGATAAATCAAAATCACCAGCTAGTACTTCTCCAAAAGTTATATATCCAATCTCATTAAGACAAAGTATATCCGCATCTGTTAAAGGCATTTTTGAAAAAGGAACATCCTTATTTCGGTTTAAAAAGTCAATTATCGTAGCCATCTGTCACCTCATTTAGTATCGCTTTCATTTTACAAACAATTTACCTATTCGTCAAGAAAATTTCTATCAACCTAAGTATGTCATTACCAAAAGGATTTTCGATTTAACGACCATTCCAAGCTTAACTTTATACTCAGTTAAAATCAAAAATAGCGGAAGTCCAGTCTCTATGTACAATTGATTTGAGTTGATAAGCAGTTAAGGTTTGAATAACCTCTTCAAGTTTATCGATTACCTCATTTAAAGTCCTAAATACTTTATTCTTGAAACCAAGTTTACGAATCTCGGCCCAGACTTGCTCAATAGGATTCATTTCAGGTGTATAGGGTGGAATGAAGGTGAATTCTATATTCTCAGGAATATTTACTGTCTTCGATTTATGCCAAATGGCATTATCCATGACTAAAATGATGTTGTCATCTGGGTAAGCGGCTGATAGCTGGCCTAGAAACTCATTCATCCAGTCGCTATTACACCCGCCTGCTATGATGAAAAATGAGTCACCTGTATGGGCATCCACAGCTCCATAACAATAGCGATATTCTCGAATATGATGCTAGGTACGCTAGGTCTATGACCTTTCGGGGACCAGCAGGTACCTAGTTTACTGATACGACCAAAACCCGCCTCATCTTGATACATAAGGCGGATTTTTTGATATTCTTTTCCATTAATAAAACGCTTACTCACTCTCTCCTCGAATAAAGATTTTATTTTTAGACGCTAAAATGGTTTCGGCGTCTGCTTTTTTCGGATGTTGGGGACGTGGGCTAACTTTACGCCAACCATGACGTTTCAGGAGAGCATAGAAACCTTCTCGGGTTGTCTTGTTGCCCAACTCTCTCTTGATAGGCTTTAAAGAGGGAGTTAACGGTAANGAATTCTCCATTCAAAGAAGAAGAGAGTTGCTCTTTAAGGAAATCTTCTTCCTCCTCATGCGTCATATAGGAGCGGCGGCGACCACCACGATTTTCCTTTAAGAGGGCNTCTAAGCCACCACTTAGATAGCGATTCAATAAGTTTCGGACTGTCTGATGGACAAAACCTACTGATTTAGCTACGGATGTTAAATTATGGCATTCAGAATAAAGAATGAGTGCCTGTATTTTTCTATGATG
>NZ_KB904510.1 GCF_000380105.1 Streptococcus orisratti DSM 15617
TGCCCTCTACTCAAAAAGGCTCCCTACGTTTGTAATGCCTGTCCGAAAAAGAGATTGAACTGTGGATACCAAAAACAGTTCTACTACGCCAAAAGAGCTCAGCTTGATTATGAAGCTAAGCTCTCAGAGTCGAGAACAGGCGTTGCCCTAAACAAGGAAGAATTCTATGAAATGGACGCTATTGTCTCTTCTGCCATCCAAAAGGGACAACACCTCAACCATATCATCGCCTCCAACGAACTTTCGGTATCCAGAGCTTCTATCTATCGTTACCTTGAAAAAGGATATCTGTCCACAAAACCTATTGATTTCCCTCGTGTCGTGAAATTCAGAAAACGGAGAACAAGAGATCTTCCTCCTATTCCTAAAACTGCCAAAGAAGGACGGTCCTACGAGGACTTCCAACGCTTTCTCACTAAAGAAGGCATCAGCTATTGGCTAGAAATGGACACCGTTACTGGACGGATGGGCGGAAAGGTACTTCTCACTTTTAACCTCTCCTTCTGTAACTTTATCTTTGCTCGATTACTTGATAACAAAACGGCCAATGAAGTCGCAAAACACCTCTATATCATCAAGAATGACCTGCACCAGAAAGAGATAGACTTCTGCGAACTATTCCCTGTCATTTTGACCGACAATGGTGGTGAATTCGCTAGAGTGGACGACATCGAAATGGATGTTCGTGGTGAATCAAAGCTCTTCTTCTGTGACCCCAATCGCTCCGACCAGAAAGGGAGAATCGAGAAGAATCACACGCTTATCAGAGATATTCTCCCTAAGGGAACTAGCTTTGACAACTTGACACAGGAGGATATCAATCTGGTTTGTTCGCATGTCAACAGCGTCAAACGAGCTTCTTTCAACGGAAAATCGGCTTATGAACTCTTTACATTTACCTACGGTGAGGAATTGGCAACACTTCTGGGCATCTCTAAAATTGACCCTAAGAACGTCATCCAATCCCCACGATTATGGGATAAATAATCGCTAGTTTTTATCAAAAAATAATTTCAAAATAGAAAGGAACTTGTCCCATCCAAAATTCCAGATAACTAGAACTTACTTTGAGACGTCTCAGAGCCAGTAACTTTAGTGTACCCTTTTTTTCAACAATTTCAAGCCCAAAACACCCTTGAAGCCTCATTTTAGGCAAAAACAGAACTTAGTCTGAGACTAAATTCTGTTGGTTTTATGCAGTTTTCTCAGAGTAACTTCTGGAAGGACGGGAACTAGAAATTACTTTGAGAATTTACCAAGTTATCAGCTTTACCTATTTCAATGCTCTACCAAGTCTAATTGACATTTAAGTCATAAGAAATAGCCTGCCCCTATACTGTCAACTCATTTTTCTTAACCAGATTATCCAAGGCACAATTATAAGAATAGTGCTGCGATGAACAGCCGGAAGAAAATGCTTGGTACTGCTATGCAGCTACTTTCCTAATCCTCCTTCTGTAAGCATAGACAACCAAGGCAAACCCGATAAACAGAAAAATCAAACTAATCACATCAATAGGTAGGACCACAATTAAACCAGCCACAACAAGACGCGACAGCATGGAACCGATTTGAAAATAAGTATTAACACCACCACTTATCATGGCTAACTTGTCCTCAGGCATACTATTTGCAATCAAGGCAGCAAACTTAGGATTAATAGCTCCAGCTAAAATGGTGATAAGGAAAATCGTTGCATAAACACCATGAATCTCATGGATATAGATAAAAAAGAAGAAAACTGGTACGAGTAACGTTACCAAACGAATAGCTAGCGTCAGATCTAGCTTTTTCAGAACAGTCATGGCAAGAATATTACCCAGAATACCACCAAGGAGGTTGAAAATAGTCAACAATGCCAAGGTCGTTACCGCATTTCCGATAATAAAGTGCTTATCCTGACTGATAATAACAGGAATGATAATAGTTACAACATTCAGCACACCATTGAGAACAGGAACCACTACCATAGACTGACGCATTTCTGGTAGTTTGAGACATTCACGCAGGGCTAGCTTCATGCTGTTCCACATATCCTTAACCAGATTACCTTTGACTTCTTTTGTAATTTCCAGAGGGCGTTCCACCAATAATTTTTCAAGACTGGGTTTCAAACCCAGCATTATCAAAGCACAGAGGGCAAAAGTTCCTGCATTGACAAAAGCTAACGCTTGATAACTCATGACCGTCACCAAGGCTGCGCCAGCCGATTGAAAACCGATATATAATATAGCAGCTGCGGCCTGACGAAAAGCGTAACTATCTGAGCGATCCTCGTCAGCCACTACCCGTAAACTCAAAGGTGTGTAGAGACCGTTTTCGTACTGACCCGCTAAGTCGGACAAAAAATTGATAAAAGCTGCCAGAATGACAATCCACAAACTTGGTTTAAAGCCGATAACAACACCGATTAAGAGATAAATTCCCGTCCGAAAGTAAAGTGTTTTCAAAATCGTCTTAATCTTATCAGTTGTTCGGTCTGCAAAATACCCCATAACAAAACCTGCCAATATAGGCAGCGTTTCTGAGATACTGACAATTGAAATGGCTAACTTAGCATCCGGCAGCTGCAAAACATAAGACATCAGCGCTAGATAATAGACAACATCCCCAAAATTAGATAGCATATCGTTGACAAAAGTCAGCATGTAAAGTTTGTTTTTCAAAAGCTTTTTCATAATATCTCCTTATATTTTTGGAATTTTCTGATATTTGTTTTTCAATAAAAGAGCAGAAAACAAGAAAGATTTTACTGCTCTAAAAGGGCACTTAAAGATACATAATTGTTAGGTTTGAAAAGACCATATCGGCGTTAATAACTAAAGTCTTTTCACAATCTAAATGACTAGGTTCCTGATTAACCTTGCTAAAGACTTGGTCTCCTTTGATTGCAACCTTCCAAGTTGATGGCACATAAAGGATTACACTTGAGAATATAGCATTGACTTCATAAGTTGCTGTTTCTCCAACCATATCATTCTCTTCAAAATAAACCGTTGAATTTCCAAAGATGAGATCCATAGACTCTCCTGAAAGAATCCTGCCAGATGTCCGTTCCTCGGAGGCCGTCCATTTTTTTTCAATTCGAATTCGCTCACTTTTGTTCCAGTTAATCAGTGATTTGTCCTTAGGCTTAAAAATCAATTGCAGACCGCCAATCACCAACATAGCTACTAAAAATAACAACCAACTCGAAATACTATACCAGTGGAAAATGCTATTTAACTGACTCAAAGCTAAAATAAGGCAAGCTAATCCAGCAAACCAGCTTCGTTTCAAGAGACAAACAATAGCACATCCCCCCAAGAAAGCAATCCACAAAATCGTCCAAACTGGAATGTAGGCAAGTCCTAACTGTTCTTGAAAAAGTAGGAAACCAGCCAGCAAAATCAACCCTATTCCCAAAAAAGTTCGTTTCATATTTTACCTCGTTTCTTGTAACTTCTCTTTAAGTAATTGATAATAATGTCGCGACGCGTGCACCTGCTTGTGAGTCTCATAAAAACGAATGGTGCTAGTTCCTGAGAATGATTTATCAAGCGAATAAATGCTACGCGTATTGACAATAGTTGCCTTAGCCACCCTGCAAAAATATGAGGGCAAATAATCTTCCAGCTCATAGAGTTTGAGTTTCACCTCATAAGCATTATCTCTTGAATGCCCATAGATTTTTGAACCATCCGTTTCAAAAAAGAGAATGTCTTCAATTTTTACGAAATACTCACTGCTTCCTTTATAAAATACTAAAGGTGCTCGACTAAGCTGGGAAAGTGCCTTTTGAATTTGTGCTACTTGTTCATTTAGTTGACTGGTTTTTATGATAACTTCAACATCACTACAAGTATCATCCAAATCAATCCGAATCCTCATCGGCTTCCTCCCTTCATTGCTATAACTATTATAGCAAGCTTTATTCGTAAAACAAGGGCTTTTCAGTAAGTGGTAAGATTTGAACAGTAAGTCGTACCAAAAAAGAACCCAAGATGACTTGAGTTCTAATGTCTAATTTTAGAAAAGATTTCCTAGCAATGTGCCACCATCATCATCTCCGCCACCAGTCACAATATGATTTCCGATAACTCGTGAGAATGTTTCAATATTAAGACTTTGCACGTAGATTTCACCGTAACCATGGAAAGTATTGACAATGCCTTCTCCAGTACCGATGGACTGCAAGAAGCCATTCTCAAGATGAATGTCATAGTTGAGATCTTTACTCCAAGCAACGACATGAGCATTATCAATAGTAATACTTCCACCGTTCAGTTCGAGTTTCTTGATAGAACCAAAACTATTAGCCAAAAGCGTGCCCTCTCCCTCAGTTGTCATGACAAAGAGTCCTCCTTGTCCACCGAAGAAGGCGCGGCCAACAGACTGACGTTCCATTTTGTACTGCGCTGAGCCATCTAAAGCCAGAAACGCACCATCATTGAGGCGGTACTGCTTAGTTCCTAAATCAAGGGCGATAACCTGACCAGGCATTGATGGCGCAAGAGCCAATTTACCATCATCTGCATTTGAGATTGCTTGGGTGATAAACATAGACTCGCCAGAAGTAAAAGAGCGACCTATGGCTCCCATCAACTTCCCAAGACCAGAACCACGTCCGTTAAGGCGAGTATTGAGAGTGACACTTGGTGTGTGGTAAACCATGCTTCCTTGTTGGATATAAGCTGTCTCCCCAGCTTCTAGGGCAATCTCGACTAGAGGAAATTGCATATCACTATCAATTGTGTACTTCATTCGGTTATCCATAATCGGCTCCTTTTGTATGTTTGTTTCGATACAATTATTTTAACCTTTTCCTAAATAACTGTCAAATGAGAAATGCAGCCTTATCTAAACTTTAGAACCTGTATTCACAGTTCAGTACCTCCACCTAAGGCTAGTTTTTGAGCTACTCATCGTTAGTTTTTTCAAAATACAGTCAGTATTCTCTCAAAAAACTGCCTTGATTAGCGAAAAACTATCTCTTATCTATAAGCACTTCACTTGTGAATGCAGGTTCTTAGAATCAAAGCAAGGAGTTATCAAGAAATTAAACACATGCTATCTACAGCTTTCATTTTGAGTGAGTCTTACGCTTTTATTTCACTATAAAACTTACCAGTAAGAATTCGTTCTAAATTTGCTTGATGGGTAGGGATCATATTTTCTGGTAATTGTTCAATAGAAAACCAAGCAAGTTGGGCACATTTTTCGCTTTCTTGAATCGTTGGAATCCTATCAAAGTAGTGAACTGAAAAATAAAAATACAAATAAGTTCTTTCTGGAAAAACGACTTGTGAGATATGCTTCAAAGTAGGTTCATCCTCAGAAATGCTAATTCCTAATTCTTCACGACACTCTCTGATCAGTGCTTGTGTTGCTGTTTCACCCTTTTCAACATGACCTGACCCAGCAAAATCCCAGTATCCATCTTTATAACCAGTATTTTGCCGCAATTGTAGGAGTACCTTACCATCTTTGTATATCATAGGGAGTACCGCTGAGAACGACTGAAACCGCTCTGCCATTTCTAAATCACCTCCGTCATACGCCCCGTATCAACATCATAGACTGCACCTGAAATGTTAACATCATCTGGTATTAACGGGGACTGGCGCAAAATCGCCATATCCTCACGTACACTTTCTTCGACATCAGTAAATGGAAGAAAATCGTGACCGTGAACATCTACTCCCAAATCACGTTGGAGTTGATCTGCAAAAGCATCATTGGTAAAAGTCTGCGCGCCACAGTCTGTATGATGAAGAACAACGATTTCTCGAGTCCCCAACTGTTGCTGAGAAATCACAAGTGAACGAATCATGTCATCTGTCACGCGCCCACCAGCATTCCGCAAAATATGAGCATCCCCTAAAGCAAGCCCCAATGCCTGAGCAACATGTAATCGAGAATCCATGCAGGTCACGATAGCTACTTGGGTTTTAGGTTTAATTGGCAAATGGGCTGTTCCATGAAGATCCGCATAGGCCTGATTAGTTTTCAAAAATTTTTCAAAATATGACATGGGAGCCTCCTTTACTAGTTAATGGTCTCATTTATAAATTTTATCTATCTTAGCATTTTTAGAGATATTTGTCATGAAGAAGGGTCTGGTTTCATAATTTTTCAAATTATATACAGAAGAATGAGAGGTGGAAGGTCATACATCAATGACTATTTTCGTCTTTCTTCAACTTTACCTATGAAATACGGTTTCTTGTAATATCAAATGAAAAAGGTTGCCCGTGCGCGCCCTTTTATTATAGGGGGGTAACCAAAGCGTCGAAAGATTAGGAGTGACAGTCATTACTGTTCCTAGAGCCGGCCCACTGACTAACTCAACAGCCCCCTTTAGAAAACCCGCACTCGCTCTATTCAAGGGATTGGGATGAGCTTTGATATCTTTGTCCAGCCAGCCTATGGCACCTGCTTCCAAGTCATGGATAAAGCTTTGAACAGGGTGATGTTTTTTCCAAGCGATTTCCTTAACCTTGGCAGCTTTCTCTTGGGCCTGCTTAGCCGATTCTTCTATATAATTATAATTTTATTCCCCCTGGTGCTAGTTAACTTCAAAAAACAATAAAAAGCCCAAATGGACTATACTGTAAGTGATGAAACATACAGGAGGTTAGTCCAAATGAGCCACTTACAGTATACTGCTAAATCTCATCATTTGCAATGGAATGTACGCCAATTATCACAAATTTGTCATCACTTCTACCAAAATTATTGCCCAGATTCCTTCAAATATCGACGTAATGTTGGCTTAGTCAAAGTTTCGGATGAATCAATCCTTGTCTTGCTTTTGTTACAAGCTGAACTAGGCATGACATCACAACGCCATTTCTACACCATCTGCCCCCTCTTTCCTTGTGGTCAGTTACTAGANCGAAGTCGTTTCAATCGTCGGTCTAGACAATTGATCTGGCTAGTCCAATTAATCCGAAAAGCTATGAGTGACATGCTTCCATCTGATAGGCTAGCCATTATAGATAGTTTTCCTTTGCCACTTTGCCAACTTGTTCGCAATCACAGAGCTACCATTTTTAAAGGATTAGCCGATATTGGTTAC
>NZ_KB904511.1 GCF_000380105.1 Streptococcus orisratti DSM 15617
GTGAAAAAGCTTCAAGAAGCCTTCCAAAATCTGGAGAATAAGACTGATATTAATGTCCCTAGTGATCCGCAATATTTAAAAGGTTTCACGGAGTGGGGAACACCCAACTATGATTGGCCGCCTAAACTTGGTTTTCAAGAGGAAACTATCCAAGGTATTATTCGTGAGTCGGGATTACCAGAGACATGGGACAGGTATGGCTATATGGGAGGAGGAAACTTTTCAGATGTACCAGCATCGGGTCCATATAGCTATAGTGAGCGCTCCATCCCATATCTTGAAAATCCAGATGCTTATCATACAGGTACATTTAATAGAGAGACTTACTTTGATAAGATTGATGCCATTAAAGATGGAAACTTGAATAAGCTGAATGGGATTCTTGAGAGTGAAGGAATAAATTCTATCACAGAAGGAAAATTCAACAGGCTAATATCTGATTATAATTATTTTCTTGACAACGCTGCTTCTCAGTTAAATATTAGCCCAAACGACATTACTTATGGTATTCATGGTAAGGCAGCTTCGTGGGGAGATATGTCTGGTGGAGCAGAGCAAATAGTCACTCCGTTTAATGGACAGACAATGAACGAACTTGGAATACAGAAAGAGGTATTTAAATGAATAGCATTGAATTTCAGACTAAAGTAGAGGCATTAAGAGATAAACTAGGTATATGGAATATAGCAATTAATAAAAAAAAATTAAGTCAATTTACTTTGGGGTATTATCTAGATAATAGCACTAAAACATACATAGTATACGAAGTGGATGAAAGGCAAAATTTCAGAAATTGGGGTGAATTTACTAGTGAGGACAATGCAGTGGCTGACCTGTATGATTTAATAAAGTATAGACTGTGGATTGATTAGTATTAAGAGCGAGAAGTGAGTATAAAGGTACTATTTACAAGCTATCAACCCAACAGGTAATAATGCTAAGTGGCATGCTCAACGATGTGGACAAACTGTCTGATGGCGCAAACCTTCTCCAAAGACTATCCAAGAGTACAGGCTTCGGGGATGACTTAACCGCAGCCAACCAGCTCAAAACCTTCAACCAAGGCCTTAAGGAATTTAGCCAAGCTGCCAAGGCCAGCCTTTCCAAAGAGGCTCTTGAAGATCTGGGAGAAAACCTTCGCAACCTGACTTTCCAAGTANCAAGTCAAGAATTCGCATTAGAGAGTGCAGGNACAACTGGAAAAATCAAGGGCATTGGAGAATTTNTTGACGAGGCAAAACTTAATGTCCANCGGTTCAGCACTAGCACTAGTGATGATGTGGCNAAGGTTGGGGAGCTTAGTGTTCCTAAAAAATTAGTAGGATATGATGACTACTCTAAATTTTCTTCAAAGGTTGCTCAGTCTGAGCTTAGTACCGAAGAAAAAGTGAAAAAGCTTCAAGAAGCCTTCCAAAATCTGGAGAATAAGACTGATATTAATGTCCCTAGTGATCCGCAATATTTAAAAGGTTTCACGGAGTGAGGAACACCCAACTATGATTGGCCGCCTAAACTTGGTTTTCAAGAGGAAACTATCCAAGGTATTACTCGTGAGTCGGGATTACCAGAGACATGGGACAGGTATGGCTATATGGGAGGCGGAAACTTTTCTGATGTCCCTCCAACTGCCCCCCTATACCTACAGCGAGCGCTCCATCCCTTATCTTGAAAATCCAGATGCCTACCACACCGGTACGTTTAACAAGAGTACCTACTTTAATAAAATTGATGCCATTAAAGATGGAAACTTGAATAAGCTAAATGGGATTCTTGAGAGTGAGGGGATAGAAGAGCTGACTCAATTAGAGTTTAGTGAATTCAGTAAAAAATACGTTGCTTTTCTTCAGAATACAAATTCTAGCATTGGAGGAAATATTAAAAATTATATATATGGAATTCATGGTAAAGCAGCGCCATGGGGTGATATGATTGGTGGGGCAGAACAAATTGTAACACCATTTAACGGACAAGATATGCTTGATTTAGGTATGATAATTCAAAGGAGATAAATATGGAGTTTAAAGACCAAGCTCAGGAATTACAACGACAATTACCACCACAAAGGCAGTTAGTTATTGGTAATACATCAATACCTCATGCTAAAGGTATCTATTTTGATAGTGCAATAAAAAAATGGTGCATTTATGAAAATGGTGAAAGAGGCGGAGCACCTGGAAATCAAGTAGTCTTATGGAAAGCAGATACTGAAAAAGAAATTCAGGAAATATTTATAGAATCAGTGAAATCTGAAATTAAAAGGTATCAGAAATCAAAAATACACTAAAAAGATATTCAATTTTTGGAAATCAGATATTTTCAGAGTGAGAAGAACGACTTGGACCCCAAAAATATGCAGTTTATTCTACGAAGAATATATGATTATAATTAAAGAATTTAGCCAAGCTGCCAAGGCCAGCCTTTCCAAAGAAGCCCTTGAAGATCTGGGAGAAAACCTTCGCAACCTGACTTTCCAAGTACCAAGTCAAGAATTCGCATTAGAGAGTGCAGGAACAACTGGAAAAATCAAGAGCGTGGGCGAGTTTCTTGACAATGCCAAAGTCAATGTCCAGCGGTTCAGTGCTAGCACTAGTGATGATGTGGCCAAGGTTGGTGGAAAGCTGGATGAGGTTATCCGAGATGGATCTCAGTTTGATGAACTTGGTAAATTAAAACCAAATGTGACCTATCAGACTGGAGAATTTGAATACCTTTATCAAACAGATGATTTGAGCCGTCTGACAGAATGGGATGCTAAAGAGCTTCAGTTAACCGCAAGGGATAAGCGTTTATCGCACAATCCAGATACCCCAGGAAAACTTCCTGGCGACCATGCTGGGCACTTGGCAGGAGATCGTTTTGGTGGATCACCTGAGCTGGATAACTTGGTTTCTCAGCTGAGCGATGTTAACCTGAGTAGCTATAAGAAAATTGAAAACCAATGGGCAAGAGCCCTAGAAGAAGGCAAAGATGTCTCAGTCAAGGTTAAAGTCAATTATGTTGGTGATTCCCTCAGACCGGATAGTTTTGATGTCGTTTATAAAATAGATGGTAAGCGGACTATTACAAATATACCGAATTGTTAGGAGGTTAATATGACATTTGAAGATGAATTTTCGGAAAAACAAAAAGATATGCTTTCATTGGCACTTGAATATTCTCACAAAGTTGGAACAGAAGTAGATAATATATATATATATGCTTCTTTTGAAACAATGTATGCTTTTGATATTTTTTACAAAACTCATGCTGGTAAAATTGAAATGCTACATCAACTTTCTGTGGAAAATCTATCTGAAGATCAATTAGATGCTCTAATTTTTTCAGTGTTAAAAATAGGGAATCAAGATTTACAGGAGATTCATTCTATTTGTAAAAAATATAATCAACCTATGCCTACTCAAATTAAACTTATTTATGACAATGTAAATGATAAAGTAAAAGGCACTTATTCTTATGAAACCTTTTATTCTGATTCAGATACTTTAACCCCAGACGATATTTTTAATCAATGGTATGAAGAAGTGAAGGCAGAAGTTGAAAAATAGTGGCTTTGGTCACTATTTTTATCATTTTTTAGGAGTTCTGCTATTTTTTTAAAATTCCTACTGCTGGGAATAGCCAAGCTGCTAAGGCCAGCCTTTCCAAAGAGGCCCTTGAAGAGCTGGGAGAAAATCTTCGCAACATGAGCTTCCAAGTATCAGGTCAAGAATTCGCATTAGAGAGTGCAGGGACAACTGGAAAAATCAAGAGCGTGGGCGAGTTTCTTGACAATGCCAAAGTCAATGTCCAACGTTTTGCGACCAGTTCTAGTGATGATGTGGGGCTACTGTTGCAAACTCACCGATTAAAGATATGACTCCTGAAGAATATGAATATTATCGAGTGAAAAGTATTGTTAATCCTGAGTCAGATACAATGACTTTGGGTAAATATAGACCGTCAATTGATGCAAATGGCAACCTTGATTGGTCAGTACCCGGGCCAGATTCATATACTGTGAGAGCAGGAGATACAACATATTTTAGTCTAGGTAGCGACTGGGATAAATTAACAGAAACTTATCATTTAGATAAGCAAGGGCGTCAGATGTTTGAGGCTTTTAATAAACCAGCTCTAGATGATGCAGTGACATCAGGAAAGAGTATAAGATTTTCTCATGATCCAAGGTTGAAAGAATATGAAGGTTCAGCATTGGATTGGGAATGGAGTTATTTGCGTAAGAAGTATGGATACAAGCGCTTAAAATTAACAGAAGGATATTGGTATGGAATTAAATAACATGGATATTTTAGCGATGGAACTTTGCGATAAAATTGAAGAAGTATTTGGTGATAAAGTCGAAACTATTACCGCTTATGACATTGTTGATCAACCCAATCACCATATGTTTAAGTTGAATTTTGTGGCTTATGATTATTTCTGGATTCAATGCAATTACGAGAATGATTACTTTGGTTTTTCTATTGTTTTAAATGATCAGTTTTCGGTGTCATTAAGTGAAGAGAAATATGCTTATAGTGAAATTCTGGATTGGGATAACTACTTAAGGAAAATAATGGCTAATATTGAACTTCGGATTCCAGATAAATTTTTAAAGGCTAAAGGTTGGATTTAAATTAAAATATCTCTGTCTTTACAGATTTAAGAAGCGATTAAAGGTTGCTCAGTCTGAGCTTAGTACCGAAGAAAAAGTGAAAAAGCTTCAAGAAGACTTCCAAAATCTGGAGAATAAGACTGATATTAATGTTCCAAGTGATCCGCAATATTTAAAAGGTTTCACGGAGTGGGGAGCACCCGACTATAATTGGCCGCCTAAACTTGGTTTTCAAGAGGAAACTATCCAAGGTATTACTCGTGAGTCGGGCTTACCAGAGACATGGGATCGCTATGGTCACATGGGTGGTGGGAATTTCTCAGATGTACCCGCATCAGGCCCCTATACCTACAGCGAGCGCTCCATCCCTTATCTTGAAAATCCAGATGCCTACCACACCGGTACGTTTAACAAGAGTACCTACTTTAATAAAATTGATGCCATTAAGGATGGGGATTTGAGTAAACTAAATAGTATTCTTGAGAGTGAGGGGATAAAATCTCTGTCTCGGAGAGAGTTTAGAGGCTTAGAAAAGCAGTATAGTGAATGTAGACTTAACATATGATGATGGTGAAACAATATCGTCACAATTTTTTGATGATTTTCAAATTGATATTGATGATATTGATGAGGATACAATAGAGAAAGCTGTTATATCGAAATCATCTAAAGATATGAAGACGTGGTTGGTTAACCTCGGCTGAAATTAAAAGTAAGTTTGCCCTACCTAGTGAGCCTAAATTTATTACTGATGTAGAAATTCCTAAAGGAACGAGTTTAAGGACTGGAATAGTAAATCCTCTAGAGGGATGGGGAAAAGGAGGTGGTATCCAATATGATTTAATTGGACAACGTACTGGAAAATTCAATAATGAAAGAATAATTGATGGAGTTGTAAAATGAAGTATAAAGAAAATACTATAACAATTGGTGATTTTAAAAGAAAATTTGATTTCAATATTAGAAAGGTAGTAGAAACGAGAGGTTACTTTGTCATATTGTTGTCAATACCATTCGATAATAATAGCATAGATAATATATATGGTATAAATGAATCTTCTTTAAAATTATGGCGAGTAGAAAGAAATAACGAATGGTCAGGCCTACCTTATGAAAATATGAACATAACCACTGATGGAAATATATTTGCAACAGACTTTTATGGTAGAGGTGTACTTATTGATAGTGAAAATGGTAGAATATTGGATCGTAAAATAACCAAATAAATAAGGTAGAGAAATTCAAATTGATAACAGTAAACTCTGCCCATTAACTATCCTCAAAGAAATGGAGAGATATATTTAAATGAGTAGCTTAAAGTTGATAGAAGAAAATATAAAAGCATGGATGCGCTTTTATGAAGATTCACAAGATCCTAGCCACATTATTATAGAGTGGGAGGATGCTTATGGTGGTCGACCA
Source organism: Streptococcus orisratti DSM 15617 (assembly GCF_000380105.1). Taxonomy (GTDB): domain Bacteria; phylum Bacillota; class Bacilli; order Lactobacillales; family Streptococcaceae; genus Streptococcus; species Streptococcus orisratti. The sequence goes on from NZ_KB904511.1 coordinate 6,017, forward strand.
CAAAAACCAGTTTCTAGAGCAGATTATGAAGCATACAGAAAAGGCGAGCGGTCAGCTTATGATATTGTTTTTAAAGCAAAAAATGGCTCCTGGCCAATGTCAATGGAAGAAAACGAAGAATACTATGAAGAAAATGGAATTAATGAACTTTTAGCTAAAATAAAGCAAAATGCTACTAAGCGATATAATAATAAATAATAAAAACCCCTGGTGCTAGTTAATTTCAAAATAGCGTAAATTATGAGCTAGAATAATTTGTTCAAGTCGTAACTGTAGTCCAGCTAGCCCTCTAGCTAATGTGTGTTCAATATCAAAAAGTCGACACAGTTCAGAAAAACGTGTTTCAATAGTTCGTCTCATGGCCATTACTTTCCAATTGTTATGTTCTTCGGCTCCTGTCATGTTTTTACGAAATGGCGTCCATAGATGGTAACCTTGTTTGTTCTAAGTCCTTCTTGAGTTCACTGCTCAGGTAGCCTAAATCACCTAGGATAACCGATTGCTTACACCCTTCTAATAGTTCATAAACCACCTTGATATCGTGGACAGAGGCTGGTGTGACAACATAGTTCAGAATATAACCTGATAAGGTCACCAGCATATGAACCTTGAAACCGTAGAACCAAAGATGTTTAGAGGCGTTGTAACCAATATCGGCTAATCCTTTAAAAATGGTAGCTCTGTGATTGCGAACAAGTTGGCAAAGTGGCAAAGGAAAACTATCTATAATGGCTAGCCTATCAGATGGAAGCATGTCACTCATAGCTTTTCGGATTAATTGGACTAGCCAGATCAATTGTCTAGACCGACGATTGAAACGACTTCGNTCTAGTAACTGACCACAAGGAAAGAGGGGGCAGATGGTGTAGAAATGGCGTTGTGATGTCATGCCTAGTTCAGCTTGTAACAAAAGCAAGACAAGGATTGATTCATCCGAAACTTTGACTAAGCCAACATTACGTCGATATTTGAAGGAATCTGGGCAATAATTTTGGTAGAAGTGATGACAAATTTGT
>NZ_KB904512.1 GCF_000380105.1 Streptococcus orisratti DSM 15617
CTAAAATTGACCCTGAGAACGTCATCCAATCCCCTCGATTACTAGATAAATAATCGCTAGTTTTATCAAAAAATAATTTCAAAATAGAAAGGAACTTGTCCCATCCCAAATTCCAGATAGCTAGAACTTACTTTGAGACGTCTCAGAGCCAGTAACTTTAGTGTACCCTTTTTTTCAACATTTTCAAGCCCAAAACACCCTTGAATCTGCATTTTAGGCAAAAACAGAACTTAGTCCGAGACTAAATTCTGTTGGTTTTATGCAGTTTTCTCAGAGTAACTTCTGGAAGGACGGGAACTAGAACTTACTTTGAGAATTTACCTAAATGTTTCTAATGCTTGGCTTGCCTTTGTTGCTAACTCGGTATTGTTTTCCTCTGTTGCAGTATCTAAAGCAAGTTGATAGTAAGATTTAGCTTTTTCGATATCTGCGGTTGTATAAGTTCCCTCTTGATAAATAACACCTAGTTGATAGGCGGCTGTAGCCTTGTCGTGAGCCTCATCGTCTATCAAATCTTGATATAAACTGATAGCAGTAGTTACATCTTGTTTTGTTCCTTTACCTTCTAATAAGTAATCCGCTTGATAAAGCTTTCCCGTGCTATCTTCCAAATCTGCTGCTTTTTTAAAATTTTCATAAGCTTTTTCATAATTTTGTGTTACACCCACACCATCTTGATACGCAAGCCCCAAATAGCGATAAGCTTTAAAATCATCCATTTTAGCAGCTTTCCTATAATATTTAATAGCTGTTTTTGCATTATACTCTATGTCACCAAAATCCTCACCACCACCAGGAATGGATTTGTGCATATAGAGTAAGCCAATATTAGTATAGCCCCGTGGTTGACCATTTTCAGCAGCTTTTCCCCACCATTCAATAGCGGTCTGAATATGATCACCTTTGGAGGCTTGATTAATTTTATTTCCTTGGTACATTTCACCCATATAGAGCATGGCATCAGCGTTTCCTAGTTCTGCTGCTGCTTTTGCAAACTTATATTCCAAATCATATTCATTAGTATCTGTTTGCTCACTAGTATTTTTAAAATACAAAGCAGCTTTTGTTAAGTCTTCAGCAGTAATGTTAGATGCCGTAACAGCTTTTCCTAAAGAATCATCCGATATAGATACAACTTTATAACTAAAAACTACTAAAATTATAAAAATAATACCTAATAATAAATAGTATTTCTTTTTCATTTTTACGCCTCCTTTTCTTCAATGTGTGATTACATAATCCTCCACAAAACATCCCTTATAGGTAACAAACTATAAGGGGAATTTCTTATTTATTGCAAAGCTTCTTCGGCACGTTTGTCGCTATACATGATAAATTCAACGATAAAGGCTAATGCCATGGCGATAGCAAGGCAGATAAGGACTTTATAGAAATCACTCATATTGCCAGTGGCAGGGTCGATATAATTGGCTAAGCCAAAGAGACCTTGTCCACCCATGAGATAAGCTTTCGCACCTGAAATACCAAGTAAGGTACCACCAATTGCACCGCAAATAATGTTAATGGCATACTCTTTCTTCAAAGGCAGGAGGATTGAGTACATCAATGGTTCACCAACGGCACAAATTTGTGAAATGGTTGCTGGTAAAGCGAGGTTTCGAACTTTCGTACTGCGTGCTTTAGCACAGATAGCAAGCCCTTGAGCCATACCGACAAATGGACCAACCGCTGTAACAACGGCAATGTAGTCAAATCCATTGACCGCAATATTGGAAATCGCGATAGCCAGAACCGCCCAGTGAAGTCCGAACATAACCAGAACACCAAAACCTCCACCGAGAATAGCGCCAGCAATGGCTCCACCAACATAAGGAATACTATACAAAGCAGAAACCAACCAAGCAAGGCTATTTGAAATAAGCGTAGCAACTGGTCCGATAACTAGATAAGTCAAAATGACGGTTACAACCAATGTTACAAACGGTGCAACAATATTTTTCAGCACATCAGGCAATGCTTTGCGCAAACTTCTATCCAACTTCGCAGCAAACAAAACGGCTAAAATAATCGGAATAACACTTGACGTGTAGCCACTACCAGGCATGATGACAGGAATGCCAAATACAGTTGTGTAGTAACTCATTTCAAATGACGTTCCTTGGAACACCGTTCCTAAAACATCTGCTGTTGAGCTAAGGTTAACCATTGTTGGATAAGTCAAAGCAGCACCAATAGCAGCACCGACAAATTCATTGACTTTAAATTTACGAGCAGCTGTAATTCCTAGTAAGATTGGGAAGTAATAGAAAAAGCCATCACCAAGTGCGTACAAAATCATGTACAATCCACTATCGGTATCAATCCACCCCAATGATGAGAAGAAGGACATTAGCCCTTTGACAAGCCCTGCTGCTGCTAAAACCATTAAAATTGGAGATAAGACACCAGAAATAGAATCCATGACTTTTGAGACAATACCTGTCGATTCTTTAGCCACTGGCTCTTCTTTGTCGCCGCTAGCCAATTGGAGCTGGCTCATTGCCAAATCATAAAGAGGAACCACCAATTTTTCCCCAACAACTACCTGATATTGCCCGCCAGCTTGAACAACCGTCATGACTTCATCCAAATCAGTTAACACTTTTTTATTGGCTAAATTGTCATCTTTTAACACAAACCGTAACCGTGTCACACAATGTGTCAATGATATCACATTATCTTTACCACCGACGTTTTCAATAATGGTTCTAACCAAATCTGCTTGATTTTTTGCCATAATAATTTCCTTTCTTAATGAACAATGGCATCCACCCATTGACTAAATTCTTCGTTATAATCGGCATCACAATGTCCCATTCCCCAAATCAACTCATAATGAACATCGATACCATGCTTCTTCAAAGCTAACGCTAATAAGTAAGAAATCGCAAATGAAGTATCCGCATCTTTTGCCCCTAGACAAATACGATAATGAGAAGCAACCTGTTTTTCCTCCAAATCAGACTGCAAGAAAGTCATTGGATTTAAGAGTTTTCTGGCTAATATCAAATCTTCTTCTACCAAATCAGCTTGAAATGCTTTCTGATAAACACTCAATGCTGGCAATTTTTCAACATGCTTAGCTATATCTTGCGAAAAATGACGATGATTTTTGTCACGACTTCCAAACACTTCTGTTTCAGGCGTTTGATAATCTAAGCTATCAAACGCAGGGCAACCTTTCTTACGTCCCATATAGTTTACAACATAAGCATCCAAGTCAAAGACAGTCGCTTGACCATTCTCAAAATGGCACCACAATCCTTGCGGGTCTAATTCACGAGCCAATTCTTCCTTTTCATCGTTTGTTTGAGCATGTTTGGCGAGAAATTTATTGAGTGATAAGCTAAGTTGATTGAGAATACCTTGATAAAAATCCCCACCACGACCATCTGCCGTCAAGGATTCACCCAAGTGCAAGCTGTTCACATACTCAGGAAATTCAGCCGCTAAAGACTTACTTAATAACTGTTGACGTTTATTGATAATTTGAGGTCTAACACGTGAATTAAACGTATAAATTTTCTTTGCTTGGAACATCCATTCATAAGCCATATCCGCGTGTTCTAAATTTGTAATCGGACAAAAACATTGTGCGGCAAAGACATCATCACGTTGATCAAGCTCAGCACCAATTTCTTCTAAAAAAGGAAGATATTCTGCTCGATTTCCTGTGCTACCTAGTAAGCTGCTCATCGCACCACCAGCACTCGTTCCCACACTAATGATTTTTTCAATATCACCAGGAATGTTATTGTGATGTTTTCTAAGCCACCTAACAGCCGCTTTTAAATCCACCAAGCCTGCAGGAGCTTTTCCAATGCCATTTTGCGACTGACGACCTCTAGCTCCCACACTGACAAGGACATAACCATCTTCCAAATAGCGTTGATTACGCGACGTTACCATTGCAGGTTGACATTCAGCATAGCCACCAATATCATTGTAAAAAATGATAGGAACCGTCTGACTTGTGTAGGTTGTGCCATTTTTGTTTGTGACAACAGCGTCTCTATCAATTGTACCATCTGCAGTCATATAAACTGCTGGCACAAAGATATGTAAAGCCTCTAGTTCACTATCCTTCGGCTGAACACAATAAACATTCTTCAAAGACATATAACAATTATTTGTTTCATCAAAAATCCATTGATTAATCGACATTTAATCCTCCTGATTACTTAAGATACAAAGAGCTTAGCTCGTGTTCAATTAATAAGATACAAAGGGCGTTAAAACGCAAAGGGAAAATAGGGAACTGACTGACGAATCATTAGATTCTAAGTCAGGGCATCTTTTTCCCACAGCGTTTAGCCCGTGTTTAATTAAACTAAGATACAAAGCCCGTTAAAAGCTTGTTTCAAATACATATCACTTTTTTGGAAGCGCTTCTATAAATATAATATACAACTTTATTTGTGATTTGTAAATATTTTATTTAACATTTTTTGAATTTTTTATTTACATTATTCTCGTCATCACCTATAATAAAATTTGAAAGAGGGGAACGATATATGAATCCGTTAATTGTTATGGAAAGTTTGAAAGAACAATTCTCACCAGCAGAATTAGCTATTTACGATTTAATCAAAAAACAACCGTCTTTAGTCACCCATGCTACAACAACTGATTTAGCAAAAAAAGCAGGGGTTTCCCAGCCTACACTAACCCGTTTTGTGAAGAAACAACTTGGCTATAAGCGTTATCAAGATTTTCGTTTTGATTTTATCAACTGGCTCTCATCAACTAGCACCTCTAATCCTAATGAAGATAATGAGTATTTTGCACGACTCAATAAACTACTTGAACTAACTAAGGCTACTTTAACTGATGAAATCATGGCAGAATTAGTGACGTTTATCTCCCCCAAAAAACACTTATTTGCAACTGGTGGGGCTAAAAGTTTTTTAAGTGCCAAATTATTTGAAACCTTGATGCGAAAAATGGAAATTTATGTCTCTTCGTATTCCATAGATTACCTTGATGATGCAGTTAATTATCTCAAAAAAGATGATTTATTGCTTATTTTTTCAGCTAGTGGCGATTCAAATTATATTCAAAAAATAACAAATTTGAAATGCGCTACACTTTTAATAACAGCAAATCCAAATGCCAAATATCGCAAGCATTTCAATAAAGTCATCACACTTCCAACCCTTTCAGGAGACTGGGAATACGATTCTATCTCACCAATTATGTTTGACATCTTCACAGAACTCCTTGTCACATACTATGCTAAACAAATGAAAAACTAACGCAACAACCAAAAGCCACCCGTTTATCACGCGCGGGTGGCTTATTTATTTTTTCACTGAAATGGATGAAAAGGAGTCTCGTTTTTTTGAGTTGTATTTGTCTAAACTAGTTTATTGTTTGGTGTTTTTTTTTTGGTATTTTGGGTGACTGATTGGTGATTTTTCATTTTTTAACCATGTGCGGATTTTGCTAGCAAGGTCTTTAGTCATTTCAAAAGCGCCAGCAATTTGTTCTTTGCTAATACCGTCAACATGGACACCTGAGGTAATCACACAATTTTGCGGCAACAGCTCTGCTATTTCTTCCAAAAGAACATCAGCCAAGACGTCATCTTTATGAAAACGCCCTGAATGGCTTGGAAAACGCACCACTTGCCTGTCCGCATTTTCTTTACAATAAGTGGTTACTGTGCCAATATGAGGGTGGCTTCCGCCTGTCAATTGAATAAACAAGTCAGCGCCAATATAGTCAACCTGCGCTTGAATAGAATACCCATAGTCTGTCACTTCAAATGTTGCCATCTAATCACCATCCCAACGTCCAGCATAATCATTGCGAATGTGCAAAGCATCTAGCAATTTAGCAGTATTGTGGTCGATAATATCTTGCAAAGTCTTAGGATGATTGTAAAAGGCTGGTACAGGCGGAATGACTTGTACACCCATCCGTGATAATTTTGTCAAATTTTCCAAATGAATCGTATTTAACGGTGTCTCACGTGGGACAATGATGAGTTTGCGTTGTTCTTTTAAAGCCACATCAGCTGCGCGACCAATAAGATTATCTGAAAAACCGCAAGCAATACCTGCAACAGTTTTCATGGAAGCTGGAACAATCACCATACCGTCTGTCAAGAAAGACCCTGAAGCAATTTTGGCACCCAAATCCTTGTTAGAATAAAGCACATCACACAAACTGGCAAATTCATCATGTGACATATCGAGCTCCAATTTTAAATTCTCATGTGCCCAATCAGACATGACCACATGCGTTTCAATGTCAGGATATTCTTTGAATTTCTTTAATAAATTGATAGCATAGATTGTGCCTGAAGCGCCAGAAATAGCTACCACAATACGTTTTTTGCTCATAAGCACCTCACTTTTGTAATGAATACTCACTGAAAATCAACATTAGACTAAGTGGCGTAAATGCAGATAAAACCAAAATTCATCGAAACAAGTCAACAAGCTCTAAGTCTGTTTTTCAAAGCGTATAAGGACAATCGTTTTTTAGCTTGCTACTGCTTAGCTAGCGTATTAACGACTACCAACTAAAAAATTCTTAATTGAAGATGACCTAGGCTCTGTGCAGTGGGAGTAGGAAAGAACTCAATAAGTCTAAAAACATACTAAGATTAGTAGTGAGGAAATCTCCGACGGGAGAAAGTACTCACTACTTTTTCTTTATGATAAAGTAGAGGTGTCTTGTTAAGTCGAGAACTCTTTTGACGCTAGACGTCGCAATAAAAACTGGCAAGACACCTGTTTTAGAAAGAATGTTATCAAAGTATGTGGGACGCCAGACGTCGAGTATTGAAAATGACATCACTAAAACAAGGAATCATTCAAGACAAAGAGGTAATATCATGCGAGTAGTTTTT
>NZ_KB904513.1 GCF_000380105.1 Streptococcus orisratti DSM 15617
TAATGAGCGACCATATTCTCGATAAAAATAAGTATCGAATCCTGTTTCATCAATATAAACAGGTGTTAAGTGCTTTAAACGATTAAAATGTTTAAGAAATAAAGCTACTTTTTCTGGATCTTGTTCATAGGAGGTATGGTTCTTTTTTTTCGTGTATATCCCATAGCTTTGAGAGCATAGTGAATCGCCGTTGGATGNCAGTCAAATTCAGACGCTATTTCAGTCAAATAAGCATCCGGATGGTCATTAAGATAGTTNTTGAGTCTATCTCTATCAACTTTTCTTGGTTTTGTTCCTTTTGCTTGATGGTTTAGGTTCCCTGTTTTCTCTTTTAGTTTTAACCAGCCATAAATGGTATTTCGTGAGATTTGGAAAACATCTGATGCTTCTGTGATACTACCTGTTCGTTTACAATAGGCGAGAACTTTTTTACGAAAATCTAATGAATATGCCATAAAAACATTATATCACATTATGTACTATTTGTGTTTCATTTTACTATAATGAATGGCTTACTTTATTGGTCCGCTGTTTTTGAAAACATATGAACGTTAAAAAGTGCAGATCAATTCTGCACTTTTAATTTGTTTAATTACTCAATCATTCCAAACCAACTTAACGCATCGATGATAGCTTGTTCTTTTTTGGGTGGACAATTTGGAACTCTTTGCTTTTCTTTCTTAGAGTGATTATAGTTCTCCCGCTCAGTTATCCCAAGTTTCCTTTTAACTTGTGCAATATTAAGGGTAGATACTTTTAATTCAAATTTTCTAAAGACATAATCTTTGATTTCTGAATAAGCGGCATCCTTCTTGACAGAAATATCTTTGAGGTCATCTTCATTGATTTCAAGATCAATATGATGGTTGATATCTCGTTTGGACAATTTAACAACCGCCTCCGTCCTTGCTGTATGAGGAAACATATCAACCGACTGGATATAGTGCACATCATAGACCTTGACCAAGCTCACCAAGTCGCGTGCCAAGGTTGAAACATTGCAGGATACATAGACCATTTTCTCTGGCTGGTAGTGCAAAATGGTTTCTAACAAAGCATCGTCCAAGCCAGTCCGAGGAGGATCGACCACCAAGGCATCCGCACGATAGCCTTCTTTATACCACTTAGGAATGATTTCCTCGGCTTTTCCGGCTTCGTAGTAGGTGTTGTTAAATCCTATATTTTTAGCATTTTTGCGTGCATCTTCGATAGCCTCTGGAATAATGTCCATGCCGCGCACGCTTTTGACTCTATCCGCAAAAGCAAAGCCAATGGTCCCAACACCACAATAAGCATCAATAATATCATCGCTTGCCGTCACATCTAAAGCTGCAACCGCTTGACTATATAATACTTCGGTCTGCTGCGGATTGAGCTGATAGAATGCGCGTGGTGACAATGAAAAATTGTAATCCAAAACATTTTCCGAAATCGTCTCTTGTCCCCACAAAATCTCTGTCTTATCACCATAAATCTCACTTGATTTAGAACGATTGACATTAAGAGCAATGGTTTTAATTTGCGGGAACTCAGCAGTCAACTCCTTGATGAGTGCTGTTAGACGAAGGTCACGGCTGGTCACAAAGATTAACTGAACCTGTTCGGTCGCTTGCGCTTTACGAATCATAACTGTCCGTACGCCAGCAATCTTGCGTTCATTGTATATCGGTACCTTGTACGTGTTCAAAAGTTGGCAGATACGGTTGATGATTCTTTGTGTTAGCACATCCTGAACCAAGCAGTCTTCAACACTAACAAGCCTGTGACTACCTTCAGCATAAAGTCCTGCTTTAATTGAGCCACCAAAAGAACGAATTTGGAATTGCAACTTAGCACGATAATGTTCCGGTTGCTCCATGCCCAGAGTATGACGAATCTCATAGCTTTCATAACCTGCTGGCTTAAACTTATTCAAAGCCTGACGGATAATATCGTCCTTAACTTCCAACTGTTTGTCATAACGCAGGTGCATAAGTTGACAACCACCACATTCTTCGTAGATAGAGCAGGATGGCTCAACTCGAAATTTTGACTTTTTATTAATGGTCAATAGCCGAGCAGTCACAAAGTTACGTTTGACGCTGGTGACTTGGCAAAAAACCTCCTCACCCTTCAGCGCACCGGGCACAAAGACCAATGTTTTCTTATAAAAACCAATCCCTTCACCATTGATGCCCATACGTTTGATTTTCAAAGGAATTCTTTGTTTTACTTGTAAATTCATTTCTCGCTAAATATCACTCCAGCTTCTTTTAGTTTTTCCAAAGTAGCTTTGCCAATTTTAGGAATAGTTAACAACTGAGTTTCTGAATAATTGGCAATATCTGCAACAGTTCTGATGCCATAATTTGTCAAGCTCTGCAATTGTGCAGAAGTCAAAATATCAAAGTCTTCTAAAAACTCATCCTCTTCTGCAAAATCATTGTTAAGCCAAGCCTGCACATAGGTAGAGGCAGTCATCAAAAGAGGCAGAACATTGTAGAGAGCTAGATAGAGGCTATCTTCGCTATTGGGTTGGTAACTTTCCAGAGCCCCCGCATCTAAAACACGTAGCATTGGAAATTCATCTTGCAAACAAAATTCAAGAAAACCATCAACCTGACCACATAGCTGGAGTATCAATTCTTCAGCAGTTTCTTGATGACCGTTCAAAATTGCTGCAATTAGCAAAGGAACTTGCATGAGAACATCTTCCTTGTGTTCTTTATGGCTATTAAAAAATGCACTCGCCATCTCATAATTTGACATTAAAACATAGAGTGACATGATTTCATAACGACATCCCAAGGAATCATTAGGATCAGCTTGATAAATCTCTAAAAAATGGGTTAAAGCCTTCTGGTAAAGTCCATTTTGCTTATAAAGCATGGCCAACTCCACCTTTGATTCAAGATAAGGAGGCTGTCCCTCAGCTATCCAAGCTTTTTTTGGAGACATTGACCTCTCTTTTTCCAACTCTTCTAACGCACTGATTTCTTTTACAAGTTCGCTCCCTGAGGCTCCGCTATCATAGAGACCATTACCAAAAGCAAACTCATCATACAAATCGTCTATTTCCTCATCGGTCAGACCAGATAAGCTTTCTAGCAAATCAGCTTCAAATTCCTTATTCTGTCGATATTGTTTCAAACTAATTACCTTATCTTTATCCGTCATAGCTACCTCTTTTCTTGGGACAACGTATTTTCCTAACTCTATTCTACCATTTTTGATATAATTAAAACTATGAAAATCGTTAAATTCGAGAAATTACTTGCTCAACTTCCATCTGAAATCAAACCCTATGTATTAGGAAAAACACTTATCGACACCTCTTCTCATTCGGGTGCTCTGGTGATAAAAGTAGGCTCTGAATACTACCTCAAAATTGATCAAAAAGGTACTTTGAAAGATGAGGCAAAGAATATCAGTTGGTTCTACCAAGCAGGGCTCGGTATTGCTCTTATCGCCTATGTTAGCAGCGATAAAGACTATTTATTAACCGAAGCCGCCTATGGACAATCAGCTTTGGCATTTATGGACCAACCCAAACTTCTCTGTCAAACACTCGCCAATGCACTCAAAAAATTACATCAATATAGTCCAGTTGACTTTCCTATTACAAAACGCCTAGAGCATTATCAAGCAACTGCTGAGCAAAATTACAAAGCTGGAGCTTTTTATGATAAGGCCTTGCTACCTTATTTTGGCATCACAGATCGCGAAGACGCTCACCAACTCACCATAAGCAAAGGACACCTTTTAAGAAATGACGCCTTCATCCACGGTGATGCTTGCTTGCCAAATATCATTTTGAAGGACACTCAAACCTTCTCCTGCTTTATTGATGTGGGCTTAGCTGGTGTGAGCGATCGGCACATTGACCTATTTTGGGTAATTTGGTCACTTCACTACAATCTCGGCACTGATCAATACACAGACTACTTTCTAGATGCCTATGGACGTGAGATGGTTGATTTTGAACGCCTACAACTTGTAGCTGCCTATGAAACTTTTGGATAAAAACTAGAACTATGAAAATCACTAAAATTGAAAAGAAAAAACGACTTTATCTAGTTGAAATTGATAACTCGGATAAACTTTATGTGACTGAGGACACTATCGTTCGCTTTATGCTGACTAAGGGGCTGACCTTGGATGACAAAATGCTCAAAAACATCCAGACCTTTGCCCAATTTTCACACGGAAAAAATTTAGCACTCTATTATATTTCATTTAAACAGCGCACGACCGCTGAGGTTCGACTTTATTTGATGGACCATGATATCAAGTCTGATATTATTGAGGATGTCTTGAAAAATCTTAAAGAGGATAAATGGCTAGACGATGGTAAATACGTTGAAAATTTTATCTCACAAAATCTGAGTTCAGATGACAAAGGTCCCTATGTTATAAAACAAAAATTGCTCCAAAAAGGTATTCCAGCGCAGCTTATTGATCAGGAAATAGAAAAACAGGATTTCAGTGAGGTCGCAGAAAAAGCTGCTAACAAACTTCTGAAAAAGTACCAAACTAAATTACCTGCTAGAACCCTTAAGGATAAAATTATCCAATCTCTAAGCAACAAAGGCTTTTCTTATGCCGAGGCAAAAACTGCTTTTGAAAGCCTCGAGATTGAATCTGATGACGAAAATGAACAAGATTTGCTCCACAAAGAACTTGATAAAGCCTACCGTAAATACAGCAAAAAATATGAAGGTTATGACCTCAAACAACGACTAATTCAAGCCTTAGCCCGAAAAGGGTTCGGTTTTGATGACATTAATAGTGCTCTAAGGGACTATTTATAAGATTTTCGCTCTTAATCAGTGCATTTTTCAGAAAATTATGATAAACTATCTAAGATAAGTTTTAATTGTAGAAAGTTGGTAAGGGCATGAAATTACCTAAGGAAGGCGACTTTATTACAATTCAAAGTTATAAGCATGATGGTAGTTTGCACCGCACGTGGCGCGATACTATGGTACTGAAAACAACTGAAAACGCCCTGATTGGGGTTAACGATCATACACTCGTAACCGAAAGTGATGGGAGACGTTGGGTAACACGTGAACCAGCAATCGTCTATTTTCATAAAAAATACTGGTTTAACATTATTGCAATGATTCGTGATAACGGCGTTTCTTACTACTGCAATCTGGCGAGTCCTTATGTGATGGATGAAGAAGCACTCAAATACATTGACTACGACTTAGATGTCAAAGTTTTCGCTGATGGTGAAAAGCGGTTGCTTGATGTTGATGAATATGAGACACATAAGCGTAAGATGGCCTATTCTGCTGATTTAGACTTTATTCTAAAAGAAAATGTCAAAATCTTGGTTGACTGGATTAACAATGGCAAAGGACCATTTTCACAATCCTATGTCAATATTTGGTACAAACGTTATCTTGAACTGAAGAATCGTTAAAGTTGTCAGCACCCCATTCGGGGTGCTTTCATACTAAGAACCTGTATTCACAGTTCAACACTTCTATCTAAGGCTAGTTTTTGAGCTACTCATCGTTAGTTTTTTCAAGATACAGTCAGCATTCTCTCAAAAAACTGCCTTGATTAGCAAGAAAACTCTCTCTTATCTATAAACACTTCGCTTGTGAATACAGGTTCTTAGTAGAAAGGAAAATTGTTATGGCATTTGAACACACTAAAGAACGATATGCTAGTTTTGGTGTTGTAACTAGCCTCCCTCATCCAATTATTGACACCTTTTGGGATATTCTTGACAACTATCTCAAGGGAGTTGTGCCATTAGATCGAACCTTGACTTTCCGGTTGGCAAACAAAAAAGACAAACTATCCCTTGAATATTATGATAGAAAACGTCAAATCCACATCGTTTTTGACTATAATACACCTTTTGACCCATTTTTTCCTGAAATCGTCAACATTACTGACAATGCTGGCATTGAAACGATTGTCCTACCACACGAAACAGATTGATACTCCGTGACATTAAAACAACTCAGCTTGATGAAATTTATTCTACCTACACTGTTGCTGTTAAGTCTAATTTCCCATTACTTCTCAGCATTCATTTCACAAATCATAACAACGTGTTAATCTATGGAATCGGTTTTCATTGGGTGCAAAATTATGCTATGAGCCTTATTCAATCAGGACATTCAAAAAAAGAGCCTGACTGACTTTAACCATAAAAAAATATAGTTAATTGAAACAAGAGCAGGACAAAAGTGCCTCAAGAAAAGTATCGCAATTTGGCAATACTTTTCTGAGGTGTTTTTTGATTTGAGCCCATGTTTTCTCAATGGGATTATACTCAGGTGAGTAAGGAGGAAGTGGTAAAAGTCTATGCCCCTGCTCCTTGCATAACTCTTTTAGCTTACTCATCCTATGAAACCTTGCATTGTCCATAATGATAACAGATGGTCTATCTAAAGTGGGTAGTAAGAATGTTTTAAACCAAGCTTCGA
>NZ_KB904514.1 GCF_000380105.1 Streptococcus orisratti DSM 15617
GCTAAGCGACTCCCTTATCTCACAGGGGGCAACCCCCAACTACTTCAGGCGTTCTAGGGCTTAACTGCTGTGTTCGGCATGGGAACAGGTGTATCTCCTAGGCTATCGTCACTTAACTATCGAATGGTTTGACCACTCAAAATTGAATATCTATATTCTAACAAGTTTAAACCTCGCTGTCAATATTAACGGCTTCTTGTAATGTTCTCATTACTTAAATTGTATTCGAACTAAAAAGCTAGTGATTTAGATAAATCCTCTTGAAGTCCTTAGACTTCTGCGACGATTTCCTAAAATCATACGCTTTTCTTCACGTTCTCATTACTTAGTTTGGATAAGTCCTCGAGCTATTAGTATTAGTCCGCTACATGTGTCACCACACTTCCACTTCTAACCTATCTACCTGATCTTCTCTCAGGGCTCTTACTGATATAAAATCATGGGAAATCTCATCTTGAGGGGGGCTTCACACTTAGATGCTTTCAGCGTTTATCCCTTCCCTACATAGCTACCCAGCGATGCCTTTGGCAAGACAACTGGTACACCAGCGGTAAGTCCACTCTGGTCCTCTCGTACTAGGAGCAGATCCTCTCAAATTTCCTACGCCCGCGACGGATAGGGACCGAACTGTCTCACGACGTTCTGAACCCAGCTCGCGTGCCGCTTTAATGGGCGAACAGCCCAACCCTTGGGACCGACTACAGCCCCAGGATGCGACGAGCCGACATCGAGGTGCCAAACCTCCCCGTCGATGTGAACTCTTGGGGGAGATAAGCCTGTTATCCCCAGGGTAGCTTTTATCCGTTGAGCGATGGCCCTTCCATACGGTACCACCGGATCACTAAGCCCGACTTTCGTCCCTGCTCGAGTTGTTGCTCTCGCAGTCAAGCTCCCTTATACCTTTACACTCTACGACTGATTTCCAACCAGTCTGAGGGAACCTTTGGGCGCCTCCGTTACATTTTAGGAGGCGACCGCCCCAGTCAAACTGCCCGTCAGACACTGTCTCCGATAGGGATCACCTATCTAGGTTAGAGTAACCATAACACAAGGGTAGTATCCCAACAACGCCTCAATCGAAACTGGCGTCCCGATGTCCTAGGCTCCTACCTATCCTGTACATGTGGTACAGTTACTCAATATCAAACTGCAGTAAAGCTCCATGGGGTCTTTCCGTCCTGTCGCGGGTAACCTGCATCTTCACAGGTACTAAAATTTCACCGAGTCTCTCGTTGAGACAGTGCCCAAATCATTACGCCTTTCGTGCGGGTCGGAACTTACCCGACAAGGAATTTCGCTACCTTAGGACCGTTATAGTTACGGCCGCCGTTTACTGGGGCTTCAATTCATACCTTCGCTTACGCTAAGCACTCCTCTTAACCTTCCAGCACCGGGCAGGCGTCACCCCCTATACATCATCTTTCGATTTCGCAGAGAGCTGTGTTTTTGATAAACAGTTGCTTGGGCCTATTCACTGCGGCTGACTTAAAGCCAGCGCCCCTTCTCCCGAAGTTACGGGGCCATTTTGCCGAGTTCCTTAACGAGAGTTCTCTCGATCACCTGAGGCTACTCGCCTCGACTACCTGTGTCGGTTTGCGGTACGGGTAGAGTATGATACAACGCTAGAAGCTTTTCTCGGCAGTGTGACATCACTAACTTCGCTACTAAACTTCGCTCCCCATCACAGCTCAATGTATCAGGACTAAGCATTTGACTCAGTCCACACCTCACTGCTTAGACGTGCACTTCCAATCGCACGCTTTAGTTAGCCTACTGCGTCCCTCCATCACTTCATACTCTAGTACAGGAATATCAACCTGTTGGCCATCGGATACACCCTTCGGTCTCTCCTTAGGTCCCGACTAACCCAGGGCGGACGAGCCTTCCCCTGGAAACCTTAGTCTTACGGTGGATGGGATTCTCACCCATCTTTCGCTACTCATACCGGCATTCTCACTTCTATGCGTTCCAGCGCTCCTCACGGTACACCTTCTTCACCCATAGAACGCTCTCCTACCATACCTATAAAGGTATCCACAGCTTCGGTAATATGTTTTAGCCCCGGTACATTTTCGGCGCAGGGTCACTCGACTAGTGAGCTATTACGCACTCTTTGAATGAATAGCTGCTTCTAAGCTAACATCCTAGTTGTCTGTGCAACCCCACATCCTTTTCCACTTAACATATATTTTGGGACCTTAGCTGGTGGTCTGGGCTGTTTCCCTTTCGACTACGGATCTTAGCACTCGCAGTCTGACTGCCGACCATAAATCAATGGCATTCGGAGTTTATCTGAGATTGGTAATCCGGGATGGACCCCTCACCCAAACAGTGCTCTACCTCCATGATTCTTAATGTCGACGCTAGCCCTAAAGCTATTTCGGAGAGAACCAGCTATCTCCAAGTTCGTTTGGAATTTCTCCGCTACCCACAAGTCATCCAAGCACTTTTCAACGTGCCCTGGTTCGGTCCTCCAGTGCGTCTTACCGCACCTTCAACCTGCTCATGGGTAGGTCACATGGTTTCGGGTCTACGTCCACGTACTCATTCGCCCTATTCAGACTCGGTTTCCCTACGGCTCCGTCTCTTCAACTTAACCTCGCACGTAAACGTAACTCGCCGGTTCATTCTACAAAAGGCACGCTCTCACCCATTAACGGGCTCGAACTTCTTGTAGGCACACGGTTTCAGGTTCTATTTCACTCCCCTCCCGGGGTGCTTTTCACCTTTCCCTCACGGTACTGGTTCACTATCGGTCACTAGAGAGTATTTAGGGTTGGGAGATGGTCCTCCCAGATTCCGACGAGATTTCGCGTGTCTCGCCGTACTCAGGATACTGCTAGGTATAAAGACTATTTCAAATACGAGGCTTTTACTCTCTTTGGCCTACCTTCCCAGGTAGTTCTTCTATACTCTTTAAGTCCATATTGCAGTCCTACAACCCCAGAGAGTAAACTCTCTGGTTTGCCCTCCTGCCTCTTCGCTCGCCGCTACTAAGGCAATCGCTTTTGCTTTCTCTTCCTGCAGCTACTTAGATGTTTCAGTTCACTGCGTCTTCCTTCCTCTACCCTTAACAGGTAGGGATACTAGCCATCAGCTAGTGGGTTCCCCCATTCGGACATCTCTGGATCAGCGCTTACTTACAGCTCCCCAAAGCATTTCGTCGTTAGTCACGTCCTTCTTCGGCTTCTAGTGCCAAGGCATCCACCGTGCGCCCTTATTAACTTAACCTTATCTTTGGTCTTACGACCTACTCATTAATAGTCACAGCGTTTTCGGTTTATTTTCTTGTTACTATTTCATATATTTCTATATGGAATTTGATACAGATATTCAATTTTCAATGGGCAAATCTAAGATACTAAGACCGTCCCAACTTGTTGGGCATTTTTGTAGAAAAATAGGAAATCGACGCTGTGTGACTTGCACACAAGGAGATTTATCTTTTTTCCTAAAAAATGAGGTCGTGTTCAATTTCTTGAACAATATCTTATTTAGCTTAGAATACAAGTTTTTGCTAAAACTAACCATCACTTCGTATCCTAATGGAGCCTAGCGGGATCGAACCGCTGACCTCCTGCGTGCAAAGCAGGCGCTCTCCCAGCTGAGCTAAGGCCCCACAAGACCTCTCAAAACTAAACAAGATCCAACCAAACGTGCTTCCGTTATTTTCCTTAGAAAGGAGGTGATCCAGCCGCACCTTCCGATACGGCTACCTTGTTACGACTTCACCCCAATCATCTATCCCACCTTAGGCGGCTGGCTCCAAAAGGTTACCTCACCGACTTCGGGTGTTACAAACTCTCGTGGTGTGACGGGCGGTGTGTACAAGGCCCGGGAACGTATTCACCGCGGCGTGCTGATCCGCGATTACTAGCGATTCCGACTTCATGTAGGCGAGTTGCAGCCTACAATCCGAACTGAGACTGGCTTTAAGAGATTAGCTTGTCGTCACCGACTTGCAACTCGTTGTACCAGCCATTGTAGCACGTGTGTAGCCCAGGTCATAAGGGGCATGATGATTTGACGTCATCCCCACCTTCCTCCGGTTTATTACCGGCAGTCTCGCTAGAGTGCCCAACTCAATGATGGCAACTAACAATAGGGGTTGCGCTCGTTGCGGGACTTAACCCAACATCTCACGACACGAGCTGACGACAACCATGCACCACCTGTCACCGATGTACAAAAGTAAAACTCTATCTCTAGAGCGGGCATCGGGATGTCAAGACCTGGTAAGGTTCTTCGCGTTGCTTCGAATTAAACCACATGCTCCACCGCTTGTGCGGGCCCCCGTCAATTCCTTTGAGTTTCAACCTTGCGGTCGTACTCCCCAGGCGGAGTGCTTAATGCGTTAGCTGCGGCACTAAGCCCCGGAAAGGGCCTAACACCTAGCACTCATCGTTTACGGCGTGGACTACCAGGGTATCTAATCCTGTTTGCTCCCCACGCTTTCGAGCCTCAGCGTCAGTTACAGACCAGAGAGCCGCTTTCGCCACCGGTGTTCCTCCATATATCTACGCATTTCACCGCTACACATGGAATTCCACTCTCCCCTTCTGCACTCAAGTCCTGCAGTTTCCAAAGCGTACAATGGTTAAGCCACTGCCTTTAACTTCAGACTTACAGAACCGCCTGCGCTCGCTTTACGCCCAATAAATCCGGACAACGCTCGGGACCTACGTATTACCGCGGCTGCTGGCACGTAGTTAGCCGTCCCTTTCTGGTTAGTTACCGTCACTGTGTGAACTTTCCACTCTCACACACGTTCTTCTCTAACAACAGAGCTTTACGATCCGAAAACCTTCTTCACTCACGCGGCGTTGCTCGGTCAGGGTTCCCCCCATTGCCGAAGATTCCCTACTGCTGCCTCCCGTAGGAGTCTGGGCCGTGTCTCAGTCCCAGTGTGGCCGATCACCCTCTCAGGTCGGCTATGTATCGTCGCCTAGGTAGGCCTTTACCCTACCTACTAGCTAATACAACGCAGGTCCATCTCATAGTGAAGCTCTTGCCCCTTTCAAGTCTCTAACATGTGTTAATGACTGTTATGCGGTATTAGCTATCGTTTCCAATAGTTATCCCCCGCTATGAGGTAGGTTACCTACGCGTTACTCACCCGTTCGCGACTCATGATTAATGGTGGAGCAAGCTCCGGTATCAATCATGCGTTCCACTTGCATGTATTAGGCACGCCGCCAGCGTTCGTCCTGAGCCAGGATCAAACTCTCATTTAAAAGTTTGAGCTTGCGCTCGCGTCATTGCTGACTTATTGTTTCTTGACAGGTTACTTCCGTAACCCGCACGTTTGGTTCGTCTTCTTGTTCAGTTCTCAAAGGTCTT
>NZ_KB904515.1 GCF_000380105.1 Streptococcus orisratti DSM 15617
TGCGTCATATAGGAGCGGCGGCGACCACCACGATTTTCCTTTAAGAGGGCTTCTAAGCCACCACTTAGATAGCGATTCAATAAGTTTCGGACTGTCTGATGGACAAAACCTACTGATTTAGCTACGGATGTTAAATTATGGCATTCAGAATAAAGAATGAGTGCCTGTATTTTTCTATGATGCGGAGCATTATTTTTATCTTTAAGTGCTTGCTTTAATTCTTCGACTTGTGTTTGGGTAAGTTCTTTTGTCATAATACTATTATAACGCTATTTATGATTTTTGTTAAGTATTACTAAATTTTTTCAAAAAGTTTTGTTCTGCAGGAATGTCTATTTTCCTATCTAGCCTATGCTTTGCTCTGATTCATGTTAATCATTTTACACTAAGTGAACTTCTGGGTGTTTTACCGCACTTTATGTCAGGTCTTGTTTTTGCTTACACCTATCATAAAACAGACAATCTTTTATTTTCATCTGCTGTACATATCTTTAACAATGCAAGCATATTTTTATTGATGTGATATTTCTTTTCTAAGTGAAATTTACTCTGATAAAACCAACTCTCTTTATAGGGGTTGGTTTTATTGCGTCATTTAACTATATTTACTCGTGGTGCTAATTGATAAAAAATCCCAAATTATAAGCAAAAATCTTCCGCTCCAGCTCATTTTGAATTCCAGATAAAGATTTAGCGATAGGGTGTTCAATATTAAACTCTGAATTTAATATTGAAAACGTGTTTCAATCGTTTTTCTAATAGCTAGGAGTTTTCCCGTTTGTTGTGTTCCTTAACTCCCCTCATATTTGCGAGAAGCGGTGTTCAAAGTGTTACATGCCTACTCTCAAAATCTTCCTTTAAGGCTTTGCTTAGATAACCTAAATCAGCTAGAACATTGGGAGCCTCTAAACCATCCAAAAGCTCTTTAGCAAGCTTGAAGGTCATGAACAGATGCAGGTGTGACAATATGATTCAAAATGTACCCCGACTCTGTGACTGCCATGTGGACTGTAAAGGTATAAAACCACATTCTCTTTGAAGCATTATAGCCAATATCTGCAAATCCCTCTAATAGCTTATCTCTAGTATTTCTGATACCTTACATTTTGAGATATTTTTCCGATGAGTGCACTCCACTGGGGCCACTTTTTGATAAAGACTTTGACAAATTTTTCAACATTGTGATAAAGATAGTTGAAGATAAGTATGTTTAGGATTATAATGTAAGTGCTCATTTGGATGACCTCCTGTTTGTTTCGTCACTTGCAGTATAGTCCCAATGGGTTATTTTTGTTAATCGAAATCAACTAACACCACGGGTTAGATAAATGTTACAGGAATAATTCAAATTAGAAAATTTGTAGTATAGAAAAAGCCGAGTAATGGGTTCTTTAATTTGTTTATTTCAGCGTTTTAAGAAAATTTCTTATTTCCTCATTCACCACAGCAGGATTATCACATTGGAGTTGTGAGCAGCGCCAGCAATCCAGACCAAAGGATAGCCTGTGCACTTTGCCCATTCCTTATTGTAGACTTTAACCTTTCCCGTCTTATCTTTTTTACCAACAATTAGTAAAACAGGACAGAGAATGTCACACTCTCTGTTATCATCAAGAAAGGCAGTGTAATTAAGTCCCATCAAGTGGCAGAGCTCGGACTTGCCATAGTCTGCAATCATTGCAGCCATATTTTTCCGACCTGCGTCAGTCAGAGCAGTTTGCTTTGCGATAGAGGATTTCAAGAGTTTTTCTGGAAATAATTTTGCCATCCACTCAATCTGCCTGAGCCACCATTTATCAGACGTTGAATAATAATCCCCGTAAGGCGTCGAATCAATGGCCACAAAAGCTTTTACCAAATATGGATGCGACAGATAAAGGCCTGCGCGATAAAACCTCCCATAGACTGACCAATGAGAATAACAGATGACAATCCGCATTCATCAAAAATAGCTTTCATGCCTTATACCATATTCTCGTAGGTAAAGGCAATATAGGGACGGGATTCCCCGTGAGCAGGTGCATCCCATGCAATGATATTGTAGCTGCCTTCAAAAGCAGGAAACTGCTACTCAAACATGGTGCCGCCAGCCAGATCCCGTTAAAACCTAAGCTTGTATGCGACAGAAAAACAGCCAACGGAACTTGCAGAAAACAGAAAGTGATGATAGAAGCAATTAATGGCAGCAAGGATTTTCCATAACCTAATAACAAACCATTTAGTACCTGCATGGCGCCAAAAATAAAGTAGAAAACGGAAACAATCCGCAAATAATTTTGTCCAATCCAAACAATGGTTTTGCTATGATTAAAAAGAATAATAAAGTGGGGAGCAAAACTATAGATAAGCACGGAAATGGCAATGGAAATCAATAAAGTTGTTATTAAAGCACTCTTGCCACCTTTTGTAATTCTTTTTTGCTTACCCGCTCCCTCATTCTGAGCTGTAAAATTCATCAGAGCTTGACCCAAATTAATAGCTGGCATTTCCGCAAAAGCATCTACTTTAGAAGCTGCAGTATAAGCTGCAATAGCGCTGGTACCAAAACCATTAACCAAAAATTGAATAACCAGAAAACCTAAACTGATAAAAACTTGCTGCAACATGGCAGGAAATCCAATGGCTAAAGAATGCTTTAAAATACGCCGCCTCCATTTCAGATGAAAAAAGTTAGGAACCAACTCAGGATAATATTTGTGCATATAAAGCAAGCATACGACAAAAGAAAATAACTGAGCTATCGCAGTAGCCAGAGCGGCTCCAACAAGGCCGTAGGCAAAGCCTTTTATGAAAAGGAGGTCTAACAAGGTGTTTAATAAGACAGAGCTAATTAAAATAGTAGTTGGTGTTTTAGAATCCCCCAGACCTCTTAAAATATTGGCTAGGGTATTGTAAGCAAAGAGAAAAGGCAGACCCAACAAAGTAGTTTTTAAATAAGCGCTCACATCAAAAAGTAAATGAACTGGAACATTTAATAATTTTAAAAGAAAATCAGAACAAAACAAAGTTAAAATCATTAACAAAGTAGAAAAAAGACTATTAAAAATAAGATTAGTATCAATAACCTCTTTCATATCTTTATTTTTCTTAGCACCATAAAGCTGGAAAATAATAACACTTGCACCGATAGACATTCCCGTGGATACAGAAATAGTTAGAGCAACTATTTGAGTGCTGGATCCAACAGCAGACAAACCTCTTGCTCCCACAAGATTACCAACAATAACAGTATCTATAATATTATAAAATTGTTCAAATAAATTTCCCAAGAAAATAGGAAGTGAGAAAATTAAAAGTACTCTCCATTCCTTTCCTTTTGTTAAATCCATCATTTTTTCCTTCCTTCAAAAGTGGTATAATAAAAATACCATACAATTCATACAATAATTATAAAGAAAAATGGTCTGCAAAGATTGCTAATATTGTATGCCAGACAATTTTAAGGAGAAAGAATGCCTGTTAATTCATTTGAAAATTATCCCATGACTTGGAAACCTGATAAAAATTTACTAAAAACACCTTTATATCTTTCTTTGGCTGAGCTTTTAGAGCAAGATGTTATAACAGGACGTCTACCTATCAGAACACAACTTCCGTCACAGAGAGAACTGGCAGATTTCTTGGATATTAATTTGAGCACTGTTACAAGGGCTTTTAAAATTTGCACACAAAAAGGACTCATACATGCTATTATCGGCAAAGGCACCTTTGTCTCACCCAATCCTTCTATTCCTTTATCTTCCCTAAAAAAAGACAAGACTTGTATTTGCCTCAGCGTTTTACGTCCTTATTATCAGCTAAATCATATTATCTCCGATGTATCCAGAAAATTACTCCAAAGCCAGTCGGTTGACCGCCTGTTTGAATTTGATGCCAGTCAAACGGAGCAAAGACAGAAAATAATCGCTCAAAACTGGCTACAAAAATTTCAAGTTAATACTTCCGTGGATAATATTTTACTGACCTATGGCAGTCAAAATGCCTTAGCTGTTGCATTTTTAAGCCTTTTTAAAGCTGGCGATAAGATTGCAGTAGACAGTTTTACCTACACCAATTTTATTGCTTTAGCTAATCAATTCCATATTGAATTAATTGCATTGAAAAGTGATAATAAAGGGATTTTAGCAGAGGATTTAGCTATAAAAGTGAAACAACATAATCTTAAGGCACTCTATCTCGTTCCCACTTCAAATAATCCAACTGCTGTTGATTTAACACTAGAACGCCGAAAGCAACTAGCAGACATCATTGTCAAAAATCATCTCCTATTGATAGAAGATGATACTTACGCTTTCACGAATGTTACGAAAATACCACCATTTGCTCGGATAATTCCTCAATATACGATTTATATTCATGGATTATCAAAATCTTTATTTGCAAGTCTGCGTCTAGCTTATATGGTTGTACCTGATAACTTAAGTAACCTCTTTATAAAAACAGCTAATACGCTTAATATTCATATTCCTTTATTCAATGCTCAGATTGTAAATGAACTTATTGTCAGTGGTAAGGCCAACCAAGTTATTGAAAGGAAAAAGCTCTTGACCAAGGAACGCAATACACTTTATCGCCAATATTTCCCAGAATCTGCTTCTGCTAATT
The DNA here is from genome assembly GCF_000380105.1 of Streptococcus orisratti DSM 15617. Taxonomy (GTDB): domain Bacteria; phylum Bacillota; class Bacilli; order Lactobacillales; family Streptococcaceae; genus Streptococcus; species Streptococcus orisratti. The sequence goes on from NZ_KB904515.1 coordinate 4,606, forward strand.
CTTATGCTTTATTTCAATGGTTGTCTTTACCTAAACATATAGATGGCTATGCCTTTGAGAAACTTGCCAAACAAGAGGGGATTGAGGTTCTGTGTGCAGAACGTTTCTTTACGGGGAGCTTGATAGAGCAATCAGCCATACGTATAGCTATTTGTTCCCCAGATACTGTAGAAGAACTGGAAGAAGGATTAATCATCCTAAAAGCTCTGCATTCACGAATGCAAAAGAGATAAATCTTCACTAGTCAAATGGAAAACGAGACAACTGTGCTCAAACAATCATAACAGACCAAAGCGAATATCGTCGAAAATGTTATTTGGGTGTGCCAAGACAGCTTAGATTGTGGACTTTGGTATAACTACGAACTTATTGAGTTCGACTTGATAAATGAGCTTCAAATAAAACGCGGGAAATAAAAAAGGCTTCAAATAAAAATTTTAAAAAAGCTTGCAAAGGCCTGTGAAATCTGGTATTATATACTGGTGCTGTAAAAAAAAACAGCTTTAGCTATGATGCAAGAGGTTGCGACACGCTCGGTTGCATTGCCACGCAATAGCGTGTTGGTTTTCTTGAGGAGCTAGCCTATTATCTTAAATAGACGAAAAGGAGAAAAAGATGGCAAACAAAAAAATCCGTATCCGTTTAAAAGCCTACGAGCATCGTACACTGGATACAGCGGCAGAAAAGATCGTTGAAACTGCGACACGTACAGGTGCTACAGTTGCTGGACCAGTTCCACTTCCAACTGAGCGTAGCCTTTACACAATTATTCGTGCGACACACAAATACAAAGATTCTCGCGAACAATTTGAAATGCGTACGCACAAACGTCTTGTTGACATCATTAACCCAACACAAAAAACGGTTGACGCTTTGATGAAGCTTGACTTGCCAAGCGGTGTTAATGTAGAGATCAAACTTTAATCGTTTGAAAAGCAAGTAAGAAGTAGGTTCGGATGTAACTGAACGCAGGCTGAACTCTGTGTGAGAAAGACAAATCTTTCTAGAAAGTAATGTTTCTTCGTCGGTTTTCTTGTTTTTACATTGAGTTTGAGTCTTCAGTATCTTAGCTTTGAGCACAAAAAACGCTCGTTAAAAACTTTTTTGAGCATGAAAAACGCTCATAAAAAACTTTTTAAATACAAATAAGAAAAGGAAATATTTTCTCATGACAAAAGGAATCTTAGGGAAAAAAGTGGGAATGACTCAAATCTTCACTGAAAACGGTGAATTTATCCCTGTTACTGTCATCGAAGCGACTCCAAACGTTGTGCTTCAAGTGAAAACTGTTGAAATAGATGGTTACGAAGCAGTTCAAGTTGGTTTTGATGACAAACGTGAAGTATTGAGCAACAAACCTGCCAAAGGCCATGTAGCAAAAGCTAACACTGCTCCTAAGCGCTTCATTCGTGAATTCAAAAACATTGAAGGCTTGGAAGTTGGACAAGAAATTACAGTTGAAACTTTCGCAGCTGGTGATGTTGTTGATGTAACTGGTACATCTAAAGGTAAAGGGTTCCAAGGTGTTATCAAACGCCATGGCCAATCACGTGGACCTATGGCTCACGGTTCTCGTTACCATCGTCGTCCAGGTTCTATGGGACCTGTTGCGCCTAACCGTGTTTTCAAAAATAAGCACTTGGCAGGACGTATGGGTGGCAATCGTGTAACCATTCAAAATCTTGAAATTGTACAAGTTATTCCTGAGAAGAACGTTATCCTAATCAAAGGTAACGTACCAGGTGCTAAGAAATCTCTTATCACTATCAAATCAGCTGTTAAAGCTGCTAAATAATAAGAAAGGAGAAAACAGTTAAAATGGCAAACGTAAAACTATTTGACCAAACTGGTAAAGAAGTTAGTTCAGTTGAATTAAACGACGCTATCTTCGGTATCGAACCAAACGAATCAGTAGTATTTGATGTCGTCATCAGCCAACGTGCTAGCCTTCGCCAAGGGACTCATGCAGTTAAAAACCGCTCAGCAGTATCTGGTGGCGGACGTAAACCATGGCGTCAAAAAGGAACTGGACGTGCGCGTCAAGGTTCTATCCGCTCACCACAATGGCGTGGTGGTGGTGTTGTCTTCGGACCTACTCCGCGTTCATATGGATACAAACTTCCACAAAAAGTTCGTCGCCTTGCTTTGAAATCAGTTTACTCAGCAAAAGTTGCTGAAGATAAATTTGTAGCTGTAGAAAGCCTTTCATTTGCAGCTCCAAAAACTGCTGAATTTGCAAACGTACTTTCAGCGCTTAACGTTGATTCAAAAGTACTTGTAATCCTTGAAGAAGGAAATGAATTTGCAGCGCTTTCTGCACGTAACCTTCCAAACGTAACGGTTGCAACTGCAACTACTGCAAGTGTTCTTGACATCGTGAACGCAGACAAACTTCTTGTTACTAAAGAAGCAATCTCTACAATTGAGGAGGTTCTTGCATAATGAATTTGTATGACGTAATCAAAAAACCAGTTATTACTGAAAAATCTATGTACGACCTCGAAGCAGGGAAATACACATTTGAAGTTGACACTCGTGCACACAAACTTTTGATCAAACAAGCTATCGAAGCAGCGTTTGACGGAGTTAAAGTTGCGAACGTGAACACTGTAACGGTTAAACCTAAAGCTAAACGCGTAGGGCGTTACACAGGTTTCACAAGCAAAACTAAAAAAGCTATCATCACTCTTACAGCTGATTCTAAAGCAATCGAGTTGTTCGCAGCTGAAGCTGAATAATCTAAGGAGGAATTAACGTGGGTATTAAAGTTTATAAACCAACGACAAATGGCCGTCGTAACATGACTTCTTTGGATTTTGCTGAAATCACAACAAGTACTCCTGAGAAATCATTGCTTGTTTCACTTAAAAACAAAGCTGGTCGTAACAACAACGGTCGCATTACTGTACGTCACCAAGGTGGCGGACACAAACGTCACTACCGTTTGATTGACTTCAAACGCAACAAAGACGGCGTTGAAGCAGTTGTTAAAACTATCGAGTATGATCCAAATCGTACAGCTAACATCGCTCTCGTACACTACACTGACGGTGTGAAAGCTTACATTCTTGCACCAAAAGGTCTTGAAGTAGGTCAACGTATCATTTCTGGTCCAGATGCAGATATTAAAGTTGGTAATGCACTTCCACTTGCAAATATCCCAGTTGGTACAGTTATCCACAATATTGAACTTCAACCAGGTAAAGGTGCCGAGTTGATTCGTGCCGCTGGAGCTTCTGCTCAAGTGCTTGGTCAAGAAGGTAAATATGTTCTGGTTCGTCTTCAATCAGGTGAAGTTCGTATGATTCTCGGAACTTGTCGTGCTACAATCGGTACAGTTGGTAACGAACAACAATCACTTGTTAACTTGGGTAAAGCTGGTCGTAGCCGTTGGATGGGTATTCGTCCTACTGTTCGTGGTTCTGTAATGAACCCTAACGATCACCCACACGGTGGTGGTGAAGGTAAGGCACCAGTTGGACGTAAAGCACCGTCTACTCCTTGGGGTAAACCTGCGCTTGGTCTTAAAACTCGTAACAAAAAAGCTAAATCTGACAAACTTATTGTTCGTCGCCGTAACGAAAAATAGGCGGCCGAGCAGAAGGTTGTTAAAACTTCGTAGCGAGACCCCCGCACAGTTGACGAGGAAAATAGCAAGTTGAAAAATGCCGCTATTTGACCGTCAACCACTGCGCCGGTCGGTTATGATAAATCCGCCAGCTCGGTAGGGTAAGTTGGGTTATTCTCCCAGCTCCCAAGCCGCTGTGGTACTATATTTAAAGGAGAAAACTACACAATGGGACGTAGTCTTAAAAAAGGACCTTTCGTCGATGAGCATTTGATGAAAAAAGTTGAAGCTCAAGCAAATGACGAAAAGAAAAAAGTAATTAAAACTTGGTCACGTCGTTCAACGATTTTCCCAAGTTTCATCGGATATACAATTGCAGTTTATGATGGACGTAAACACGTACCAGTTTACATTCAAGAGGACATGGTAGGTCACAAACTTGGTGAATTTGCGCCAACACGTACTTACAAAGGTCACGCTGCAGACGATAAGAAAACACGTCGTTAATAGGAGGAGGACACAATGGCAGAAATTACTTCAGCTAAAGCAATGGCTCGTACAGTGCGTGTTTCACCTCGTAAAACACGTCTTGTGCTTGATCTTATCCGTGGTAAGAAAGTTGCTGATGCAATCGCAATCTTGAAATTCACTCCAACTAAAGCTGCTACAGAAGTTGAAAAAGTTCTTAACTCAGCTATTGCAAATGCTGAAAACAACTTTGGGTTGGAAAAAGCTAATTTGGTAGTATCTGAAACATTCGCTAACGAAGGACCAACAATGAAACGTTTCCGTCCTCGCGCGAAAGGTTCAGCTTCACCAATCAACAAACGTACTACACATATTACTGTAGTAGTTGCAGAAAAATAAGGAGGTAAAATCGTGGGTCAAAAAGTACATCCAATTGGTATGCGTGTCGGAATCATCCGTGACTGGGATGCGAAATGGTATGCTGAAAAAGAATACGCGGATTACCTTCATGAAGATCTTGCAATCCGTAAATTCATCAATAAAGAATTGGCTGACGCTTCGGTTTCAACTATCGAAATTGAACGTGCAGTAAATAAAGTAATTGTTTCACTTCACACTGCTAAACCAGGTATGGTTATCGGTAAAGGTGGAGCTAATGTTGACGCTCTTCGCGTTCAACTTAATAAGTTGACTGGAAAACAAGTTCACATCAATATCATCGAAATCAAACAACCTGATCTTGATGCTCATCTTGTTGGTGAAAACATTGCTCGTCAACTTGAGCAACGTGTTGCTTTCCGTCGCGCTCAAAAACAAGCTATCCAACGTACAATGCGTGCAGGTGCTAAAGGAATCAAAACTCAAGTATCTGGTCGTTTGAACGGTGCTGATATCGCTCGTGCTGAAGGTTATTCAGAAGGAACAGTTCCACTTCACACACTTCGTGCAGATATCGATTATGCTTGGGAAGAAGCTGATACTACATACGGTAAACTTGGAGTTAAAGTTTGGATTTATCGTGGTGAAGTTCTTCCAGCTCGCAAAAACACTAAAGGAGGCAAATAACAGATGTTAGTACCTAAACGTGTTAAACACCGTCGCGAATTCCGTGGAAAAATGCGCGGTGAAGCTAAAGGTGGTAAGGAAGTCGCATTTGGTGAATACGGTCTTCAAGCCACTACTAGCCACTGGATTACAAACCGTCAAATCGAAGCTGCCCGTATTGCGATGACGCGTTACATGAAACGTGGCGGTAAAGTTTGGATTAAAATCTTCCCACACAAATCATACACTGCTAAAGCTATCGGTGTACGTATGGGTTCTGGTAAAGGGGCGCCTGAAGGTTGGGTAGCACCAGTTAAACGTGGAAAAGTTATGTTTGAAATTGCTGGTGTATCTGAAGAAGTCGCACGTGAAGCACTTCGTCTTGCGAGCCACAAATTACCAGTTAAATGTAAATTCGTAAAACGTGAAGCAGAATAAGGAGAGCACATGAAACTTCAAGAAATTAAAGATTTTGTTAAAGAGCTTCGTGGACTTTCTCAAGAAGAACTTGCTAAGAAAGAAAACGAACTTAAGAAAGAACTTTTTGAACTTCGTTTCCAAGCAGCAACAGGTCAACTTGATCAAACTGCGCGTTTGAACGAAGTGAAGAAGCAAATTGCACGTGTTAAAACTGTGCAATCAGAAAACAAATAATAGATTGGGAAAGGAGAAATTCTAATAATGGAACGTAATCAACGTAAAACCCTTGTTGGACGTGTCGTATCTGACAAGATGGATAAAACAATCACTGTTGTAGTTGAAACAAAGCGTAACCACCCAGTCTATGGTAAACGTATCAACTATTCAAAAAAATACAAAGCACATGATGAAAATAATGTTGCCAAAGAAGGCGATATCGTACGTATCATGGAAACTCGTCCACTCTCAGCTACAAAACGCTTCCGTCTTGTAGAAGTTGTGGAAGAAGCTGTTATTATCTAAACAAACTAAAAGGAGAAAATTGGAATGATTCAACAAGAAACTCGCTTGAAAGTTGCTGATAATAGCGGTGCCCGTGAAATTCTCACCATCAAAGTTCTTGGTGGTTCAGGACGTAAATTCGCTAATATCGGTGATATCATCGTTGCATCTGTAAAACAAGCTACTCCTGGTGGAGCGGTTAAAAAAGGTGACGTGGTTAAGGCTGTTGTTGTTCGTACAAAAACTGGTGCTCGTCGTGCAGACGGTTCATACATCAAATTTGACGATAACGCTGCGGTAATCATCCGTGAAGACAAAAATCCTCGCGGAACTCGTATCTTCGGTCCTGTTGCACGTGAATTGCGTGACGGTGGCTTCATGAAGATTGTTTCACTTGCACCAGAAGTACTTTAATTTATAATTATAAAAAAGCAAACTTAGTCCCCTGACGTTTGTCAGGGTGCCCATTTGGGCGTAAGAAAAAATAGGAGAAATACTCACATGTTTGTAAAAAAAGGCGACAAAGTTCGCGTTATTGCTGGTAAGGACAAAGGTGTTGAAGCTGTAGTTCTTAAAGCTCTTCCAAAAGTTAACAAAGTAATTGTTGAAGGTGTTGCAATTGTCAAAAAGCACCAAAAACCAAACAATGAAAACCCTCAAGGTGCTATTGTAGAAAAAGAAGCACCAATCCATGTGTCAAACGTCCAAGTACTTGACAAAAATGGCGTTGCGGGCCGTGTTGGTTACAAAGTTGTAGATGGCAAGAAAGTTCGTTACAACAAAAAATCAGGCGAAGTACTTGATTAATCACGAAGGAAAGGAGAAGCATAATGGCAAATCGCTTAAAAGAAAAATATACTAATGAAGTTGTTCCTGCGTTGACTGAAAAATTTAACTATTCTTCAGTAATGGCTGTGCCAAAAGTTGAGAAAATCGTTCTTAACATGGGTGTCGGTGATGCTGTATCAAACGCTAAAAATCTTGAAAAAGCTGCTGCTGAGTTAGCACTTATCTCAGGTCAAAAACCACTTATTACTAAAGCTAAGAAATCAATCGCTGGCTTCCGTCTTCGTGAAGGTGTAGCGATCGGTGCAAAAGTAACCCTTCGCGGTGAACGCATGTACGAATTTTTGGATAAATTGGTTACTGTTTCACTTCCACGTGTGCGTGACTTCCATGGTGTTCCAACAAAATCTTTTGACGGACGTGGTAACTACACACTTGGTGTGAAAGAACAATTGATCTTCCCAGAAATTAATTTCGACGATGTTGATAAAGTACGTGGTCTTGATATTGTTATCGTTACTACTGCTAACACTGACGAAGAAGGACGTGAATTGCTTAAAGGCCTTGGAATGCCTTTTGCAAAATAATTTAGGAGGTAAATCAATTGGCTAAAAAATCTATGATTGCTAAGAACAAACGTCCAGCGAAGTTCTCTACGCAAGCTTACACACGTTGCGAAAAATGTGGTCGTCCACATTCAGTTTACCGCAAATTTAAACTTTGCCGTGTTTGCTTCCGTGAATTAGCATACAAAGGACAAATCCCAGGCGTTACCAAAGCTTCTTGGTAAAAATAAGATGTGAGAGCGTTAAGCAACCAACGCAAAGATAGGAGATTTGACGAAGAAGTTTACTTCTAGGAAAATCTATCTTCTTTGCTAAGGTTGTAGCTCGAACTCAATTAAATGATGATGCAAAGGACGTGAAAAAATCCGTATGAAAATAGGAGGCTGCCGCAGAAGTCATTAGACTTTGAGAAAGCCTATCTTTTTCACTAGGATTTTAGTCCGTGCTCAAAAATTATGATACTAAGCCCGTGGTGAACAAAGCAAAATTAGGAAATCGAGGATGCTTGCAAATGAGTCGATTTATCTATTTTGCACAGTTCATAGGGCGAGTTCAAATTAGCTTTTCGTCTGAGAAGCATACAACCAGCCCACTTGGGCGACATTAACTAGCAAGTGCAACTTGCAAACTACTAGTAAGAGGAGAAATTTAAAATGGTTATGACTGACCCAATCGCAGACTTTCTGACACGTATTCGTAATGCTAATCAAGCAAAACACGAAGTGCTTGAAGTACCTGCATCAAACATCAAAAAAGGGATTGCTGAAATCCTTAAACGCGAAGGTTTTGTGAAAAACGTTGAAATTATTGAAGACGACAAACAAGGCATTATCCGTGTATTCTTGAAATATGGCCAAAACGGTGAACGTGTTATCACTAACTTGAAACGTGTTTCAAAACCAGGTCTTCGTGTTTACTCAAAACGTGAAGATATCCCTAAAGTTCTTAACGGACTTGGAATCGCAATCATTTCAACATCAGAAGGTCTTTTGACTGACAAAGAAGCACGTCAAAAGAACGTTGGTGGAGAAGTTATTGCTTACGTTTGGTAATTAGATGATACCAAGAGCGTAGTGAACCAAGTGAAAATAGGAAATCAAACAAAGAATACTTACATTCTAGTTTGACTTATCTTTTTCACACAGGTCACAGCTCGGGTTCAAATCAGATTTTCTGATTATTTAGTATCATGAAACCAAATTAGAACAAGATTCACTAATTGAATACGCCTACAACTCTTTGAAAAAAGTGAAAAGCAGTTTCAGAAATGTTCACTTTATGCGTCGTAAACGTCTGAACTTTCTCTGCCCTTCGGTCAGGAAAGCCCTAGTCGTTCTGACGAGGGTGCGTCTACGAAATCAAAGATTTCGAACTTACCGCTTATTTTTCTTCGAGTTGCTTAACGGCTTTGTATCTTGTTCACCCCGTGAAAACTAGTCGCTTGACGGCTTGATAATTTAACAGGAGAAATAAATATTATGTCACGTATTGGTAATAAAGTAATTACGTTGCCTGCTGGTGTTGAAATTACTAATAACGATAACGTTGTTACTGTAAAAGGACCTAAGGGCGAACTCACTCGTGAGTTTAACAAAAACATTGAAATCAAAGTTGAAGGCAATGAAGTTTCACTTCATCGTCCAAACGACTCAAAAGAAATGAAAACAATTCATGGTACGACTCGTGCTAATTTGAACAACATGGTTGTTGGTGTTTCTGAAGGTTTCAAAAAAGCACTTGAAATGAAAGGTGTTGGTTACCGTGCACAATTGCAAGGTACTAAGCTTGTTCTTTCAGTTGGTAAATCTCACCAAGATGAAGTTGAAGCTCCAGAAGGTATCACTTTTACAGTAGCTAACCCAACTTCAATCGAGGTTGCAGGTATCAACAAAGAAGTTGTTGGTCAAACTGCAGCTTACATCCGTAGTCTTCGTGCTCCAGAACCGTATAAAGGTAAAGGTATCCGCTACGTTGGTGAATATGTACGCCGTAAAGAAGGTAAAACAGGTAAATAATAGTTTGAGTTTGCTCTGTGAAATATTAATTCACAGGTACTCGCTATTTCTACCCAAACTTGTCCATTTGGCAAGGATATAATTAATTAAGAGGTGAAAATTGTGATTTCGAAACCAGATAAAAACAAAATCCGCCAAAAACGCCATCGTCGCGTACGCGGTAAACTCTCTGGAACTGCAGAACGCCCACGTTTGAACGTATTCCGTTCTAATACAGGCATCTACGCTCAAGTGATTGATGACGTAGCGGGTGTAACGCTCGCAAGTGCATCAACTCTTGATAAAGAAGTTTCTAAAGGAACTAAAACAGAACAAGCCGTTGTTGTCGGCAAACTTGTTGCTGAACGCGCAGTAGCTAAAGGTATTTCTGAAGTGGTCTTTGACCGCGGTGGATATCTCTATCACGGACGTGTTAAAGCTTTGGCTGATGCAGCTCGTGAAAACGGATTGAAATTCTAATAGGAGGACACTAAGAAATGGCTTTTAAAGATAACGCAGTTGAACTTGAAGAACGCGTTGTTGCGATTAACCGTGTTACTAAAGTTGTTAAAGGTGGACGTCGTCTTCGTTTTGCAGCTTTGGTAGTTGTTGGTGACCGCAATGGTAACGTTGGTTTTGGTACTGGTAAAGCTCAAGAAGTACCAGAAGCTATTCGTAAAGCAGTTGAAGCTGCTAAAAAGAATCTGATCGCAGTACCAATGGTTGGTACAACAATTCCACACGAAGTTCATTCAGAATTTGGTGGAGCTAAAGTATTGTTGAAACCTGCTGCAGAAGGTTCGGGAGTTGCCGCTGGTGGTGCAGTTCGTGCCGTCATCGAATTGGCCGGTGTTGCAGATGTTACATCTAAATCACTTGGTTCAAACACTCCAATCAACATCGTTCGTGCTACAGTTGAAGGTTTGAAGCAACTTAAACGTGCAGAAGACGTTGCTGCTCTTCGTGGCATCTCAGTTTCTGATTTGGCATAAGAAAGGGGATTATCATGGCTCAAATTAAAATTACTTTGACTAAGTCTCCAATCGGTCGCATTCCTGCACAACGTAAAACAGTTGTTGCCCTTGGACTTGGTAAGTTGAATAGCTCAGTTGTCAAAGAAGACACCCCAGCTATTCGTGGTATGGTTAATGCAGTATCTCACTTGGTTACTGTAGAAGATGTTAAGTAATTAACATTTATAATGACATTTAGGTCGCAGAGCTTTTCTCTTGCGACTTAAAGTGAATAGAGGTATAGGCGAGTTTCTATGGGGAGTCCTTTCCCCTCATAGAGGCGCTAGCATTTTACAAATAAGGAGAAAACTATAATGAAACTTCATGAATTACACCCTGCTGCAGGTTCACGTAAAGTTCGTAACCGTGTAGGTCGTGGGACATCATCAGGCAACGGTAAAACGTCTGGTCGTGGTCAAAAAGGTCAAAAGGCTCGTTCAGGCGGCGGTGTTCGTCTTGGTTTTGAAGGTGGACAAACTCCATTGTTCCGTCGTATGCCAAAACGTGGTTTCTTGAACATCAACGCTAAGGAATATGCACTTGTAAATCTTGAACAATTGAATATTTTTGAAGATGGTGCAGAAGTAACTCCAGTTGTTCTTAAAGAAGCTGGAATTGTTCGCGCTGAAAAATCAGGTGTTAAAATTCTTGGTAATGGTGAACTAACTAAGAAATTGACTGTTAAGGCAGCAAAATTCTCAAAATCTGCTGAAGCAGCTATCGTGGCTAAAGGTGGTTCTGTAGAAGTCATCTAATGAGGGGGACCCTAGATGTTCTTTAAATTACTAAAAGATGCTTTGAAGGTGAAACATGTTAGAAATAAAATTTTCTATACATTATTCATCATTCTCGTATTTCGAATTGGAACTCATATTACTGTTCCAGGTATCAATGCCAAAAGCTTGGAACAACTCAGTGATTTACCTTTCTTAAATATGTTGAACTTGGTTTCAGGTAACGCTATGAGAAACTTCTCAGTTTTCTCAATGGGAGTTAGCCCGTACATTACAGCTTCTATTGTGGTTCAACTATTGCAAATGGATATTTTACCTAAATTTGTTGAGTGGGGTAAGCAGGGGGAAGTCGGTCGTAGAAAGCTTAATCAAGCAACTCGCTATATTTCACTTGCCTTGGCCTTTATTCAGTCAATTGGTATTACTGCTGGCTTTAACACATTGTCATCAGTAGCTTTGGTTAAAAATCCAGATATTAAAACATATATGTTGATAGGTGCTTTACTGACAACAGGTAGTATGATTGTGACCTGGTTGGGTGAGCAGATTACAGACAAAGGGTTTGGTAACGGTGTATCAATGATTATCTTTGCAGGTATCATTTCATCAATTCCAAGTGCTATTTCGACCATTTATCAAGATTTCTTTGTCAATGTCCGTGCGACCGATATGATGTCATCATATATCTATGTTGCAATCCTTATCTTTGCTGTTTTGGCGATTGTATTCTTTACAACGTTCGTTCAACAAGCAGAGTATAAAATTCCAATTCAATATACCAAGCTTGCTCAAGGAGCTCCAACAAGTTCTTATTTACCTTTAAAAGTTAATCCTGCTGGTGTCATTCCCGTTATTTTTGCCAGCTCGATTACAACGATTCCAAGTACGATTATTCCATTCTTTCAACATGGGAAAGATATTCCTTGGTTAACGACTTTGCAGAATGTACTGAATTATCAAACACCGACCGGTATGCTAATATACGCAGTACTAATTATTCTCTTCTCGTTCTTTTATACTTTTGTTCAAGTTAATCCGGAAAAAACAGCTGAAAACTTACAAAAGAGTGCGTCCTATATTCCAAGAGTTAGACCTGGACGTGAAACAGAAGAGTATATGTCTTCAACATTGAAGAAATTGGCGACGATTGGTTCAGTATTCTTAGCATTTATTTCGTTAACACCAATTGCAGCACAGCAGATGCTAAACTTATCTTCAAGTATTGCATTGGGAGGAACTAGTCTTCTTATCTTGATTTCAACAGGAATTGAAGGTATGAAACAACTTGAAGGTTACCTCTTGAAGAGACAGTATGTAGGTTTTATGAACACAGCAGAGTAAGAAACCCTACAATATCTTAAAACAAAATTGAGGATCGGGGAGATCTCCCTGTCCTTCTCTTTTGTTTTTAAATCAGTTTAGCAGGTCGTATGTTTGCTTGGCTGATTTAAAAACAAAATAAGGAGACAATCATGAATCTTTTAATCATGGGTTTACCAGGTGCTGGTAAAGGTACTCAAGCCACAAAAATTGTTGAAAAATTTGGTGTTGCACATATCTCAACTGGGGATATGTTTCGTGCTGCAATGGCGAATCAAACTGAGATGGGGCTGCTTGCTAAATCATATATAGACAGAGGTGATTTAGTACCAGATGAAGTGACTAATGGTATTGTTAAAGAACGCCTTTCTCAAAAAGACATTGCTGAAAAAGGCTTCTTACTTGATGGTTACCCACGGACGATTGAACAAGCTTATGCTTTGGATGAAACACTTGCGAATCTTGGAATAAAGCTTGATGGCGTTATTAATATTGATGTGGATCCATCGTGTTTGTTGGAACGTTTAAGTGGTCGTATCATTAATCGTAAAACAGGGGAATCTTTCCACAAAGTTTTCAATCCACCAGTTGATTATAATGAAGAAGATTACTACCAACGTGAAGATGACAAACCTGAGTCGGTTCAACGTCGCTTAGAAGTTAATATTGCTCAAGGCGAACCAATTCTTGAACATTATCGTAAAGCTGGGCTTGTTACAGATATTGAAGGTAATCAAGAAATTGCTGACGTTTTTGCAGATGTCGAAAAAGCTATCGTAACATTGAAATAATTTAGTAATTTCTACTTGCGTAAGCTAACAACTCATGATATACTAGAATAGTCTGGCTTATAATTGTTACCTCTGTACTCAGAGGATATCAAATCGAATTTTTAGGGGGTACTTTTGCGTGGCAAAAGAAGATGTGATTGAAATTGAAGGCAAAGTTGTTGAGACAATGCCAAATGCAATGTTTACTGTTGAATTGGAAAATGGACACCAAATTTTGGCGACTGTTTCAGGAAAAATCCGTAAAAACTACATCCGTATTTTGGTTGGAGATCGTGTAACTGTTGAAATGAGTCCATATGATTTGACACGTGGGCGCATCACATACCGCTTTAAATAATCGAAATAATTGGAGGGATTAAAACATGAAGGTAAGACCATCGGTTAAACCAATTTGCGAATACTGTAAAGTTATTCGTCGTAACGGTCGTGTTATGGTTATTTGTCCAACAAATCCAAAACACAAACAACGTCAAGGATAAAAATAGAAAGGAGAAAAAATGGCTCGTATTGCTGGAGTTGATATTCCAAACGATAAACGTGTAGTAATTTCACTTACTTATGTGTACGGTATCGGTCTTGCGACATCTAAGAAAATCTTAGCTGCAGCTGGAATCTCAGAAGATATCCGTGTTAAAGATTTAACATCAGATCAAGAAGATGCTATCCGTCGTGAAGTAGATGCAATTAAAGTTGAAGGTGACCTTCGTCGTGAAGTTAACTTGAACATCAAACGTTTGATGGAAATCGGTTCATACCGTGGAATTCGTCATCGTCGTGGACTTCCTGTCCGTGGACAAAACACTAAAAACAACGCCCGTACTCGTAAAGGTAAAGCTGTTGCGATTGCTGGTAAGAAAAAATAATATAGGAGGTTAAAAAATTGGCTAAACCAACACGTAAACGTCGTGTGAAAAAGAACATCGAATCTGGTGTTGCTCATATTCACGCTACATTTAATAACACTATTGTTATGATTACAGATGTGCACGGTAATGCTATTGCTTGGTCATCAGCAGGTGCTCTTGGTTTTAAAGGTTCTCGTAAATCTACACCATTTGCTGCTCAAATGGCTGCTGAAGCTGCTGCAAAATCTGCGCAAGATCATGGTCTTAAAACAGTTGAAGTTACTGTAAAAGGACCTGGTTCAGGTCGTGAGTCTGCTATTCGTGCTCTTGCTGCTGCTGGTCTTGAAGTGACTGCTATTCGTGACGTTACTCCTGTACCACATAATGGTGCTCGTCCTCCAAAACGTCGTCGTGTGTAATCATTATTGTCAATAGTACACAAGATTCGTTTCGAGGGAGTATATAAATGATTGAGTTTGAAAAACCAATAATAACAAAAATTGATGAAAATAAAGATTACGGCAGATTTGTCATCGAACCGCTTGAACGTGGTTATGGTACAACTCTAGGTAACTCTCTTCGTCGTGTACTTTTGTCATCACTTCCGGGTGCTGCAGTAACATCAATTAAAATTGATGGAGTACTCCACGAATTTGATACTATCCCAGGTGTACGCGAAGATGTGATGCAAATCATCCTTAATATTAAGGGGCTTGCTGTAAAATCATACGTTGAAGACGAAAAAATTATCGAACTTGACGTTGAAGGTCCTGCAGAAATCACTGCTGGTGATATCTTAACGGATAGCGACATTGAGATCGTGAACCCAAATCATTATCTTTTCACCATTGCTGAAGGCCACAGTCTTAAAGCTACAATGACTGTCAATACTAACCGAGGTTATGTTCCAGCAGAAGGTAATAAAAAAGATGATGCTCCAGTGGGGACATTGGCTGTGGATTCTATTTACACACCAGTGAAAAAAGTTAACTATCAAGTTGAGCCAGCTCGTGTAGGTAGCAATGATGGCTTTGATAAGTTGACTATTGAAATCATGACAAATGGCACAATCATTCCTGAAGATGCAATAGGTCTATCAGCTCGTGTTTTGATTGAACACTTGAATCTCTTTACTGATTTAACGGATGTTGCTAAAGCAACGGATGTGATGAAGGAAGTTGAAAAAGTGAACGATGAAAAGGTGCTTGACCGAACTATCGAAGAACTTGATTTGTCAGTACGCTCATATAACTGTCTTAAACGTGCAGGTATTAACACTGTGTTTGATTTGACAGAGAAAACTGAGCCTGAAATGATGAAAGTTCGGAACCTTGGACGCAAGAGTCTTGAAGAAGTTAAAGTTAAACTTGCTGATCTTGGTCTCGGCTTAAAAAACGATAAATAAAATAGGAGGACAAAATGGCTTACCGTAAACTAGGACGTACTAGCTCACAACGTAAAGCAATGCTTCGTGATTTGACAACAGATCTTTTAATTAACGAATCCATTGTAACAACTGAAGCTCGTGCTAAAGAAATCCGTAAAACAGTTGAAAAAATGATTACTCTAGGTAAACGTGGTGATCTTCATGCTCGCCGTCAAGCAGCAGCTTTTGTACGTAATGAAATTGCATCAGAAAACTATGATGAAGCAACTGATAAATATACATCACAAACTGCTCTTCAAAAACTTTTTGATGACATCGCACCTCGTTATGCTGAACGTAACGGCGGATACACTCGTATCCTTAAAACAGAACCACGCCGTGGAGATGCTGCTCCAATGGCAATTATTGAATTAGTATAATTTTTATCAATTTTGTTGAGTGTTATGATGATGGGTTTTATCTATTTAGATATCCTTAGTCTAGCTCTGGTCTACCGCTGAGTTTATCTCAGCGGTAACACTCATCATATTGGTAATGATTAACGCTTGTTTACGAAATGCCTCTATTTTTAGAAGCACTTCGTAAGCAGGCGTTTTTTCGATCGTTATCAATTGAAGTGGGGTGTGGCAGCGACACTTTTGAAGCTAGCTGAGATAAGGTCGAGGAGTTTTCCCGGCCTTATCTTGTTGTTTTTAAAGTAAACTTTTGAGTTCTTTTAAGTTTTTCTGTTATAATACTAGTAACTAGCAATTAAAGGAAGGGCTATGACTAGTATTATTGAAAGAGCACCAGCAAAAATCAATTTGGGATTAGATATTATCGGTAAACATGAAGATGGCTATCATGAATTGTCTATGATTATGATTAGTGTGGATTTGAATGACTATGTAACAGTTTCTGATCTTGAAACTGATGGTATTATCATGGAATCTAACAACCATAAGATGCCTTTAAATGCCAGAAATGATGTCTTTAAAGCGGCCTCCCTGATAAAGGAGCGTTATGGGATTAAAAAGGGTGTCAAGATTGTTTTAGAAAAATCTATTCCTATTTGCGCTGGCCTAGGTGGAGGTTCTACGGATGCAGCTGCGACAATTCGAGCTCTGAACAAGCTTTGGGAGCTCAATCTTTCTAAGGATGAGATGATAGAGATTGGTTTTGCTATTGGCAGTGATGTCCCTTATTGTTTGGATGCTGGCTGTGCCTTGATTACTGGTAAAGGGGAGGTTGTTCAATGTTTGAATACCCATTTATCGTCTTGGGTAGTCTTGGTTAAACCTGACTTTGGAGTTTCAACAAGAACTATTTTTTCAGAGATTGACTGTAACACTATTTCTCGTGTGGATATTGAAGCTTTAAAAGCTGCTATTTTGGCTGAGGATTATAAAGCTATGATTGAGCACATGGGAAATTCGTTGGAGGACGTCACCATTTCGCGCAAGCCATTTATCCAAAAAATAAAAGATAAAATGATGAAATGTGGAGCTGACGTGGCTCTGATGACGGGGAGTGGACCAACAGTTTTTGCCCTTTGTCCGAGCGAGAAACGAGCAGACCGAGTTGTTAATGGCATGCGAGGTTTCTGTAAGGAAGTTTATAAGGTGAGGACGATATAAGAGTCAGAGATATTTGATTCTTTTTTTACTTTTTGATATAATTAAC
Organism: Streptococcus orisratti DSM 15617; assembly: GCF_000380105.1. Lineage (GTDB taxonomy): Bacteria > Bacillota > Bacilli > Lactobacillales > Streptococcaceae > Streptococcus > Streptococcus orisratti. Next base: position 21,705 of record NZ_KB904515.1, read on the forward strand.
TGGTTAATAAATAGAGGTGAACGTATGAAACAACTAGAGAAACAAATTGATGCTTTGGTTAATCAGATTTTGTTGAAGGCGGAAAATCAGCACGAACTACTTTTTGGGTCCTGTGAGAGTGGTGTTAAACTGACCAACACTCAGGAGCATATTTTGATGCTCTTATCACAAGAACGTTTAACTAATTCTGACTTGGCTAAAAAGTTAAATGTCAGCCAAGCAGCGATTACTAAGGCTATTAAGAGTTTGCTGGCTCAGGAAATGCTGGCTGCTAAGAAAGACGCGGTGGATGCGCGTGTGACTTATTTTGAGTTGACAGAGTTAGCGCAGCCGATTGCTCATGAACACACGCATCATCACGATAAGACTTTGGATGTTTATAGTAAGTTGATTAGTCAGTTTTCTGAAGATGAGCAGCTTGTGGTTAGTCGTTTTTTGGAGCTTTTTTCTAACGAATTAGAAGGAGAAGCATGAGGTATATTACGGTGGACAATTTGACCTTCCAGTATGATAGTGATCCTGTTCTGGAAGGAATCAATTATTATTTAGACAGTGGAGAGTTTGTAACTCTAACAGGTGAAAATGGTGCTGCAAAGTCAACTCTGATTAAAGCAACACTAGGAATATTGACACCAAAGGTTGGTACAGTCACTATCTCTAAGACCAACAAGGATGGAAAGAAACTACGTTTGGCTTATTTGCCTCAACAAATTGCTAGTTTTAATGCAGGTTTCCCTTCAACGGTTTATGAATTTGTTAAGTCGGGTCGTTATCCGCGTAATGGCTGGTTTCGTCGTTTAAATAAGCATGACGATGAACATGTTAAGGTTAGTTTAGAAGCGGTAGGGATGTGGGAGAATCGCCATAAGCGTATCGGTAGCTTGTCAGGAGGTCAAAAACAACGCGCGGTGATTGCACGTATGTTTGCTTCTGATCCTGATATTTTTGTTTTGGACGAACCTACGACTGGTATGGATGCTGGAACAACGGCGACTTTTTATGAGTTGATGCACCATAGTGCTCATAAACATGGGAAGTCAGTCCTTATGATTACGCATGATCCTGAGGAGGTCAAGGCATATGCGGACCGAAATATTCATTTGGTACGCAATCAAGATTTACCTTGGCGTTGTTTCAATGTTCATGAGAATGACCAGAAAGGGGACAGCCATGCTTACTGAGATTTTTGCATATGATTTTATGCAACGTGCTGTTTTGGCGGTGGTTGCTATTAGTATTTTTGCACCGATTTTAGGGATTTTCCTAATTTTACGGCGTCAGAGTTTGATGAGCGATACTTTGAGCCACGTTTCTTTGGCTGGAGTAGCTTTTGGAATTTTACTAGGAATTTCAACGACTTGGTCAACTATCGTGGTTGTCACGCTTGCGGCTGTTGTACTGGAGTATTTGAGGACGGTTTACAAGCATTACATGGAAATTTCCACAGCCATCTTAATGTCGCTTGGTTTGGCAGTTTCGTTGATTATTATGAGCAAGTCGGATAATGCTGGCAGTATGAGTTTGGAACAATATCTCTTTGGTTCGATTATTACGATTAGTCAGGAGCAAGTTGTTGCACTTTTTGTCATTGCGGCCATTATCTTGGTGTTGACACTCTTGTTTATTCGTCCGATGTACATTTTGACTTTTGATGAGGATACTGCTTTTGTTGACGGCTTACCTGTTCGGCTGATGTCAATTTTATTTAACATTGTTACTGGTATTGCAATTGCTTTGACTATTCCTGCGGCAGGCGCTTTGTTGGTATCTACGATTATGGTTTTACCAGCCAGTATTGCGATGAGAATTGGAAAGAACTTCAAGTCGGTTATTTTCCTAGGAATTATCATTGGATTTGTTGGTATGGTAGCAGGAATTGTTATTTCGTATTATTGGGAAACACCTGCTAGTGCAACTATTACAATGATATTTATTGCCTTATTTGTTTTGGTTAGTTTGGTTAATCGCTTGATCAAGGCATCATAACTTGGACAAATGACAAACAAACACCCTTTTAAGAGTGTTTGTTACCTGTATCTAATATAGAATTGAGGAGATTGGTTTGAGTCCAATCTTTTTTGTAGTAGGAACTATCATTAATTCAAGAGAAGATGAGGCAATGACTGTCATGGATGTCTTGCCCAGCCTCATTAAATTATCAGTGAAGTGTTCTTATTTTTTCGCCACCGTTCTTGGTGTTTCTTTTCAAAGAAAGCAGCTCCTAAGAAGGAGACTATTGGCCTTAAGATATAGAAATAAAAGGCAACTGTTGGGTTAAAGTAGGCAAATATAATAACTGTAAGGTTGAAAATAGCAACCGTTAGTAATTGACGTAAATGGGCGACAGAGGCAAATTTGCGCGTGTAAGTCGTTCCAGAAAACTTTTCTTGTATGACAAAATAATTTAAGATTGACTGGCAAAGATTAACTGCAATCGTGACAATACCATATCCAACAACTGCACTTGTTGTAATGCCTTCCATCATCCATCTTGTAAAGAGGGGGATGAGAGCAAGTGTTGCCATAAAATTGAATTGAACAATTAAGATTTTACTGGTTGCATGTTCAATCTGACCGAGAATCTTGTGGTTATCATACCAAAAATCCGCTACGATGAAAAAGGATACAAAGAAGATAAGGATACCTGTTAAAAAATGATGTAAATCAATGGTATCGCTTGGTAGCGGAATTTCTAACAACATCATGGTGATAATCACTCCGATAACGGCATCAGAGAAGACCTCTATATGTTCTTTCAAGCGTTTGGCACGACGTATTTCATCATCGTGATAGACTTGTTCTAGAGCCTTTTGCCGTTCCTTGGCAGATAGCTTCTCTAACTCGGGATGAAGGAGGCTGGCCTCTTGTGCCATTTGTTCAAAGTAGTCATTCCAATCCTTTTGTTTTTCTGTCTTTTCTTTCACCTTCTGCATGTCGTTCTCCTAGTAGGTCAAGACAGAATATTTTTTCTTCCCACGGCGGATAACTGTTAATTCGTTGTCAATCTTGTCACTATCAGAAAGGCTGTAATCTAGATCTTGTACACGTTCTCCATTGATGTAGATGGCACCGTTTTGGACATCTTCTCGAGCTTGGCGCTTAGATGGACTAATGCCAGCAGCCACTAAGATGTCGACGATATTAAGGTTATCGTCAGCTTGTACGGCGTAGTTTGGTACGTTGCTAAGACCTTGTTTAAGTTCCTTAGCAGAGAGGTTTTTGATATTTCCTGCAAATAGTTGCTCTGTGATGTTGAGAGCCTGCATGTAAGCTTCCTCACCGTGTACAAGTGTCACAACTTCTTTGGCCAAGATTTTTTGGGCTAAACGTTCATGACGGGCAGCGTTAAATTGTTCCTCAATCTCTGCAATCTCATCAAGGGATAAGAAAGTAAAGATTTTCAAGAAACGGACAGCATCATCGTCCATGACATTGAGCCAGAACTGGTACATTTCATATGGTGACGTCTTGTCGGCATCTAACCAAACGGCGTTACCTTCTGATTTACCAAATTTCTTTCCAGTTGAGTCTGTGATGAGTGGAACAGTCATGACATGTCCTGTTTTATCTGCTTTACGGCGAAGCAATTCAGTACCTGCTGTCATGTTGCCCCATTGGTCAGAACCACCGATTTGGAGGGTAACATTATGGGTACGGTTGAGTTCGTAAAAATCGTAACCTTGCATGATTTGGTAGGCGAATTCGGTGTAAGAAATCCCTGTTTCGATACGTTTTTTGACAGAGTCTTTACTCATCATGTAGTTAACGGTAAAGTATTTTCCGACATCACGTAAGAAGTCGATAAAGCTAATGGTTCCAAACCAGTCGTAGTTGTTAACCATTTCGGCTTTATTGTCACCATTTTCAAAATCGAGGAAACGAGAGAGTTGACCTTGGATTTTAGTAACCCATCCCTCTACCGTTTCTTTGGTTTGAAGGCTGCGCTCTGCGTCTTTGAAAGAGGGATCACCGATCAGACCAGTAGCTCCACCAACTAGAGCGTAAGGTTTGTGCCCTGCTAATTGCAAGTGACGGCAGACGAGGATTGGTACCAAATGCCCCAAATGCAGGCTGTCGGCAGTTGGGTCGTAGCCAGAATAATAGGATACTTGCCCTTCTGTTAATGCTTTTACTAGGGCTTCTTCATCAGTCGTTTGAAAGACCAAGCCACGTGCTTTGAGTTCTTCGAAAATATTCATGAGCTTTCTCCTTTATCTTTATTGATTTACAGGCTATTATATCAAAAATTAGTGCTACTATGCAAGCTTGTTGAAAATTTGGTATAATGAAAAGTGAGGTATTTTAATGTTCAAAGGAAAGAAAAATAAGAAAAAAAGCGAAAAGCATACTTTGACGGTATTGGATGTTGGAGCAGTTTTTTTACGGACTCTGAAGCTGATGATTGATTTTGCTTATGTCATCATTTTGCTCTTTGTGATGTTGGGAACAGGTATGGCCTTTGGCTATCTGGCAAGTCAAATTGATACAATCAAAGTACCGAGTAAAGACAGCTTGGTTAGTCAAGTGAGTTCTCTGACTCGTATTTCTCAGTTGGCTTACTCTGATGGTTCTGCCATCGGACAAATAGATTCAGATTTGTTGAGGACACCTGTTGCGAGCACAGATATTTCTGATAATATCAAACATGCTATTATTGCCACAGAAGATGAAAATTTTGAGCATCACAAAGGAGTGGTTCCAAAGGCAGTTTTTCGTGCTACGTTAGCTTCAGTGCTCGGGTTTGGAGAATCAAGTGGTGGTTCGACTTTGACACAGCAATTGCTGAAACAGCAAGTTCTGGGAGATGATCCTACCTTTAAACGTAAATCTAAGGAGATTATCTACGCATTGGCCTTAGAACGTTATATGAGCAAGGATGAGATTTTGACAGACTACCTTAATGTTTCGCCATTTGGGCGTAATAATAAGGGACAAAATATTGCAGGGATTGAAGAGGCAGCGCAGGGAATTTTTGGAGTAAGAGCCAAGGATTTAACAGTTCCTCAAGCTGCTTTCTTGGCAGGACTGCCACAAAGTCCAATTGTTTATTCTCCGTACATGTCAGATGGTCAATTGAAATCTGAGGAAGATATGGCTTATGGTCTGAAACGTCAGAAGGATGTACTCTACAATATGTACCGCGCAGGCTATTTAACAAAGGCGGAGTATGAGGAATATAAGTCTTATAATGTTGTTCAAGACTTTAAACAGCCAGAAGCCGCTTCAACCACTTCCCACGATTTTCTCTACTATACGGTATTATCGGCCGCTCAGGATGTTATGTATGACTACTTGATTCAACGCGATCAAGTTTCAGAACAAGATTTGAAAAATGATGCAACCAAAGAAAGCTATAAAAAGCGTGCTTTGAGCGAATTACAGCAAGGTGGCTACACGGTAACTTCCACGATTGATAGAGCTGTTAATGATGCAATGCAATCCGCTGCTGCTCAGTTTGGTGCTTTACTAGATGATGGAACAGGAACTGTTCAGATGGGGAATGTTCTAATGGATAACGCTACAGGTGCAGTTCTTGGTTTTATCGGAGGTAGGGATTACCTTAGTAATCAGAATAATCACGCTTTTGATACCAAACGCTCACCAGGGTCAAGTATTAAACCAATCTTGCCTTACGGAATAGCAATTGATCAGGGAATAATGGGGAGTGCCAGTGTCTTGTCCAATTACCCGACGACCTTCTCAAGTGGTGAAAAAATCATGCACGGAGACGAAGAAGGTACAGGAATGATTAACCTTCAGGAAGCGCTGAATGTTTCTTGGAATATTCCAGCCTATTGGACGTATCAAAAGTTGCTGAATCAAGGTGTTGATGTTGAAGATTACATGAATAAGATGGGCTATGATATTGACAATTACAATATTGAAAGTTTGCCATTGGGAGGTGGTGTTGAAGTTTCTGTTGCTACTCAGACTAATGCTTACCAGATGGTAGCAAATAACGGAAACTATCAAGAACAGTACCTTATAGAAAAAATCACTACAAGTGATGGGACTGTTATCTACCAACATGAGTCTAAACCTGTTCGTGTTTTCTCTAAGGCAACCGCCACTATTTTGCAAGACCTTTTGAGAGGCCCAATTAGTTCTGGCAAAACGACAACCTTTAAATCACGTCTAGCAGGTTTGAATGCTAGTTTGGCAAATGCGGATTGGATTGGTAAAACAGGGACCACCAACTCAACGTCAGACGTTTGGCTGATGTTGGCTACTCCTAAGGTAACTTTGGGGGGCTGGGCCGGACATGATGACAACCATTCAATGGCCGCTTTAACGGGTTACAATAACAACGCCAATTACATGGCTAATCTCGTCAATGCTATTGATCAAGCTTCTCCAAATATTTTTGGAAATTCTGACAAGTTCAGTTTGGATTCTAGCGTCATCAAGGCAACAGTTTTGAAATCGACTGGATTACAGGCAGGAACCGTGACAGTTAATGGTCGTAGTATAACTGTTGGAGGTGAAACAACCGTTAGTTACTGGGCTCAGGGCGGTCCAGGCACCATGACCTATAAATTTGCTATCGGAGGTACGGATAGTGATTATGCTAAGGCTTGGTCAAGTTTAGGTAATAAGAAATAAATTTGCTTTTTTGAGAAAAATAAGGTATAATATCTTAGATATTTGTCGTCTTCTTTGGTTGAAATATTGTCCAACCAAGGTTTACAGCAGTTAAATCAAACTTTAAAGTCCGATTTAGCTGCTCTTTTTGTGCCTATTTTTAGGAAATATAAGAAATGTAACTTATATTTAAAGTTTCTAAAAATTCACACATAGACGAGCGATTTTTGTTGCTTGACTTGCTTAGCAAGTCCAAACACATAGAAGGAGTTAATATTTTGGCAGGACATGACGTTCAATACGGGAAACATCGTACCCGTCGTAGCTTTTCAAGAATTAAAGAAGTTCTTGATTTACCAAATTTGATTGAAATTCAAACAGACTCTTTCAAGGACTTCTTGGATAATGGTTTAAAAGAAGTTTTTGAAGATGTACTTCCAATCACTAACTTTACAGATACTATGGAATTGGAGTTTGTTGGTTATGAACTAAAGGAGCCTAAGTACACTTTAGAAGAAGCACGAATCCATGATGCTTCATACTCTGCGCCAATCTTTGTTACTTTCCGTTTAGTAAACAAAGAAACTGGAGAAATCAAAACTCAGGAAGTATTCTTTGGTGATTTTCCAATCATGACTGAAATGGGAACTTTCATCATCAATGGTGGTGAACGTATCATTGTTTCTCAGTTGGTGCGTTCTCCAGGTGTTTACTTTAATGATAAAGTGGATAAAAACGGTAAGATTGGATATGGTTCAACGGTTATCCCTAACCGCGGGGCATGGTTAGAATTAGAATCTGATTCAAAAGACATCGCCTATACACGTATTGACCGTACGCGTAAAATTCCATTTACAACTCTAGTTCGTGCTCTAGGCTTCTCTGGAGATGATGAGATTTTGGATATTTTTGGAGAGAGCGAATTGGTTCGCAATACTATCGAAAAAGATATTCACAAAAATCCTGCAGATTCACGTACGGATGAAGCCCTCAAAGAAATTTACGAACGCCTTCGTCCAGGTGAACCCAAAACGGCTGACAGTTCACGCAGCTTGTTGATAGCTCGTTTCTTTGATCCAAAACGTTATGATTTAGCAGCTGTTGGTCGTTATAAAATTAACAAGAAACTTAATCTTAAAACGCGTCTTTTGAACCAAACGATTGCAGAAAATTTGGTTGATGGAGAGACCGGTGAAATCCTTGTTGAAGCTGGTACGGTCATGACTCGTGATGTGATTGATTCCATCGCTGACTACATTGACGGAGACCTTAACAAATTTGTTTACACACCAAATGATTATGCCGTTGTAACAGAACCTGTTGTTCTTCAAAAATTTAAGGTTGTGGCTCCAACGGATCCAGATCGCGTTGTTACAATCGTTGGTAATGCTAACCCACACGACAAGGTGCGTGCGCTTACTCCAGCTGATATTTTGGCTGAGATGTCTTATTTCCTCAATTTGGCCGAAGGAATTGGTAAGGTTGACGACATTGACCACCTTGGAAACCGTCGTATTCGTGCCGTTGGTGAATTGCTTGCAAACCAGTTCCGTATTGGTCTTGCCCGTATGGAACGTAATGTTCGTGAACGTATGTCAGTTCAAGATAATGAAGTATTGACACCAACAGGTATTATTAACATTCGTCCAGTGACAGCAGCGGTTAAAGAATTCTTTGGTTCATCTCAGTTGTCACAGTTCATGGACCAGCACAACCCACTTTCTGAGTTGTCTCACAAACGTCGTTTGTCAGCCTTGGGACCTGGCGGTTTGACCCGCGATCGCGCTGGTTACGAAGTGCGTGACGTTCACTACACTCACTATGGTCGTATGTGTCCTATCGAAACCCCTGAAGGACCTAATATCGGTTTGATTAACAACTTGTCTTCTTATGGTCATTTGAACAAGTATGGATTCATCCAAACACCATACCGTAAGGTTGACCGTGCAACAGGTGTTGTCACAAATGAGATTGTTTGGTTAACAGCTGATGAAGAAGATGAGTACACTGTGGCTCAAGCAAACTCACCATTAACTGAAGATGGCAAATTCGCTAACGAAATTGTCATGGGACGTCATCAAGGGAATAACCAAGAATTTCCTGCAAGTATTGTTGATTATGTGGACGTATCACCTAAACAGGTAGTTGCGGTAGCAACTGCATGTATTCCGTTTTTGGAAAATGACGACTCCAACCGTGCCCTTATGGGTGCCAACATGCAACGTCAGGCTGTTCCATTGATTGATCCACATGCGCCTTATGTCGGTACAGGTATGGAATATCAAGCTGCTCATGACTCAGGTGCTGCGGTTATCGCCCAACACGATGGACGTGTTGTATTCTCAGATGCTGAAAAAGTTGAAGTTCGTCGCGAAGATGGCTCACTAGATGTTTACCACATCACAAAATTCCGTCGCTCAAACTCAGGAACTGCCTATAACCAACGTACTTTGGTTAAGGTTGGCGACCTTGTTGAAAAAGGTGATTTCATTGCTGATGGGCCTTCTATGGAAAATGGTGAAATGGCTCTCGGTCAAAATCCAATTGTCGCTTACATGACATGGGAAGGTTACAACTTTGAGGATGCCGTTATCATGTCTGAGCGTCTTGTTAAAGAGGATGTTTACACATCTGTCCATTTGGAAGAATTCGAATCAGAAACACGTGATACAAAGCTTGGCCCTGAAGAAATCACTCGTGAAATTCCAAACGTTGGTGAGGAAGCCCTTAAAGATCTTGATGAAATGGGTATCATCCGTATTGGTGCTGAAGTTAAAGAAGGCGATATCCTTGTTGGTAAGGTAACACCTAAGGGTGAAAAAGACCTTTCTGCGGAAGAACGTCTCTTGCATGCCATCTTTGGTGACAAGTCACGTGAAGTGCGTGATACATCGCTCCGCGTACCTCACGGTGGTGATGGTATCGTTCGTGATGTGAAGATCTTTACACGTGCTAATGGTGATGAATTGCAATCGGGTGTTAACATGCTTGTTCGTGTGTACATTGCCCAAAAACGTAAGATTAAGGTCGGAGATAAAATGGCCGGTCGTCACGGAAACAAAGGGGTTGTTTCTCGTATCGTTCCTGTTGAGGACATGCCTTACCTTCCAGACGGGACACCAGTTGATATCATGCTGAACCCACTTGGGGTGCCATCTCGTATGAATATCGGACAAGTTATGGAGCTCCACCTTGGTATGGCTGCGCGTAACTTGGGTATCCACATTGCGACGCCAGTCTTTGACGGAGCAACTTCAGATGACCTTTGGTCAACCGTTCAAGAAGCTGGTATGGACTCAGATGCTAAGACAGTCCTTTATGATGGTCGTACCGGTGAACCATTTGATAACCGTGTATCCGTTGGGGTCATGTACATGATCAAACTTCACCACATGGTTGATGATAAACTTCATGCGCGTTCTGTTGGTCCTTACTCACTGGTTACCCAACAGCCACTTGGTGGTAAAGCACAATTTGGTGGACAACGTTTTGGTGAAATGGAAGTGTGGGCTTTGGAAGCTTATGGTGCTTCAAACGTTCTTCAAGAAATCTTGACTTACAAATCAGATGATGTTAATGGTCGTTTGAAAGCTTATGAAGCGATTACCAAAGGAAAACCAATTCCAAAACCAGGAGTGCCAGAATCCTTCCGCGTTCTTGTGAAAGAGTTGCAATCCCTTGGACTTGATATGCGTGTCCTTGATGAAGATGATCAAGAAGTTGAACTTCGTGATCTTGATGAGGGTGAAGATGATGACGTGATGCATGTCGAGGAACTTGAAAAAGCCCGCCAAAAACAAGAAGAAGAGGAACGTGCAGCAGCGGTGGCTGCCGCTGCTGAAACAGCAGCAGAAGTTGTCGAAGAAGACTAAGACAGAGTAAAGATAAGAGCTCTGAAAGCAAGGCAAACACTAACAAATGCGGTTTGCCTTGAGAGTATCTGTTCCTAAGTTGGAAAGATAAAAAGAGCGCGTTCCTTGTGGAATGCTATTGCTAAATCAAAGAAAGGTAAAACTAGTGGTTGACGTAAATCGTTTTAAAAGTATGCAAATCACATTAGCCTCACCAAGCAAAGTCCGTTCTTGGTCTTATGGTGAAGTTAAAAAACCTGAAACAATCAACTATCGTACGCTCAAACCAGAACGTGAAGGACTCTTTGACGAAGTCATTTTTGGTCCGACAAAAGACTGGGAATGCGCCTGCGGCAAATATAAACGTATCCGTTACAAAGGGATTGTTTGTGACCGTTGTGGGGTTGAAGTAACTCGTGCTAAAGTTCGTCGTGAACGCATGGGTCACATTGAATTGAAAGCGCCAGTATCGCACATTTGGTACTTCAAAGGTATCCCATCGCGTATGGGACTTACCCTTGATATGAGTCCACGTGCCCTTGAAGAAGTTATTTACTTCGCAGCTTATGTGGTTATCGACCCAATGGACACACCGCTTGAGCCAAAATCTCTCTTGACAGAGCGCGAATACCGTGAAAAATTACAAGAATATGGTTACGGTTCATTTGTGGCTAAAATGGGTGCAGAAGCTATTCAAGACTTGCTCAAACGTGTGGATCTTGAAGCTGAAATCGCAGAGCTTAAAGAGGAATTAAAATCTGCAACTGGTCAAAAACGTGTGAAAGCTGTTCGTCGTTTGGATGTGCTGGATGCCTTTTACAAATCTGGTAACAAACCAGAATGGATGGTTCTGAACATCTTGCCAGTTATCCCACCAGATCTTCGTCCAATGGTTCAATTGGACGGTGGACGTTTCGCCGCCTCTGACTTGAATGACCTTTACCGCCGTGTTATCAACCGTAACAACCGTTTGGCGCGCTTGCTCGAATTGAATGCCCCAGGTATCATCGTGCAAAATGAAAAACGGATGCTTCAAGAAGCAGTAGATGCTTTAATTGATAACGGTCGTCGTGGCCGTCCTATCACAGGACCAGGTAGTCGTCCGCTTAAATCGCTCAGTCACATGCTGAAAGGTAAACAAGGACGTTTCCGTCAAAACTTGCTCGGGAAACGTGTTGACTTCTCAGGCCGTTCCGTTATTGCCGTTGGCCCAACATTGAAAATGTATCAATGTGGTGTGCCACGTGAGATGGCAATTGAACTCTTTAAACCATTTGTGATGCGCGAAATCGTTGCACGTGATTTTGCTGGTAATGTCAAAGCAGCTAAACGTATGGTTGAACGTGGAGACGAACGTATCTGGGATATTCTGGAAGAAGTCATCAAAGAACACCCAGTTCTTCTTAACCGAGCACCGACTCTTCACCGTTTGGGTATCCAAGCCTTTGAACCTGTTTTGATTGATGGTAAGGCGCTTCGTCTTCATCCACTTGTCTGTGAAGCCTACAATGCCGACTTTGACGGAGACCAAATGGCCATCCACGTGCCACTTTCTGAAGAAGCGCAAGCTGAAGCACGTCTTTTGATGCTCGCTGCCGAACACATCCTTAATCCTAAAGATGGTAAGCCAGTCGTAACCCCATCGCAGGACATGGTTCTTGGTAACTACTACTTAACTATGGAAGATGCTGGACGTGAAGGTGAAGGTATGATTTTCAAAGACCGTGATGAAGCTGTTATGGCTTACCGCAATGGATACGTTCACTTGCATTCACGTGTTGGTATTGCCGTTGACAGCATGCCAAACAAACCATGGACAGATGAACAACGTCATAAAATTATGGTCACAACTGTTGGTAAGATTCTCTTCAACGATATCATGCCAGATGACCTACCATATCTTCAAGAGCCAAATAATGCTAACTTGACTGAAAAAACACCGGATAAATACTTCTTGGCACCAGGACAAGATATTCAAACCGTTATTGATAGTTTGGATATTAATATCCCATTCAAGAAGAAAAATCTTGGTAATATCATCGCTGAAACCTTTAAACGTTTCCGTACAACTGAAACATCAGCTTTCCTTGACCGCTTGAAAGACCTTGGGTACTACCATTCAACACTTGCTGGTTTGACTGTAGGGATTGCCGATATTCCAGTCATTGATAACAAAGCAGAGATTATTGAAGCGGCTCACGAGAAAGTTGAGCAAATCAACAAAGCCTTCCGTCGTGGTTTGATGACAGACGACGATCGTTACGTTGCTGTAACAACAACATGGCGTGAAGCTAAGGAAGAACTTGAAAAACGTCTGATTGAAACACAAGATCCTAAGAACCCTATCGTTATGATGATGGACTCTGGAGCGCGTGGTAACATCTCAAACTTCTCACAGCTTGCCGGTATGCGTGGTTTGATGGCTGCTCCTAATGGACGTATCATGGAACTGCCTATCTTGTCTAACTTCCGTGAAGGTTTGAGCGTTTTGGAAATGTTCTTCTCAACTCACGGTGCGCGTAAAGGTATGACGGATACCGCTCTGAAGACTGCCGACTCAGGTTACTTGACCCGTCGTCTGGTTGACGTGGCCCAAGATGTTATCATTCGTGAAGATGACTGTGGAACCGACCGTGGTCTTGTCATCACAGCCATTACAGATGGTAAAGAAGTAACCGAAACTCTTGAAGAACGTCTTATTGGGCGTTACACTAAGAAATCTGTTAAACACCCAGAAACTGGTGAAGTTATCGTTGGTCCTGATACCTTGATTACGGAGGACACGGCTGCTGAAATTGTCAAAGCTGGGGTAGAAGAAGTGACTATTCGTTCTGTCTTCACATGTAATACCCGTCATGGTGTCTGCCGTCATTGTTATGGTATTAACCTTGCTACTGGAGATGCTGTTGAAGTGGGTGAAGCAGTCGGTACAGTTGCTGCCCAATCTATTGGGGAGCCTGGTACACAGTTGACCATGCGGACCTTCCACACGGGTGGTGTTGCGTCAAATACTGACATTACGCAAGGTCTTCCTCGTATCCAAGAAATTTTTGAAGCCCGTAATCCTAAAGGGGAGGCTGTTATTACCGAAGTCAAAGGTACTGTTGTTGACATTGAAGAAGATGCTGCAACTCGTACGAAGAAAGTCTTCGTAGAAGGTAAAACTGGTACAGGTGAGTACGTGGTGCCATTTACAGCCCGTATGAAAGTACAAGTTGGAGATGAAATCCACCGTGGTGCGCCTTTGACTGAAGGCTCTATCCAACCAAAACGTCTCCTTGAAGTGCGTGACACCTTGTCAGTTGAAACTTATCTCCTTGCTGAGGTACAAAAAGTTTACCGCAGCCAAGGGGTAGAAATCGGTGACAAGCACGTCGAAGTTATGGTTCGCCAAATGCTTCGAAAAGTTCGTGTCATGGATCCAGGTGATACCGATCTCCTTCCAGGAACTCTTATGGACATCACCGATTTCACTGATGCTAACAAGGATATTGTCATCATTGGCGGCATTCCTGCGACATCACGCCCAGTCCTTATGGGAATCACTAAGGCTTCTCTTGAAACCAATTCATTCTTGTCAGCGGCTTCCTTCCAAGAAACAACACGAGTTCTGACAGATGCGGCTATCCGTGGTAAGAAGGATCATCTTCTTGGTCTTAAAGAAAATGTTATCATCGGTAAGATTATCCCAGCTGGTACAGGTATGGCACGTTACCGTAACCTTGAACCACAAGCAATCAATGATCCACTTGATGGTACTGAAGAAAATACACCAGCAGAAGAAGCTTCCGAAGAAGTACAAGCTACAGAAGCTGATTAATAACGTAAAAATGTCTGAGAGTTATCTCAGGCTTTTTGTTATCGAAGAAAGATGTTCTCATCTATGAGGATTGACAGGGGCGAATAGGTTAGCTATACTAGAGAAAAGAGTGAAGTAAACGGAGCCTCAACGCTTATTGTTGAGATTTTTACTTTAATGAGAAATTGGAGTTATTGATGTCAGATTTACTGAAATATTTACCTAAGAAGTTTCGCTGGGAGTCTATTCTCCCCGTGGTAAATGCCTACCTTTTTTACGCCTTTTTGAGTTCGCTAGTCTTATCAAGTGATGTCCAGTTTATTACCCTAGCACGAACCCTACCGCTATTTATAGGAATTTTGCTAGTTTTTGCTCTCAGTCTTATATTTTACTTAGCAGAGCGGCGTTTGAAGTGGTGTAAGATGTCTGAGACTTTTGTTTTCCTTATGGCAGCTTATCTTTTTGTCGTTTTAATAAAAAGCCCCTCGCTGCTTATTGATTTTGGATTTGTTCTACTGGGATTTGCTGTTTATGTGAAGTTGTCTTGGGATAAGACTAAGTGGCGCCAGCTAATTCCCTTTAGCCTTTTGTTAACTTTTCCTAGATTGCTTTATTTGATTTATCATCCAGTGGCAATGGATCTCAAGCGTTTTGTTATTGATAATAGTTCTTGGAATATTAACCGAATTTGGGTTATTATTTCGGTCATGCTCTATATTGTTTGTGCTTATATTCTTTGTCAACATCTACCTGATAGTTTTATTGAAAAGTTATTAAGTAATCGACATCTGGCTCGTTGCTTGTATATTTTGGTTGGTATAGTGTGTATCGCTTATATTGCTTATATCTGTCTAGTGAGTGCCTATAAGGTGACAACTTTATCAGTGTCAACGTTTGATATTGGCATTTTCACACAGATGTTTGAAAGTATGCGTAGGGATTTATCACAAATAACTACCTTGGAGAGAGATAAATTTCTATCACATTTTAATGTGCACATTTCCCCGATTTACTACCTAATGCTCCCCATCTATCACTTGCTTCCATACGGTGAAACATTAGAAGTTTTGCAAGTTTTGATTGTTTTTTCAGGGTTGATTCCTCTATATCTTATTCTTAAGAAAATGGACTTCCCGCAATTTACTAAACCGTTAGCTCTGCTATGGTTTTTGGTAACCCCAGCTATGACAACAGCAGGTGCTTACCATTTGCATGAAAATTGCTTCCTAGTTCCACTCTTGCTTTGGTTGATTTATGCCAATATGCGTCAGTGGAAATGGCAGCTAGGACTTATTGTACTTCTGACCTTGATGATTAAGGAAGATGCCTTTATTTATGTTGTCAGTGTCGGTCTCTACTTCCTCTTGCAAAAGCGATTTGATCAGTCCCAACGCTCCAAGTTGACCATCGTCTTTAGCCAGTTGATTTTTCCGATGCTTTACTTTGCCATCTCTCTTTTTATTCTGAATCATTTTGGTGAGGGAGTGATGGCTGGGCGGTTTGATATTGATAATTTTTTGCCAGGTGGTCAAAAAGGTTTCCTAAAAGTTTTGGAAAACATCTTCCTCAGTCCAACCTATACTTTTGCTAGCTTCTTTACTCAGGCCAAATTGAAGTATATCTTTATCCTCTTTTTAACTCAGGCCTTCCTCCCTATTCTCCAAAAGGAATGGGTCAACTATCTTCTCCTTATTCCCCTTGTAGTGATTAACCTGCTATCTAACTGGCTCTATCAGGTGGATTTTGGTTTTCAGTACAGCTATGGGACAAATGTTTTAGTGTTGTTTATGTCGCTTTTGGCCTTGGAAGCAATTTGGCAAAGCACTCAGGCTAAGGAAATATTTAAACTGTGCAAAACAGTCCTCAGTTTTCTTAGTGTGGCTGTTTTGATGTCTGTTGGTGTTCTTTACACTCATATTAACGGTTGGTCACAAGATATGTTGGCTTATCGTCGAGATAGTGAGCGATATGATGACGTTCATTATGTCTTATCAACGATTGATTCGAATAAACGCGTACTAGCTTACCATTCTTACACAGTAGATCTCCGCAGAGTGAGGGAGCTATATGATGTGTTTTATCACAACGATAGGAAATTTGATAATACTATAGATCTTGTTGTTGTTCCTCGCTCGGTAACAGAGTCAAACGAAAGCACAGAATCAAAAGTTGTCGCAATTTATAATGAAAAAGGCTACAAGGAAGCTCCTCAATCAACCAAACAAGTGTTAGTCCTTGAGAAGCCTTGATAAGATAACTAAAAAATTTCGTAATGTTTTTTAAGAAAATAGTTAGCAATAAGCAGATTTCTTTCAAAATAATTTCAATTCCTATATAATAACTTCATAGAGGAAAGAAATTATGTATCAAGTGATAAAAATGTATGGGGACTGGGAACCTTGGTGGTTTCTTGAAAATTGGCAAGATGATATCATTGCGGAACTAAGTTTCGAGTGTTTTGAGGATGCTTTGTTGGTTTATGAAGCGGAGTGGCAATTTTTGAAAAATTGTTTGCCGAGCTATCAAAGTCGTAAAAATCTTCTGGCGGCCTTTTGGGATAAAAAGGAGCAACGGTGGTGTGAGGAGTGCGATGACTATTTACAGCAATACTATTCTCTACTCTTGTTAAAAGATGGTAAGGAACTTGCAATGACTTATGAATTGCCGACTTTTGAGAGTTCCAACGACCACCCTACCCGCCCCTCAAACTGTGCCGTAAAACATTAGAACGACTTAAACAGATTTCGATAAGAAATAAAAACTTTGTATTTTTGCAGAGTTTTTTTCTTTGCCTGCGAATAGTTATGGTGAGGAGGTTATTATGGTTCAAGACATGGCAAAAAAGATTATCAGTGAGGCTGTGGCACTCAATGCCCAGGATATTTATATGATACCTCTATCTGAGAATTATGAGCTTTATATGAGGATTGGAGACGAACGCCGCTTTATCAACGATTATGACACAGAGCAAATGATGAGTTTGATTAGTCATTTTAAGTTTGTATCTGGGATGAATGTCGGAGAGAAACGACGTAGTCAACTGGGATCCTGTGATTACCCATTTTCAGATGAAGAGGAGATTTCGCTCAGACTTTCCAGTGTGGGAGATTATCGTGGGCGTGAGAGTTTGGTCATTCGCTTGCTCTACTCGGGTCGTCATGATTTGAAATATTGGTTTAATGGCATGCACAATATTATGGAGGCGATTGGTGGTCGAGGACTTTACCTTTTTTCGGGTCCAGTTGGGAGTGGTAAAACCACTCTCATGTACCAGCTGATTGCGGAGAAATTTCCAGACAAGCAAATTATTACCATTGAAGATCCAGTTGAGATTAAGCAGGATAATATGTTGCAACTACAATTAAACGATAGCATTGGTATGACTTATGACAATCTGATAAAGCTATCTCTGCGACACCGTCCTGATATTCTCATCATCGGGGAAATTCGAGATAGCGAAACAGCACGGGCGGTCATTCGAGCCAGTCTGACGGGAGCTATGGTTTTCTCAACCATTCACGCTAAGAGTATTCAAGGAGTTTATGCCCGTCTGCTAGAGCTTGGGGTCAGTCGGGAAGAGCTGGACAATAGCTTGCGCTTAATTGCCTACCAGCGTTTGATTGGGGGAGGAGGTGTGATTGACTTTGCATGTAAAGACTTCCAAAATCATATCGCAGACAAGTGGAATGGGCAAATTGAAAGCCTTGCTCATGACGGACATATCAGTGCTGCGCAGGCAAAAATCGAAAAAATTACCGCTTAAGAAGCAACGTAAACTACTTCAGCTTTTCAATAACTTGATGGAAAGTGGTTTTAATTTGACAGAAATGGTTGATTTTCTGAGACGTAGTCAGCTCTTGGCCGACGAGTACACAGACTGTATGCAGGAAAGTTTATTGAGTGGGCTTGGAATGGCTGAAATGTTAGCAAAATTGGGCTTCTCAGACACTGTAGTTACCCAGCTGGCCTTGGCCGATGTTCATGGTAACACCAGAAAAAGTTTGCAAAAAATAGAAAGCTATTTGATTGAGGTTTTTAAGGTTAGAAAAAAAGTGATTGAAGTGGCAACTTATCCCCTAATTCTGTTGACATTTTTGATTTTGATTATGCTGGGATTGAAAAATTATCTGCTGCCGCAGTTGCAAGGTGGAAATTTTGCAACCAAGATAATCAATCATTTTCCGATGATTTTTCTAGGGAGTTTTGCTTTATTAGTAGTTACGATCCTTGCTATTTACCTTTACAGTAGGAGATTATCGCGCATCCGTTTAATGAGCTATATGAGTTGTTTGCCAGTTTTTGGGGTGTATGTCCGTCTTTACCTGACAGCTTATTATGCGCGTGAGTGGGGGAACCTTATCGGGCAAGGTATTGAGCTGGCACAAATCGTTCAGCTAATGCAGACTCAAAAAGCTCGGCTATTTCAAGAAATTGGCGAAGATATGGAAATTGGGCTACTATCTGGCAGAGAGTTTCATCAGAAGGTTTTAGATTATTCTTTTTTCAACAAAGAACTGGGACTTATCATCGAGTATGGTGAAGTGAAGTCAAAATTGGGTAGTGAGCTTGATGTTTATGCTGAGGAATGCTGGGAAAGCTTTTTTAATAAACTAACTCAGGCAACACAACTGATACAGCCATTGGTTTTTGTATTTGTTGCTTTAGTGATTGTTATGATTTATGCGGCAATGCTTTTGCCGATGTACCAAAATATGGGAGGAACATTTTAAATGAAATTATTATGGAGAAAATTACAGAAAAAGGCTGCACCCGCTTTCACTCTGGTAGAAATGTTGGTCGTCCTTCTTATCATCAGCGTTCTCATGTTGCTTTTTGTACCTAATTTGACCAAGCAAAAAGATGCTATCAATGAAAAAGGCAATGCAGCAGTAGTTAAAGTGGTAGAAAGTCAAGCGGAGCTTTATGAGCTCAATAATGATTCTACTGCAACGTTGAGCAAGCTAGTGTCAGATGGTAGTATCACTGCTAAACAACAAAAGGCTTACAATGATTATTATGCCAATCCTCCAAAAGATGCTCCAAGTCGTCAAGTATCAAACTAAGGCCTTCACCTTGTTGGAAAGTCTTTTAACCTTAGGCGTGACCTGCTTTTTACTGCTTTGTCTTTCAGGAACGGTATCGAGAACTTTTCAGAAGGTAGAGGAAACCTTGTTTTTCCTCTCATTTGAAAATTTCTACCGTGATACCCAAAAATTAAGTATTACCAAACAGAAAAGTATGAGTTTAGACTTGTCTTCTGAAAAAGTTTCTAATGGTATAGGAGAACTTCATTTGCCTAAGACTGTGGATTTCTCAGGGCAACAGACTGTTAAATTTGATCAAGCAGGGGGTAATTCCTCTTTGAGTAAAGTAACATTTAAAACATCTGAAAAAGAGGTGGTTTATCAATTGTATCTAGGGAGTGGTAATTATAAAAAAATCAGTAAAAGCCTACATTCTCCTTGAAAGTCTTTTATCTCTGGGCATTCTAGCCTTGATTGTTAGTCTAGTTTTAGGAGAGGTTGATAAAAATCGTCAGCGGGTGGCAGAAAGTCTTCATCAACAAGAAGTTCTCAATGTTGCTGCTATGGCTGTACAGACTGATCAGGAAGATTTGATATTAAATGGTGTTAATGTTCATGTTGAGAGAAACAAGGAAGGAATTTCGATTAATGAAAATGGCAGAATTGTTTTGCAGGTGTCAAAAAATTAAGCTAGCCGCCTTTAGTTTACTTGAGTGTCTAGTGGCCCTTTTTGTCCTATCAGGTTCCATACTGGTCTACCAAGGTCTGACCAAGTCAGTTTCAGCTAATGTTCATTATTTATCTGATAATGATAATGGCAATTGGTTGCTTTTTTCTCAGCAACTGCGCTCTGAGTTAGAGACTAGCCATTTGGATAAGGTTGAAAACAATAAACTGTATGTAACAAAATCGGGGCAAACCTTGGCTTTCGGGCAGTCTAAGGCAGATGATTTTAGAAAAACAAACGCTGATGGCCGTGGTTATCAACCCATGCTGTATGGGCTGAAAAGCTCTGCAATCTCCCAAAAAGAAAACATGATTCAAATTAATCTGACGTTTAAAAATGGCCTAGAGAGGAGTCTAATTTATGCTTTTGAAGAGGCAGTCTAAGGCTGGGATTTTGCTCTATGCTCTGTTCATGTCTGCCATCTTTGTGTTACTTTTACAGTTTTACTTGAATCGTGTAGTAGCGATGGAGCGTCAACAGCAGAGTCAGTTATCTGCTAGTCGAGCTTACCTTATGGCTGAAGTAACAAAAGAATTAGCAAAAGATGATTCGGGCGAGCTAGTTTTTAAGGAGGGACTTGCTAGATATAAGCAAGAAAAGGAGCAATTGCAGGTGAGTATTCATCTGGAACAGGGAGATGAATACAGTTATCGTTTCCAGCAAAAAGCACCAGCCAAGTTACCTGAAGAGAAGAGGGAAAGTTCTACAGAGAAGTAGGGCTTTCTTTTCATTTAATGTGTTTTTTGATATGATAGGAAGCGGAGGAAATCATGAATTTTGAAAATATTGAAGCAGCTTACGAGCTGATTTTAGAGAATATCCAGTTAATTGAAAATGATTTAAAAACGCATATTTACGATGCTCTAATTGAACAAAATTCTTTTTATCTGGGAGCAAAAGGAGCCAGTGAGCAAGTTACAGCTAATAATGACAGGTTGCGCCAGCTCCATTTGTCCAAAGAAGAATGGCGACGCGCTTTTCAATTTATTTTTATCAAGGCTTCGCAAACGGAAAAACTGCAAGCTAATCACCAATTTACACCTGATGCGATTGGTTTTATCATCTTGTACCTTGTGGAAAATTTAACCAAGTCAGATAAGCTTGATGTACTTGAAATAGGTAGTGGTACGGGGAATTTGGCGCAAACCCTGCTCAATAACAGTTCCAAGGAATTAGATTATTTGGGGATTGAAGTTGATGACCTCTTGATTGACTTATCTGCCAGTATTGCGGAAATCATGGGGTCAAATGCTCAATTCTTACAAGAAGATGCTGTTCGTCCGCATATTTTAAAGGAAAGTGATGTTATTATTAGTGATTTGCCGATAGGTTTTTATCCCAATGATGATATTGCTAAGCGCTATCAGGTGGCGAGTGCTGAAGGGCATACCTACGCCCACCATCTACTGATGGAGCAATCACTCAAATACCTCAAAAAAAATGGCGTTGCCATATTCTTAGCACCAGTATCATTACTGACTAGCCAGCAAAGTGATTTACTTAAGTCTTGGCTCAAAGGTTATGCTGATGTTATTGCAGTGATAACACTTCCTGAGACGATTTTTGGCAATAGTGCGAATGCTAAGTCAATATTTATTTTGCAAAAGCAATCAAATGTGACACCTGAAACCTTTGTTTATCCCCTCTCTGACTTGCAAAATCGAAATGTGTTAACAACCTTTATTGAAAATTTTCAAAATTGGAAAAGAGATAATATGAATTTATGACAATTTATGGTAAAATAGGGTTACATTCTGAAAACGCTTTAGAGGTGAATTATGTCAAAAACTATTTCTATTAACGCAGGAAGTTCCAGCTTAAAATGGCAACTTTATAAAATGCCAGAGGAGGAAGTTATTGCCAAAGGTTTGATTGAACGTATTGGTCTTACAGATGGTATTTCCACAGTTAAGTTTAATGGTCAATCAGAGTCTGAAACAACAGACATTCCAAACCATACTGTCGCTGTTAAGATTCTTTTAGAAGATCTTTTACGCCTAAATATTATTGCAAATTATGATGAGATTACTGGCGTTGGGCACCGTGTAGTGGCTGGTGGTGAAATCTTCAAAGAATCAACAGTGATTGGTGAAAAAGAAATCCAAGAAATTGAAGAACTTAGTGCTCTGGCACCCTTGCATAATCCAGCCCATGTTGCTGCTATGCGTGCCTTCCAAGAAGTCTTACCAAACGTAACAAATGTTGCTGTTTTTGATACCGCCTTTCATACAACAATGCCCGCAGTAGCCTATCGTTACCCGATTGCCAACCGTTATTATGACGACTATCAAGTTCGCAAGTATGGTGCACACGGAACAAGCCACCAGTACGTTGCTCAAGAAGCAGCTAAATTGCTAGATAAGCCTGTTGAAGATACAAAAATTATCACTTGCCACATTGGTAACGGAGCTTCTATTACAGCAGTTAAAGGTGGTAAATCTATTGATACCTCAATGGGCTTGACACCGCTGGGTGGTATTATGATGGGAACGCGTTCTGGAGATCTTGATCCGGCTATCATTCCATTCTTGATTGATCGCGAACCAGAGTTGGCTGATGCTGAAAAGATTCGTAATATCTTCAATCGTGAGTCTGGATTACTTGGAATTTCTGAAAAATCAAGTGATATGCGTGACATCATTGAAGGCAGAGATGCGGGTGATGCCAAATGCACATTAGCATTTGACATGTATGTTGATCGTGTGAAAAAGTATATTGGACAATATATTGCTGTTTTGAATGGAGTTGATGCCATTGTCTTTACAGCAGGTATCGGTGAAAATTCTGTACCATTCCGTCAAGCGGTCCTTGATGACTTGACTTGGTTTGGGATTGATGTTGATCCAGAAAAAAATGTTTTTGGAGTTGAAGGTGCTATCACCGCTTCAGAGTCTAAGGTGAAAGTTTTTGTTATTCCAACCGATGAAGAACTTGTCATTGCGCGTGATGTAGAACGCCTTAAAACTAAATAAGTTATCAAAAAATTTGATAAGACCAGAAAAGCTGGCTGAGTATTCGGTCAGCTTTTTTGTTTTTCTATAGACTTGCTTGGTAACTATCCTACTTTTTGTTATCGAGTAAGCCTAATATTAAAAGTGAAGAAAATTTTATAAAAAATGTAAAATTAGCTTGACAAAAAATGTAAAGCATACTATGCTAAAAATGTAAAGAAAACTTTACTTTAAATGTTATGGTTGGCTTTGTTTTCAGGGTATGACTGCTTGTTCTGATTATTACGATAGCTTATACCCTCCTAGCCTGTAATAAGCATATTTTTGATAAGTGGTATAGCAAATACTGTCAAGTGTAATTTTTCCAAAAAATGAAAGGAGTGTAATGAAAACAAAAATTCAGGAATTGCGTAAGGTTAACAAGGTTAGTCAGGCAGAATTGGCAGATGAGTTGAATGTGACGCGACAGACTATTATTTCCCTTGAAAAAGGTCGTTATAATGCATCGTTGGAATTAGCTTATAAGATAGCCAAATATTTTGGAAAAACAATTGAAGAGGTTTTTCTGTTTGAAGAAGAGTGAGGTGAGATATTATGTCAGAAAAAAATGGGTTTGCTCAATGTGTTGCTTTGGTTTGTTCAGGTCAGAGTTGTTTAGTGTCTGGATTGGTTATTCGTGAAGTTGCTTTTATATCTGGTTTGTTGATTGGAGCTAGCATCTTGTTAAATGGTCTGGGCTTGGTCTTTTTCACTCGGATGATTAAGCAGCAACGAAAGGAGAAAGAATGATGTTATTAAAAATGATTCAGACTTTTGGCAAGAGACGTTCAGAAGAAGCCTATAAAAATTATCTCAAGAATATTGGTATTACCAGCATCGTTTTGGGGCTGTTTGGATTAGTTATCACTTATTTTGCTAAATTTAGTAGCTTTGGTCTAGGACTGATGACTGGTATGACATTCAGCTTATTGGTCTTGGGAATCTATTTTATGTTGATTGTTAGGTATCCAAAACGTTTGCATAAAATGTATATTGAAGCATATGATGAGCGCAATAGTAGTATTTTAATGGTGACAGCGGTAGCCACACTCGTTTTTCTGTTTTTCTTTCTATTTGCCTTGATTGCCCTATTTGCATTTACAGGGATTACGTTGTCTTATCCGATTTTGCTAGTGGTATTGCTTTATGTTTTAGTGTTGGGCTTTGTCATCTTACAAGTGATATTTTCAAAACTGTTATAAGAAAGGATATTTTTATGAAAAATAATTCTATTTTAAAACGCTGTTTGTATTTTGGATGTGCTTTTTTGATTTTTCTTGTGGAGCAATTGCCAATATTTTTTATTGGTGTCAGTCAGCTTTGGCAAGTTCTTTTGCTGTCTGCGGTGCTTCTTATCATCAGCGGATTAACTCTTTATATTGCTAAACGAGCAAATCTCCTTGAAGGGTTCAAAGCTTTGGCAAATGGCAGAGCTTGGTTGTATATTCTGTTAGGTTTTCTTGTACTCTATCTGGTTAAGATTCTTGGAGGAATCACGCTTGTC
Source organism: Streptococcus orisratti DSM 15617 (assembly GCF_000380105.1). Taxonomy (GTDB): domain Bacteria; phylum Bacillota; class Bacilli; order Lactobacillales; family Streptococcaceae; genus Streptococcus; species Streptococcus orisratti. The sequence continues at coordinate 46,182 of NZ_KB904515.1, forward strand.
TTAGAAGGTCTAGAAAGCACGAGTAATCAGGCGGCTATTGAAAATGCGGGCATGCATCCACTCGTTATGGTTTTACTAACAGTGATTGTGGCACCAATCGTGGAAGAGACAGTCTTTCGCGGTTTTATCATGGGTCGTGTGTTTGACAGACAATCCATCCTTGGTTTACTGATTAGTAGTTTTCTCTTTGGCCTTGCCCATCTTCCAACAAGTATCGGTGCTTGGATTATATATGGTGGAATGGGGCTTGTTCTAGGCTGGGTTTACCGTAAAACAGAGAAGCTTGAATATACCATGATGATTCATTTTCTCAATAACGGTTTTGCAATTGCCTTAATGTACTTGCTGATGATGTTAATGAATTAATACTCTTCGAAAATCAAAATTATCCGTTGTCAACTTGCCTTGATGAACTCAAGTTCTATCGTCGGCTTCGTTTCCTAGGCTACTTTTGATTTTCATTGAGTATAAAAAAACAGATACCGTCAAGTATCTGTTTACCTTTGAGTCTGCTCAAAGGTTTTTTGCTTTGTTAATGGTTGTGTCAATACTAGAGATGACACTAGCAGTTAGTCCTGTTTTTTCAAGTTCAAGAAGACCAGCAATGGTTGTGCCACCAGGACTACAAACCTTGTCAATCAAATCATGTGGACTGTCTGTTCCTGTTAGAATGGTTTCAGCAGTTGCCAGTACAGTTTGCGTAGCAATATTTAAAGATTCTGCTTTAGGGAGGCCATATTTGACACCTGCTTTTGCTAGTGCCTCGATGAAGAGAGCGATGTAGGCAGGACTTGAACCTGCTAAAGCAGTGAAAGTGTCGAAATCTTTTTCAGCAATCTCAAACGTTGAACCAAAGCTATCTGTGATTTCTTTTGCTGTTGTCAATAGCTGCGCTGACACATTCTCATTGGTACAGATAGCAGTTGTACTTTTGAGGATTTGAGCGTTGAGATTTGGCATGATGCGAATGAGCGGTAACTCTGGACTGGTTAGGTTTGCCAGACGTTCTAAGGTCATACCAGCTGCCATGCTCATGATTGGTTGATGAAAGGCCAAGTCAGCTAAAACAGTGTCAAACATCTGTGGTTTTATGCCGAGAATAACCAAATCTGCTTGGTCAATGAGTTCTTGATGTGATGCTGCTGCCGTTACCTCTAACTGCTCTGCTATTTCCCGAGAGCGCGCTAGAGATGATCCTGAAATGATGATATCGTGCGAGGTACTGTTGAGACCGTTGATAATAGCGCTAGCCATTTTTCCAACACCAATGAATCCAATTTTCATTTTAGTACCCCTTAATTAAATCTACAGTTGAGCGGTCAAGCTTTTTAACAATAGCTTGGAGGAAGGCTTGTGCTTGAAGAAAGTCATCCATCGCGTAAAGTGTTTGATGGGAGTGAATGTAGCGTGCGCATACTCCGATCGTTGTTGAAGGTACTCCGCCGTTTTTGAGATGAGCTGCACCAGCATCCGTACCTCCTTTAGCGCAATAATACTGATATTTGACACCAGCTTCTTCGGCAGTTGTGAGCAAAAAGTCGCGCATGTCTTTAAGCATAACATGACCGGGATCGTAGAAGCGAATCAAAGTACCCTCACCAATATTTCCTTGCCCTCCATAGACATCTCCAGCGGGAGAGCAATCAACGGCTAAAAAGATTTCTGGTTCGAACTTGGTGGTTGATACATGAGCACCACGCAAGCCGACTTCTTCTTGGACATTAGCGCCTGCGATGAGGGTATTGTTCAGTTGTTTATCTTTCAGATTTTCTAGGAGTTCTGTTACCATGAGGACACCGTAGCGATTATCCCAAGCTTTAGAGATGATATTCTTTTGGTTAGCGGTCAAGATAGCTTCTGATTGTGGCACAATGATGTCACCAGGGCGCACGCCAAAGCTCTCAGCTTCTTCCTTGTTGCTAAAACCACCATCAAAGACAATATCTTCCACTTTCGGTAAGGAAGCACTGCCATTGTTTCCACGTAGGAAATGAGGTGGGACTGAGCCAGAAATAACTGGAATTGCACTATTGTCGCGTGTGTAAAGCGTAAAGCGTTGTGAACTAACAACGAGGGGATTCCATCCGCCAATACCAACCACGCGCAAGGTGCCATCAGACTTGATATCACTGACCATGAAACCAACTTCATCCATATGGGCAGCAACCATGATACGAGGAGCATGATCAGCTAGACTATGCTTAATACCAAAAATACCACCAAGTCCATCAGTTTCTACCTCATCCACTAAAGGAGTGATTTTTTGACGCAGGTAGTTACGTATGTTATGCTCATAGCCTGCGATACCATCTAATTCAGTTACAGTTTTAATTTTATCAAACAATTCAGTCATAAATACCTCATTTCTATCCCCTTTATTTTAGCACTTTCGGTTAAAAATAAAAACCATTTTTCAAAGGAGAACTTTATTATCTGCGGGGGAAACTATCATTTTTTGTTATGAAAATTTAGAGTAAAGTCAGAACCTAGAAGCATTTTTTATGTTACAATAGTAGGCATGAAGAAAAAGAATGTTGCCCTACTGTCAGGTCTTTTAGGGCTGGGAGGCCTGTTTGTGACAGGGGTTGTTGTCAAAAAGCAGCTCGATGAGAAAAGACGTCAGCGTATTTTGGCTGAAGTCCGCCGTTTTTTTGATACTTTTGGGACAATTGCAGTGCTTTACATCAATGATTTTGAGTCTACGCTAGATTGTGTCAAGGGTGGAGTTGTCTTTGATGATGACGTCACTTTTTATTTTGAATACCGACAGGGTGAAATCGATTATCGGGAGGCTGAATGATGATTATTCCAAAAAGTTATGAAGAATTGGCAGAATTTCTTGAAAAAGAAGGGAAATTTGTTTTCTTTTTTACGGCAGATTGGTGCCCAGACTGTCAGTTCATTTACCCAGCTTTGCCAAATATTGAGGCTGAAAATCCAGATTTTCACTTTATTCGGGTTGACCGCGATGACTTTATAGAAGTTGCCCAACGTTGGAATATTTTTGGTATTCCAAGCTTTGTCGTTGTGGAAAATGGTAAAGAAATCGGCCGTCTAGTTAATAAACTGTGCAAGAGCAAGGCAGAAATTAACAGCTTTTTGGCTAATCTGTAATACCAAGTAAGCTTAGAAGCTATAATACTCAGGGATGAATATCGGGCATGGAGACCTTGAAGTGTTCTGTCTGCTTAGACAAAGTTAAGGGAATTTTGAAATTGGAGCTTTATTTCGAGAAAAACGAATGATTTTATATAGGAAAGGAAAAAAGATGATTTTTGCATATAATAGAGAACATATTGGAGACGTTTTATTGGTTATCTTTCAAGACACTGAAGATGTCAAACGTAGTGTTGAACGTCGTGGGAATGTTGCACGTGTTTATCGTGATGACAACGGAGAGACTCTGGCTTGGAATATTTTTGAGGTTTCAAGTCTGATTGAGCTTGATGGAAATGGTCAAGTTTTTCTGACAGACGAAAATGTTGCACGGTTGAATGATGAGTTGGTCAAAGAAGGTTTTGAGCCGGTTTTAGAAAATGATGCTACCCCTAAATTTGTCGTTGCACAAATTGTGGAAATGATTGACCATCCAGACAGTGATCATTTGCATATTTGTCAAGTGGCAATCAACGATGATGAGCGAGTTCAGATTGTCTGTGGGGCTCCCAATGCGGCTCTTGGTCTGAAAACTGTTGCGGCCTTGCCAGGCGCTATGATGCCAAGTGGTAACTTAATTTTTCCAGGCAAGCTGCGCGGTCAAGATAGTTTTGGAATGCTTTGCTCTGCTCGTGAGCTTGAATTGCCAAATGCTCCACAGGTACGAGGTATCATTGAGCTAAACGATAGCGCTATTGTTGGTGAAGCTTTTAACCCAGAAAAACATTGGGCATAAGTATTGAGTAAAAAACATCTTTTCGGAGGTGTTTTTTTGTAACCTTTTGAAACTTTGTTCGTTTTATTAATATAAAGAACATTGGGCTGCTGGCTGTAATCAGAGACTCAGATTAATGCTCAAAGAAAATCAGACTGGGTGATAAACCGCAATCAGCCGTCTCGCGCTAAAAAGCTATAATATGCGAATGATTTTTGAAGAGATATGTTTATCTTTGGAAAATTAATGATTACAGAAGATTGGTATAAAAATTGAAAATCTTGTATCAATATGATAATATAAAACTATAAGCGCTTACATCTGCGGTTTTAAAAGTTTTTAGATCATTGTTTTTTAGCTATGCAAGCTGATTTAGTACTAGGTATAATTTCAGCAGAAGAGCTTTAGGGGTGTTGTAGGTAATTTGCACAGTGCTACCTTCTATTACCTACAAATGAAAGGAGAAGTTATGAATTATCTCAAACGTGCTTGGTTAAGTGTTACTCGTCGTAAGGGAAAATCCCTCTTGCTGTTTATTATTATTTTTATACTCAGCAACGTGATTGCTGGTGCAGTGTCTATTCAGCAAGCGACGCAGAATGTTGAAAAGACCATCAAGAACAAAATGGGAGCGACAGTAACCCTTCGTCTGGATTATGAGAATATGAAAGATGGTGATTATGAAAATATTGAAAATCTAAAGATGAAAACAATCACGGCGGTTGGTGAGCTTCCTTATGTCAAGTATTATGACTATGTTTTGATGGGAAATATCGGCTCTTCCGGTCTCAAATCTTATGTTTCCTCGATGATTGAAGATAATGGAGGAATGGGCAATGATGAGATTGCTAGCTATTATGCCTTTGGTCTTAGAGGTGTTCAATCTTCCAAACTTTTGCCTCTTGAAGAAGGAAAGATTACGATGGTAGAAGGACGAGCGTTTACAGAAGAGGAAGTGACAAAGGGCAAAGCTGTAACCTTGATTTCCAAGGAATTAGCGGATCTTAACCATTTGAGTGTTGGAGATACAGCAACCTTTACTAACTATATTGTAGATTATGAGAAAAATGAAAAGAAAAGTCAAACGGACTATCCTCTTGAAATTGTTGGGATTTATCAAAATAAATCCACACAAAAGAAAGTTGGTAAAACGGATAAGTCCAGTGATGCTGATCGGTGGAATCAAGCTTACCAAGAGCAAACGGCAATCAATCAGATTTATGTGCCAAATAAGATAGTTGAGGAAACAAGGCGGGAACAGGCAGAAGCAAACACCTCTGAGGTATCTGAGGAAGAATTGAGTGAAAGCATTGGTATCGGTGAACCTCTCTACGTCTTGAAAAATCCTGAAGATCTTGAAAAATTCAAACAGGAAGCGCAAGCCCTGTTACCAAAACACTATATCGCTTATGCGTCATCAGATAATTATGATAACATTGCTGGACCAGTTAAGTCTATGTCAAAAATAGCAGGTTATGTTCTTATTGCAGCTGTTAGTGCTAGTGTTATGGTCATTACTCTGGTTGTACTTCTTTTCTTGCGTGATCGAAAACATGAGCTTGGCATCTATCTTTCTCTCGGTGAGGCAAAGGTAAAAGTTGTTTTACAGGCTTTGGTAGAAGTCTTTATCATAGCACTTGTGGCTCTGAGCCTCTCGGTCGTTTCAGGGAATGTCTTGGCCAAAGGTCTCTCAAATACTCTTATCCAAAGTCAGATTGAGCAGCAAAAAAATGATAATGGAGTGTCTTACGTTGGCTTAGATGAACTCAATGATTCGACGACAATCGACGATGTGGTAGAAGAGTATGATGTTCGCTTGACACCAAGTTATGTCGTTTTGATGTATGTCATCGGACTTGGAACAGTTTTGGTAGCCACTATTGTACCAACGACCTATATTGTTCGCCTTAACCCTAAGCGGATTATGATGTAGTTCTGATGATTGAAAGGAGATTGGTATGCCAATTTTAGAAGCGAAAAATTTATCTTATTTTTATCAAGATGGGGAAAATCGTCGCTATATTTTGAAAAATACAGATATCAGTTTTGAAAAGGGAAAATTTTATACGATTTTAGGACAATCAGGTTCGGGCAAGACAACCTTACTATCTTTGTTGAGTGCTTTAGAAGTTCCTAAAGAAGGGCAAGTTTTTTATAATGGTAAGGATCTCAAGGAGATTGGCTATGAAACCTTTCGTCGTAATAATGTTGGAATAGTCTTTCAGCATTATAATCTTATTCCTTATATGACTGCGGTAGAAAATGTCATGGTTCCTATGGCTATTACAGAAAATGAAATACCAGCCAATCAAAAAGAAGTTGCTTACAATTTGCTTGATTATATTGGGATTGTCAAAAGCAAGGCAGATCGTTTAGTCAATCAGCTATCAGGTGGGGAACAGCAGCGTGTCGCTATTGCGCGCTCTTTGGCTACAAATGTGGATGTCATTTTAGCTGATGAGCCTACTGGAAACTTAGATGAGGAGATGGAAGGTGAGATTGTTGAAATCTTCAAGAAATTAGCTCATGAGCATGAAAAATGTGTTGTTGTGGTAACCCACTCGCAGGAAATTGCCGCCTTATCTGATAAAACTTACTATTTAAGGAAGGGGAAGTTGAAAGCATATGAGTGATTTTTTATCAAAATTCTCAGGTGATAAGTACACGGAATTACTTGAGACAGATCAGAAAAATCCAGAAAACGAAAGCAAAGAGCTTGAAAAAAATTCGGTCGTGTCAGCTTCTTCAGAAGATGAGGCTCATCAAATTCCAACTGTGATATCAGCAGTTGATACAGATGAGAATGGTTTATCCAGTCAATCAGTTAACCTCGAGACACCAGAAGAAGCACCTGTTCGGTATGATAGGGCAAAGAAGCGTCGGGATGATTTTCACGAAGAGGTTGAGATTGATCCAACTTATCAAAAGAAAAAGAAACGTAAGTTGGTAATTCTTGTAGCTAGTGTGTCTCTTGCTATATTGGTCATTGCTTTTTCTGCTTATCACTTTACCCATGTTACTTTGCCAAATTTTGTTGGAAAAAGTATAACTGAAGTTAGAGAGTGGGGAAATCAGCATCAAGTGACTATTGATTTGACTCAAAAATATAGCACAAAATATGATGCAAATTTCATTATTTCCCAAAAAACTAAGGCAGGTAAGAAAATTGCCAAGGGGAGTCAGTTAGGCGTTGTCAGCTCTCTTGGTGCAGATCCTGAAGAAGTTTTGAAATTGCCAGATTTTTCCAAGATGACATATAGTCAGGCGGTTAAGTGGGTTGAAAAGAATAAAGCTGAAAATCTAAAGGTCAGTCAGGAATTTAACGAGACAATTAAGAAAGGTGAGTTTATCAAACTTGATATTGCTAACTCCGTTCCTGCTAGCGAATATACACGTGGCACAAAGGCTACATTAACCTATTCACGTGGTGCCGAAGTTTTAGAGGCCAATATCTCGGTGCCAGATTTTAATGGGAAACAAAAGTCTGAGGTTGAGAGTTGGGCAAAGACAAACGGTATTGAAGTTACTTATGTTGAAAAAGCCAGTTCAACAATTGCAACAGGCTTGGTTATGGGGCAGTCAGTAGTGGCTAATGAAAAAGTAGCCAAAAAGTCTAAAATGGAAATTACGGTTTCAGCAGGAAAAGGTGTGACAGTTCCCGATTTTTCACAGATTACGATGGGCCAAGCCAGCTCCGTTTCGGGATTAACAGTGATTGTTCGTCAGGTTTATGGGGACAAACCTTATGGACAATTGATCTCACAATCTCAACCGGCTGGTACAGAATTGACTGAAAAAGATAACCGTAATGTTGAGGTCGTCTATTCAGCAGGAACTCCTTATATTCGTGATTTGACAGGTAAAAATGAAGGGGAACTCCAACAATATTTCTATGAAGAGTTTCGATCCAAAGGGGCTGAAATTTACTTTAGCAGTTATTATGTAAATTCAGATCAGCCAAAAGGAACTGTTGTCAAACAAAGTGCCGAAGAAACATGGTTACCCCTAAACTATACTGTCAACGTTGGTATCAGCAACGGCGCTTGGTACACAGGGGCTCCAGTTCCTACTCCATCTACAGACAAGTCAACTAGCGATTCTGGAGAAACACAGACTGCAGATTAAAATGACACTCGGCAAAAATCAAAAAAGATGCGAAAATGAATTGTAGATATAGCTGGAATTTACCAAGATGAGTTGACGGATAGAGTTTTGATTTTCGAAGAATCTGAGGTTATTGAGAGTTTCTATTCTAATTAAAAAGGCAGAAAGATTTCGACTTGATAAGGTCCGTTACAAAATCTTTCTGTGCTTTTTGTTTTCATTGGATATTGTACTAATATTTTTTTCGTAAGGTCACATGATGGAAGAACGCTATATCTTTATAAGGTTTCTGATTGGCAACAGCGAGTTCAAATTTGGTCAGATTTTCTATCCAACCTTCTTGGGTTTTGAAATGATTGGGTTGGAGGGCATAGAGAGTTCGGATGCCTTGGTAGTTTTCAATGGTTAGTTTGGTATTTTCAGCGAGCTCTTCCAATGTGTATGTATCTCCTTTTGTGAAGGCTGCACTTTGGTAACTATCTTTTCCAGCCAGAGTATCTAAAGCGGATGCTATGTCATTATTAAAAACCACGCTATGCAAGACTTTACCGACAGAATGATGTTTAATCAATGATAACTCGCCTCCAGATTTTAGCAGACGCTCAAATTGGGCGAGGTAGTCTGCGTGTTGGTTTTTAGGCACATATTCAAGAACGTTGTGGCAGATGATGATATCAAAACTGTGATCTGGTAACTTTTTGAGGGCATCTAGACTGCCTTGGATTTTGGTTAAATTTTGTGTGTTGTCAGCGAAAAGCAAATCAGAATTTGGCTCAATAGCAGTAACGGTATTGTTTTGGGACAACTGCTGCGCGGTGATACCAAAACCTGCACCAAAGTCTAGTACATTTTGATTTTGGACATGAGATAGTTGTGCAAAAATCAATTCATACATTATTTTGCCCCATGGCTGCGCCAGCATTTCTTGATAAGCCTTTAAATCAATTGTCATAAAAACCTCCAAATATTTTTTCTTATTTTAGCATTTTTTTGGAAACCTTGCGAATAGTAGAGGTAAGGAGGTACATCAATGTACAATAAAGTGATTATCATCGGACGTCTCACAGCTACACCAGAGATGGTCAAGACACCAAACGACAAATCAGTCACGCGCGTGACAGTGGCAGTCAATCGCAGATTTAAGAGTCAAAATGGCGAGCGAGAAGCAGACTTCGTCAATGTAGTCGTCTGGGGGCGTCTGGCAGAAACACTAGCCTCTTATGGCAGCAAAGGTAGTCTTATTTCTTTAGATGGCGAATTGCGTACTCGCAAATATGAAAAAGATGGCCAAACGCACTATATCACTGAAGTTTTAGCACATTCTTTCCAACTTTTGGAAAGCCGTGCTCAACGTGCTATGCGTGAAAATAATACAGCAGGTGACTTAGCAGATTTGGTTTTAGAGGAGGAAGAGTTGCCCTTTTAAAATACTGATGGAGGTTTCAGAACCCAATGTCTAGAAAGGCAGGTAAGGCTTTTGCTGAGGTACTCTTATCGTAATGCTAAGGATATGGTATTTTATAGATATCTTGAGAAATCAACGATTTCATAGTAAACTATTGCTATGAATAACAAGAGTAGCTTATTTGATAATTTTCCTTTCATCCAGACTTCTTTTTTACAGTTGCGCGCCATTCAAGACAGTGATTTTGAGGATTTATGGGAAATCTATTCCAATCCGCTTCATTTTCAGTTTACCCCAAACACATCAACTCAAAATAAGGATACTTTGCGTAAGCGTATTGATCATTTTCAACGAGACTTTATTAAGAAAAGGCGATTGTTTCTTGGAGCGGTTTATCAAGAAAAATTGATTAGCGTTTTAGAAGTTTTTGACTATAAAAAACGATCAGATTCAGTCACTATTGGCTATCGTACCAACCATGATTATTGGAATCAAGGTTTAACCAGTCAAGCACTCTACTTGCTCTGCCATTTTCTAGTAGAAGAATGTCATATTGAGACAATTAAAGCATTCGTCATGCCTGAAAATAAGGCTTCTCAAAGAGTTCTCATCAAAAATGGTTTCCAGCCAGTCGGAGAATCTAGAGAAAATTGGAAAGGACAGGGAGAAGTTAATCTGCTAATTTTTCAACGATCTCGAAACTTATCAAGGCACTAAATCCCTACAGGTCATTTTTGTAGGGATTTTATTGTCCCTAAAAACGTGTTATAATGATAAAAAAGCTAATCATTTTTTAATAGTTGTAGGGGTAAAGGAGTGCAGACGATGAGTATTAAAATGATTTTCAGTGATATTGATGGAACTTTAATTAACAGTGAATTTCAGGTAACTCCCAAAACTCAAGCGGCTATCCGTCAAGCGGTGAAGCAAGGGATAGTTTTTGTGCCAGTATCAGCACGGATGCCAGAGGGAATCAAGCCCATTGTCAACAGTATCGGCATTAAAACTCCTATTATTTCATACAACGGAGCTCTGGTGCAGACGGACAAGGAAGAGACTGTCGCCTCAAATCCGATGGGGACAGAGACGGCTTTGAGAATCTGTCGCTTTATTAGCCAAAATTATCCTGAGATTGCGTGGAATGTTTACAGCTATCACGATTGGTATGCCATGGATCGTGACAATGTTTGGGTTAAACGGGAAGAAGATATTGTAGGGGTACGCTCTCATGAAGCGGACTTATCACAACTCCAGTTCTTGCCTGCTGTTCACAAAGTCCTCTTGATGGGAGAGCCAGATTTGATTGCTCCGCTTGAGTTATCCCTAAAGAAGTTATATCCAGACTTGTCTATTGCCAAATCAGCGCCTTATTTTGTTGAAATCATGGCACCGGGGATAAAGAAAGGGCAGGCTGTTAAGGTTTTGGCTGACTATATGAAGGTAGAGCTCTCTGACACCATTGCTTTTGGAGATAATTTTAATGATTTGGACATGCTAGAAACAGTGGGTAAGGGCTACGTGATGAGCAATGGCCCCAAGGAAGTTCAAGAAGCTATTGGTCACATTACTTCTGACCATAATCATGATGGTATTGCCCAAGTGCTTTTTACCTATCTTTAAGGAGAGGTTATGTTCAAAAAAGAAAAGACCAAGTCGTTAATAGCCTTGATATTAGGTTTATTATTAGTTTTTGGGATTTATGTAAATTATCGTAATCTGGTTTTGTCTCCCAACCAACGTAAGATTGGTGTAACTTATATGACTATGAACAATGCCTTTTACAAGGTCGTTAATGCGGAGGTTGAGAAAGTTGCAGACAGCAAAGGGGATATTCTTTACACTAGAGATCCAGCCTTGAGTGTGGAGAAACAATGCCAACAAGTGGAAACATTTATCAGTAAAAAAGTGGATGCCATCATCATTAATCCTGTGGATAGTACTAGTAAGCAAATTGTATCTGTTTTAAAGAAAGCCCATAAAAAAGGAATCAAGATAATTGTTGTTGATAGTCAATTAGAGGATGATTCAGTTGCAGATACGACAGTTGTCTCTGATAATTACAATGCTGGGGTTCTCGATGCACAACAGATGATGGCAACAGTTTCTCAAGCTGATATTTTATTGCTGGAGCATTCGGAAACCTTATCAGCTGTTGATAGGATTAAGGGGTTTATGGACACTATCTCTGGACATGATGCCTATCGCATTGTCGCGCGACGAGAGTCTTTTGGTCAGACGGAAAGAGCTATGCCAGTAGTTGAAGGGGTTATTGAAAGAGAAAATTATTTTGATGTGGTTATGGCTCTCAACGATCAAAGCGCTTTAGGAGCACTAGCAGCCATCAAAGAAAAGAACCTTTCCCGAAAAATCTACATTTATGGCGTGGATGGCTCGCCAGACATGAAAAATTTCCTAAATACGACTAATGACGTTGAAGCCACGGTTGCACAATCTCCAATCGCGATGGGGGAAAAAGCTATTACGACCACCTATCAACTTTTAGAAGGTAAAAAAGTGGATAGGCTTATCACCATCCCAGTAAGCTTGATTACCAAGGAAAATATCAGCGATTATGATGTAACGGGGTGGCAATGATGGCTCATTTAAAAACAATTCGCTATCTGCGTCAGGTACTCCTTTTAATCAATTTTGTAGCCGTTGTTTACAATGCTTCGCTATATCTTTTTGCAACCAAATACATCACTGAAAAAGGTCTTAGTCACTCATTGTTGGAAAATCTGACAGCCCTACCAACACAACCGATTGTCGTTTTTTGGACTTCTATTGGTTCATTTGCCTTGCTTTTATTGGTTATGCAAATTAAGAACGGTTTGTCTCGTGAGCGGCAATCGTTGATGGACTGGCTACTGGTATTAGAGATTTTTCTCCTGTTGACTACTTTCATTGCTTTACAGTCATCCTATAATGGATTAATTTTGCTGGTATTTATAGATATTTTTTACAGCTACACAGATTTTTACACCTTGCAACAGCGACGTAGCTGGCTAGCTTTCATTATTCTCAGTTTCGGCGCATTGTTGATTTCTAATTATGATATTTTATCCTTGGTTGTTGAAATCCCTTCCTTGGATACTTATTTAGATTTCTTTCCAGAGTCAATTCGTTTTATGACCCTTTTTGTTAAAAATCTTTTGGCATCCTTAAATATCGTTGTTTTTATCAGCTCTCTTATTACTTATACCATGTATTCTGTTTCTGAGAACCATAAGATTGAGGAAGAGTTACGGATGGCAGCACAAGCTAACCGAGAAATGAATAATTATATTGCAGTAACTGAAAAGATTGCTGAGGATAGAGAGCGAAAGCGTATCGCAAGAGAAATCCATGATACCTTGGGACACGCTCTGACAGGGATTTCGGCAGGAATTGATGCAGTCATGGTATTGGTTGATTTAGATCCTAACCGAGCCAAAGAGCAACTCAAGAATATCTCTAATGTAGTGCGTGAAGGTATCCGTGATGTTAGGCGGTCGCTGGAAAAATTGCGCCCAGGTGCTCTGGAAGGAAGAAGTCTGAAAGATGCTTTGGAAAAAATGGTAGCTGATTATCAAGAATTATCACGTCTAACCATTTCCTTTGCCTATGATTGGGGAGATGTTGATTTGGACGCCACAAAGGAAGACATTATTTTCCGCGTGATTCAGGAATCCATTACCAATTCGCTTCGCCATGGTCATGCAAGGCAGGTCACAATCAAGATGGTCAGTGATTCCTGTTATCGCTTGATTATTCAGGATGATGGGATTGGTTTTGACGACTTGCATTATGGCTATGGGCTGACTCAAATGCGCGAACGTCTATCTATTATTGGAGGAAAAGCTGAATTTTACAATGATCATGGATTTAAAACAGTAGTTTCTATTCCAAAAGCTAAGGGGGAAGAAGAATGATAAAAGTGTTGATAGCAGACGATCAAGCTCTAATTCGAGAGTCCTTACAAATTGTCCTGTCTGCTCACGATGATATTGAAGTGGTTGCTGCTGTTGGTGATGGGCTAGAAGTTATTGAGGCCTTAAAAAATTGTCATCCTGATGTTATTTTAATGGATATCCGCATGCCAAAGATGGATGGTGTTCTCTGCACAAAGCAAGTAAAAGAACAATATCCAGATATTAAAATTATCATCCTAACCACCTTTGATGATGACGATTTTATCTTTAGCGCCCTAAAATACGGAGCTTCGGGATATATGCTTAAAGGAGTGTCAACCGATGAACTCCATCAGGCTATCATTACGGTTAGCAGTGGTGGTGCCATGATCAACCCTGATATTGCGACTAAGGTCTTTAAAATTTTCTCCCGTATGGCTCAGTCAAATTTTGCCATTCAGGTAGAAGAAAATAACGTTGATGATTTATCCAAGGTTGAGTGGCGGATTATACAGCAAATCGGATTTGGCTTGTCTAACAAGGAAATCGCTAGCAAGCTCTTTTTGTCTGAAGGAACTGTTAGAAATTATCTGTCAAACATTTTATCCAAACTGAGCCTGAGAGACCGTACTCAGCTAGCAATCTGGGCAGTGCAAACTGGTGTGACAACCCAAGATTTCGGTGATGGTCATGATTAAGATGTTGAAAATTTGGACGAAGAAAAGACTCATTATCCTTCTTGTTTGTTTAGTTGTTGTTTTATCTGCCTTCTTGATCTATCATCAAAAGGTAAAAAAGATTGAACTGCACTTAGGAATTTATTCGGGAAGCAGCTGGGGAGTTCCAAATGGTAACGATTATCAAGTTATTGACCAGGTGATTGCTGAGTTTGAAAAGAAGCACCCTAATGTCACAGTAACCTATGAGAGCGGCATTTCCAAGGATGATTATTCTACTTGGCTTTCAGACGCTATCATTAATGGTGAACAACCTGACATTTTCATCTTACCTGAAAATGACTTTAATCTTTTGGCTTCAACGGGCTCTCTTAAAAAATTAGACAGTTTTATTCAGTCCGACTTAAAGGTATCTGATTTTTACAACTCTGCTTATCAAGCAGGACGCTATGGAAATGTTCAATACGCCCTTCCTTATGAAAGTAATCCAACCATGATGTGTATCAATAAGGATTTGTTAGAAAAAGAAGGTATTACAATTCCAAGTTCGGGTTGGACTCTGGCTGAATTTTACGATATTTGCCAACAAGTAACCAAGGATACCAATGGTGATGGAATACTTGATCAATACGGTTTGACAGGATACACTTGGCAACAAGCTTTAGCGGCCTATGGTGTACAACTTTTTGATGAATATGGGACCAAGACCTACTTGAACACGGAGAAAGTCAAGTCTGCCTTGGGAGTTTGGAGCAAGTTGAATGCCTTAACTGGAAATTACCAAGTTAGCACAGAAGATTTCGATGAGGGTAGGGTGGCTTTCTTGCCCATGACTTTAGCTCAGTATCGTACCTACAAACCTTATCCTTATCATGTGGCCAAATATTCTTCTTTTGCTTGGACTTGCGTACAAATGCCAGCGGCTAAGTCAAGTATCAATGCCACTCAAGTCAGCACCTCTCTTTATGGCATTTCGGTCAAAACCCAAAATGCCAAATTGTCGTGGGAATTTCTTAAGCTCCTGACAGATAATGAAGCTACTCAACAAATGCTTTTTGAAACTTCACAGGGAACTTCTGTGCTCAAGAAAATCATGAAAAATACTGAGACTAAGGATATTTTGAAAAATGATGATTTTGGCTCAACAGCCTTGAGTGCAGATACCTTAGATTCTATGATGACAAATGCCAATATCCAACCGAAATTTAAAAAATATAATTCCGTCTTGGAAAAGGTGGACTACCTCATTACCCAGTCTTTGAAAAATAAGACGATAGATAGTGATTTAGCGGATATTCAACACCAAATTGAAGATCAATTGAAATAAAAATAAGACGAAACAGGGAAGTTGTTGAAGGTTATCTAGACTTTTGATTTTAGGGGACTTCTCTTCTCTAATTGTAGTCCTTCTTTGTTCTTCTCATTTTGATAGATTTTCAAAACTACCACTGTTCTGTCATCATCTTTTACAAAAGACAAGCTTCTGGATTTTTCTTTCAGTTGCTTGTCTTTTTTTGTTCAAAGTTGACATTTGTCACATTTTAGATGACATTTATCCTTCTATCAAGGTGACATTTTACAATTATAAAGCGTTTCCAAATACTTTACAATAAGTGTGAATAAAGGAGGAGAGAGCATGAAGTATTTAGTACTGGTCAGCCATGGCGGCTTTGCAGAAGGGTTGAAAACTTCTCTTGCCATGTTTGCTGGCGACAAGATGGACCAAGTCATTGCAGTTGGCTTGCAAAATGGGAAATCGGTTGATGATTTTGCGGTTGATTTCAAGGCTGCGATGGCACCATTGAAAGAAGATGATAGCGTTGTTGTTTTGGCAGACATCGTTGGCGGAAGTCCACTAACAACAGCATGTGGTGTTCTCGAAGAACTCGGCAAATTGGACACAGCAGTTGTTCTGGGAGGTATGAACTTACCAATGGCTTTAACATCTGTTGTGATGAAGGATGCCTTAGAAGGAGCTGACTTTGTAGCTGCTGTATTACCAGAAGCACAAGCTGCTCTTCAAGAATTTAAGGTCACATCAGATGATGCTGACGATGAAGATGACGATATTTAATAGGGCTAAAGCTCTGCTATTTTACAAAAAAGGAGATATATAATGGTAGTTTCATTTGTACGTATTGACGATCGTATGATTCACGGTCAAACCGTTACGCGCTGGGCAAAGGAATACCCATGTGATGGTCTTATTGCTGTCAATGATGCGGCAGCTAAGAACAAAGTTTTGACACAGGCTTACAAAGGTGCTTCTGATAAGAAAACTTTTGTTTGGTCAGTTGACGCTTTTGGTCAAAAATCACAAAAAGTTTTGGATTCAGATACCCGTTACTTCGTTATCACAAAAAATCCAATTGACATGAAGAAACTCTTGGTTGATCAAGGTTTTGTACCAAGTGATGTCAAGGAAATTATCGTCGGTCCAGCTAATGACCGTCCAGGAGCTGTTAAACTTGGGAACAATCAATCCATTACTCAGGAAGAAGCAGATGCTATTGAAGCCATCGAAAAAGCTGGCTACAAAGTGAAATTCCAACTTCTGCCAGATGTCTCAATTGGTTACTGGTCGGACTTCAAATCTAAATTTGGTTATTAATCTTTATCGTTAGTAAAGATTTAATGTTCTTTGTATCTTAATAATTGAACACGGGCTAAAAGTATCGAGAAAAAGATAGCCATGCCTTATGCGCAAAGCGCATGGCGTTAGGCTCCTATTTTCTTCTCACTTTCTCAATGCCCTTTGTATCTTAGTAATTGAACACGAGCTAAAATCCTAGTAAAAAAGATAAACTTCCTTGTATCTTAACGACACAGCATCAGTTTTCTATTTTTATACGGATTTATTAACGCTCTTTGTATCTTAGTATAGGAGATGTATTATGACAATTTCTTGGCTTCAAGCAGCCTTGCTAGGCTTATTTGCTTGTTTATCTTCAATGCCTGGTCTTGGTGGTACCTCGATTGGTAACTACACATTGGGTCGTCCCTTAGTTGGTGGTTTGGTCTGTGGTCTTATCTTAGGTGATGTTAAAACGGGTATCATCTGTGGGGTTGCCATGCAATTAGTTTACATTGCTCTTGTAACACCAGGAGGTACTGTTTCAGCAGACGTTCGTGCCGTATCTTATATTGGTATTCCTCTTGCAATGGTTGCTATTCATTCACAAGGTCTCTCAGCTGGTTCAGCTGATGCTGCTAACTTGGCTAAATCAATGGGGACTCTTGTTGGTACTGTTGGTACTGTTCTTTTCTACGGTACTGCAACAATGAACCTTGTTTGGCAACATATCGGCTGGAAAGCTGTTGAAAAAGGAAACTTCAAACAACTTTACAAAGTTGACTGGCTCTATCCATGGGTTTCTCACATCGTTTTCTCATTCATTCCGACGCTAATTATGTGTAAACTCGGTGCAACTGCTGTTACTGCTATGAAAGATGCCCTCCCAATGGATGGTATCCCAATGAAAACCCTCTTCACGGTAGGTGCTTTGCTTCCATGTGTAGGGATTGCAATCCTGTTGAAGCAAATTGTTGATAAAGTAACTGACTTTATCCCATTCTTTGTTGGTTTCACTTTGGCTGCTTCACTTGGTTTGAACCTCGTGTCATGTGCAGTAATCTCATTGATCTTTGCAGTATTGTTCTATGAACTTGAAATGGCTAAAAATGTGAGAGCTACGGCTGTTGCAGCTGGTGACGATTTTGATGACGATGATGAGGAGGATATCTAAGATGGCACAAAAGAAAATTACAAAGAAAACCCTAATGAAATCTTTCCATCATTGGTACTATGGTAACTTGACTTGCTTCTCTCAAGAACACATGCAAACTTTTGGTTACCTGACATCAATGTTGCCAATTGTGGAAGAATTGTACGATAAAAAAGAAGACCAAGCACGTTCGATGCAAACTTATACAGCTTTCTTCAATACAGAACCTCAACTTGGTGCTCTGATTGTTGGTATCACAGCAGGTCTTGAAGAAGCGCGTGCTAATGGATCAGAAGAAGTCGATGACGAAACCATCAATGGTCTTCGTGCAGGTTTGATGGGACCTGTTGCTGGTATTGGTGATTCTCTCGTTGTTGGTACTTTGATTCCAGTTATTTTGGGTATTGCTCTTGGTTTGTCAACTGGTGGTTCACCAATCGGTGCTATCTTCTACATCATCGTCTGGAACCTCTTGGCTTACTTTGGTATGAAATTTGCCTACTTCAAGGGTTATGAATTGGGTGACAAGGCTGTTGAATTCCTTGTTGGTGCTCAAGGCCAAGCCATTCGTAAAGCCGTTTCAATCGTCGGTGGTATGGTTGTCGGTGGTGTTGCTGCAACATGGGTTTCAGTTAAAACATCTTTCCAATTAGGCAGTGCTAAACACCCTTACTTGGTCCTCCAAGATAAGTTAGATGCCGTTTATCCAGGCCTTTTGACAGCGATCTTCATCGTCTTTTGCTGGTGGTTAATGGCTAAGAAAAACATTTCTCCAATCAAAGTAATGCTTCTTTTGGTAGTTATTGCCCTTGTTGGTGTACTTGTTGGCTTCTTCAACCCAGGTTTGTCTTACTAAATTTAAAGAGGAAAAAGAAATGACAGAACAAGAACTTATTCGGGGATATGAAACTGAAATAAAATATCAAAAGCATATGATCGATAATCTTGGGAGATGGTTCAGTTTATTCTTCATCGTAGCAAGTGTCGGCGTTGTGCTAACCTACTTCTTCAAATCTAACAGACAAATGGCTTTTATCCTTGGACTTGTTCTAATTGTCCTTGGCATTTTAGGTATGCTTCTCTTTGGCTATGGTATTTACAAGGGGAAAAAGAATGTCACAAAAGTAATTGATGATTTTGAAACTAAACTCCACCTCTATAAAAACTAAACTCAAACACCTGACAGTTAACCTTTCAATGTCAGGTGTTTCTTTGTTTCAAAATTTTCAGAAATTTCACAAACAATCTTGACAAGGTGTAAAAATAAGAGTATAGTTAAAGTAACCGAAAACGAAGGAGATAGTGGTATGCTAATGCAAGCGCCAGCAAGTCGTCAAAAATTGAATCGTTACTATTACTTTAGTTTCTTTAGATAGACGTTTGTAGCCACTAGGATGCAAACGTCAGAGCTGTTTGTATCTATGAAGCTGAAGCATTTTACTGTTGGATAGCCGATTAGATGATAGGAAAATCTAAGGGGCGAGACTGTAAATGTATTTAGATAAATGCAGTAAGTAAACCGGCTAGATTTTCAGAAGTCTAGTCGGTTTTATTTCGTTAAGGAAATGAATTTAAAAGTAGAAGAGGAGACTACTATGAAAAAATTATTGAAAAGTGCCCTAATTTTAGGTGCCGCTAGTTTACTTTTGATTGGCTGTGCGTCAAAAAAAGACAGTACAGCTTCAAGCGATGCCAAACATATTGGAATTTTACAATATGTAGAGCATGAGTCCCTGACAGCTGCCCGCAAAGGGTTTGTAGCTGAGTTAAAAAAATTAGGCTACAAAGATGGCGATAATATCGTAATTGATTATGAGAACGCCCAAGGTGATCAATCTAATTTGCAGACCATTTCTGAAAGCTTGGTCAAAGATAATGATTTGGTTCTTGGTATTGCAACCCCAGCTGCGCAGAGTTTGGTTGCGGCTTCAAGTGATGTTCCGATTCTATTTACGGCAGTAACAGATCCAGTATCTGCAAAGTTGGTTAAATCTATGGAAAAACCTGGAGGTAATGCCACAGGAACTAGTGATATGTCACCAATTGACAAGCAGGTTGAATTACTCCAAAAAGTTATGCCAGATGTGAAGAAGGTTGGAATTATGTACACTACCAGTGAACGTAATTCAGAAGTTCAGGTGGAGGAAGCTAAGAAAGCCTTCAAAAAGGCTGGCATTGAAACATTGGTAAAGGGGATCTCCTCAACCAATGATGTTCAAGATACTGCTAAAAGTTTGATGAATCAAACAGAAGTGCTCTTTATCCCAACGGACAACACCATCGTAAGTTCTATCACTCTCATCACCGACCTGTCTAAAGAAATGAAGATTCCAGTTGTGGGTGGTTCTGCAGACGTTGTTGAAAAAGGTGTGCTCTTCTCTTACGGGGCTGATTATGAAGAACTTGGTCGCCAAACAGCGGATCTAGCAGTCAAAATCTTAAAGGGTAAAGAACCAAATCAAGTGGCTGCGGAGTACCCGAAGGCTTTGAAAGTTGTTGTTAACGAAGATATGGCGAAAACATTAGGAATTGATGTTAGCGGAATTAAGGAAGAATAAAAGAGATAACTAATTTACAGTTTAGAGGAAATAAATGATAGATATTGTATTATCAAGCATTTCACAAGGCTTGTTATGGTCGATTATGGCCATTGGTGTATTTTTAACATTTCGTATTTTGGACATTGCGGACCTGTCAGCAGAAGGCTCTTTTCCTATGGGAGCAGCGGTATGTGCTCTCTTGATTGTCAATGGATACCATCCTATTGTGGCCACCTTGGGTGGTATGGCAGGTGGCATGTTAGCTGGAGTGGTTTCAGGCTTTATGCATACTAAGATGAAAATTCCAGCACTCTTGACTGGTATCATCACCCTAACGGGGCTTTACTCGGTCAATTTGCTCATTCTTGGACGATCTAATGTGTCTCTTTCAGGAGAAACAACTCTGGTCACCTTATTGACAGATAGCGGTCTGACTAAGACAAGTGCAGTGCTTGTTATTGGTGCTGTTTTCGTAGCCTTAGTTGTCCTATCTTTAGTAGTTTTGCTTAATACACAGTTGGGTCTTGCACTCCGCGCAACGGGAGATAATTTAGAGATGGGAGAAGCCAATGGGATTAAAGTGGATCGGATGAAAATTTTAGGCTATATGCTATCCAACGGTTTAATTGCACTTTCAGGAGCTCTTTTGGCCCAAAATAATGGCTATGCAGACCTTAATATGGGGGTTGGAACCATTGTTATCGGACTTGCCTCAATTATCTTGGCGGAAGTGATTATCAAATACCTACCATTAGGCAAACGTCTTTTATCTATTGTCCTGGGTGCTGTACTTTATCGCCTTATCATTGTTATCATCTTAGCTATGAATGTGGATGCACAAATGATTAAATTGGTATCAGCTATCCTACTTGCTGTGATTCTATATATCCCAGAAATTCGTAATTTCCTAAATATCAAACCATCTAAAAATCTAAGTATGAGAGGTGACAAGTAGTGGCTTTGCTGACATTATCAAACATTCATAAAACCTTTGAAAAAGGAACAGTTAATGAGAACCATGTTTTGTGCGGTTTGAATTTGGAAATTGAGCAAGGTGATTTTATCTCCGTCATTGGTGGGAACGGTGCTGGGAAGTCAACTCTAATGAACTCAATCGCAGGTGTTCTGAAAATTGATGAGGGAGATATTATCTTGGAAGGACAGTCAATCAAGAACCTCTCTGTTGATGTACGCTCAAAAGATATCAGTCGTGTTTTTCAGGATCCCCGCATGGGAACGGCTACCAATCTTTCTATTGAGGAAAATATGGCGATTGCTTACCGACGTGGTAAGAAGCGCAGCATTTTCAAAAAATCAATCACTGAGTCAGAACGTCAGATTTTCAAAGAAGCCTTGACCGAGCTGGGCTTAGGACTAGAAGGGCGCATGAAAACAGATGCTAATTTTCTTTCAGGTGGTCAGCGCCAAGCTTTAACTCTAGCTATGGCGACCTTGGTTCGTCCCAAAATACTCTTACTTGATGAGCATACAGCAGCCCTTGATCCTAAAACCAGTGACATGGTCATGGGCTTGACCAAGAAAGTAGTTGAAGAACAAAAACTCACCACCCTTATGATTACCCACAACATGGAACACGCCATTGAATACGGTAATCGTCTGGTTATGCTCTATCACGGGAAAATTGTCGTGGACATCAAAGGCGAAGAAAAGAGAAATCTCACTGTTGCGCAGCTTATGGACCTCTTCCATAAAAATAGTGGACAAGTGCTAAATGATGATGCTCTGGTGTTAGGATAAAAAATAAAACTTTCCCCACTTGTCAAGTCAAGTGCAACAAGTTCATTGATAACTAGAGTTCCAGAGGTTAAGCTGTTTGGGCTAGCCCAAACAAAATATTTGCGGTTTTATACTTGTGAAGTCGTCTAGGTCTGTCATTGATAGCAGAGACGTAGTGATTGAGTTCTTCTGTCGTTAGTGAGTTAAGAGAGACACCTTTTGGGAGAAACTCTCTCAAGAGACCATTGAAATTTTCATTTGTTCCTCTTTCATGAGAAGCATAAGGATGGGCAAAATAGACTTCCACACCTTTTAAGTCT
>NZ_KB904516.1 GCF_000380105.1 Streptococcus orisratti DSM 15617
CTAGTGACTTTTTCGAGGCTTGGTTCAAAACATTCTTACTCCCCACTTTAGATAAACCAGCTGTTATCATTATGGACAATGCAAGGTTTCATAGGATGAGTAAGCTAAAAGAGTTATGCAAGGAGCAGGGGCATAGACTTTTACCACTTCCTCCTTACTCACCTGAGTATAATCCCATTGAGAAAACATGGGCTCAAATCAAAAAACACCTCAGAAAAGTATTGCCAAATTGCGATACTTTTCTTGAGGCACTTTTGTCCTGCTCTTGTTTCAATTAACTATATTATTAAACTTAATTTTATAATCTTGCCGTTTCAAAATAGCATCATTTTCTTTCATTAGTGAAGACCTCCTTTGTTTGTTTTTTTGTTCCGAGCTAATTGAACTAAAATAGTAAAAGAAAATCCTAGACTCCTCCTTTATCAAAATCATCTAAAACTTGGTTAACAGCAGCATCTATCTTATCATAGAGATGGGCAAGGGTTCTAAATTGCTCTCCATAAGCAGAAGCATGGTAATCAGCCAGCTCAGTAAACAGATTCTTCATTTCTTCAATGACGGACATCCTGGAAGTTAACCAAGTCACAATCCCCATAGGATTGAGGTGAATAAAACGTTCTCTTGAGTTCAAGCGACTGTGATAGCTGATCATCCCTTTATTCTCCAGAAAACGAAGACCTGTGCTGGTGCTAGCTTTTGACAGACCAAGCTGCTCAATAATCTTATTAAAAGTAACACTATCTTCTTCTTCCAGCATGAGATAGGCTAAAATACTTGAAGGTGTACGTGCATAATCCAGCTGCATGAAGGCATTGGTGATTTTTTCAATATCTTTTAGTTTTTGCTCTTCCATCATTAATTCCTTTAGTTCATTACAAACTAAACTTATCATTTTAGGTAAGAATTGTCAAGAAAATAATAGGCTTTTAGCCAAAAACACCGATATTCAAATTGCCCTAAAGAGAGACTAAAGCCAATCTAATCTTGAACTACCTCCCTCGGTTAGGCTTCCTAAATTCAGTTTTGAGGGACCGCACAGTTCAGTTTCTCTTTTCTGATTTTGACTTTCCCTTACGCAAATACATATAATAGACACCAAACAAGCTTAAAATGAGCAAATCAAAAACGAATTGCCAGCCAAAAAGCTGAATACGATTCCTAAAAAGACTGGTCAATAGTATTAGTATGGCATCTGCCCAAAAGGCGATCCCAGCCAAGATAAAGACTGATTTGCTTTTGAAAAGATAGAAAACTGGAGTCAATATCCCACTCAATAAATTGCTTATCCATAATATCAAAAAGAGGATAGGATAGTGGCTAAAGTAAGTCTCAATAGCTGGCTTATAATGTTCTGCTAAATAAGCTTGATTGTGGGTCATCACCATGACAAAATCATAACAGCCAATCAGATTCAGAAAAAACATGAACAAGGTAAAGCCAATCCCAAAGACTGTTAATTTTTTCATTTTAGTATCCCCATTTCTTCAAAAGCTTGAACAAAGAAATCGCTGTTCAATAAGGCTAAGCCTTGATTGACATCTCCTAAAACCATAAGCCTATCGCCTTTTTTGATATTAAATAGTTTTCTCGCTCGTGCGGGAATGACAATTTGTCCCTTTTCACCAACCGTTACTGTTCCAAAGATATACTTCCCCTCTTTGGGCTTAGCAGCAAAAGAAGGGACATCTCCATTAATCAGTTCATCTAAGCTGATGTCAAAAATTTCTGCCAAACGGCTCGAAGAGATGATATCTGGCAAACTCTCTCCCAATTCCCATTTACTAAGGGTTTGGCGGGATACGCCTAACTTTTCAGCTAATGTTTCCTGAGAATAGCCTAACTTTTTTCTCAATTGAAGAATCGTTTCACTAATCATACTTTTCCTACCTCTTTTCTTAAAGCCATTATAGAGCGTTTTTATCCAACTTTCAAGCAAGTTTCGCTGGCAAAATAAGGAATTTTTGTTAAGAATCATAGCAAAAAAGAAGCCACATGGACTTCTTCTCTTTCTTATTCAGCATCAGCAGGCTTTGATTTTCTTGCGATATCAGCTAAGATATTTTCTGTAAAATCTGCCATACTTTCAGTATGCGTTTGTTTGCTGCCGTAGCGGCGTACGTTAACAGTGCCATCTGCCATTTCTTTGTCACCAACGATGAGTTGGTAAGGGATTTTTTGGGTTTGACTGGCACGGATCTTGTACTGCATTTTTTCGTTGCGTTCATCCACTTCTACACGGATACCGCGGTCACGAAGCGTTTTAGCGACTTCCCAAGCATAGTCAATGTGAGCTTCATTTGAGATTGGGATAACAGTGACTTGTTGCGGTGCCAACCAAGTTGGGAAGGCTCCCTTGTAGTTTTCAATCAGGATGGCAGTAAAGCGTTCCATAGTTGAGATAACGCCACGGTGAATCATGACTGGACGGTGTTCTTCTCCGTCAGCACCGACATATTTGAGGTCAAAGCGTTCTGGCAAGAGGAAGTCCAACTGAATGGTTGACAAAGTTTCTTCGTTACCAAGGGCTGTTTTCACTTGAATATCGAGTTTTGGACCGTAGAAGGCTGCTTCGCCTTCTGCTTCAAAGTAATCTAATTCCATATCGTCCATGGCTGCTTTGAGCATGGCTTGGGCATTTTCCCACATTTCGTCGTTGTCATAGTATTTGTGCGTATCTTTAGGATCGCGGTATGACAGACGGAAGCGATAATCGGTCAAGTTGAAATCTTCGTAAACATCAATAATCAGTTGTAGTGTACGTTTGAATTCGTCTTGGATTTGCTCTGGTGTCACAAAGGTATGACCATCATTCAATGACATTTCACGCACACGCTGCAAACCAGTCAGGGCACCAGATTTTTCATAGCGGTGCATCATACCGATTTCAGCGATACGAATTGGCAATTCACGGTAAGAATGCACATGGTGTTTGTAAACCTCGATGTGGTGTGGACAGTTCATTGGACGAAGGACAAATTCTTCACCGTCACCCATGTCCATAGTTGGAAACATATCTTCACGGTAATGATCCCAGTGCCCAGATGTCTTGTAGAGGTCAACAGAGGCAATTGGTGGCGTATAAACGTGTTGGTAGCCCGCAGCAATTTCCTTGTCCACAATGTAGCGTTCTAGTGTGCGACGAATAGTTGCACCATTAGGTAGCCAGAAAGGCAAGCCTTGTCCAACTTCTTGTGAAATCATGAAGAGATCAAGTTCTTTACCAAGTTTACGATGATCACGTTCTTTGGCTTCTTCGCGTCTTTGAAGATAAGCCTTAAGATCTTTCTTATCAAACCAAGCTGTTCCGTAAATCCGTTGCATCATGGCATTGTCAGAATTTCCACGCCAGTAAGCACCCGCCACATTGAGCAAATGGAAGACTTGGATACGACCTGTCGATGGCACATGTGGACCACGACAAAGGTCAACGTATTCACCCTGACGGTAGATGGTGAGACCACCTTCATCTTCTGAATGTTCCTCAATGAGTTCCAATTTGTATGGGTCGTTTTTGAAAATCTCACGCGCTTCGTCTTTGGTCACTTCTTCACGAATAGAAGGAAAGTTTTCTTTGACAATTTTCTTCATTTCTTCTTCGATACGGGGAAGGTCTTCATTAGAAATTTGCCCTGCTTGATTGTCCGTATCGTAATAGAACCCATCTTCGATAGCTGGACCGACACCCAGATGAATATCGGGGAAAAGACGGCGCGCAGCTTGGGCAAAGAGGTGAGCAGCTGAGTGACGCAAGATTGGCAAAGCATCCTCATGGTCAGGCGTGACAATCTCAATGCTGCCATCTTCTGTGATCGCACGTGTCGTGTCAATCAATTTTCCATTCAATTTACCAGCCAAAGCTTTCTTAGCGAGAGAGTTGCTAATGCTTTGTGCAATATCAAAAGTTGTTACACCAGATTCAAATTCACGCACAGCGCCATCTGGGAAAGTAATATTTATCATAATTGAGATACCAAGTCCGACAAGAAAACGACTGAAAAAGAAGAAACTGATAGGAAGTCAGGATTTCCTAGGAAGTTAATCTTTTTTCGAGTTTTCCAAGCGGGTTCAGTTCCTTTCTATAAATTTTTGTCTGTTTACTTGAACCTATATCCACAAGTAAAGTGCTTTTACATAAGAGATAGTTTTTTTGCTAATCAAGGTGGTTTTTTGAGGAATACTGACTGTATTTTGAAAAAAACTAACGATGAGTAGCGAAAAAAACTAGCCTTAGATGAAAGTGCTGAACTGTGAATACAGGTTCTTAGTGGTCGGCATGCAAACAGCTGCTGACCAAGCCATTTCGTTACTACAATTGGAGACTTTGTCGCTCCTATTATTCAGTGAAAATAGTGATAATTAGTTTACTTAGTCGTCAATATGCAGCTGCTTTTCCTTCTCAGACAGAAAAGTTTCCATTTCTGTCTGAATATCTACATCCAAACGGTCAGCTAATTCCAGCAGCCACCAAATATTCTCAGCTAATTTTTGTTCCAAAGTATAGGGGGTTTCATCATAGTAACGACCCAGTTTGGTCATCACTAGACGTTGGAGATTGCCAATATCATTGCTAAGAGCCAAGAGATCTTCTTCTACCGTCCATTTAGAATCATGATGCTTGATTTCTAATTCATGATAAGCCTGTCGAATCGCTGTGCTGCGACTAATGAGTTCATCTGTTAACATTGAAGCCTCTCTTTTTGTAAAAAATAAAGCGACCTCCCCGAAAGGACGTCGCAACGTGGTTCCACCTTCATTCGTGTACTGTAAAGAAACTTACTGACACCTCAGATCGGCTATATCGTAGCCACCGTTTTATGTTTGCATAAAAACTTGGAAGGAGTATTAAGCTAAATTTACCTGCGTCCTTCTCACCTACCGACGCTCGCTCTAAAGAAGTGATTTAACTCAACATGTCTTCGTATGCTATTATAACATGATAGAAATATTTTTCAAGATTTTTTCGCTTTTTTCTGATGATAACTATGAATACCTAAATTCTCAAAGTAAATTCTAGTCTAACACCAAAACTGGAAATTAGACTGAGACAAAAAAATAAGGTAGAACTTACTATGGGACAAGTTGGTAACTGACAATGAAAAACAAACACTTAACTCTCTCTGATCGCAACGATATTCAAATAGGAATTGAACAACTTAAGCCCTTCTCAGCTATAGCAGCTAAGTTAGGAAAAGACCCGTCCACAATCTCAAAAGAAGTTCGGAGAAATAGGGTGATAAAAGAGAACTCTAGTACATCC
>NZ_KB904517.1 GCF_000380105.1 Streptococcus orisratti DSM 15617
GCTTCTATCTATCGTTACCTTGAAAAAGGATACCTCTCATCAAAACCTATTGATTTCCCCCGTGTCGTGAAATTCAGAAAACGGAGAACAAGAGAGCTTCCTCCTATTCCTAAAACTGCGAAAGAAGGACGGGAACTAGAATTTACTTTGAGAATTTCCCCTTATTTTTATATATTTATCAACCAGTTAAACAAAGAGACCATCGTTTTAGGACTACGTACTCAGAAATCATACAATGAAAGACAAACTCTTCCAAACTGGATTTGATTATGTTTATCTGATAGAGCCTATCAGGCTTTCTTCTATACCTCATCATAGATTGTTCTTTGATTTCATAGTAAGAAAGAGCACGGACTTCTTCTGTATCATATAAGAGCAACAAGTCCAAGACGAGTTTCAGTTGCCAGAGCAAAAAATCCCTTTTTCTGTTACTTAGTCACTAAGCTATTAGTTTAAATTAATCTTCAAAATCATACAGAACTGTTGATAGGTAACGTTCACCATTATCAGGGAGCAATGTAAGAACTTTTTTACCTGTTCCAAGTTCCTTAGCTACCTGAACAGCAGCGTAGATAGCAGCACCAGATGAGATTCCAGCCAGGAAGCCTTCTTGTCCACCAAGATTACGAGCTGTCAAGATAGCATCATCTGACGGCACGCGAACAACACCATCATAGGCATTTGTATCTAAGGTATCAGGAATGAATCCCGTTGAAATCCCTTGAATTTTGTGTGGTCCAGGAGTATCCCCGTTAAGAACGGCAGATTCGTCAGCTTCAATACCATAGACTTTGATGTTTGGATTAGCTTTTTTCAAAGCGTGGGAGACCCCAGAAATAGTTCCTCCAGTTCCAATTCCAGCAACAAAAGCGTCTAAACCATCAGTACCAAAAACGTCCAAGATTTCTTGACCAGTAGTTTCTTCGTGAACTTTAGGATTTGATGGGTTTGCAAATTGAAGAGGAACCCAACCATTACGCTCTTTAGCAATTTCTTGTGCTTTAGCAATAGCACCTTTCATTCCCTCACTACCTGGGTTGAGAACTAATTCTGCCCCATAAGCTTGAATGATTTTACGACGTTCAATACTCATCGTATCAGGCATGACGATAACCACTTTGTAACCTTTTGCAGCTCCGACCCAAGCCAAACCAATCCCTGTATTCCCAGAAGTAGGTTCTACAATAGTGTCACCTGGCTTAATGATTCCTGCTTTTTCAGCATCTTCAATCATTGCAAGGGCGATGCGGTCTTTAACAGACGAACCTGGATTGAAGGCTTCGAGTTTAACATAGATGTCCGCTGCTCCCTCAGGGACGATGTTGTTAAGCTTCACAATTGGAGTTTTTCCAATGAGTTCAGTAATAGAATTGTAAATAGTCGCCATAATGTTATACCTCAAATTACTTTTATGGCTACAAGTATAACGGGAATCCAGTCATCTGTAAAATACTAATTTTTTATCATTGCGATAAAGAAAAGCTATCACAAGGTAACTTCAACGAGTTTCATATCAATTTTTTCGTAAACCACTTTTCCATTGAAGAAATCAACTAACCGATTTAAAATTATCTCGATTTTTTCAGGATCAATGTAAATGTTCGTTAAGATATTTTCTAGAAACTCAGTCTCAAATTCTTTAAGGTTATTTTCCGACAAAAAATTTGAAAAGGACTGATACTGTTGATAGGTTAGCGTAATTCGTATTCCTTGCAACTCTTTAACTTCAACAATTCCGACCTCTTTACAAGCATTGGCGACACTACCGGAATAGGCACGTATAAGTCCACCCGTACCTAGCTTAATTCCTCCAAAATATCGAGTCACCACCGCAACAACATTGGTTACGTCCAACTTTTCCAAGACATTTAACATTGGAATCCCTGCAGTTCCGCTAGGTTCACCATCATCACTAGAGCGTTTGATTTCGGAATTTTCACCAATAATCATAGCAGAGCAGGAATGATTGGCTTTATAATGCTCCTTTTTAATTTGAGCAATAAAGTCACGTCCTTCTTCTTCCGATTCAACTCGTTTAAGATAACAGAGAAAACGTGATTTTTTTATTTCTTCTTCGGCGACACCGTCTGTTTTGATAGTTTTATAAGTCATAAGAAAATTTTACAAGATTTTTGATATTTTGGCAAAATAATTCGAATTAAAAGATGATGAGTGAATTAGACAATTATTATGGCCGCTTATTTATTGAGGAGCAGGTTCCAGAGAAATTTAGAACACACGCAAATTATTTTCCAGCAATGACGGAAACTCTAGGAGAATATTACTGTAACCGTTGCGGAAATAATGTTTCCAAGGAAGCAATCCTACAAACTGGTCAATACTACTGTAGGGAATGTTTGATTTTTGGTAGAAATACTAGTCGATCTCAACTTTATCATTTTCCACAAAAAGTTTTTCCTCCTACCAATAGTCTTATATGGAAAGGGGAATTAACTCCCTACCAACAAGAAGTCTCTGATGGGTTGCTTTCAGGGCTTTCCCTTAAGGAAAACCTCCTAGTTCATGCTGTAACAGGTGCAGGAAAAACTGAGATGATTTATCAAGTAACAGCCAAAGTTATTGATGATGGTGGCTGTGTTTGTCTCGCAAGTCCTCGAATTGACGTCTGCATAGAACTTTATAAGCGTTTGACACATGACTTTTCCTGTCCTATAACCCTAATGCACGGCGAATCAGACCCTTATCAGAGAGCACCTCTGATTATCGCAACAACACACCAACTCCTCAAGTTTCGGCACGCATTTGACCTACTAATTGTTGATGAAGTCGATGCGTTTCCCTTTGTGGATAACAATACGCTCTATTACGCCGTCGAAAACTGTGTGAAAGAAGATGGAGTAAAGATTTTTCTGACAGCCACTTCAACAGACGAACTTGATAAGAAAGTCAAGAGAGGTGAATTGAAAAAACTACATCTTGCCCGCCGTTTTCATGCAAATCCCTTGGTAATTCCGAAAATGGTCTGGCTAGGAAGGGTTCCAAAAGAGATGAAAAAAGGAAAACTTCCTGTAAAATTAGTCAACTTAATAAAAAAACAAAGGCTGACAAATTTTCCTCTTTTACTCTTTTTTCCCGATATTGAACAAGGGAAAATTTTTACCAAAATTCTGCACAGCTATTTTCCAGAAGAAAAGATAGATTTTGTATCAAGTCAAACTACTAATCGATTACAGATTGTAGATGCATTTCGCAATAATCAGCTTACTATCCTTGTGTCAACAACAATTTTAGAGCGAGGAGTCACTTTTCCATGTGTTGACGTCTTTGTCGTATCAGCAAATCATCGACTTTACAGCAAGAGTGCTCTTGTACAAATTTCTGGTCGAGTCGGAAGAGCAAAAGAGCGACCGACAGGAGAACTGCTTTTTCTTCATGATGGCAAAACTAAGGCGATGGCGAGAGCCATCCGAGAAATAAAAGAAATGAACACCAAAGGAGGATTTTCGTGATTTGCCTATTATGCAGTCAGCACTTTAATTCAAAAGAGAAATTTAGTAATCTTTTCTTTTTGAGGAAAAGTAGCAAAGCAATATGCACCGATTGTCAAAGGAGGTTTGAAAGAATTGGTAGCAAACATTGTCCAACGTGTTTTCGCCCAAACATTGATAAAATTTGTCTAGATTGTCAGACTTGGCAAGAAAAAGGCCATAGGGTCAACCATTGTGCACTTTACGGCTATAATGAGGCTATGAAAGATTATTTTTCAAAATATAAGTTTCAAGGTGACATGCTACTTTCCAAAGTTTTCGCCAAGCAAGTAAAAAAAGCTTTAAACTCTTATAAGGGATATACAATTATTCCAGTGCCAGTTTCAAAGGAAAGATATCGGGAAAGACAATTTAATCAGGTGAGTGCATTACTTGACGCAGCAGGTATTTCTTATATCAACTTATTAGAAAGAAAAGATGCTGACAAGCAATCTAGCAAAAGCCGCCAAGAACGACTTACCGCTAAGAATCTGTTTTATATTAACACGGATCACAATTTACCAGAAAAAGTTCTCATAGTTGATGATATCTACACAACGGGTGCTACCCTTCAGCATATCGTTTCACTTTTCAGTAAACATGGAAAGGATGATGTTAAAACTTTTTCAATTGCACGGTAAAAACTTGCAAATTTTCATGAAAGCGATATAATATAAGTGTAAAGAAAGCGCTTAAGCGCAAGAAAGAGGTATTTTATGATTAAATATAGTATCCGTGGCGAAAACATTGAAGTGACAGATGCAATCCGTAGCTATGTCGATTCAAAACTTGGAAAAATTCAGAAGTACTTCCATGTTGAACAAGAGTTGGATGCGCGTGTTAATCTTAAAGTCTATAAGGAAAAAACCGCAAAAGTTGAAGTGACAATTCCTCTTGGAGCAGTTACTTTGAGGGCTGAGGATATCTCACAGGACATGTATGGCTCAATTGATTTAGTTGTTGATAAAATTGAACGTCAAATTCGGAAGAATAAAACAAAAATTGCAAAGAAGAATCGTGAAAAAACCTCTGCAGGACAAGTCTTCACTAGCGAGTTTGAAGCAGAAGTAATAGAAGAAACCCCAGCGCGCAAGATCGTTCGAACCAAAAATGTTAGCTTGAAACCGATGGATGTGGAAGAAGCGCTTTTGCAAATGGATCTTCTAGGTCATGATTTCTTCATCTATACAGATGCTGAAGACGGAACAACAAATGTCATTTATCGTCGTGAAGATGGTGATTTAGGACTTATTGAAGCGAAATAGATTGTAATATTTTAAATAGAGGCTTCATAATTCTGTAGCGTTAAAATTGTTGCAGAATTATGGAGCCTTTTTGCATATAGAGCTAGATAAGCCTTATTAGCCAACCTCTTCATTTTTATTATTCTCCCGCGTTGTAAAATGAAGTGCAACAAAAAAGACATGCTCGTCTGATATACTAGAATTCCCCAACTCAGTATAGAAAGCAGATGAACATGTCCACTAATCATTCTACCAAAAAATCGTTATACTCACACCTTTCAGCCTCTGAACGCGGAGAAATCAGCGCCTATCTCAAGATGGGCAAGAACCCCTCTGAGATTGCTCGTCTGCTTGGGCG
>NZ_KB904518.1 GCF_000380105.1 Streptococcus orisratti DSM 15617
GCCTACCAGTTTTATGATAAGATAGCGGAAAAGTATGGTTCGGCCAATCTCACATTGACCGGCCATTCTTTGGGAGGCAATGTCGCTCAGCGGGTGGCGCTGGAGAAAAATGCTAAAAATACGATTGTCTATAATGCCGCTCCGCTCTATATCCCAGCAGCTTCAATCGGCCTGGTGACTCAAAATCCCGCGCTTGCTTTAGCCGTAGCGGTCGGCAGTTCCGACAGTGTGAAGGATATCAAAAACGATCGAA
Organism: Streptococcus orisratti DSM 15617; assembly: GCF_000380105.1. Lineage (GTDB taxonomy): Bacteria > Bacillota > Bacilli > Lactobacillales > Streptococcaceae > Streptococcus > Streptococcus orisratti. The sequence goes on from NZ_KB904518.1 coordinate 254, forward strand.
AGACCTTTACGGGAAAAGTGACCCGGCTTAGAACCGAGTGGGACCCATTGAACCATGCGTCCAATATGGCTGGAGGTGTCTATATCGGTGATGATTATGTGATTGCGGATTCAGGCGGTCATTCTTTAGATGATATCATTGGGGACCGTGACCAAATGAAGCAGGTCACAAAGATTGTCAGCGAATCCGGCAAGGATCCCAATCTCAGGCTTCAAGAAGCCATCCATCATGTTGATGACCAGCTGAAGGCTGTCCAAAAGCTGAAGAACAAATACGCGGCTGGAGGTCTGACTGGCTCTGAAGTCATTTACCTAGATGCCCAGCAGGCGACGGCGGTCATTCAAGGGCTGACGACCCTTTCTCAGGAAGGGGTCACCCAGGTTGCCGCAGAAAAAGAAAAAGCGCTGAAACGTGCAGAGGACACCTATGATAAGCTGGATGATGTTCCCTTTGGTATGATTTTAACCCCAGATGAAGTGAAAGCGGCTTACGCAGAAGCTGGCTGTACCTATGATAGTATTGTCGGTCATGTCAACAGACATTGTTCCAAAACACAGACCCAGTTTCAGGAATTGGCGGATGATTTTAGTGAACTGCAAGACAGCATTGGGCAGGCCATTGTGACCATGGTAGAGACAGACAGTGAGATAGCAGGTATGATTAATGCAGGATAAGTGGTCTAAAAAGTGGGATGAGGTCAGTGCTCAGCAAAGACAGGAGCAGGCAGTCCTTGAAGAAATGGAAGAGAACTATCGTGCCAAACAGCGTTCTTTTGAAGAAAGATACAATCGTTTGGAAGATTATAGACAGCAGCTGCAATATGGGATTGATGCCCATTACGAAGAAAGCCTAGCAATGCTTCGCCAGCATAGTGACAACCCAAATGTTGAAGAGGCTCATCAAAATTTAGATCATTTGACTGAAATGGCTATTCAAATTAATCAAGACGAGTTTTCTACCTATCATCAAAAACTAGTAGATGAGGAAGAGGCGTTTGAACAAAACTATAAAAAGGAACATAGAGAACAGGAAGAGAAAGTAGATGCTCTATACTGGGAACTTGTTAAAATTGATCAAGCAGAAAAAGAAGAGAAAGGAATACAATAGATGTCCTGGTATAATAATTGGGGTGATTTTAAAAGTGCCGTATCAGAGGGATACGATTATGTCAGCGGTGAAATCTCAGACGGTATGGAAAGCACCAAGGAAAATGCGCTAGCAGCCTTAAGAGCCTTAAATAAAGAGTCTATCAAGCATATCCATGCTCCTCTGCGTAAAGGAGAGCGAGAGGACGCTAAACTTTTTTTCGATGGCTATGTCCAACAGATTGCCAGTGAGACAAAATCAAATTTAGAGACAGTGGAAGGAAAAATGGACAGCAGTATCAAAGGTAAGTTATCAACCTCGATTCACAAAAGTATGGAAACGAAGACTGCTGAATATGACAAGTTTAGTGAATAATTCATAGAATATCCCCTCTCAAATACCTTACGAATCTTGCCTAGCCATATCAAACCATCTCATTATAAGTCAATAAATAAACACAAATAGAAATAAATTTAAGACGAAAGGTAGAATAGGGGATATTATGACCACAACTGGTATCATCGCTGAATTTAATCCTTTTCATAATGGACACAAGTACCTTTTGGAACAGGCGCAGGGGGTAAAAATCGTAGCTATGTCGGGCAATTTTGTCCAACGTGGTGAGCCTGCGATTGTGGATAAGTGGACACGCGCGGAAATGGCTCTGCGAAATGGCGCTGATTTGGTGGTTGAATTGCCATTTTTGGTGGCTGTTCAGTCAGCGGATTACTTTGCACAAGGTGCGGTGGACATTTTAGAGCGTTTAGGTGTGGATAAGTTGGCATTTGGCACTGAAGAAAATCTGGATTATCAACACTTTTCACAGATTTATGGGGATAATCAACAGAAAATAGTGGATTACTTGAAAAGTTTGCCAGATAATTTGTCTTATCCACAGAAAACGCAGAAAATGTGGGAGACTTTTGCTGGTGTGAACTTTACTGGAAATACCCCAAATCATATTTTAGGGCTTTCTTATGCCAAAGCTTGCGCTGGAAAAGCTATTTGGCTGACTCCAATCATGCGTCAAGGAGCAGGTTATCACTCGCTCGAGACTGAAAACTCCTTTGCGTCCGCGACAAATTTGCGTGTCCACAGAAAAGATAAAGATTTTGTGGATAAATTCATGCCAAACGCGGACCTTTTCCTCAACGCCCCTCAGGTGACTTGGGATGATTATTTTCAATTGCTGAAATATCAAATTCTGACAAATGTTGATTTGACGGGGATTTTCCAAGTTAATGAAGAACTGGCTAGCCGTATCCGCTCTGCTATTAGGAGCGTAGCGACTGTGGAGGAGTTAGTGGATAAAGTTGCTACGAAACGCTATACAAAGGCTCGAATTCGTCGTATTTTGGTTTATATTTTGGTGGGAGCTGTGGAAAAGCCTTTGCCAGAAGCGATTCATGTGCTGGGATTTACGCCAAAAGGGCAGGAACACCTCAAAGCGGTGAAAAAATCTGTGGCTACCGTGGCTCGAATCGGTGCAAAACCGTGGGATGTGGTGACGCAACAAGCCGACCAAGTTTATTCGTTAGGAAATCCACACATTCAAGAACAAAACTGGGGAAAAGTACCAGTGAGAATCAAGAAGTAAGCGATTATAAGTGAAAAAAACTTCATTTTTTCTCTTGACCCTAACGTAACGTTATAGCCTATACTTATCATCGAGAGGAGCTAGTACATGAAAACAGTAAAAGAGATGAGTCAGATATCAGGCATTAGCGTGCGAACGTTGCATTATTATGATCAGATTGGTCTTTTAAGCCCCTCCTTTATTGGGGAAAATGGCTATCGCTTTTATGATATGGACGCATTTGAACGCTTGCAAGAAATTCTTCTGTTTCGTGAGCTAGAATTTCCTCTTAAAAAAATAAAGGAAATCCTGTCGGACCCAAGCTATGACAAAGAAGAAGCTTTATGCGAGCAGATAAAATGGCTCGAATTGAAAAAAGAGCATTTGGAAAAAGTTATTTGTCATGCCAAGTCCTTGCAGGAAAATGGAGGAAACATGGTGACATTTACGGCTTACGACAAGTCAGAGTTGGAAGTTTTTCAAAGGGAAGCTAAAGAACGTTGGGGAATGACGGAAGCTTATCAAGCATTTGAAAAAAATCCACAGACTGATTTTTCGGTCATTACGGAAGAAATGGTAGCGATAATGAAAGCCTTTGCAAAGTTAAAAGAGTTTTCTTTTTCTGATGGCAAGGTTCAAAAACAAGTTGAAACTTTACAAAGCTATATTAGTGAGCATTTTTACCCATGTGATGTGGAGATTTTGTCAGGTCTGGGGCAAATGTATATTGCGGATAATCGTTTCACAGCTTTTATCGATAAAGCGGCAGGTCAAGGGACAGCTAGTTTTGTTAGTTCTGCCATTCCAGAATATGTTAAAAATAACGGATAATTTATAAGTAGCCCAAGCTTTTAAAAAGCTTGGCTTTTCATTTTCAAACCAAATGTCAGCAGTTTTTGTGAACTCATGCTAAAATGAAGGTGATTAAAGCTAACGGAGGAAAATAACATGACAAAAATAGCAATCACAGGAGTTACAGGGCATTTGGGTGGTTTTGTTGCTAAGGAATTATCAGAAGCGGGTGTTGCGGCATGTCACTTGGCGCGTTCGCCAGAACGTGCTCTCAAACTGGCAGGCGCAACTGTGAAAAAGTGCAGTTATGAGTATTCTGATGAAGCTATCGCGGCTCTATCGGGAATTGATGTACTTTTTATGATTTCAGCCAAGGAGAATCCTGAACGTTTGCAACAGCATCTGGCTTTTATTGATGCAGCTAAAGCGGCTGGTGTTAAGCATATTGTTTACACTTCGTTTTACAATGCTAGTCCAAATTCAACCTTTACTTTGGCACGTGACCATGCGGCAACGGAGCAATATATTAAGGAAAAAGGATTGACTTACACTTTTTTGCGTGATAATTTTTATATTGATTTTTTTGTTGATATGGCATGCCAATATGGTGAAATCAAAGGTCCTGCAGGTAATGGAAAAGTTTCTGCTGTTGTGCGTTCAGATGTTGCCAATGTAGCAGTCGAAATTCTTAAAAATCCTGAAAAATGGGCAAATCAAACCTTAAATATGACAGGACCAGAAGAATTGACTTTATCGGAAATGGCAGAGCAAATCAGTCATTCTCTTGGGAAAACGGTGACGTACGTTGAAGAAACCGTTGAGGAAGCTTATGAATCGCGAAAAATATGGCAAGCAGAGCAATGGGAATACGATTCTTGGGTGTCAACTTATACCGCAATCGCTAAGGGGGAACAAGCAGGTTTATCAGATGATATTGAGCGTGTGCTTGGAAAAGCATCAACGTCCTTGGCAAAGTATTTGCGAGATTTGAGCTGATCTTTAATCGTTTATACACCCTAAAAAGGATTCTTTTTCCTAAAAATGGTTATTTAGTCGATTGTAAGGGATTTAAAGGTAAATTCTCAAAGTAAGTTCTAGTTCCCGTCCTTCCAGAAGTTACTCTGAGAAAACTGCATAAAACCAACAGAATTTAGTCTCAGACTAAGTTCTGTTTTTGCCTAAAATGCAGATTCAAGGGTGTTTTAGGCTTGAAATAGTTGAAAAAAAGAGTACACTAAAGTTACTGGCTCTGAGGCGTCTCAAAGTAAGTTCTAGTTATCTGGAATTTGGGATGGGACAAGTTCCTTTCTATTTTGAAATTATTTTTTGATAA
>NZ_KB904519.1 GCF_000380105.1 Streptococcus orisratti DSM 15617
CTCTTGAGAGAGTTTCTCCCAAAAGGTGTCTCTCTTAACTCACTAACGACAGAAGAACTCAATCACTACGTCTCTGCTATCAATGACAGACCTAGACGACTTCACAAGTATAAAACCGCAAATATTTTGTTTGGGCTAGCCCAAACAGCTTAACCTCTGGAACTCTAGTTATCAATGAACTTGTTGCACTTGACTTGACAAGTGGGGTTTAAAATACTTGTTTCTATTGTTCTGCTTTTTTTACTGATCTTGTCAGTAAGTTATCACCATCACCGCAAACTCTTGCAAAAAGAGCAGAACTTGATGAAGCCACTGGGTAAGCTAGTAGAAGTGGACGAGCATAAGATGAGTATTTTCATCGCGGGAAAAGGGGATAGGACGATCGTCTTTCTCTCAGGTGGGGGCACGCCCTCGCCTATCTTGGACTTTAAGGCTCTGACTTCTCGACTGACCGACTCTTACCGTATCGTGGTGATCGAAAAGTTTGGTTATGGCTTTTCTGATGACGTAAAAGAGGAGCGTCCTATTGCTAAAATTTTGGAAAATAGCAGAGCTGCCCTACAGAAGGCAGGTGTAGAAGGACCTTATGTGTTGCTACCCCATTCTATTTCTGGAATTGAGGCCATCTATTGGGCGCAACAATATCCTGATGAAGTGTCAGCGATTATCGGTTTAGACATGGCCGTGCCAGCGGTTTACGATAATTATCCGCTGAATCCGCCTCTGATTGATTGGCTGCATGCCATTGCTTCGCTGGGGCTTACCCGCTGGTTTCCTAAGATAGTAGATAAAGGACTGTTTAAACATAATCAGTTGACTGAACAGGAAAAATCAAGCTATAGAGCTATTTTTCATAGAAGACCGCTGTCAGATAATGTTGTCCAAGAAGTCAAGGCCATTAAAGCCAATTCTCGTCTGGTCAAAAAAGGAAAAATTCCACAAGTACCAACGCTCTTATTTACATCAAATGGTCAAGGAACAAATCTTGGCAGTAAAAGATGGCAGCAACTTCAAAAAGACTATGCCAAAGAAGTCAAGGGTAGCCAGATCATTTCACTCAATGTTCCCCACTATGTGCACGATTATGCCTATGAGAAAGTAGCAGTGGCCATCAAGACATTTTTAAACTAAAAAAGCCGCTCCGTAGCAGAACGGCTTTTTTATAGACTTAGTGTGACACGCGTTTACGTGCTGCTTTCTTGCGGTTTTCTTGAATGAAAGCAGCTTTTTCTTCTTCTGGGTCAATGATTGTTTTCTTGACGGCATAAACAGCGCCAGCAACTGCAGCAGCAGTTCCGACAACACCAGTAGCAAGTCCTTTTACAAATGCAAATTTTTTAGCCATAGTAGTCTCCTTATCGATGAAATAGATTAGACTATAAGTCTCTTCATCTTATGTTATAATAATGGTAACGAAAAATGGTTTAAATTTCAAGTGAAAGTATCATAATGGTGAAAAAATCAGACCTAGGACTGAGTTTTCAGGAAAGAGAGAAAATGTCAGAAAAAATTAAAATTCTAGTAGTTGTTGGTCCGACAGCAGTAGGAAAGACGGCCTTAGGAATTGAGTTAGCTCAAGCTTTTAATGGTGAAATTATTTCAGGGGACAGTCAACAAGTTTATCGCAAGTTAGACATTGGGACGGCCAAAGCAACAGTACAAGAACAGGCGGAAGCAGTGCACCATCTGATTGATGTGCGTGATGTAGATGAAAACTACTCGGTTTATGACTTTGTGAAGGAAGCGAAAGCTGCCATCATAGATATTTATAACCGTGGAAAACTCCCTATCATTGTGGGGGGGACCGGACTTTACCTACAAAGTTTGCTAGAAGGTTATCATTTAGGGGGTGAGGTTGACCAAGAGCAAGTACTGGTTTATCGAGCGCAGCTGGACAATTTGTCTGATGACGACTTATTTGGGAAAATAGCAGAGCTGGGTCTTGATATCCCTCAACTAAACCGTCGCCGTGCTATGAGAGCACTAGAGCTAGCTAAGTTCGGACAAGTTATGGAAAACAAGGAGACCAACTATGATGCTCTACTTATTGGTCTAAATGATGACAGACAGCTTCTTTATGACCGTATCAACAAGCGTGTAGATTTTATGTTAGAAAACGGGCTTTTACAAGAAGCTCAGTGGTTATATGAAAATTTTCCTCAGGTACAAGCGGCACGTGCTATAGGCTATAAAGAGTTATTTCCCTATTTTTCGGGTGAACAATCATTGCAGGAGGCCACAGATAAACTTAAACAAAATACACGCCGATTTGCAAAACGTCAATTAACTTGGTTTAGAAATCGAATGACTACCGACTTTTACAGAGTAAGCGACTCTGATACTAAAGAAAAGATTGAAAAAAAAGTTAGAGATTTCTTGACAATCCTCTAAAAATTAGGTATCCTAGTAGGGAAGGTGAAAATGTTACAATATCTTGAGGAGGTGAAAACATGTCAAAAACAGTAGTTCGTAAAAATGAATCACTTGACGATGCACTTCGTCGTTTCAAGCGTTCTGTGACTAAAGCTGGTACTCTTCAAGAATCACGTAAGCGTGAATTCTACGAAAAACCTTCTGTAAAACGTAAACGTAAATCAGAAGCAGCTCGCAAACGTAAAAAATTCTAAGTTTAGAATAACAAAGCTAGAGAGATTTCTCTGGTTTTTTTGATTTCCTAAACAAAAGAAGCTGAGACAATAGCGCTCAGCTCCTTTTGTTTATAGAGTTATCAGTGCAAAATGCAGTGGTTCTGAAGACATTATTTGTTGGCAAGCAAGTCGCGAATTTCAGCAAGTAATTCTTCTTGAGTTGGTGCAGCTTCCTCTTCTTCAACGACCTCCTCTTTTTTGCCAAGTGATACAGCGTGGTTAGCAGCTTTGACAACGAAGAAGAGTGTTGTACCAATAATAAGGAAATTGATGATAGCGCTTAGGAAGCTACCATATTTTACACCATTCCATGCAAGATCAGCAATGTTTTCTACATTAGCTGCTTTCAAGGCAGGATTAAGAATCAGAGGTGTGATGATATCACCTACAAGTGATGTGATGATGGCATTGAAAGCAGCACCCATGACAACAGCAACAGCAAGATCCAAGACATTGCCTTTAAACAAAAACTCTTTAAGTTCTTTAATCATTAGATTTCTCCTTTATTTAGTTCTTAACCATTATAACAGAAAGCCTTTAATGAACGCAATAGGATTGCTCAGTTTAGTGTAAATAAAATGTTTTCTGATCATGTAAAAATTTTAACGTGAGATTAGATGCAGTTGTAATTGAAATCTTAGAACTTGTAGTCACAGTTCAGCACTTCTATATAAGGCTAGTTTTTTGAGCTATGCATCGTTAGTTTTTTCAAAATACAGTCGGTATTTTGAAAAAACCTACCTTGATTAGCGAAAAAGGCTCTCCTAGATAAAAGAACTTTACTTGTAAATACAGGTTCTTATAATACTAAAATTTTCCATAGAAGCAAGTTTGTCCCAAAAAGTCATTTGTAGATGGAAAAATTTCATATCATGTTGAGGTGTGAATGAGTATTACAAAGTATTCAAAACTGTTTTTATCATTTTGTGCCTGCTGTGTTTCGGTCTTTTCTCTATTCAAATTTGCGTTGGTATATCAGGTTAAATAACCATTGTAGATTAAGTTTTGGTTTTGGCTGTACTCTAAGAATTGGTGTTATAGCTCGTTCAACATAGCTTTCGGCTTCTTTCTTGCTTTTGTCAGACTCGCTGTGTTTAAAATCGTTAATGGTATTATCAATTACTTCTTTAAATAAAAACTTACCCTGCTTGTCAAAATCATAATAGATAGAGATACTTTTTTCATTAAATAAAAGAATTTCTGGATTTTTATAGCTGGAAATAGAGTATTTCTCATCTACAATTATGGTGTTAGCCCCATCATAATCATACCTTAAGTGTGAATTTTTAGGCTTTTCTAGATAATAGAGATGCTTTAGGGTAAAAATTAACTCAGGGTTTGTGCCTTTCTTATGCGGGAGATGCTGGGCATAGTAGCCTGAGTATGTAATTAGATTAAATTCAATTTTATAGCACCCCCAAAGTGTTAATAAAAGTGCTGGAACGGCGAGCAATTTCTTTGACAATTTCATAAAATCTTTCTGAACTTTCTATTTCAATTACTTCTGATATTTTTGATTAAGTAACTGCTGCAAATTAACATCGGCTTCTTCCTCCATCTTTAGAGCTAAAACGAGATTATTTGGGATAACTATCACCGCAGGATTTTTATTTTGACTTGAGAGATATGCTTAGCATAATGTTATCAGCAAGTAGAAGGATTTGCTAAGTGCTGTAATGACTGTAAGATAGACTCTTTTTAGGTATTATAGGCTTTCTTCCAGAATACAATTGGTATTATACCATGATAGGTAAATTCTCAAAGTAAGTTCTAGTTCCCGTCCTTCCAGAAGTTACTCTGAGAAAACTGCATAAAACCAACAGAATTTAGTCTCAGACTAAGTTCTGTTTTTGCCTAAAATGCAGATTCAAGGGTGTTTTAGGCTTGAAATAGTTGAAAAAAAGAGTACACTAAAGTTACTGGCTCTGAGGCGTCTCAAAGTAAGTTCTAGT
>NZ_KB904520.1 GCF_000380105.1 Streptococcus orisratti DSM 15617
AGTTACCAACTTGTCCCATAGTAAGTTCTACCTTATTTTTTTGTCTCAGTCTAATTTCCAGTTTTGGTGTTAGACTAGAACTTACTTTGAGAATTTAGGATTTATGGAAAAATACATAAAAACTCTACCGTAGGGGAATAATTTATAAAATTAAAATGCGACTTGTACTAAAGTCGCATTTTTCTATATCTTGTAGTTAGTGTAAATTGGTATATAGTTCCCTATCTCTTTTAGCTTTATTCCTGGTAATTCTCGCCTTTAGTTGAGCATCACGAGCTTTTGACTTCGTCATTCCTGTCCCCCTTCTGTCACTGAGCTACTATCAACTTCTACCTCAGTAGCGCTATCACTAATAGACTGCATGCCTGAATCATAAGTACTATTATTCTGGTTCACGATGCTAGTTGATGTTGGGGTATCTGGAACATTTCTCTCTCTAACAACAGTAGGTTGGTAGAGTGTTATGAAACCTATTATAACACTTAAAAGAGCTCCTCCGATGACTATTGACCGTTTTACATGCCACTCTCTTAGAAGAGGGATTTTAGCGCTAAATCCTGAGTTTCTTATCCAGTCTGGATGTTCTCTCATCACCCTATTAGCATTAGCAATTGTACGTAAATACCCCAATAAACCTATAATAACGATGAGCCCTAATGTTCTAAAACGGTAGATACTGGATTGAGAGGAGTGATTAGTAATCATGATAATCATACCAACTATGACAGCGATGACTACTAGTAAAATGCCTAAACTTCTCCAAAGTCCCTCGCGGCGATACAACTTGAGTTCATCAAAGCTCATCTCTTCAAATTTCTTCTTCATTAATATTTCTCCTTCTTTCGTGTCTCTTTTAGATTTCTAGTTATAAACCCACTTGAGGCTGTGTCATCCTCTAAATTTAGACTCTCTTCAAAACTGGCGTTAAATAGTGTCTTCTTTGCGATTATGATTGTAATCTTCCCTTTCTAGTAATTCTGGATGTTTTTTCAAATACCTTTTACCATACCAGTCTTCAAGGGATTTCCCTTCCCATTCGCGATATTCCTCGGGGTACTTCCATTTATAATAAGCCTGAATGAAAAAAGGAAATTCCATATAAATAAGCATGGCAATAAGGGCTATATTCAGAATAATCCAAGCCAGAAAAAGCCCTAGACCTGTCAGGGAATCTGACAGCTTTATAGAAAAGGTGGATAAGAGAATTCGGATTATAACACCCAAACCGAGAATCCCCATCCCATAAACGGCTATCTTACTGGCAATTTTGTCACTTAAGCTAGAGGAAACATCCGTTCCATACAGAAGAGTTTTGAGACGTCTGACCCTGCCGGTAAACATGACATAGGCTAGGATTAACAGCAAACCAAAGATAGCACCAATTCCCCAAATGGATAATGTTGGTAATGAAACATCAATTGCTAATAAATCAAATTCTAAAATAAACCAAATTAAAAATGTCATCACATGAAAACGGTAGCGGTAAGCTAAGATGTAGGTTCGTCTAAAGAATTTCCCAATCAATACCAGTGTTAGCCATATTAAGAGGCCAATTAGGTAAACTTCAACGGTCAGCACAGGATATTGAGACACAGGTCGTGCCAATTCTTCTGGATTATCATGTAAGGATATTGACAAAACATAAAGCATAAAATTCATGGCAATAGGAAAAAGGAGTGTGAGAATTGAGCTTTGAATGATAAACCAGAAAGAAGGCTTTCCCTTCTTAAAAGCTTTTCCAAGTTTATTGTAATAATCCTTTTTCTGAAACTGCAAAAAACCATCATCTTCTAAGTTCAAGCTTTCCTCAAAACTAGCGTTAAATAGTGTCTTCTTTGTGATCATGATTGTAATCTCCCTTTTCTAGTAATTCTGGATGTTTTTTCAAATACCTTTTTCCATACCAGTCCTCAAGGGATTTTCCTTCCCATTCGCGGTATTCCTCGGGGTACTTCCATTTGTAGTAAGCGTTCAAATAATACGGGAATTCCATGAAAATGAATAATCCAACTAAACCAACGTTTAGAACAAACCAAGTCAATAGCAATCCGAAACCTTTTAGCGAGTCAGAAACTCCACCTATAAAAATCAGAGAAAATTGTTTAATAAATATCAGTAATCCTAAAATTCCCATACCATAAACTGATAATATTTTAGCAAATTTATCTTGCTTCGTAACTTCTATCTTTTCTGCATACAAACGTTCTATTATACTACGATATTTAACTCTAAACATCCAATATCCCAAGAATAAAATTACTATTATAAATGTCAAAATTCCCCATACTGTCAATGTTGGCAACGTAATTTCAATTCCAGCTAAATCAAATTCTAGAACAAGCCAAAGCAAATAAGTTACAGTATGAAAATGGAAGCGATACGGAAAGAGGTACTCCCGTTTTATCATTTTCCCAATGAGCACCAGTATTAGCCATATCAAGAGGCAAATAAGGTAAACTTCGACTGTTAATAATTCATGTTTGGATATCGGTAACGTTAGATTTTCAGCGTCATCCCGTAAAACCATAAGAATTGGTATCAACATAAAATTAAGACCAATAGGAAAAAGGAGAGTCAATACTAAACTAGTGAATTTAATTTTTGAAGAAGAATACCCTTTTTTAGGAAGCTTTATTATTTTTTTATCCTGTTCTTTTTGATAATATTGCAGGAAACCATCATCTTCTAGATTTAAACTCTCTTCAAAACTGGCGTTAAATAGTGCCTTCTTTGTGATCATGATTGTAATCTTCCTTTTCTAGTAATTCTGGATGCTTTTTCAAATATCTTTTACCGTACCATTCTTCAAGTGTTTTCCCTTCCCATTCGCGGTATTCTTCGGGATATTTCCATTTGTAGTAGGCTTGAAGATAACAAGGTAATTCCAGAAATACAAGCATAGCAATGATAGCTCCATTCAGAACGATCCAAGTCAGAAGAAGACCTAAACCTTCCATTGAGGTTGAAAATTTTATAGAAAAACTTTTTAAAATAAAGTTGATAATAACACCAAAGCCTAAAATCCCCATTCCATAAACAGCTAGCTTACTGGCTATTTTATCGCTTAAGCTAGGGGAAACATCCGTTCCATACAGAAGAGTTTTGAGGCGTCTAACTCTGCCGGTAAACATGACATAGGATAAGATTAACATCAAGCCAAAGATAGCAACAATTCCCCAAATGGATAATGTTGGTAATGAAACATCAATTGCTAATAAATTAAGCTCTAAACTAAACCAAATTATAAACGTAATAACATGAAAATGATTGCGATAGGGTAGTATGTATCCCTTTCTAAAAATTTTACCAAGTATTATCAGAAATATCCAAAGTGAGAGGCAAATCAAATACACCTCTGTTGTTAATAAAGTAAATCGGGATATGGGAATTGTCAAATCTTTAGGATTGGACTCGTGTAAAGATAGTGAAAAAACCAGAAACATAAAGTTTATAAAAATAGGTCCAACAAGAGTTAAAATTATGTTTTGTATTCTGATTCTTATAGTTGGTCTACCTGCTTTATAATATTTCTCTAACTTAGAGAAAACATCCTTTTTCTGAAACTGCAAAAAACCATCATCTTCTAGATTTAAGCTCTCTTCAAAACTGGCTTTAAAAATAGATTTTTTCTTCATAAACTATCACCCAAACCCTAGCGCCTTACCGAATCCACCAATAGCATCAGAGACTGCATCGGTCGCTCCTTTTATGGCTTTACCAGCTTTATTAACAATATTTTTTGTTCCTTTTACCGGATCATCAAAGAAATCGGGTTCTATCCATTTAGTAATTTGGATAGCTCCTCCAACAATTCCCCCTACTACTGCACCTGCAGTTGTTCCAACTACAGGAACAGCACTACCTATTGTAGCTCCAATAGTCGCACCTTCCAATGGCCCAACACTTGATACAGCGCTGAGTGCACCTTTACCGACTGCTTTGCCAATATCTTTCGATTTAGAGTATTCCTCAATACCGCCAGAGATGCCTTCAAAGCCAAGCTCCGCAAAGGTTGCTACTGTCCCGACTTTTCCTAAGAATTTAATGCCTTTTCCTAAAAACTTGGCATCACCTACCAAATTCTTACCGGTTTTGACAGCCTTTTCTAAAGATTTGAAACCAGAGACCTTTTCCAAACCCCATTTGGTTCCCTCTTTAACCGGAGAGGCTAAGAAATCTTAGACCTTTATGTGCTTTAGAGAGACCTTCTAGTATAGCATCAACCGCTTTGCTGCCTTTAACACCGCTTTTTTCTACCTTGCTTAAAATGCTCCATAAAGCACCCGATTTACGTAAACCTTCGTACTTAGACAAACCTTCTAATATGGCATCAACTGCTTTGCTACCTTTAACACCACTTTTTTCTACACTAGCTAAAATTTCCCAGAGACCATCAGATGCTAAGACGCTTTCAGTGAATTTTGAAGGTAGTAGTCCAAAAAGTTGTCCAAGACGTTTAGCTGTATCACTATCCATCANCTTTTTAAACTCTTCGTAATAATTTATAGAAGTAGTTGCCGTCTTGGTAGTTTTCTTATTTGGCTTTTGCCCTTTCAAATACTCACTAACATATTCAGGCACCTTAGTTGGATATTTCTT
>NZ_KB904521.1 GCF_000380105.1 Streptococcus orisratti DSM 15617
TTTAGTTTTAACCAGCCATAAATGGTATTTCGTGAGATTTGGAAAACATCTGATGCTTCTGTGATACTACCTGTTCGCTTACAATAGGCGAGAACTTTTTTACGAAAATCTAATGAATATGCCATAAAAACATTATATCACATTATGTACTATTTGTGTTTCATTTTACTATACATAAAATAAGGCGTTTCCTAAAGCAGAGTTTCCAAAAATAATTTTCGCCATTTGTGCCAAAATTGTAATATGTTGGGAAGGCAAAATTCCTAGCCAATAATTCAGGAAAGTAATACCCGCAAACATAATCCCCAATATCAAGGACATAATAGCCAAAGTTTGGGCCGCATTGCGCTCCTTAGGTTTTTTGAAAAATGGGACCGCATTTGAAATGGCTTCTACCCCTGTCAAAGAGGCTGAACCACTTGTGAAAGCGCGTAACAAAAGAATAATACCGACGCCAGGCACCACTTTCCCAACGTGTGCAGTTGCATTGTAAGACAGATGCCCAGTCGCAATTTGGAAAAAGCCAAAACCAATTAAAAACAAAGCTGAGACAATAAAAAGATAAACAGGAATCATCAAAGAAGTTGCTGACTCTCTTAACCCTCGCAAATTCATAAGCATCAATCCCACTATCAAAATAAGAGAGATGGCTAAATTATAATCCTTAAGTACTGGTAGAGCAGAGGTGATTGCATCAGCACCAGAAGAAACCGATACTGCTACCGTCAACATATAATCAACTAAGAGGCTTCCACCAGCCACTAGACCAGCAAGGGGCGAGAGATTCTCTGTAGATACCATATAAGCACCGCCACCTTTAGGATAGGCTCGTATAACTTGTTGATAAGAAATTGTTAAACTTGCTAACAAAACTAAAACAATAATCCCAATCGGCAGTGACCACCAAATAGCAGCTGCTGAAATAGCTGTTAGGACAAGGACAACCTGTTCGGGACCATAGGCAATTGAAGACAAAGCATCACTTGATAGCATAGCCAAAGCTTGAGACTTTGTTAACAAATGTTCCTCATCACCCTCATCGGCAGATTTTAGAGCCTTACCAATAAGAGCTATTTTCATCTTTGTAAACACTTATAACTTCTCCTCATAATTAAAATACTAAGAGATTATAGTCTTCTCTTTAGGAGTTTTCAAGAGATTTTCAGAAAAAATATATAACTGTAATAATTCAGTATTTTATTAGGATTTTAAACATTAAAGAAACGTGCATTTTCTCAAAAAAATGGTATGATAGAGAGTATAATTTGGAGGTTGCTATGAAAATTATTGTTGTCGGCGGAGGAAAGGTCGGTACTGCCCTCTGTCGCTCACTTGTCGAAGAAAAACACGATGTCATTTTAATTGAAGAAAAAGAATCTGTTCTAAAACGTATCACTAAACGTCATGATATTATGGGGATTGTTGGCAATGGTGCTAACTTTAAAATTTTAGAGCAAGCTGATGTCAAAAGCTGTGACATTTTTATTGCCATCACTGACAAAGATGAAGTTAATATGATTTCAGCTGTCCTAGCTAAAAAAATGGGAGCCACTGAAACAGTAGTACGTGTACGTAACCCTGAATACTCTAATGCTTACTTTAAGGATAAAAATTTCCTCGGTTTCTCCCTTGTGGTCAATCCTGAATTGTTGGCGGCACGCTATATTGCTAATACCGTTGACTTTCCCAACGCACTTTCTGTTGAACATTTTGTCAATGGCCGTGTCATGCTTATGGAGTTCAAAATCGTTGATGATAGCAAGCTATGTCAGATGACACTTAGCCAATTCCGAAAAAAATTTGGCAATTTAGTTATCTGTGCAATTGAACGTCAAGGTGACTTGATTATTCCCGATGGTGAAGCAACACTTGAAACTGGTGATAAAATTTTTGTTACTGGTAATCGTGTTGAGATGATTCTTTTTCACAATTTTGTAAAATCAAAGATTGTAAAGAATATGATGATTATTGGTGCGGGTAAAACAGCATATTATTTACTTAACCTACTCAAAAACACAAATATTAATCTCAAGGTTATTGAAGCAAACTTTGAGCGTGCCGAGCTCTTTAGCCAAGAATTCCCAAATGTCCATATTGTTCATGGTGATGGAACCGCTAAAAATGTCCTTCAGGAAGAAAGCGTCGAAAGTTTCGATGCTGTGGCAACATTGACTGGAGTTGATGAAGAAAATATTATCACCTCAATGTTTATAGAAACACTTGGAGTCGCTAAAAACATTACCAAGGTTAACCGCACAAGCTTACTTGAAATTATAGATACCAATCAATTTTCAACCATTGTTACACCAAAAAGCATTGCCGTTGACACCATGATGCATTTCATCCGTGGCCGTGTTAACGCTCAAGACTCTCATCTAGAGGCTATGCATCACGTTGCAAATGGGCGTATTGAAACCCTTCAGTTTGAAATTCGTGAAGGTAATAAAATGATTGGAAAAAGTTTGTCATCTCTTAAATTTAAGAATAATTTGCTGATTGCAGCTATTATTCGCAACGGACGAACGATCTTCCCTACTGGTGATGATATTTTAGAATTTGGAGATAGAATTGTCGTTATTACGCTCCTAAAGAATATCACCCATATCTCTGATTTGCTAGCGAGGTAGGCTATGAATAAAAGTATGGTACGTTACCTTTTATCCAAGTTACTATTAATTGAAGCCGCCTTACTCATTGTTCCTCTAATCGTTGCCGTGATTTATCAAGAATCTCCTTTGGTTTTCCAAAGTATTCTTGTAACCATGACAATACTAGTGCTTTTAGGTGGCTTGGGAAGTATTTTTAAACCTAAAAATTATCACATTTATACAAAGGAAGGTTTGCTGATTGTTGCACTATGTTGGATTCTATGGGCCTTCTTTGGTGGACTCCCTTTTGTCTTTGCTGGACAAATTCCAAATATCATTGATGCCTTTTTTGAGATGAGTTCCGGTTTTACTACTACTGGAGCTACTATCCTTCCTGACACAGCTGTATTGTCTCCTTCCTTAATGTTTTGGCGTAGTTTCGCTCACCTTATAGGAGGAATGGGAGTACTTGTTTTTGCCCTCGCTATTATGGAAAATAGTAAAAATAGTCACTTAGAAGTCATGCGAGCTGAAGTGCCAGGACCCGTCTTTGGTAAAGTGGTCTCTAAACTAAAAAACACCGCTCAACTTCTTTATATCATCTACTTGATTATGTTCGCCATATTTACCGTAATACTTTGGTTAGCTGGAATGCCTCTCTACGATAGTTTTATTATTGCCATGGGTGGGGCAGGGACAGGGGGCTTTGCGGTTTATAATGACAGTATCGCTCACTATAATAGCTCGCTCATTACAAATATCGTCTCCATAGGTACTCTTCTTTTTGGAATTAATTTTAATCTCTACTACTTCCTTCTCTTGAGAAAGTTTAAAGCTTTCTTTGGTGATGAAGAATTGCGCACTTACATAGGGATTGTTATTATTTCCACAGTGTTAATTTGGCTAAATGTCAGTGGACTCTATGAAACCTCTTATAAAGGATTTGAATATTCCTTTTTTGAGGTTGCTACTGTCATTACAACGACAGGCTTTGGAATTACTGATATTACTGTCTGGCCTCTCTTTTCACAAGTTATCTTACTCTTACTAATGTTTATTGGTGGGTCTGCTGGGTCAACAGCTGGTGGTATAAAAGTTATGCGAGCTTTGATATTATCTAAAATTTCAAAAAATCAAGTCTTATCTTCACTTTATCCAAACCGTGTTACCACACTCCACATCAATCACCAACCTCTAGATAAAGAAACACAGCATGGTGTCCTAAAATATTTAGCAATTTATGCCATGATTCTTTTAGGACTCATACTCATTTTATCTCTAGATAATAATAATTTTATGGTCGTTGTCAGTGCTGCTGCCTCTACCTTTAACAATATTGGACCAATGCTTGGAACATCTGATACTTTTGCTATTTTTAGCCCATTTTCAAAACTTATCATGTCTTTTGCCATGATCGCAGGACGTTTAGAAATCTACCCCGTTCTTCTCATGTTTATTCCAAAAACATGGTCTAAATACTAGGGTTCATATTGAAAAATCCCCTCAACAATATGAACTGCTCCCTGTCAAGTGGACAATGAAATAATAAAAGATTAGGCGACGGCCTTGTTCCTCATTTCAAGAGGGGCAAGGCCGTTGTTGCGTTCTTGAAAACGTTGATGATTGTAAAAATAGATGTAGGCATCAATATCTGAAACCAGCTCCTCAAAGGTCTTATATTTCTTCAAATCATAGCACTCCGTCTTAAAGTGCCCAAAGAAACTCTCAATTGGTGCGTTGTCAATACACTTACCAACACGCGACATAGAGCG
>NZ_KB904522.1 GCF_000380105.1 Streptococcus orisratti DSM 15617
TTATCTTGAACCTGAGAAACACTTCCTCGTTTGATTTCACGACTGATGGTTGAGCGATGACGCCCAAGCAGACGAGCAATCTCAGAGGGGTTCTTGCCCATCTTGAGATAGGCGCTGATTTCTCCGCGTTCAGAGGCTGAAAGGTGTGAGTATAACGATTTTTTGGTAGAATGATTAGTGGACATGTTCATCTGCTTTCTATACTGAGTTGGGGAATTCTAGTATATCAGACGAGCATGTCTTTTTTGTTGCACTTCATTTTACAACGCGGGGTTTCTTACTCTTTTTTGTTTGAACAATTTGATGAAAACAGTTTCAAGAAAAAATGGTATAATGGAGCAAGGAGGAAAAAGAAATGTTTGGGAATATGAAATATAAACGCACCATTTTAGCTTGTTTGAGTTTTTTAGCAGTCGTACTAGTAAGTTCATCCATTTATAGTCTAGTTTTTGAGAGAAATATTGAGACAGATTCAGCATCAAAGACCAAAATAAGTCCGAAGGTAAAAACAGCTCGCGTTGTTGCTAACGGAGATATTCTCATTCATGATTTGCTCTATATGAGTGCAGAGCAAGCGGATGGAACTTATGACTTCAATCCTTATTTTACCTATGTAAAAGATTGGATAAGCGAGGCTGATTTAGCCATTGGTGATTATGAAGGTACAATTGCATCTGATTATCCATTGGCAGGTTACCCTTTGTTTAATGCACCTAGTGAAATTGCTCAGACAATTAAAGACACGGGCTATGATGTTGTGGATTTGGCACATAACCATATCTTAGATTCAGGACTTGATGGGGCAATTAATACCGTTGAAACCTTTGAAAATCTTGGAATTTCGACCATTGGCCTTTACAAAGAAAATCGAGCAAAAGAGAATATTCTCATCAAGAAGGTCAATGGCATTAAAATTGCCATTCTAGGCTATGCCTATGCTTACAATGGTATGGAAGCCAATCTGACCACAGAAGAGTACGAAGCACATATGTCGGATCTTGATGAAGAAAAAATCAAAGCAGACATTCAAAAAGCTGAAAAAGAATCTGATGTCACTATCGTTATGCCTCAGATGGGAGTAGAATATCAGAGACAACCTACTGATGAGCAAGTAACTCTCTATCATAAAATGATTGACTGGGGAGCAGATGTTATCTTCGGTGGTCATCCCCATGTTGTCGAGCCATCAGAGACAATCGAAAAAAATGGTGAGCAAAAATTTATCATCTATTCCATGGGAAATTTTATCTCAAATCAGCGTTTGGAAACAGTTGATGATATTTGGACGGAGCGGGGGCTCCTGATGGATGTTACTTTTGAGAAGAAAGGCCAAAAGACGACGATTAAGACAGTCAAAGCACATCCAACCATGGTTTGGGCAACAGGAACAGGAGTGATTGGCAAAGATGGTTTTGAACTTTACGATTACCGTACGCTAGTTCTTGAAGATTTCATTGAAGGTGGCAAATATCGTGATAAGCTAGACGACACAATGAAAGAAAAGGTTGACACTGCCTATCAAGAAATGAATGATTTGGTGGCTCTCAAATGGAAATAAGGCGTTGTGCTTTGCGACTAGATAGGCTAGATGACTTGAAATCTATCTACTATGATGCTTTTCCACCTCAAGAGCGCATCTCACTAGGACTGCTTTTGGTTAATAGCTTGCGCAGGAAGGGAAAGTTCCACCTTTATCTTAGTCAGGATGAACTGGTTGGTTTTGCTTATACTATAGAAAAGGCAGAGCTCTATTATATATTAATGCTGGCGGTGGATAAAAAATATCGATCACAAGGGATTGGAAGAGATATCCTTAACGATTTGTCCGAGCAAGCTAATGCTAGAGAGCAGTTAATCACTATTGAGCCAATTGAGGAAGGCGCGGACAATTATCAGCAACGTCTCAGAAGACTGGCATTTTATGAAAGACAGGGTTTCAAACCTCTAATGCATACTTATCAAGAAGATGAAGAAATTTATCAGATTATCAGCACAGTCAAGCAACCCCATTTAAAGACTTTTAGTGATATAATGACAGATTTTTTTCGAGATAAGGTTTTCACCGCAGTTAACTAAAAAGCTGGGCTATTTTTCAAAAAAATCGCACAAAATTCTTGAAAAAGAAAGTAAGTCGTGATAAAATAGCAACGTTGACTAAATGCACATCCTGTGCAACCGCACGAAAATTGTTATTTAAGTAGTGTCTATCACTCACGATTTAGGCGAGTCTTCACAGAGGGAAACCTCGCAACAAAATTCTATAGGAGGTGCATAATGAGCACATACGCAATCATCAAAACTGGTGGAAAACAAGTTAAAGTTGAAGTAGGTCAAGCTATCTACGTTGAAAAACTTGATGTTGAAGCTGGAGCAGAAGTAACTTTTAACGAAGTTGTTCTTGTCGGTGGAGAAACAACTAAAGTTGGTACTCCAGTTGTTGAAGGAGCTACTGTTGTTGGAACTGTTGAAAAACAAGGAAAACAAAAGAAAGTTGTTACTTTCAAATACAAACCTAAAAAAGGTAGCCACCGTAAACAAGGTCACCGTCAACCTTATACAAAAGTTGTTATTAACGCTATCAACGCTTAATTTTGGATAGACCACATGATTAGAGCAACCATTACCCAGCTTGCTTCAAGTCAGCCTGTAGCCATAAAAGTAACGGGACACGCCGCTTATGGTGACTATGGTCAAGATGTCATGTGTGCTTCTGTCAGCACCCTGATTTTAAACTTTTTAAATTCTTTGGAAGATCTGGCAGATTATATTCCAGATTACAACTTAAATCAAGAGGATGGTGGTCATCTCGAAATTGATTTTTCAGATTTTGAGAGGGTATCCAAAAAAGAAGTGGTTCAAATTCTATTTGACTCATTTCGACTTGGCATGACTTTATTGGGACGTGATTCAGCAGAATACGTTTCGACAAAAGTCTTGATCAAAAACTAACTTCAGAGAGGAAACAACATTATGTTAAAAATGAATCTTGCTAACTTGCAACTTTTCGCCCACAAAAAAGGTGGAGGTTCAACTTCTAACGGACGTGATTCGCAAGCTAAACGTCTTGGTGCTAAGGCAGCTGACGGACAAACTGTATCAGGTGGATCAATTCTTTACCGCCAACGCGGAACTCACATCTATCCAGGTCACAATGTAGGCCGTGGTGGAGATGATACACTTTTTGCTAAGGTTGAAGGTGTTGTACGTTTCGAACGTAAGGGACGCGATAAAAAACAAGTATCTGTTTACCCAATCGCTAAGTAAGTCTGAAAATGGCTTAACAATAGGCTTTTCGAGATTTCGGAAGGCCTGTTTTTTTATTTTGATACCCACCGTGATACCCATATTTTAAAAACCAATGTAGGACGCAAACTTGTCAGCGACTTCATTTTTTGCTTTTTGAGTGACGTGAGCATAGATGCCCGTGGTGAATCCAGTAGTAGATGGTTGAGACGGGGACATTGATACCTTTTGCCATTACCATCATTTCAGGAGAGTATTTCTGTTTGATATAGTGAACGATTTTTTCTTTTAGTTCCTCGGTTAAAGAAACCTGCTTAATAGAGCGTTTACGGTTATTCTCATAGACTTTCTGTGTCAAGTCGGCCGAGTAAACCAGCTCATATTTTCCCTTACGTACTTGTTGTCTAACTCGTCCCCGCTTGACTTCATTGTTAATCGTTTGAGGAGCTTTGGCTAATCTTCTGGCAATTTCATGATGGGAATACCCTTCTTTAAGCCGACGTTCAATGTTTCTACGATCTGCTAGTGTTAAATGCTTCCCTTTTGGTGTGTAATAGTCTTGCATCTCAGAGTCCTTTTAATTTATTATTGTGGTGATTACAATTATATCTTTCTGAGATGTTTTTTGATATCCTAAGTGGTTAACTTCATTTTAGAACTTTCAAATGATAAAGTTGATGACAATTTTTGATAATTGCTTCATATCCTATTGTAATGATGAGATTTAGCGGTACACTGTAAGTGGCTCATTTAGACTACCTCCTGCCTGTTTTGTCATTTACAGTATAGTCTATTTGGGCTTTTTAGTGTATTTTGATGTTGACTAGCACCACAGGTTATTTATTACTAATACTTAACAAAAATCAGAAATAGCGTTATAATAGTATTATGACAAAAGAACTGACGTCCTCCCAAATCGAGGAATTAAAACAGGCCCTTAAAGATAAAAATAATGCTCCACATCATAGAAAAATACAGGCACTCATTCTTTATTCTGAATGCCATAATTTAACAT
>NZ_KB904523.1 GCF_000380105.1 Streptococcus orisratti DSM 15617
CTATTTCAGTCAAATAAGCATCCGGATGGTCATTAAGATAGTTTTTGAGTCTATCTCTATCAACTTTTCTTGGTTTTGTTCCTTTTGCTTGATGGTTTAGGTTCCCTGTTTTCTCTTTTAGTTTTAACCAGCCATAAATGGTATTGCGTGAGATTTGGAAAACATCTGATGCTTCTGTGATACTACCTGTTCGCTTACAATAGTCGAGAACTTTTTTACGAAAATCTAATGAATATGCCATAAAAACATTATATCACATTATGTACTATTTGTGTTTCATTTTACTATATCTTCGCTCACTTGGTTTCGACATTGACAACGAACCTTTTCAAAAACATGCAAAATATTTTCGCGACGCCCTTGTGCTTGACAATGCTAAGTTAGTCAATAAACGCTCAGACTTTTTAACCGCCTTCTTTGAAAATCTCCTCTTGAACGATCAGAATGATTTATCAAGTGAGAGGATGTATGAGGAGTTGGGAATTCCAAGCTATCAATAAATATGATATTATTTTTTTGAAAACAGTCCAGTTAAAAGCAGTAAAGGAATATCATGTCCTTGAGGATATTTATTAAAGAGGAACTCACATGTCCTATTATTATGAAAAATTAACGGGTAAGGTTGCAAAGCATCTTGCTCGTTTTCCCTATTATGCTACCGATAAGATTCTGAACTTAATGCAATTTCAAGATAACAATCAGCAATTTCTGATAAGTGATAAGCATTTGTATGATTACTTTGAAGAACAAAAACATCAACTAAGTACCGATGAAAAACTCTCCATTCTGTTCAGCCTATTTAAGGGACGTATAGATGTTTATGCGAAATCTTATATTGATGAAAATGGAAAAATCAACTATTTTCCTTCTTACAACTATGGTTGGAAAAAACTTCCTGTTGAAAAGAGAACTTGTCAACCATTGACTAAACAGGTGTTATTGGCTCACCTACGTGGCGAAATCAGTATTGGCATTTTTCCAATGAGTCTATCAGATACGTGTTCTTTTTTGGTGATTGATTTTGATAAAAAGAATTGGAGAGAAGAAGTATCCATTCTACGAGATACCGCAGAAAAATATGGTTTTGAGGGTCATATTGAAATCTCTCGTTCTGGCAATGGTGCTCACCTCTGGTTTTTCTTCGAGGAAGAAATTGCTTGTCAGCAGGCGAGAAATGTTGGGAAACGATTGCTGGAATTGGCTATGCAGGAGTCAAAAGATATTCGCTTTTCTTCATTTGACCGTATGTTTCCAAATCAAGATATTCTGCCCAAGGGAGGATTTGGTAATCTTATCGCACTGCCGCTACAAGGGGAAGCTTTCAAGAAGGGAAGAACCGTTTTTGTTGATAAACATTTTCAGCCCTTTTCTGAACAATGGACCTACCTTCAACAGGCTCAAAAGATTGGACAGAAGAAAATTCTAGATTTCTTAGGACAGGAGTTTTCGGATTCTGTAGATGATACAGTGTTAGAGTGTAGCTTATCAAACGTTATACGAGTTGAGAAGAGGACTATTTCTTCAAAAACAAATTACTTATTGAGAAAGCTGGCATCTTTTCCTAATCCTGAATTTTATCTAAAACAAGCGACTAGACAGCCAACTTATCAGACTCCAGAACGTATTTATTTATTTGAAGAAACAGATGAAGCATTGCATCTTCCAAGAGGAATACTTGCTAGGTTACAGGAAATATTTGAAACAGTAACTGTTAGGGACAATCGCAACATTCTATCTCCGATTCAGATTTCTTTCAAAGGGATGTTACGTTTTGAGCAGGAGCTTGCTTTGGCAGATTTATTAGCTAATGAGAATGGCTTGCTATGTGCTGAAACAGGTTTCGGGAAGACAGTTTTAGGGGCAGCATTGATTGCACAAAGGAAATGCCGAACGATTATCTTAGTTCATAATCGTCAACTGATGGAGCAGTGGTTGGAAAGGTTGGATGAATTTTTAGAGATTGAAGAGGAAGAAGCGGTTCGCTATACTCCTTCAGGGCGTATAAAAGTAATAGGGCATATTGGGCAATATGGTGCTTCTAAAAAATGGAGGAGTAAACTGGTGGATGTGGTTATGATTCAATCTCTCTTCCAATTGGACACTATTTCCGACTTTTTGTCGGATTACGATATGATGATTGTGGATGAATGTCATCATGTGACAGCCATGCAGTTTGAAAAAGTAGTTGCTCAATTTGCTGGTCAATATCTATATGGTTTAACAGCAACGCCAGAACGTAAAAATGGACATCAACCGATTGTCTTTCAACGTATTGGTCCAATTTTACATACTGCCCAATCAGGCCAATACGATTTTAAAAAGAGGTTGCTACTCCGTCTAACATCTTTTGGGAAATTGGATTTGGAACAGTCGAATAGTACGAACTTTTCAGCTCTTAATGATTGGCTTGCCAAAGATTTACATCGCAATACTTTGATTGTGCAAGATATTTTCAAACTATATCAAGAAAAGCGAAACATCCTTGTCTTGGTCAATCGACGGGAACATATAGAACTATTGGAAAAGCTACTTATTGAAAAAGAAATGACCAATATTTTTTGTCTGAGTGGAGCGAGTAAAAGAAGAGATACGAAAGAACTCCTGAAAAGAATCAGTGAGTTAGATGAGAATAGTCCCTTTGTCCTCATTTCAACAGGAAAGTATATTGGCGAGGGTTTTGATATGCCAAAGTTGGATACATTAATTTTGGCAGCTCCTTTGTCTTGGAAAAATAATCTCATACAGTATGCAGGGAGGCTTCATCGTCCCTATCAAGGTAAAACTGAGGTAAGAATAGTTGACTATCTAGATATACACGTTCCCTATCTTGAAAGAATGTACCAGAAACGTCAGATAGCTTATCGAAAAATGGCTTATCAGGTTGGAGAGAAAGAACCAACCCAAGTATTATTCAGTGGTAGGGACTACGAAGAGAAATTTAGAGAGGATTTGCGGAACACTTGCTCAAAAGCATATTTACAATTACATACGTTTACTTCTAGTAAGTTTCAAGAACTATTGGGGCAGTTACAAGGAAAACAAGTCGTTATTCATGTTTCCAAAAATCATAAGTTAAGTGAGTGGCTAACGGGGTTAAACAGTGACAATGTAAAGGTAAAGCTTGTACCAGAAAGGGTCAGCACAACGATCATCCTATTAGACAAAAGTATCGTTTGGTACGGCAATTTATCGCCTTTTGTTTATCATTCGGATGACCAAGCCAGTTTGTTGAGGTTGGAAAGTCAATCTATTGCTGAAGAATTGCTTGAAAAATTTAATGAAGAATAAAAATTTCGAAATCGATGACAATAAATATGATGCGATAGAAGACCGTATCGCAGATATGAAAAAATTGGTCTAGTGGTCTAACATCACTTGATACTTCGTTAACTCACCTTGCCGTATTCAAGTACTATCTGCGGTGTCGTTTCCTAGTTTCAAGCTGATTTTAGCCACATTAGATAAAGAGTTATTTAAACAATGCCCAGCCTAAAACGGCTGGGTTTTGTGGTATAATGAAGACATATGTTTAAGGAGAAAGAAGAATGAGAATTGAAAAATTTCTATTGAGGGATACCGAAAATTTATAGTATGTTTATACTCAATGAAAATCAAAAGTAGCCTAGGAAACGAAGCCGACGATAGAACTTGAGTTCATCAAGGCAAGTTGACAACGGATAATTTTGATTTTCGAAGAGTATTAG
>NZ_KB904524.1 GCF_000380105.1 Streptococcus orisratti DSM 15617
TAGTCTGAGACTAAATTCTGTTGGTTTTATGCAGTTTTCTCAGAGTAACTTCTGGAAGGACGGGAACTAGAACTTACTTTGAGAATTTACCTTTTCTATCAAATTTCTCTGATAAGAAATCTACAATAAAAAGCCCGATTTTACGGGCTTTTCATTTGGTTAATTCCTGTTAAATCAGGTATATTAAGGCGGTAGACGGATTTGAACCGACGATCAAGCTTTTGCAGAGCCGTGCCTTACCACTTGGCTATACCGCCATAACAAAGAATATTTTACCGTAAATGACAGCCTTCGTCAAGTATATTTTTAGATATGGTTGGCGGGTAAAACATTTTGTGTTACAATATCAAAAACTTTATGGGAGGTATTCTATGAAAAAACTTCAAAAGGGTGACCATATTCGTGTTCTCAGTCCATCGGCGTCCATTGCCCACCTAGGTGGCTTTGAGGCTAATATCTCAGCCAAAGAAAGATTGGAAAAACTAGAATTTAAGGTTTCTTTCTCTAGTCACTATTTTGAAAATGACCTCTTCGAATCAGCATCAATTGCTAGTCGTGTTGAGGACTTACATGAGGCTTTCCTTGATGATTCCGTGGATGCGATACTTGCAACTATCGGTGGTTTCAACTCAAACGAGCTCCTGCCTTATCTGGATTATGATTTAATTGCTGCACACCCAAAGATTATCTGTGGTTATTCTGACTCGACAGCTTTTCTCAATGCCATCTACTCCAAGACCGGCATCAAAACTTATATGGGACCGTCTTATTCGAGTTTCAAAATGATTGAAGGGCAAGAATATCAGACACGTATGTGGCTACAAGCACTAAGCCAGACTAGTTATGAGTTAGTTCCTAGCGAGCAGTGGTCCAGCGATGCTTGGTTCCTGCCAGACGAGCCCAGACATTTTTTTCCGACTAAATGGAAGGTTTATGCCCATGGCAAAGCTTCTGGAACCATCATCGGTGGAAACTTATCTACTTTCTCACTCTTGCGTGGAACGCCTTACGCACCACAGCCTGATAAGTACATTCTTTTCTTGGAAAGCGCCGAAGGGTATCCTCCTGAAATAATTGCCAGAGAACTGGCAGCTATCCTACAGGCCTATCCTAGACCAGAAGCTGTCCTCTTCGGACGTTTCCCAAAAGAATGTGAGATGACACCAGAAATTTTTAATTACGTTATGGCCAAACACCCCATTTTAAAAACAATTCCTGTCATGTACGACTTAGACTTTGCCCATACCCAACCTCTTTTTACCATTACCATTGGTGCAAAAGCAACTGTTGATACCAAAGCAAAGTCTATTGTGATTGATGAGAAAATTAATTAAAAGACAAACAAGTTTGATAATCTTAGAACCTTTATTTAGTCTAATTCCTTTTTATCTGGCAAATAAGAGCCTCCTAAATAGTTTTGGCTTAGTTTTTCGAGTTTACCATTTTTGTATAGTTTCTTAACTGCCTTGTTGAATTGCTTTTGCAAATCGTTGCTGTCGTCCGAGAAGATAATGTAATTATTTGAATTGAGATTTGTTTCAATGGGAATAATGGTTAAGTCAAATCCTTTTTGCTTGATGACGGTTTCGACAGAAATTTTATCAAAAATCATGTAATCAAATTCGCCATTTTCTAAATCCAAAAGGTGCTTACTTAAATCTTCACCAGAGTATTCAATCTTTGAGGGATTATCAGGATGTTCTTTATTCCAATCTAAAACGAACTGAATCGCCGAGGTTCCTGTATCATCTTGGGTCGTTTTGCCTCCAATATCTTCTAATGATTTGATGTCTGAATCTTTTGGTACAACCAGAACAAATGGATTTTTAGCAATTGGAAGCGAGTAGAGATACTTGTCCGCTCGCTCCTTTGTATATGACAGATTATTAGCTGCAATCTGGTAGTGACCACTATCCAAACCGACAAAAATAGACTTCCAAGATGTCCGCTTGTAAGTGACTTTGTAGCCATCCAAGTATTTGCTAGCTGCCTTGATGACTTCAATATCATAGCCAGTCAACTCCCCTGCTTTATCTTCGTAAGAAAAAGGCTTAATGTCGCCTGCTGTTGCTACAACAACTTTCTTGTCCGCTGCCTGCACCGTACTTGTCAAAACCAAAGGTGCTAAACAAACAAATCCTAACAAAACTTTCTTCATCACTTCTACCTCCTTATTCACCAGTTTATCATCTTAGTCAGAGTTTGCCCAATACTGCTTTTTTATCACGGTGATAAGAGGAAACTATCGGAAAGAGTCATTAAGGAAAAACAAGCCTGACCACTTCTTGGGTCAAGCTTGTTGGCTTTAGTATTAGAAGTCTGCCACATTGTGGTAAACTTTTTGAACATCATCATCTGCTTCTAAGGCATCAATGAGTTTTTCAAAAGTTTCAAGATCTTCACCTTCAAGTGTGACTTCTGATTGTGGAATCATTTCAAGTTCAGTAACTTGGAATTCCTCTATACCATTGGCACGAAGGGCTTCAATCCCTTTATGAAGATCAGTTGGAGCTGTGTAAACAGTGATTGTTCCATCTTCTGCTTCAACATCGTCCACATCAACATCAGCTTCCAGCAATTGCTCAAAAATAGCATCTGCGTCGTCACCAGCAAAGACAATGACTCCTTTTTTATCAAACATATAAGACACCGAACCTGAAGCACCCATGTTCCCGCCGTTCTTACCATAGGCGGTACGCACGTTAGCAGCTGTACGATTAACATTTGAAGTCAGTGTGTCAACAATGATCATTGACCCATTTGGCCCAAAGCCTTCATAACGTCCTTCAACAAAGGTTTCATCAGTATTTCCTTTGGCCTTATCAATGGCTTTATCAATAACGTGTTTTGGTACCTGCGCTTGTTTAGCACGTTCCAAAACAAATTTCAAAGCTGAGTTAGATTCTGGATCTGGCTCACCTTGCTTAGCAGCAACATAGATTTCAACACCAAATTTAGCGTAAACTTTTGAGTTAGCGCCATCTTTAGCAGTTTTCTTGGCAACAATATTGGCCCATTTACGTCCCATGGGATTCACCTCTTGTAGTTTTTCTTTTTGTTGAACATAGCAGAGCTAAATTCATAATCCTTAATATTATAGCACTTTGAGCCAAAGCTGTAAAATGGAGACAGTGTTTAAATCCCTTACCTAAATTCTCAAAGTAAATTCTAGTCTAACACCAAAACTGGAAATTAGACTGAGACAAAAAAATAAGGTAGAACTTACTATGGGACAAGT
>NZ_KB904525.1 GCF_000380105.1 Streptococcus orisratti DSM 15617
TTTGGACTACTACCTTCAAAATTCACTGAAAGCGTCTTAGCATCTGATGGTCTCTGGGAAATTTTAGCTAGTGTAGAAAAAAGTGGTGTTAAAGGCAGCAAAGCGGTTGATGCCATATTAGAAGGTTTGTCTAAGTACGAAGGTTTACGTAAATCGGGTGCTTTATGGAGCATTTTAAGCAAGGTAGAAAAAAGTGGCGTTAAAGGCAGCAAAGCGGTTGATGCTATACTAGAAGGTCTCTCTAAAGCACATAAAGGTCTAGATTTCTTAGCCTCTCCGGTTAAAGAGGGAACCAAATGGGGTCTGGAAAAGGTCTCTGGTTTCAAATCTTTAGAAAAGGCTGTCCAAACAGGTAAGAACTTTGTAGGTGATGCCAAGTTTTTAGGAAAAGGCATTAAATTCTTAGGAAAAGTCGGGACGGTAGCAACCTTTGCGGAGCTTGGCTTTGAAGGCATCTCTGGCGGTATTGAGGAATACTCAAAAACAGGGAATGGTGTGAAAGCGGTTATAGGTGGGACACTTGATGCGATATCAAGTGTGGGACCACTGGAAGGTGCTACCGTAGGTGCTACTATTGGAAGTGCGTTTGGAACTGCAATTCCTATTCCTGTTGTAGGAACAGTTTCTGGTGCAGCAGTAGGTGCAACAGTTGGTTTAATTGTTGGAGGAGCAAATTCTATTGCACAAACAATAAATCCACATTTATATGAGGACATAAAAGATTTTA
Organism: Streptococcus orisratti DSM 15617; assembly: GCF_000380105.1. Classification (GTDB taxonomy): domain Bacteria; phylum Bacillota; class Bacilli; order Lactobacillales; family Streptococcaceae; genus Streptococcus; species Streptococcus orisratti. Next base: position 728 of record NZ_KB904525.1, read on the forward strand.
CATATAAAGGGATAGATAAAATAGGAAAAGGAATTAAAAATGTGAAGAATATAGTTTCTGATGCTATTGGCGGAGTTGGTAAGGCGTTAGGATTTGGGTAATAGTCTATGAAGAGGAAATCAATTTTACAAGCTAGTTTTGAGGAAAGCTTAAATTTAGAAGATGACACAGCCTCAAGTGGGTTTATAACTAGAAATCTAAAAGAGACACAAGAGAAGGAGAAATATAGGGGGACTTTAAAATCCTACATCTGGCTTGTTATATTAACTGTCTTATTTATATATGGGCCGAATTGGCTTTTATATGTAGGAAGTGGCTATATATTTGGCCATGTCGAAAATAAACTCATACAACCAGCAGTCTACAATTTCTTACCCAACTGGGTATTTATGTCATTAGGTATCATTTGGTTGGTTCTCATCTTGATTGGTAAAAAGTTTTACCAACAGTTTATATTGATTTATAGAGGACAATTTCACTTATTTGTAACTTACTTTTTATGGTTGTTAATTGAATGGAATTTATTTTGTTTAACAGGATTTTATAGCACTCTTGGACTGCTAGGCACAATTTCTTTCTTAATTGTTGATTTTTATCTTGTTTACCTCATCATTAAAGGTAGATTGAAAAACCTTATAAATCTCGTGTACGGTGGTGCTGAGGAAGCAGGTTCAAAAGTAAATACTATTATCAGCAAGATAGTTAACTATTTCATGATTTTTCTGGGACTATTTTCGGTGCTCTGGCTTTTCGTTAAATCGTTTTTAAATTTTAAGGTTGAAGTAGGCAGCTGGTTAGGTGTTCTGGGGTTAATTGCTTTATGGTTCTTCGTGAATATTCTATTTGCATTTTATGAAAGTTATATCATCCTCCCTTTTATGCTACGTGGTTTTTATCGATTGAAATATCCCGAAGAATACCGCGAATGGGAAGGGAAAACACTTGAAGAATGGTACGGAAAGAAATATCTAAAAAAACATAAGGAGTTATTAAAAAATGAATCAAACTAAAAAAGAGTTATTACCATTAGGAAGTATTGTTTATCTTGAAGAGGGAACACAAAAGTTAGTTATTGTTGGTCGTGGGGCTATTTTTGATGACCCTGATAGTGGTGAACAGGTCTTTGCGGACTATATGGGAGTTTTGTATCCGATGGGACTCCAACCTGAATCTACGATATTCTTCCAACATGAAAACATTGACGAAGTGGTTTTTGAGGGATATCATGATGAAGAGGAAGATCGCTTCTTAAAGATTTATCATGAGTGGGAACAAAATCTGACAGTTCCTAGAAAAGAAGTTGACTAGTTTTATCATTATTTATAATTGGCGCATCAAGCGCCTTTTTCATTATCCCAAATCAAATAATAAAAAACTACACTAGGCTAACTAACATGGTATATTTCACTTGTCCAACCTCGAGGAATCTATATTCTCATGATGGCGGCTATGTCAGTGACAACGATCATCTTTTCGATAACGACCTATGTTAAAAATCGTAAAACATATAAGCAGGATTTAAAGGACCGCATAGATTCCTACAAACGTTATGTCATGGATAAGTCTATGGAGTTGGCAGAGCTGGCAGAGGAGCAGAAAAAAGGGCAGCTTTACCACTACCCTTCTATCCATACCTTGGATAAGCTGTCAGCTAGTTACAATCATCGGATTTATGAAAAGACGCCTCTGCACTTTGACTTTCTCCACTACCGTCTAGGTCTGGGTCAGGTGCCTACTAGCTATGAGCTCCTCTATTCTCAAACAGAGCGCAGTGGGCAGACCGACCCGCTAGAAGCGGAGGGCTATCAACTTTATATGCAAAATCGCACCATTGATCAGATGCCCATCGTTGCTAATCTAGCACATGGTCCTGTTGGTTACATCGGACCTCGTCCCTTAGTGATTGAGCAACTGCAGCTCATGGTGAATCAGCTAGCCTTTTTCCACTCTTATCGTGATGTGCAATTCATTACCATCATGCCCGAAGAGGAATTATCGCAATGGGAATGGATGCGCTGGCTGCCACATGCTACTTTGCAAGAGATGAATGTGCGTGGTTTTGTCTATAATCAACCAACGCACGCGTGATCAGGTGCTGAACTCACTCAATCAAATCCTCAAACTACGCAAGAATCAGCTGGATGACAAATCCGCCAAAGAAAGTCTGCTCTTCTCACCTCACTATGTAGTGTTGGTAACGGATGAAAAGCTGATTTTGGA
>NZ_KB904526.1 GCF_000380105.1 Streptococcus orisratti DSM 15617
GATAGTTCTTTAATTTTTCTCTATCAATTTTTCTTGGTTTGGTTCCCTTAACTTGGTGATGAAGGTCGCCAGTAGTCTCCATTAATTTTAGCCATTGATAGATGGTGTTGCGTGAAATATCGAAAACAACAGATGCTTCAGTAATACTGCCGGTTTTCTCACAGTATGCGAGAACTTTTTTACGAAAATCTAATGAATATGCCATAAATACATTATATCACAAAATGTACTGTTTTTGTTTCATTTTACTATACTAAGAAGAGTGAAAACATACAGAGATTGCTAGTCAATTTATGCATGTTTCCACTCTTTTTGTAACTATTCAGTTTATATAATACAAACTGAAAGACTACAATTCTGTTCGGTTTTCAATGGCACGCAACAACGTGACCTCATCAGCGTATTCAATGTCAGAACCAACAGCTAAACCGCGCGCTAGGCGGGTAACCTTAATACCTGCTGGTTTAAGAACACGAGAAATGTACATGGAGGTCGCTTCCCCATCAGCGGTTGCATTAGTCGCTACAATGACTTCACTCACTTCGCTATCCATAAGTCTGGTAATCAAAGTTTTAAGATTGATGTCATCTGGGCTAACACCATTCATCGGTGAAATAAGTCCATGAAGAACATGGTAAAGTCCATGATATTCTTGAATTTTTTCCATAGCGGAGACATCCTTAGAGTCTTCTACTACTAAGATGACGCTTCGATCACGACTCTCATCAGTACAGATATTGCAGGGGTCATCATCCGTAAGGTTACCGCAAATAGAACAGTAAGTTAATTCACGTTTGGCAGCTAAGAGATTTTTAGCAAAGTCATTAACATCTTCATCAGACATGCCAATAGTATAGAAAGCAAGGCGAGTCGCCGTTTTGATGCCAATACCTGGCAACTTTGTAAAGCTTTCAATCAACTTAGCAATCGGAGTAGGATACAGCAAATAATTCTCCTTTCAAGAAACTAGGTAAAAAGTCCGAACTCACGTTTTATTTTTGAAGTTCGTTTCATTTTCAAACTCAAACTATCGCCCAGACAGTTGAGCCCTACAGGTTGGGAGTAGATAAATCAGCACGCTAAAGCATTTTAGCTCATACTCATAAACACAAAAACGATAAGAACCCTTGTTGTTTGTTGTGTTTGTTGTGCTCTCTCCCGTTCTAAACTGTTTTATTGATTAACATAAGATTGCATATAGAGGTCAATAATATCTTTAGCAATCAATTGGTTTGAGTAGTTTTCATAACTTGTTAAATGTGGAATGATGACCGCTACCGCAATCTTAGAATCGCTACTAGTAGAGTAATCATAGGCCAGCACACTTGAATTGACCGTCGTAACAATGTCTCCATTGCTAGCTTTAGCATAGGTTTCCGCCGTACCAGTTTTACCTGCAATGGTAACTGATGAACCACGCATTTTGGTTCCGGTCGCATAACCACTTGAGCTATTGACTACTTGATAAAAACCTTGTTGGAGCACTGCCATGTCGTCCGAAGAGATATTGATTTGATTTAAAACCTTAGTATCTATGGATTTTGACAAGGTTCCCACTCCACCTGAATCATCTGCATCATAAATTCCTTCAACAAGGTGGGGCGCCACTCGATTTCCGCCATTAGCAACTGTTGCAGCATATTGAGCCAACTGTAGAACGGTGTAAGAATCGTACTGACCAAAGGCTTCAGTCAAGACATTGGACGCAGTATAATCTGATGAAGTCAAACCAATAGACTCACCACTAACATCTAATCCAGTATCTACACCTAGACCATATTCTGCAAAAGTAGCTCTAAGTTTTTCCATAGCTTCCTGCATACCACTTGTCATTAGTGCCATGCCTGAGTAGTATTCCTGTCCCATCATTTTAAGAGCAATTTGAACCATATAAGTATTTGATGAATATTCTAAGGCTTGTGCTGCTGTGATATTGGTTGAATTGCTTCCCGTAAACCAAGATTTAATTGGGGCAGAACCTGCTAGATTAATTGACTGGTCAGCCAGAACTTGATTTCCTGAGATAACTCCTGACTCCCATCCAGCCGATATGGTCGCAGCCTTAACAACAGATCCTGGAACAAAGACATCCGTTATCGTCCCTAGAGCATCTGGACTAGCCGTTGTCTCTCCTGTTTCATGGGATAGCCCCGCCATAGCCAAAACACCACCAGTTTGAGGATTAAGGGCAACAACATAAGCACCTTCAGAGTAAGTAGCAAAACCAGCATCAAGGTCAGCCTGATAATATTTACTTAAAATATCTTCAACTGCTGTTTGAAAATTAGAATTAATCGTCAACTTGAGATTCTTACCGGATTTTCCTTCAGTTGTCACCTGATCTGAGACAATCTTTCCTTTTTTATCAGTTGTAATTTTACGTATCGTATGAGTTCCTTGAAGATATTCCTCATAGGACTTTTCCAAATAAGAGGTCCCAACACGATCATTCAAGGCGTAGCCCTTTTTAAGATAATCTTCTGCTTCTTCTTTTGGCAAACCTGCTTCCTCGGATGACACAGTTCCGATAATGGAAGCAATGGAGGTATTGACCTTTTCGCGTTCCCAATTTGTGGATACTGAAATTCCAGATAGCTTGGATTGATTAGCCACGATGTAAGCAATTTGGTCTTCAGTTAAATCTGCTGTTTTTAAATTAACCGAATTAAAAACAGATACCGAATTCATTTGATTAAAGAGATAGACCTGCTTTAATTCTTCATCTGAGTAAGCAATTTGATCATCTGTAACTGCCTCAACCGCGTTGGCATAAATGGTGGCTTCTGTCAGTTTATTGCCGTAATTATCATATTTTTTCTTATCTGGTAAATTTTTAACCACTTGTGCATAGACAGATTGGTCAGCTAAATAATAATCTTTCTTAGCCCTAGTTGTCACTTTTGTTTCGGTTAAAGTGACAAGTGTGGATAACTTTTGTGCCAAATCTTTCATGTCTTCAGCTGTTGTCGTATTGCTGCGCGTGAAAACCAACACTTGCTTTATCTCATTAGCTACCAGCACATTACCTGCAGAATCATAGATTTGACCTCGAGGTTGAGACTGTTTCACCGTATAGGTATTGGTAGCAGATAATTTTTTATCATAGAAACTCTTGTCCGCAAGCTGCATCTGTGCCAAACGTAAAACGAGAAAGGTAAAGAGACAGACAATCACAAAAAAGAGAAGGTTAATTCGGCGAGGAATACTGGCCTCCTTCTTGATAATTTTAAATGATTTTTTTGGTTTTTTTGTCACTTTGCTGTCTCCCGTTTTTGAAAAGCTATGCTTTCTATTTTATCACAAAATAAAAAAAAAGAGCGTGACTGACTAAGAAAAGTTTCACCTTTTTTTCTACGTCATCACGTTCAATCTCAAAATCATTTTTTATGCCCGTAAGCCAAATAGTAGAATAAACTTACAAAACCTGCACCACCAATAATATTTCCAAGATAGACTAGGACAAAATTTTGAATAAAGTCCAACCAAGTTGCCTGTCCTTCAAAAATGGCTGCTGGAATGATGAAAGCATTTGCCACACTATGCTGAAATCCCAAAGCAACAAAAGTCATAACAGGAAACCAAGTCCCAAGTAATTTCCCAGTCGCATCTTCAGCCCCATAGCAAAGCCACAAAGCTAGTCCAACAAACCAGTTACAGCCAATACCGGATACAAAGCTTTGTAAAGGACTCGCTGCTAGTTTGGCATGAGCTACTTCAACTGTTTCATCCAAATAAATCCCTGAACTAGTCAAGCCTAAAAAATGACCAAACACAAAGGCAACAAATAAAGCACCCAAAATGTTAAAAAGGGTAATAACTGCCCAGTTAGCTAACAAGTCTTTACCAGATACTTTTTTTCCAAAAAAGGCTGCTGACACTGCCATCATATTACCAGTGATCAACTCACCACCAGCCATCAAAATGACAATCAACCCAATAGGAAAAACACAAGCACCAATAAAGCTAGAAAGTGGTCCCAAAACCTCCATGCCACTTGCAGCTACACGAACATAAAGCAAATAGCCTAGACTAATCATTGCCCCTCCGATAAAGCCCAAAATGGCTCTTGCGAGAAAGGTTTTTTCAATTTTATGCTCTCCAATATGGATTGTTGTCTCTAAAATAGCTTCAGGTGATTTCATGCTTTCCTCCTATTGTTACATTTGTCACAAACATAACCATTATATCAAGAAATAGCAAAATTACAAGCGTTTTCACAGAAATAATTTAAAACCCACCAAAATCTTTTCAAATATGACATTGAGAGTTTTTATGATTAAGACGGAATACCAAGAATTTCTTTAATATCTTGGATAGTCATGCTGGCCCTGCTTTCATTACCATCAAGAACTGTAGTCACAAGGTTTTTCTTACTTTCCTGAAGATCTAAAATTTTCTCTTCAATAGTCCCTCTTGTAATCAAGCGATAGACTTCAACATTTTCTTTTTGACCAATTCGATGTGCGCGGCTGATAGCTTGCATTTCCACCGCTGGATTCCACCAGAGATCAATCAAAACAACGGTATCCGCTCCCGTCAGGTTGAGCCCCACACCACCTGCCTTCAGTGAAATGAGAAAAGTATCCTTAGAGCCATTGTTGAAGGCTCGAGTCATCTCTTGACGTTCACTGGCTGGTGTTGACCCTGTAATTTTATAAGAAGTCAATCCCAAATCCGCCAATTCCCGCTCTGCGATGTCCAACATACCACGAAATTGTGAGAAGATTAGAGCTCTGTGGCCATTTTCCTTTATCTGAGTTAAAAGATTACGCAGACTGGCAACCTTGCCACTTTCTCCATCATAATCCATAAATAAGCTTGGGGTATCACAAATCTGGCGTAGACGAGTAATGCCCGATAAGATTTCAATCTTATGACGATTAATATCGTCATCCGAAGACTCACGAATACGATCTTGCATTTGACGAAGTTGAGCTAGGTAGATAGCCTTCTGACTATCTGCCAATTCATTAGAGTAAGTCACTTCAATCAAGTCTGGTAATTCAGGCAGGACATCCTCTTTCTTACGCCTCATAATGAAAGGTTTGATGTAGCGAGCAACTTGCTTGGCATCTAGCTTGAGAAAAGCTTTTTTGGCTGGTAAAAGCCCAGGTAGGACGATCTGGAAGATAGACCAAATTTCCAAAAGTTTATTTTCAATAGGGGTACCTGACAAAGCAAAGCAATTTTTAACCTCAAAAGCACGCAGATATTGTGCAATCTTGGTCTGAGTATTTTTCATGACTTGAGCTTCATCCAAAATGAGATAATCAAATTGAGATTGCTGATAGGTTTCAAAGTCTTGTCGGAAGGAAGCATAACTGGTAATAGTAATTTGATGTTTTTGCGCAATAATCTCATCTCTAACAGGCTTAAGGCCATAGGCCACTACCACATCTAATTGAGGTGCAAACTTCTTAAACTCGTCTTGCCAATTGTAAATAAGGCTGGATGGGGACAAAATCAGAATGCGACTGTCGACCTCAATTTTACTAGATAGAAAAGCAATGGTTTGCAATGTCTTACCAAGTCCCATGTCATCGGCTAAAATACCACCAAAACCATAATTATCAAGCATAGACAACCAACGAACACCAGTGTATTGATAATCGCGAAGTTCAGCCTTGATAGTCATCTCTTCCAATGGAAAGGACTCTGGATGTCGTAAATCGTAGGCTAGCGCTTCAAATTCTTTTGAAAACTGAACCGATGGACTATCTTTAAAAAGTTCTGACAATTGGAAGGCCGCTAAACCATCCAATTGAAGATGGCCTTTGGTCGTTTTTTTAGCTCTGAGACTTTGTAAAACTGAGCTAACTTTTAGGGTTTCCTCATCAAATAAAACGAGCTTTCCACTACGACTGACAAAATAAGGATTGTTTTTAAAAAGCGCTGTTAAAGCTTCATCAACGTCAACTTCAAAAATTTCAGAGAAGTCAAAAGAAATGTCTAAAAGCCCTGCATTAGAGGAAACCCGAACTTGTGGTCGCTCTGATAAACGTAATTCCTCTAGCTCATCTGACAGATAAACTTGTCCCAAACGTCCAAAACGTTCCAAAGTCTGAGTAAAGAAAGAATAAAGTTCCTGAGGTTCAAGCGGTGGACGTGTACTTGAAAAACTAGCTGCAAAACCCAGTTGAGTAATAAATTTAAAAATACGTTCTTCATGCTTGAAATGACTTGCAAAAGGCAGGTTATCCAACTCCGTTTTATTTCTGACAAGAATACCATTGCCATAATCAAAGGTTATATTGAGAAGAATACCTTGATTAAAAGCCAAATCAAAATTAAAACGCACCGTAAAATCACGAATATCAAAACTTTTTGGTGCTTTGACCTGACCAATTTCCTTAAAATCCAAAAGACTGGCTGCTAGTTTGCCCTGATCATCCAAATCAAATTTGACATGTTTCTTCAAATCTGCCTCAATCGGCAAGGTTTTAATGGCAGAGACAATCTTATTTTGCTTGGCATTCAGATGATAAAAAGTATCTTGATGAAGTAAATAGGCATCATTATAAAAGCGATGGACAGATTTTTCGCTAATAATTAATTCAATGAACTGGCGGTGAACCATAACTTCAAAGTCAAAAAGTGCATCGTCACCCTCTAATTCCTTAAAATAAAGATGATGGTAGTCTTGAATATGACCTTCAAAGGTAAACTCATATAATTCCTCAAACAGACGAACTCCTTCCTCAAAAAATCCTACTGGCAAGGAAAGATGACGACCTCTATTTGGTAATAGATAATCTAAATCTAGACGATCGTTGTCCGGGATAAGACGCCAGAGAAAATGAATTACTTCTTGGCTGGCTTGATCAAATTGGAGCAGAGATAAGGGTTCGAAGTAATTTTTTCCGATTTGATAACAAGTTTCCTTCCTCACCGTTGATAAAAAAGCTGAAATATCTCGCACAATGTAACTACGATCATCAGGTAAACGATTAATTTTCAGAGTCCATAAATAATCTGACGAGTACGGATTTCTTTCACCAACAACAGATAGACGGTATTTAGTTGTATCATCTTCATTGACCACCAAACCATCCAAAAAGACACTCCCAAAATAATATTGTAACTTCACACTCTTCTGAGAATCTGTTTGGGGCCGTAGATCTCCCACTAACTCACGCCCTTGTTCGTCGTTTTTCAAAAAGCACTCCAATGCTGCAATGTGTTCACAGTAAGGCTTTTTCTTGAAAAAGTCACAGCTACAAAAGACATTATTATCATCATCTAGTGAGTAATCCACTTCATAAGTGCCTACACGCGCATGAAGCAGACCTGCATCATCGTTTTCAATCTTTACTTGCCCTTGTTCATAAAGAGCGACACCTTGACTTCGAATACGTCCGGGAATCATTCTTGTCATTGTATTACCACCTTTATCTTATCCCACTATTATAACAAAAATAGCAAAGCTTGGCTGAATAAAATCGTTGAATCACTTACTTCTTGTCAAAATTGTTAAACTTGACATCGTCAAGAAAAATTGAAACACACTATCAATTTCCATGAATAAAGTATTTTTATCTAGCAATATGCCCGGTAACAAAAAGGGTCCTAGCAATATCAATGCTGAACCCTTTTTTATTATTTACAAGCAACTGCATTCGGTACGCCAATGTTTAAGCTTTACTTTTAACCAGCTACTTAGAACTTGTCCACGCAGAATTAGTAAGAAAGTAGCTAGCTGTAACATGTCTTAAACGAATCATCAGATCCATAATAAGTAAAAGTAATACATTTTACCCACAGTACTAAAACCTTTAGAAGCTACTGTACTTAAAAGGCTTAATTTGAACATTTCAAAAGTTTAAGGGTGATTTGCCGTTTTTCCGGGCTAATGAGATTTTCTAAATGTTTAAAAAGCGCCATGAGCCAGCTAAAAGCGAGAAGAAAGGCAGACATTTCAAAAGCTGTTAAGGAAAGATAGTGAATCCCCTGAAAAGCGAACTCCAATATCACAAGTACCCCACCAATAACGTAAGATGTTAAGATAAAATCCCTACTAACTTTTGGTAATAGCCATCTAATCCCTATAATCAGAGCTAACAAAATGTAGACTAGATAGCCTGCCAGACGTGTATGAATAAGGTGAGAAGCGGCATCATTTGAAAAATAACCAACAGCCCCCAAATCTAACCCCAATAATGTTAAAAGAACTCTCAAAATCATCAACCTCTTATTATGACCAAACTTTTGGCTGAGAGCCACAAAAAGATAATCAACCAAAGCAATCAAGATAAGCGCAGATAACATCAAAGTTAGATTAAACTGCCAACTATTCTGAGCCTCTTTAGTTCCCAGAAAACTCAGATTTACTTGCCACCATTGCTTTGAACTATTGGTCGCCATAGATAAGAGTACTCCTGACAACATAATCAGAGTAAAAAGACTGGTCAGCCAGCTTGCTCTTAGCAGCTCTGCTATTCTACTCCAAAAACTACTTACCGTGTAAATCATGATAGCAAATAGCAAAGCAGAAGTATTCAGGTCAAAAGAAGCGCCACGGAAGAGCTGATTCACCAACCAAGAAAATCCTAATAATAAGACCGCTAGAATAATGCTAAAGGCCATGGTGATAACGGGAAACATGCGCCAAAAAAGCCGTGATTTGAGGCCATCTAGAAAAATTCGCCGATTAAGGATAAAGTTGATTGTGAAAAATCCCATACCGAAGAGGACGCCGAAAAGAACTAAAAAGCCCGTAATCGAATAATCTCCCGCTAATAAGACTTGTCTAGTTTGCTGCCAAAGATGAAAACCATAAAAAAAGGCAGTTGCTATCAAAGTTCCCACTAAATAACCCCGGTTAGGAATAGCTCGTACTTGTCGTTCTTCCTCCTTGAGTAAAGTTAATCTTTCTGCATCTAGGGTAACTGTCACACTATCCTTTCCATCCAAATCAAGCTGCTCAATAATTTCAGGACTAAGTTCTAGAGATAACATTTTATTTGTCATTCTTCCTCCTTTTCCAGTTCTTTAATTATAATATGGCAAGACAAAAATGTAAAATCAAGTCATCATCATAGCAACTCCATAAACACGTATTGGTAATCTGGACAAATTGATAATATTTTAGCATTTTCCAACTCTCTTTTACAATTCCAATTTTTCCTTTTTCTACAACCGATGACACCTTCGACTAGTAATCCAAAAAACGAAGCTAGATTTCCTAACTTCGTTTTGTCAACCAACCGTTTTTCTGGGCAATATTGACAGCATCCAGACGATTTTTAGCATTGAGTTTGGTCAGAATAGCAGACATATAGTTGCGGATGGTCCCGTTAGACAAGAAAAGCTGGTTTGCAATTTCTTGATTGGTGAGACCTTGTGACACATGTTCCAGCACCGCCATTTCCTGCTTGCTCAGTGGATTGCTTTGCCCAACCAAGGTCTCCATGAGTTCAGGTGAGTATTCTTTTTTGCCCGAAAGCACTGCATGGATGGTGACCATTAACTCGTCTATTGAGCGATCCTTAAGCACATAGGCATCCACTCCAGCCTTGACAGCCCTTTGAAAATAGCCTGCACGCTTAAAAGTAGTCACAATGATAACTTTGATGTCCTGATGTGCACGAATCCACTCCAACACATCAAGACCTGACTGCTTAGGCATTTCCACATCCAAGATAGCCACGTCCACTTTCTCTATCTGCAAAATGCCGATAGCTTCGGCTCCATCCTTGGCCTGTAAAATCTCGTCAACGTCATCTTCCATGAGTAAGAGCTGGCAGAGCGCATCACGCAGCATAGACTGGTCTTCTGCAATCAATAATTTCATGCTTTCCCTCCTTCTTCCAAGGTCACTTCAATGACTGTAGGGTGCTGACTGGATAGGATAACTACCTCTCCCTTGACCAGATGTAACCTTTCTCTAACAGAATGCAGCTCATGCCCAGTCAGCTTGGCAAAACCGATACCATCATCCTCTACCCTAACCTTAAGCCCTTCCGAATGCGTTAAACTAATCTGACAGTGATTGGCTTGGGCATGTTTGACGATGTTGGTGGTTAATTCCTGTAAAATCATGGTCAGGCTAGATTGGATGACTGGCGATAGGGCATTCAATTCCAGCTGATTGTCCACAGTTAGTTCAATATCCGACAAAGCAAACATATCGGTGATATTATCCAGCTCCTCAGTAACTGTACGGAATTTGAGGTTATTGATAAGCTCACGGACTTCTTTCATGGAATCCTTACTAATCTGATTGAGTTCTTCTAGCTGCTGCTGCACAGCCTCATACTGGCCTTTTTTCATTTGTTTGAGTGCCAACTCTGTCTTCAAACTCATCATAGCAAAGGTATGCCCTAACGTATCGTGCAAATCACGGCCAATCCGATTGCGTTCATTTTCTGCAGTGAGGAGGTTAATCTCCTTATTCTTCTGATAAATTTCCTTTTGAATTTTATCTTCCATGTAATTTTGCCGCTGAAAATAATGCATAGCCACGACAAAAATTGGAATTAGAATAGACATAATCCGACTAGCTAGGTTATCTGCAAATAGCAATCCCATGAACGTTACCGATAATAAGCCAATCATGTAAGATAGCATACGGTAAGACCATAGGTCATCCCCAAATCGCCAGACCAAAAGGTTGCTGAGAAAGAAGAAAAACCACACCATGCCTCCTTCAAGAAAACACATGCTGACAATGTAAGCTAGCATATAGAACCACAAACAAGCAATCGTTTTGGAATACTGGTTGCGAATATGAATAATTAAAATATAAGCTATCATAAAGCAGATAGATGGTCCCAATGTCCACATGGGATAACCAAACCAAATTGTACCCGCTAAGGGAAACACCATGAAGACCAATCCTACATAATAGAGCCCATCCGTTCGTTGAAAAGGTCGAAACATCATTTTACCTCAAGTTTTTTTCCAATGACTACAGCAATTACTAGAACTATAATAGCATATCCCATTAAAATTAGCAGGGACTTGATGGAAAAATCACCCTTGAAGTAAGAAATTAAGAGATTGTTGAGATGATAAGTTGGTGTAAGCTTGGCTAGCTTTTGCATAAAGTCAGGGAAGCTTGACACTGGCATCCAAAGTCCGCCCAAAACTGCCAAGCCCATGTAGAAGATATTGGCAACAAGGGAGAGACTTTGGGCTGACTTGATATGAGCAAAAAGAGCGCCAAAAGGCATAAAACAGATTGCTCCTACAAATAAAAGACTTGCGCTGGTAAGCCATTCTCCGGCAGACATATCAACTCCTTTGACAAAGTATCCTACCGCAAAAACAACCAAAATCGCCAATATAAAATGAACAAGAATAGCCAAAATTTTACTAAGGTAGTACTGCCAAATAGGGATAGGACTGTGTTGGATATTTCTAAGACGGTTGCCATTTCGGTCTTCTTGAAAAGCATAGGGTAAGGAAAAGAAGGCAAAGCTAAGACTAGAAAAAGCTGTCATTTGTATCATATACTGACGTATCCAATAACTCACTTGCTCCTTGGGCATGCTGTCTTCATTAGCCCAAATGCTAGTAAATAACAGAAAAAACGCAAGAGGCATCCCTATTCCCATAATTAAGTTAGATAGGGAACGTTTATTGATGAGGTATTCTTGATGTAAAATAGCTTTAAACGTTTTCATGGTCTTCCTCCTTTGCCATATCAAAGATAGTATTTAGCAGTGTGCGGTTGGTCATTTCAATGTCTTCAATAGGACATTGAGCTGCGGCAAGTGCATTCCAAACTACTTGAGGCTGTTTGGTCGTAAAGGTGAGCGTATCTGTCTTAACAACCAAGTCACCTATTACCTGTTCTTTAACCACTGACAAATAGTCCGCAGGCAAAGTGAAGACCTTTTCCTTTTCTTCAGAACGTAGGAGATAAGGTGTCGTGTCGCGCAGCAATTTTCCTTCATGCAAGACTAAAATTCTGTCCGCTGTATGTTCTACTTCTTCAATATAATGACTAGAATAAATAATGGTCTTGCCTGCTTTTTTCAGCTCAGCAATAATTTCCCAAAAACGCTTTCGTGTACTGGTATCCATACCCGCCGTTGGCTCGTCCAAGATAAGAATATCAGGTTGACCCACCAAGACTTGAACAAAAGCCAAAAGCCGTCTTTGACCGCCAGATAATTTTTCAGCAAATTGATTTTTCTGCTGTTCTGTAAATTGTAGCAAATCATCAATTTCCTTATCAGACAGAGGAGTGGGATAGATTGCCTTTTGAAAGTCTAAAAGCTCTGAAACTTTCATCTTCTGCTCGGTCTGATTTTCCTGAAAAAGAATGCCAACCTTTTCTTTCAGACTTGGATGAGACGCTAACTTCTCGAACACTTCTACTGTCCCTGAAGTTGGGACATAATCCCCCAACAAGCAGTTCATTAAGGTTGTCTTACCAGCACCATTTGGACCAATTAGAGCGAGGCAGTCACCCTCCTTAACCTCAAATGAAATGTCTTGCAAGATTTGTTTCGATTTAAACTGCTTTGAGAGATTCACAACCTTGATAACTGTGTGTGTCATTTGTCTTTCTCCTTTCTGCCTTGAAAATAGGGAAATGTAACATAAAATACCATCATGTCAATGCCCATAAGTGTGTACACATGCCAAAGCGATACGCCTGCAAAATAATCTGTAGTCAGTGCTAATACTCCAATAAAAAAGGAGATACAGATAAAAGTAACCAATAATGTCAATGATTTCATCTTGTCCTCCTAATCCAACAACTCTTTTAGAAGAGATTTTACCATTCCAATAAGGACAGATAGAGAAATCAATCCCCCTATCAAATAGCCCATCCATGAAAAGAGAACTTCCGCATTGAATGTTTCAAAAATATCTGTAAAGAGACTCAGACCAGCAAAGACAGAGGCGATAATTCCGTATATCATCACAGAGGTTTTATGTTTCATCGGCTAGCACTCCTTTTCTTTATATTGTTATTCTACTGAAAAAGAGCTGTACTTTTTAGCCCAAAATGTCATGACATGATATGACTTTTGTCATGGATTCAAAACCGATAGGTTTTTACGCTCACTTTTTCGTGTTTTAGTATTACCTACAGATCTCTTCCCTACACTAATACTCTTCGAAAATCAAAATTATCCGTTGTCAACTTGCCTTGATGAACTCAAGTTCTATCGTCGGCTTCGTTTCCTAGGCTACTTTTGATTTTCATAAAATATAAAATGAAAACACACTTTAAGAATTAAACTTGGCGTTTAATCTTAAAGTGTGTCTTTTTTATTATCAGAGTTTAAGATAAACCTTGCTAATTCTCCATCATGCCCGCTTGGAGTTGGTACATCTTGTAGTATGTACCCTGTTTGGCAAGTAAGTCCTCGTGACACCCTGACTCGATAATCTTGCCCTTGTCCAGGACATAGATACAGTTGGCATCTTGGATGGTTGACAGGCGGTGGGCAATGGCAATGGTCGTTCGCCCTTGACGCATTTTGGCTAGAGAGTTTTGCACGATTTGCTCGGTTTCGGAGTCAATATTAGCTGTCGCTTCATCTAAAATCAGGATCTTAGGCTGAGTAGCAATGGTTCTAGCAAAAGCCAAAAGTTGCCGTTGACCAGTTGAAAAACTTGATCCACGCTCTGATACGGGTGTCTGATATTTCTCAGGCAATTTCTGGATAAACTGATCAGCATCAACAAATTCAGCCGCTGCCTGGACCTCCTCATCTGAGAGTTTTTGATACATGCGAATATTTGAAGCAATAGTCCCGTGATAGAGGAATGGATCTTGCAAAACAAGTCCGATGTTTTGACGCAATTCGTCTTGAGCATACTGTCGAATATCCCGACCGTCTAAAAGCACTTGACCAGACTGAAATTCATAGAAGCGCATCAACACATTGATAATGGAAGATTTCCCAGAACCCGTCGCCCCAACAAATGCAATGGTTTCTCCCTTTTTAACCTTGAAAGAAATCTTATCCAAAATCTGCTTTTTGCCATCGTAAGAAAAACTAACGTCTCTAAACTCAATGGTTCCCTCTTGAACTTTCGCACTGCTATTTCCTTGAGAAGGCTCATAGGTCAGCTCATCAATCAGGTCAAAGACACGACCTGCAGAAACCATAGAAGTTTGCAAGGTTGAGAAATTTTGGGTGACCTCAATCAGTGGGTCAAAAAGTCGATTCACATACTGAATAAAGGCATACATAAGACCGGCCGAAATACCAAGCTTCATCCCACGAAAACCAAAGTAAGCCATCAAAATAGCGTAAGCCAATAGCTTCAGCAAGGACATGGCTGGACGCAAGAACAGAGAATCAAGCGCCATAGAACGATTAGCATACTGGTAGTGCTCTTGATTGATGATCTCAAATTCATTTTTTAGCCTTTCTTCCTGCCTAAATGCCTGAACAATACGAATGCCTTCAATACTCTCAGCCAGCTTGGCATTGATATCTGATAATAAAGAGCGTGTTTTGGCAATGACCTGAACAGACTTTTTACGATAGATATTCACCAAAATAAAAATGAAAGGCAGAAAAAGAGCAATCCATCCGGTCAATCCAGCATTTAGGCGCAGCATGGTTAACAGGGTCACTGTAAAAATGAAAATCGCTGAAATAAAGCTAGATAAAATACCTGAAAACATTTCACTGATAGCTTCAGTATCATTAGTGATGCGGGAAACAATAGAGCCCGCAGGCGTCTTATCAAAATAAGACATACCAAGTTTTTCCATATTAGCAAAGGCATCGCGGCGAATATCTCGAACGATACTGTAGGAAACGCGAGCAAAAAAGAGATTTCCCAGATATTGAATAATTGTTTGAAGGACATACATAAGGTAATAACCTACCAAAATCAGCATAGCTGTCTGATTCATCTGTGTTAAAAAGTGGTCAATAAAATAAGAAGCTACCAGCGGAATCAGGCTCTTGACAATAGTGGTCAGCAGTAAAAGCCCCAGAGCCAGCGCTGTCAGCCATTTATAGGATTTTAGGTAGGACATGAGCCGTTTGAAGACACGCCATTGATTACTGTTATTCTTCATTCTCGTCCTCCATTTCTAACTGCTGTGATTCATAAGTCTCTGCATACCAGCCATTCTGAGTCAGTAAGTCTTCGTGGCGCCCACGTTCAATAATCTGTCCATCCTGCAAAACCAAAATGAGATCTGCATGCACCACTGCCGACAACCGATGTGCCGTGATGATGGTGGTCTTGTCTTGACGCGTTTTCTTGAGATTTTCAATTATGGCATACTCGGTCTTGGCATCCACCGCTGACAGACTATCATCTAAAATCAAAATTTCAGGATCAAGGATCATAGCACGACTCATGGCAAGACGTTGCTTTTGGCCTCCAGATAAACTAACCCCTTTTTCACCAATCAAGGTGTCAAAACCCTCTGGCATAGCCATGATATCATCATAAACTTGTGATAGTTTTGTTGCCTCTACTACTTCGTCCAAGGGCAGTTCGGGATTGCCAAAACGGACATTTTCTAAAATACTAGTGGCAAAGAGAAATTGATCCTGCGGTACATAGCCAATTAGGCTGCGCAGATCAGATAGTTTATAATCCTTAATATCATGACCATTAATCTTAATGGAACCATGATTTAAATCATACTCACGCAACAAGAGTTTCAGCAAAGTTGTTTTTCCAGATCCTGTCTGACCGACCACCCCCAGAGTTTGTCCCTTTTCGAGTCCAAAATGAATTTGAGATAAAGTTGGTTCGTTTTCATACTGAAATGACTTGATGTCATAATCCAAACGACCATTTGTAATACTAGACAGGGGATTTTGAGCTTCCTGTACATCTGATTCCTGCTCCAAAAGCGCATTGATTCGCTCGTAAGATACCGTACCACGCTGCATCATGTTGACAAGAAAACCAACAGCCATCAATGGCCAGACTAGCATATCCAAATAAGTAATGAAGGTAACCAAACTCCCCACAGTAACACTTTCAATCGAAACCATGAAAGCCCCCACCAAAAGAGTTAATAGATAGGAAGCACCAACAAAAAGCAAGACTAAGGGATCCCACAAGGTGTCGTATTTCATGGTGACCATGTTTTTTGAAAATGTCATATCATTGGTTTCTTGGAAAGAGTGAAGCTCATCAGCCTGATAGCCAAAAGACTTGGTAACTTTAATCCCTGACACCGATTCCTGAACCTTATTATTCAATTCTGAAAAGGCTGCTTGAGAATCATTAAAAGCCTTGTGCGTCTTTCTACCTAAACGGCTAGTCGCAAGAGCCATAAAGGGCAGAGGTATGATGGCAATCAAAGTCATTTGCCAAGAGATAGTAAAAAACATGGTTGCTAAGGTAACTAAGGCTGTGATAGAAGCATCAACAGCTGACATTACCCCTCCTCCAGCCAGTCGTGTCAAGGCATTGATATCATTGGTAGCATGTGCCATAAGGTCACCTGTCCGATATTTTTGATAAAATGAAGGAGACATTTTTGTAAAATGCTCAAAGAGGCGATAACGAATCAGTTGTCCTAAATGATAAGAAGTTCCCAGAATATACATGCGCCAAATGTAGCGCAGGAGATACATCCCAATAGCTGACAGAACCAACCAGAGTAGGCTCCACAACAAATCAACTTGGCTGAGAGTGCCGCTCGTGATGCCATCGATTACATTTCCCATGATTTTTGGTGGAATAAGATTGAGCACAGCAACCAAACTCAGTGCTATAATCCCAATCAAGTAACGACGTTTTTCCAGTTTGAAAAACCACCATAAATTTTTGATAATGGACATAACTATCCCTTTCTGTGATAACATGAGAAAAACCACTCTTGAAAAGAAAGAGGGGTTTCCATTCTACTACCATTATACTCCTTGAAGCAGACTCCAAGTCAAGCCATCAGCTCACATATTGACAAGTAAAATTTACTCAACTTTAAGAACCTGTATTCACAAGTGAAGTGCTTTTATATAAGAGATCGTTTTTTGCTAATCAAGGCAGTTTTTTGAAAGAATACTGACTATATATTGAAAAAAACTAAGAATGAGTAGCTCAAAAACTCGCCTTAGATAGAAGTACTGAACTGTAAATACAGGTTCTAACTATTTTGACACTTACTTCTGCAAGTATTTTGTCAATACTTTTTTCAGCCAATTGTAACAAAGGAAAGCCACAGCTCCACCCAATGTATTGGTCCAGAGATCGTCAATTTCAAAGACGCGGTTAGCATTAAAGAGAAGATCAAGGACAACCTGTGTGCACTCAATGAAGAGACTAAGACAAAAAGCTAGGTTTAAAATGCTTTTCCAAGAACGCAGTTTAGGTAAAAGCGCCAACATTCCCAAAAGTAAAGGAAAAAGGAGGAAGATATTCACCAAATTTTGTCCGATAACGACAATCAATTCCAGAGGGGTCCTCAATTCACTCAGACTAACTAGACTATTAAAAGGTACTAGCAAGACAACCACTCGTCCGAAATATTGGATATTTGGGGTATCAACACCATCTATAGTATGCTGGGGACCAAAGCACATGTAGCAAATGGCTAACACATAAAGCCCTACCAGAGTCCAAGTAACCTTACGCCCAAGTTCAGTTAATTCTGCTTTTTCATTCAGAAAAAGTTGCATTATTTGTTCTCTCCACTGAGCGTTTTTTGTCGGTCACGTTTCATGGTATTTGAACGCAATTGTCCACAAGCCGCATCAATGTCTGTTCCGTGTTCTTGGCGCACTACACAGTTAACACCATTTTTCTTTAGCACATCGTAAAAAGCTGCTACACGCTCTTTCGTGGAACGACTATACTGGTCATGCTCAGACACAGGGTTGTAAGGAATAAGATTGATGTAAGACAATTTGCGGATATTTTTGGTCAAATCGGCAAGCTCTTGAGCATTCTCAGGATTGTCATTGACACCGTTAAGCATAATATACTCAAAAGTCACACGACGGTTGGTCGTTTCAATGTAGTACTCAATAGCCGCAAAGAGTTTTTCTAACGGGAAGGATCTGTTAATTTTCATGATACTTGAACGCAGTTCGTTGTTTGGTGCATGGAGGGAAACTGCCAAGTTAACTTGAACCCCTTCATTAGCGAAGTCACGGATTTTGTGAGCCAAACCTGAGGTTGACACGGTAATATGACGGGCACCGATAGCAAGGCCGTTGTCATCGTTGATAGTACGTAGGAATTTGAGCACATTCGTGTAGTTGTCAAAAGGCTCACCAATACCCATCACGACCACATGGCTGACGCGTTCACTATCACCACGATCATCAAGGTATTTTTGTACCAACATAATTTGGGCAGTGATTTCCCCATTATTAAGGTCACGTTGTTTTTTTATCAAGCCGCTAGCGCAGAAGGTACAACCAATGTTACAACCTACCTGAGTTGTCACACAGACAGACAGTCCATAGTGCTGGCGCATGAGAACAGTCTCAATCAGCATACCATCTGGTAATTCAAATAAATATTTGATAGTCCCATCCTTAGACTCCTGCACAATGCGCTGTTTTAAGGGATTGACACAAAAATTCTCATTCAGAACATCAATGAAATCCTTTGAAATGTTAGTCATTTCTTCAAAAGATTGAACACGTTTGCGGTAAAGCCAGTCCCAGATTTGTGTCGCGCGGAATTTTTTTTGGCCATGTGCTATAGCCCAATCAATCAATTCATCACGAGTCAAGCTATAAATAGATGGCTTATAGTTTGGCGTATCTTCAACTTTTTGACGGCTTTCCTTTTTTACTTCTGTACTAGTTTTTGTCATGATTTTTCCTTACTTTTTTTCTTTTTTACGAATGACGAAATGCTGTTTAGCAGCTTGAATTTCTCTTTGTTGCTGACGTCTCATCTCGCGTTCATCTCGCGCTTTGTTATCTTTTCGCTTCTGGGTACTGAAATGCTTCTTCGTTTTGCTCGTACTCGTCTTTGTTTCTTCTTTGGCTGGCTTAGCAGAATGTTTGCGTGACGACTTCCGACGTTTCGGCAAACGCTCCTCATCAAAGCTAATTTCCCTGGGCTCTGGATTTTCCAAAATAAAATAAGCACAACCAAAATTACAATACTCTTTGATGTAATCATCAAGGCGAGAAATACGGTTGGATTTTTTAACATCTCTGTTATCTTTGTAAAAACCTTTCAACCTCAATTGTTCATTGCCCCAATCCCCGACGATATAATCATATTTGAGTAGAATTTCAGAATAACGCTGACTAAAGACAGTTGCATTGAAGGCATCTTTGACATTTTCTAAAATCATAAACTCAATTCCATCACTCTTGACATAATTATCAAAAGAAATGAATTGTGGACCTGGAAACTTATTGTAATTATACATTTCAGGAGAGATTTCTTTTCTCATCTGGCTCCTCACTTTAGGTTAATTTTCATCTGTAATATCACCTCATTGGCGAAATCTACAATTTCTTCTGTAACCTTTTTATTGTACACTATTTTTTGATTTTTGTAAGCAAGAAAACCACATCAACCTCGCTGTACGCATGTAGCCAACACTAAACGTAAACTGAAAGATATAAGATCTGAGTCTATTTTCAAAGAGAAAGACTAAGAATGGTAAAATTTCCACTTTCAGCATCATTATAATATCATTTTTTCTTCATACATTTGTGACTCTATGACAAAAGATAAGAAAAAGTGAGTCAAGAATATATAAAAAGAAAGGGCGGAGATTATAACCCTTTCTTATCGCTTACTATCTTAAATTTTTTGTCCCTCTTATGTAACAAGTTGACGTTAAGCTCTCCTCGCCTTTGTTGACGAAAATTTCAATAGAATTTTTATCTATAAATACATCTATTAAGCTAGCTTTCACTGAAGCAGAACGATGTTTGGTTGACCACTCTTCTTCCCCACTAAATTGTATGATTAAGTGACTCCTGTCGAGGAAAACCTCTTCTCTCTCTGCATCATAGCCAAATTCAAGATAGTCTTCATTATTTCCAAGACGATAGGTACTTGTTCCAGTAATCGGTAACGATATTTTTCCGACAGATACTTCCTGTCCAATCGCCACAGTGGTGAATGCTTCCTCTACAGCTTGCGGTAAAGTTTGAAGAAGTTTGTCACCTGAATTTTTCAAAACTCGTGGCAAGGTCATAATTCCATACCACTTATGACCTAAGTCATTGGTTACAAGTGGACGTCCCCAGGTATGCATCCAGGCAATCATGACGCGTTCTCCTTCTGGACCTTGGGTTGTTTGAGCAGCATAGAAATCATGACCGTGGTCAATTTCCTTAAAGGAATCTGCCACAAAGACTTTCTTATCCCAGTCCACATGACCCGTCACAAAGATATTGGAATTGATATTAACAAAATCGTTGCCATCTTTTTGGTAACGCATAGGAGAGACAATCAGGTATTCTTGTCCGTCTACTTCAAAGTAATCAGGGCATTCCCAAACATGACCTTGGTGGACCTCACCTTTTAAGAAGATGGACTCAAATTGCCAATCCAACAAATCATCTGAACCCAATAGAACGATACAACCAACACCATCTTTGTGCTTTGTCGCTACTACGGAATAGTAACGACCATCTTTCTCGAAAATCTTTGGATCACGGAAATCATTAGCAATGACTTCATCTGGCAAGAGGTCTGCAGTTGCAACAGGATTTTGTTCAACTTTTTCAAAATGAATACCGTCTGTCGAATAGGCCATATTCTGTACCTGTCTGACAGAACCATCTTCATTGACGATATGCCCTGTGTACATGAGCCAGAGGGTATCGTCTTTAACAATAGCAGAACCCGAGAAACAGCCATCCTTATCATAGTCCTTATCTGGAGCAAGAGCAACTGGAAGGTGTTCCCAGTTGACCAAGTCCTTACTTTTGGCGTGTCCCCAATGAAGTGAGCCCCACACGCTATCATAGGGATTGTATTGATAGAAGAGATGGTATTCTCCTTTGAAATAAACAAATCCATTCGGGTCATTGATCCAACCAATTGGAGCTGAAAAATGCTTTTCTGGTTTGTATTCTAAATTGACCTCTGTGTGATGATTGTTAATGTAGGCATTTGCGCGTTCAACACTATGAGTATTTTTTTCCATATTATCTCCTATTCTTGTGATTTTTTATAATCATCATAGTAAGTCTGTTTGATTTTAACATAGTCATCTAGACCATATTTTTTCAACTCTGCCTTATAACTGTCCCATTCTTTGTCAATATTTCCCTTAGTTATCCATTCAGAACGTTTGCGAGATACATAATCCTTCATGTCAGCCTCAATTTGTGCTAGTTTATCCAAATCTTTTTCCTCCATAAAGACTTTTGGATAAATTTCCTCGTTATCCATATAAGGGACATAGTTTTCTTTCAAGATATCTAAACGCCATTTTGCATCATCAGGCATTGTTGTCACCTTTCCATAATAACTGTCTAGAATAGCGAGTGGACCCCCAACTTCCGTTTTTTGACGGATTTCAGTAGGTGCCTTTCCTTCTAAAGGAAGGTGCTTCAACATTTGATTAGTCTTATCAAATTCAAAAATATTCTGCTGTTTTTTATCCCCATATGTTCCCCAATTATTTTGCACCGATTGAAGAGGTGCGTATTGAGCGTCAATCCACTTGGCCGTTAGTTCAAGATTTTTATTGGCGCTTGTGATAACCATACGATCCCTTGAAAAGCCAATATTATTAGTCCTTGTAACATGTTTTCTCCCATCAGGACCTGCTAGGACAGGAAGGACATCATAGGTATCATTCGCACCGGTGATATTTGCTTTGTCCCAAGTAAAGTAAACACCGTAGAGTTGATCTCCCCCTTTTGAAACATAATTATTAAAATCTTGCTCAAAAGCCTCAGTGTCAATCAAACCTTTCTCATACAGACTACGCATAAATTTGACTCCTTCTTTGTAGGAATCATCATCTGCTGTAAAGTTTACGGTTCCATCATTTTCAACAACAATATGGTCATCGTTATCTCCCTCTCCATAAGCTCCGAAAAGAAGTTTAAAATCTTCATTCCCACCATCATTTATGAAAGAAATTGGAATTTCATCTGCTTTGCCATTACCGTTTGGATCTTGAGTCTTAAAAGCTTCTAGAACTTTAACCAAGTCGTCCATTGTTTGAGGCATTTCTAGGCCAAGTTTGTCAAGCCACTCTTTATTAATCCATGCCATGTCATTAACACTGTGAATTGATTCCTTGCCTTCCCCTAATTCTTCGATCCAAGGGAAGGAATAGATGTGTCCATCAGGTGCCGTAATCAAGGAACGATATTCTGGATTTTCATCTAAAATTTTCTTGAGATTTGGCATATATTTATCAATTAAATCTTCAACTGGAACAATAACCCCTTGTTTAGCCCAAGACATTAATTCGACATCCGAGGCGCCATCATTGTGAATAGCATCTGGTAAATCACCACTGGAGATATCCAGATTTCGTTTTTCTGCAAAATCTGATTGATAATTAGTCCAGTCAATGTGAACACCTGTTTCTTTTTCCAAACGCTTCAAAATCAATTTCTCATTAGGATTCTTAGGAGCCATCGTTGAAGTATTAGTCATAAACTTTAGAGTAACTTCTTTTTTTAGTGGAAATGTGATATTTTTCAACTCATAGTCTGGACTAGCAGTACTACTTTTAGAACTACAAGCAGTGAGCAAGAGGGCACTAGCCAAAACCAACATACTCTTCGTGATAGTATTTTTTTTCATAATAAACTCCTTTATCATATTATGATATTTTTATTGTTAAGATATTTTAGCTTAGAAGGGACAATCCATCTGCACTAGCTTCAACAGTCTAGAAAGAAAGCGAACCTAACAACGTCCGAATTTGATTGTCGAAAAGCCTTAACCTTTAAGAGAACCTGCCATAATCCCTTTATCAAAATATTTTTGAAAGAAGGGATACATTACAATAAGTGGTAAACTTGAAATGATGATGGTAGCATATTTTATCATTTCAGCCAATTTCTTCATTTCATTTATAGCTGCCTGAGCCCCAATCATATTTTGACCAACCTCATTTTGAATAAGAATATTTCTAAGCACTAATTGCAATGGTGCTAAATTAGGATCTTTAATGTAAATCATGGCATCAAAGTAAGAATTCCACTGTCCAACAAAGGCATATAAGAATAAAACAAACATGATTGGTTTAGCCAAAGGAAGCATAATTTTGATAAATATCTGAAAATCATTAGCACCATCAATGACTGCTGCTTCTACTAATTCATTGGGAATATTTTGAAAATAAGTCCTAGCTAATATGATATTCCAGACATTAACAGCTCCTGGTACAATGATAGCCCAGACAGTATTCAACATTCCCATCTGTTTTACTAAAAGGTAAGTAGGAACTAGGCCACCGCCAAAAAACATGGTAAAAATCAAGAAGTAATTAATCCAGCGACGTCCCACTAAATCTTTTTTGGACAAGGGATAAGCGGTCATTACTGAAATGGCAACTGTCAAAATAGCATAAGCCGTTGAATAGAACAGTGAATTTAAGAATCCCCTAAGGATAGAATCATCACTAAAAACTCTTTGGTAACCTTGAACTGTCCAATCATTCGGATTTAAGCTAATTCCTTTTGTTGCCAATACCTGAGGATCCATGAAAGATGCAATTAGAATGTATCCCATTGGGACGACTGTGATTAAAACAAGCAAAGCAATTAAAATTCGATTGACAATTAGGACACGTCTATCAAAGCTTGTAAACATTTTCGTATTCATTATAACCTCCTAAAGTCCTTCGCCATTATTCATACGTTCAACGATTTTATTTACTGAAAGGAGTAAAATCATATTGATAATAGAATTAAATAGGCCAACTGCCGTTGAATAAGAATAATCGCCCGATACCAAACCTACTTTATAGACATAAGTCGAAATAATTTCAGAAGCCGTTAGGTTAAGAGAGGTTTGCATCAAAAATGCCTTTTCATAACCAACATTCATAATACTTCCAGCCGCAAGAATGAATTGAATGACCATGATTGGTTTCAATGCTGGTAAGTCAATATGGCGGATGCGTTGAAAAATATTAGCACCATCTAGTTGGGCTGCTTCAATCAAAGAAGTATCTACATTAACTAAAGTTGCAGTATATAGAGTTGAAGCCCAACCCATACCTTGCCAAATACCACTGAAAATATAGAGTGGCCTAAAAAATTTTGGATCCGTCATAAAGCTAGCCTTGATTCCAAAAACTGATAATAGGCTATTAACAGGCCCTTCTACAGAGAAGAATAGGAAGAGCATCCCGACAATAACAATTACTGAAATAAAATTTGGAGCATATAAAATCAGCTGTACACGTTTTTTAACTTTATCACTCATCAGCTGATTAAGCATTATAGCCAATATAATAGGTGGAAAAAATCCAAGTAAAAGACCATAAACACTCAATTTCAAGGTGTTAGAAAGCAACAATCTAAAATTAGGTGATGAAAGGAATTGTTGAAATTCCTGAAAACCTACCCATGGACTCTTAAGAATCCCTAGAAGGGGATTGTAATCTTTAAAAGCGATGAGTACACCATACATAGGAATGTACTTGAAAATAAATGTTAAAAGTAGACCTGGAACCAACAACAGCAAGAGTAACTTCTGTCGTTTGATTCTAACCCATAAACTTGGCTCCGTGACAATTTTTTTCATGTCTCCTCCTTTTTGAAACGTTTCATTTTTAAAGTTATTATTTAGGGTAAAGTAGCATTCACTAGGAGAATAGCTCATTACCCTTTATTTTTTGAAACGTTTCATTTTTTGCTTTTAAAAAAAAGTAAAATCACTTACCTACACAAGTATAATAACATTGATAGCGTTTTCTGTCAATATAAATTTTTACTTTTTTCATTTTTTGTTGTCGGACCTTCAATATAAGTTATTGGTAAAGTTACCTGTAACTTGTATGGCTGATTAGCAATGATACTCATTAAAATTCGAACAGCCTCTTTTGCCATCTCTTTTAATGGTTGTTTCATAGTGGTAACTGGGTACTCTCTCTCCTCTGCCTGACGAATTCCATCGTAACCAATAACTTGTACATCTTCTGGCGTTCTTTTCCCCAGTTTTTCTAGTATGCGAATAACATCTAAAGCTGTGAAATCATTGATTGCAAAAACACCATCTATCGTTGGATATTTTTCCAAAAACTCCCTAAGCTGAATCTGAAAATCACCCGAGTTCTCTTCAAAATCAAAGATATGATAAGTTTGTTTTTGTGATTTTAGATATGCCTCAAAATAGTAACGACGATTTTTCGTTTCATTAACAGTATCATTGTGTCCACCAACAAAAGCAAATTCTTTACATCCCTTCTCAATTAATTTCTTCGCCGCTAATTCTGCACCTGACTTATTATCAGATGTTACACAAGGAATATTTTTATCAGTATAGGTTCGATCAATACTAACAAAAGGGATATTAGTTGCCAGATAATCTTCAATCGGGCTATAGGTAATTGCTATAATCCCATCAACTTTATTTTCTTGAAGCATCTTGATATATTCAATCTCTCCCTTACCACCTGCAATGTTACATAATAACAATTTATAATTAAGGCGACTCAGTTCCCTTTCAACGTAGAAAGCAAACTCTGAAAAAAAAGGATGCCAGATAGTAGGAACGATTATAGCAACTGTTTCTGTTTTATTTTTTTTCATCCCTCGAGCATAAGCATCTGGAATATAATTTAATTCCTCAATAGCTTGATTAACTTTTTTCAAAGTCACTTCTTTAATTCCATGTTCATGATTTATCACACGAGAAACCGTACCAACACTTACTCCAGCTAAAGTGGCAACATCTTTCATCGTTACCGATGTCCTATTGTTTTTCATTTCATTCCTCCATTATTTGTTCTATTCTATCATGATTTGAAATCGTTTTCTAGTATCTTGAAAATTTTTTTGGAAAAATTATCTCATGCTATTCTCTTCACCTCAAGTCCTCTCCTCGCTTATAGGTTCTCATTTTCAAAATAAAACTGATAATTTCCTGTACTAACCAAAGCAAAATACAACAGAGTGACCAGAGCAATAATGATAACCATTTCATTTTTGCAGTCTGATAGATACCATTGCCATCAACCGATCGAATGTAGATTAAAAAAGCACCATCTAAATAAATCATGAGCAAGGCGAGTCGCAATCCTATAAGTAAACGTTTTTTCCAAGTCATTCTAACCACCTTTTAGATTACTTCATTTTCACTATATAGATTAACAAGGAAAGCTTAAGAAAAAATTAACCAGAAAGTTATAAAACTTGCCAAAGAAGTTTCTCTGGCAAGTTTTCTTAATTTCCTGTTTTCTTTAAGTAGTCAATAGCCTCTTGAGCAGTCGTGACAGGAACAATTTTCATTTTTGTCCCAATTTTTTTAGCAGCAGCCAGTGCTTCTTGATAGTTTGTTTGAGCATCAGGATTTGCTTTTAGTGTTGCTTCATCCACTGGATTATTTGGAACAAAGAAAATTTCCGCACCAGATTCTGCTGCCGAAACCACTTTGAGTCCTGCACCACCGATATCTCCAACAGAACCATCTGCCTCAATCGTCCCTGTCCCAGCAATAATGCGACCCTTACGCAAATCAGTACCTACCAACTGGTCATAAATATCAAGGGTAAACATCAATCCTGCACTTGGACCACCCACGCCTTCTGTTGAAAAATCAATATTGACATCCGAATCAACCTCAGTATGATCTACTAGACCAATTCCGATACCATTCTTACCATTTTCTAGCTTGATAATTTTACCTTTAGCTTCTTTTTTCTTATCATCAGAGGTATATTGAACAGTCACTTTAGAGCCTAATTTCAAACTAGACACATATGCTATCAGTTCTTTTGAACTGCTGAAAGTCTTATCATTAACTCCAGTTACCGTATCAGCAATGTGTAAACTATCCTTAAAAGTAGAATCCTCGCTGATACTTAGGACATACACACCCTTGTAATCTAATTTTGCTTTTTCTCCAGCCAATTGCAAAGCTTGATAGGTTGCCGTATTTTGAGAACTTTGCATATAATAATCATTAATGCGTAGATAGTCTTCGTCACTAGTTCCACCGGTCATCTCTTCAGCACTAATAATTTCAGTAAAAGGCGTAGCCCAAGCATAAATAATCTGAGCAAGGGTAGCACGACTGACAGTCACTGCTACAAAATTATAAGAACCTTTTTCCTTATCCTCATCTTTGCCAACGGTTAACACACTGCGAATATCATAAGCTCCCCCAGGCGATTCCATATAATATGGTAAAGGGACAAAAAGGCTAAAAATGATAAAAACAACCAAGAGCGACAAGAGCCACCATTTAAAGCGATTTAAAAAGTGACCGATTTTTTTTAAAGGATGTTTTTTAATTGTCTTTGTTTCCAAATGTTTCCTCCACTTCTTTGACGACACTTTCAGGAACATACTTACTGATATCAGTCTTAAAATAAATAAGTTCGCGAACATGTGTTGAACTAACATACTTCCATTCTAACATGGTCATTAGGTAAACCGTCTCTAACTCGGGTGCTAATTCATGATTGTAAAAATCAAGACGAGCTTCCAAGTCAATATCCTCTGAACCGCGTAAGCCTCGAACCAGATGCGTCGCCCCAACTTGCTTAGCGACAGTAACCGCTAAAACATCATGCGCTGTTATAATCTGGACATTTTCCAAATCTGCCAAAGCCTCAGTCAACATCCGCTGACGCTGCTCAATGCTAAAAAGACCTTTTTTATCCTTATTGTAAAAAATTCCAACATATAGCATATCGAAAAGGCAACTAGCACGCTTGATGATATCCACATGCCCATTGGTCACCGGATCAAAGGATCCCGCAAAAAGTCCAATTGTCATACTTCGACCTTCTCTCTAGCCAGTCCAAGATAAACTAGCGCAGCAAATAGCGGAACCAGAGGTGTTCCAGAACTCCCCTTACCAAGCCAATTGAGCACAGCCAATATTGCGAAAAGACCCGATACCACCAAATAACCCTTGTTCCAAGTTACTGTCATAGCTGGTACATCTTCACCAGACTCCACTTTGAGACGACGCTTGCTAGCAACAACGCGAGCCGCACCTAGTTTAACGATGGCCGTTAGTAACACTAAAATCAACAAAAACCAATCACTATTACTTAACATAAACTGTCACCTTGCTAATTCCATAGACCTTCTGTTTCCAGATTCCAACGCTGGCAATCTCTTCAGGTAAGCCCACCGACTTATCTGTTTCACAGACAATCATCACATGATCCGAGAGGAGCCCACGCGCATCTAGCATCTCAATAGTTTTAACGATTTCTTCCTTGGCATAGGGTGGGTCTAACAGCACCAAGTCAAACTGACTCAAAAGCTGATCTAGCGCACGGTTGGCCTCCATCTTAAGAAGCTTAAACTGTCTCTCGCTTTTGGTCATCTTGATATTTTCTTGGATAATAGCTTGCGCACGCCGGTCACGCTCGACCAATACAGCTTCATCCATACCTCGTGAAATAGCCTCAATAGCTAGGCTACCGCTGCCAGAATACAAATCTAACACACGTCCCCCATCAAAGAATGGACCAATCATATTATAAATGGCCCCCTTAACCTTATCAGTTGTCGGACGCGTCGTCCTTCCCTCTAGCGTCTTCAGAGGACGCCCACCAAATTTACCTGCTACAACTCTCATAAAGACTATTATAGCAGAAATTGGAGAAGCTGAAAATGAAACATCATTTTTTCCGAAACAATAGCATGCAAAAAAGTACCCCCAATCATAAACGTCATTGAGAAAGCATTAGGAAAACGTTTACAAATTCATTGCAAATTGATATAATAATTTTATATTATTTCACTATTTAAAGTTTTTTAGAGGAGGATTATTATGAAAAAGGTGAAATGGTTTACTGGGTTAGTGCTAATATTAATGTCACTTCAATCCCCAACAATTAATTCAGTTATTCAGTCTACTTCTGTAACTAACCAACAAATTAGTGTTGTTTCCGCAACGACTCACTCCAACAAAAAGAGTGCTGTCAATAAAGCTAAAAAAGCAGTCAAAAATCTCGAAAACAATCCTACAAGAGACAATCTAAAAAATGCTAAGAAAAGCGTTAAGAAAGTCAAAGTTAAAAAGACTAAAACGCTCTTAAAAAAACGGATTGCCAAAGTTGAGCAAACCATCCTTATCACCGAAGCAAAGACAGCAGTTGACTACCTCGAAAAGAATCAAGTCCGTAGTAATATAAAAGAAGCTCATGATAAAGTAGCTGCTCTCAAGTCTAAGACTTTACAAAGCGAACTCAACAAGCGAATTGAGACTGTTTCCAGAGCTATTACTGCTGAGGAAGAGGCTATTGCTGCAGCAGAGACTGCCATCAAAAATCTTGAAAATAGCCAGATTCGTGATAACATAGCTGATGCTCAAACCAAGACTGATGCAGTCACTTCAACCACTGTTAAAGATGGATTTACCAAACGAATCAATGCTGTTGTTCAGGCTATTGAAACTAGGGAAGCAGAGAATGCGGCAGAAGCAGCCGTAAAAAATCTCGAAAATAATCAGGTTCGTGAAAATATCGCTGATGCACAAAATAAAGTTAATGCCGTAACAGACACAACCAAGAAGGATGCCTTCAATACACGTATTACCGCTGTCACCAACGCCATTGACACTCGTGAAGCTCAAGCACAGCAAGCAGCAGAACAACAGGCAGCAGCGGCGGCACAGCAACAAAATACTGGTGGGTATAAAAGAGACTCTCGGGGAAGATGGCATAGATCAAATGGTCAATATGCATCAAAAGCTGAAATTGCAGCCGCTGGTCTACCTTGGTAAAATATTAGCCCGACATAAATATCCAAAAAATCCCCGCGTTAATACGCGAGGACTTTTTTGAACTCTAGAAAACTATAAAAATAGTCCAGAAATCTCTGATTTCTTCTATTGTGCTACCATCACTCGTAGCTCTTGATCAATTTTCTCAGCTGTCTTACGCCCCTCACGGATCCCCCAAATAACAAGACTTGGTCCACGGCGTGCATCTCCAGCTACAAAGACTTGATTATTATTAGTTGAGTAATCATCATAAACACTTTGAACTCCAAATTGTTCAAATAATGATGTTTCAGCTCCAGTGAAGCCCATAGCAAGAAGAACAAGATCAGCCTTGATAACTTCTTCTGTTCCTTCAATCGGCTTAAACCCTGGACCAACTTTAACAGTTTTAGCAGCAATAACTTGCCCTCGATCAGCACCAATAAACTCAGTTGTTGAGGTTGCATAAACTGTCAGTTCTGTATCTTGAACATAGTCGGCTTCTTCTTGACCATAACCTGTACGCTTAACCATAGGATATTGTGGCCAAGGGTTAGTTGGCAATCGTTTTACTGGTGGTTCTGGAGTGATTTCCAATTGCTTGACACTAGCCGCTCCCAAACGGACAGCAGTTCCGATACAGTCATTACCAGTATCTCCGCCACCGATAACAAGAACGTGCTTACCTTCCAAGGTGCGACCAAGTTTTTTATTGCCTGAAGCAAGAACATTTTTTGTTGTCTCTGTTAAGAAATCAACAGCGAAACGAACACCACTAAGGTGACGGCCCGGAACTTCCAAATCACGAGGCACACTAGCACCAGTTGCTAAAATCACACGATCATATTGCTCCAAAAGTTCGTCAGCAGTAATATCGCGACCAATTTCAGTATTTGCGACAAAGTTAACTCCCAACTTAGACATGACATCAATACGACGTTGAACAATCTCCTTATCCAATTTCATATTTGGGATACCGTACATGAGAAGACCACCAAATCGGTCACTACGCTCATAAACAGTCACACTATGACCAAGTTTATTAAGTCTCCATGCTGCCGATAAGCCAGCCGGACCTGAACCAACCACAGCAATTTTAAAGCCTGTACGCTGAGAAGGACGACCCGATTCTTCGACCCAACCATTTTCAAAAGCAGTATCAATGATAAAACGTTCATTGTCATGAATGGTAACACCTGAGCCATTTAATCCTTCTGTACACCCTTTTTCACATGGTGCAGGACAGACACGACCTGTCATCTCAGGAAGTGGGTTGGTACGGCTCAATCGCTCAAAGGCACGCTTGAAGTCTCCTTTGTAAACCAAATCATTCCACTCAGGAATCAGGTTGTCGTTAGGGCATCCTGATACGGCTCGGCCTCCACCATAAAAGGCACCTGAATGGCAGAAAGGAATTCCACAAGCCATACAACGTGCAGCTTGCTTTTGACGTTCCTCTTCTGATAGTGGTGTTTGTAATTCTTCAAAGTCCAAAATGCGCTCGGCAACAGGACGGTAAGGATTGTCCTTACGTTCATATTTCAAAAATCCAAATGGGTCTGCCATCTTATTTTCCTCCTGTTACTGTTGCGAGAAGCTCTTCTTTCTCGGCAGCTGTTTCCGCACCACCTGTAGCAATCTCAAAGGTACGTAGTTCAAGTTCATCACCTTCAAGACCACGATTGGCGAGAGCATGTTCAATATTGTTGATTTCATGGAATTCAGTTGGGTAAACCTTGATAAACTTACCAACTTCATTAGCCCAATTATCCAAAAGACGCTTAGCCTTGGCACTGCCTGTATATTCGTAATGTTTTTGAATCATATCAACAAGAACATCATCACCACGTGTTTCACCGACTTTGTAAAGGTCAACCATTTCAGTGTTAACTTTTTCAGCAAAATCACCATTAACATCATAGACGTAGGCAACACCACCAGACATACCAGCCGCAAAGTTTCGTCCTGTTGTTCCAAGGATAACCGCAACACCACCAGTCATGTATTCACAACCATGTGCACCAACACCTTCAACCACAACCTTGGCACCAGAGTTACGTACACAGAAACGCTCTCCCGCACGGCCAGCGAAGTAAGCTTCTCCATTGACTGCACCAAATAGTGATACGTTTCCAACAATAGGAGAATTTTCAATATCATAACCAGCATCATGTGGTGGTTTTACGATGAGACGGCCACCAGACATGGACTTGGCAATATAGTCATTAGCTTCTCCAATGAGAGTTAATTCCATCCCTTGTGTAATAAAGCTTGCAAATGATTGACCAGCAATACCAGTGTATTCATACTTGATGAGTCCTGGTTCAACAGTGTCATTACCATAACGTTCTGCCATCCATCCAGCCATACGGGCACCAACAGCACGTTGCACATTATTGATACTTTCCTTGATAGTCACGCTAGTTTCACTGTCAATAGCTGCCGCTGCAAAACCATCTAATTCCCTCCACTGACGTGGGTCAGCAAATGGGTCCTCTGTCTTGCGTTCAATTGGATAGGCTGTACCCAAAATACGAGAGAAATCTAGTGACTTCGCCTTTCCTTTTGGAATGAATTTAGCCTTGAGGATTTCAGAATGTCCAACCATTTCATCTACAGAGCGGAAACCAAGTTCTGCCATATATTCGCGCAGTTCTTCTGCCATAAAGAACATCATATTGATGACATGTTCAGGCTTACCAGCAAAATGCTTCCGCAAGTCAGGATTTTGAGTCGCAACACCAACTGGACAAGTGTTGAGCGAGCAAACTCGCATCATAACACAACCTACTGATACAAGAGCCAAACTAGCAAACGAATATTCTTCAGCTCCAAGAAGTGCCGCTACCGCTACATCACGGCCTGTCATAAGTTTACCATCTGTTTCAAGTGTCATACGTTGACGAAGACGGTTGAGTGACAGCGTTTGATGTGCTTCAGCCAGCCCCATTTCCCAAGGGAGACCAGCATCGCGAACAGAGTTACGAGGCGAAGCCCCTGTACCACCATCATATCCAGAGATAACAACCTTGTCAGCGCCAGCTTTCACACAACCCGTTGCAATGGTACCAACACCCGTGCTTGATACCAGTTTAACATTAATTTTAGCATAAGGATTGATAGCTTTGAGGTCATAAATCAGCTGTGCCAAATCTTCAATTGAATAAATATCATGGTGCGGTGGTGGGGAAATCAAGCGAACACCAGGCGTTGCACCACGGATTTCAGCAACCCAAGGGAATACTTTTTGTCCAGGAAGTTGACCACCTTCACCAGGTTTCGCACCCTGAGCCAACTTAATTTGTAGTTCTTCAGCAGACATGAGGTATTCAGCATTGACACCAAAACGACCAGATGCCACTTGTTTGATTTTAGAATTGAGATTACGACCATCAGGTTGAACTTTGAAACGATTTCGGTTTTCGCCACCTTCACCAGAGTTGGATTTAGCACCAATACGGTTCATGGCTTCTGCAATAGTTTCATGTGCCTCTTTTGATAGAGAACCAAAACTCATGGCACCAACCTTAAAGCGTTTGACTATACTTTCAGCTGGTTCAACTTCTGAAAGGTCAACTCTAGGACGGTTAGAATGAAATTCCCAAATAGAACGAAGCGTCGTTGGATGCTCAAGTGCTTCTTTATCCAGCTCAGTAGTATAAGTCTTGAAGAGGTTATAATCCCCTCTACGAACTGCTTGTTGGAAATTATAAATAGTCTGTGGATTGAAGAGATGATATTCACCATCCGCTTTAAATTGGTAACTGCCACCGCTCTGAAGATAGTCATCACGTCTTGCACCAAAGGCGTCCTCAATACGCTGCAGGTATTCTGCTTCGATTTGGTCAAGTGATAAACCGCCAATGCGAGTCACCGTTCCTGTAAAGTATTGGTTCACAACAGCATCAGACAGACCAACGGCTTCAAATAATTGGGCTCCCTTATAACCAAGAATGGTTGAGATTCCCATACGACTCATGACTTTTACGATACCTTTTTCTGCTGCTTTCCGATATTTTTCATATGCTGTTTCATCCTTGCCATAGTCTGCAAGTGTCGCATACGCACCATAAGGATGGATAGCCGCTGCGCCATAGCCAACCAAGGTCGCAAAGTGGTGAACTTCAGTCGCTTCAGCTGTATCAACAACAATTGAGAACTGGCTAGCTTTTCCTTTGACAACCATATAGTTATTCAAGCCAGATACAGCTAACAGGATTGGAATAGCAGACTGCCCCTCCTTGACACCACGGTCTGATAAAATGATGATTTTGCTACCGTTATCTACTGCTTTTTCTGCTGCTTTGAAAAGATTTTCCAGAGCACGTTGCAAACGATTTCGGCTAGGTTCAACTAAATCATAAACTGTTGATAATGTTGTCGAACTATAACGGACATCAGTCAACTGAGCCAGTTTGGCAAAATCCTGATTAGAGAGTACTGGGCTATCAATTTTGACCTTAACACAATTATCCGCACCATCTACAGTAAAATTCCCATCTCCTCCCAAATACACACTAGTGGATACTACGATTTTTTCACGAATAGCATCAATTGGCGGGTTCGTTACTTGGGCAAACTGTTGTTTGAAGAAAGTAAAGAGGGACTGATTTTTATTTGACAAAACAGCCAATGGGCTGTCAAATCCCATAGAAATGACAGGTTCCTCTCCTCTTTCAGCCATAGGAAGAATAACTGTACGAATCACTTCCTCTGTGTAACCATATGTTTTCCACAAGGTTGTGATGTTACCTACCTCTTCTTTAACTTCTACTGCTTCAAAATCATTGAGATGGGCGATATTTTCTTCAACCCATTTTTTATAAGGATATTGAGCTGAATAATAAGCCTTAACTTCCTCATTTTTCATGAGTTTACCAGAAGTCGTATCAATCAACATCATGTTACCAGGACCAAGCACACCTTTTTCAACAACACGACTTGGTTCTAAGTCAACAACACCTGATTCGGATGAACAAATCAAAAAGTTATCCTTAGTTAATGAATAACGACTTGGTCGGAGACCATTACGGTCAAGACGAGCACCAACCATATCTCCGTCTGTGAAAACAAGGGCAGCTGGTCCATCCCAAGGGGCCACGAAACTTGAAGCATATTCGTAGAAAGCCTTCAACTCGTCAGAAAGACCGGATTGCTCACCCCAGGCTTCTGGCACCATCATCAATAAACTTTGTGGAATATCACGTCCGTGACGATAAAGATATTCCAAGCAGTTTTCTAGTTTAGCTGAATCAGAATTTTCTTCATTATAAACTTCAATTTGATGGCTGTGCATCCAGTTTTCAGCACCACGTAGGGTATTAATTTCACCATTATGGGCTAAGAAACGAAATGGTTGTGCGCGGTCCCAAGATGGAAAAGTATTTGTTGAAAAGCGTGAATGTGTCAGAGCGATATGTGACTTGAATAACTCATCCGTCAAATCAGGATAAAAAAGCCCAACTTGAAACGCATGCAACATTCCCTTATAAACAATCGTTTTACTAGACAAAGAACAAATGAAAAATTCATCCGCTGAAAAACTCTTCTCTAGTTGACGACGCAAACGGAAGAGTTTATCTTCAAACGCTCGCCCAGCTTTAGTATCAGAAGGTTTACTAATAAACAATTGAACAAAACTAGGCATAATTTCTTGTGCAGCAGGACCGCAATTATCATAATTAAAAGGAACATCTCGCGTAAACAGAACACGATAACCTGCATTTTTAATTTCAGATTTAACAGCAGCTAAAAGACTGCTTTTTGCCTCAATATCTTGTGGAAGATAAAGCTGTGCAACAGCATAGTCTCCTTTTGATGGCAAAACCAGTCCGGCTTCGGTAGCCTTTGCTTGGAAAAATTCATCTGGCATAGCCAACAACATTCCTGCACCGTCACCAGTATCAGGTTCTGCGCCTGTCCCACCACGATG
Source organism: Streptococcus orisratti DSM 15617 (assembly GCF_000380105.1). Classification (GTDB taxonomy): domain Bacteria; phylum Bacillota; class Bacilli; order Lactobacillales; family Streptococcaceae; genus Streptococcus; species Streptococcus orisratti. Next base: position 35,675 of record NZ_KB904526.1, read on the forward strand.
ATTCATCCGCGTTAACATGGTCAGAGCATAGTCAATCAGAGTATGACTAGGCTCACCATCAAGCTGTGCAACAAATCCCATTCCACAGGCATCTGATTCAAATGATGGTTCCCAGAGAGTCGTCTGCTGAGCCTTCAAAGCATCTTCATTCATAGCTTTTTCTCCTCAATTTATAGAATAAATAGTCAAATTATTCAGAATTTTCATTTTGTATTATATCACAAGTTTCTTATTTAGAATAGTTATTATTATATATTTTTCGTTTTACTGAATAAAAATTAAAAGAGGTTGGGACAAAATGTACCCAACTTCTTGTAATTTTGTAATTTTACTTGCGAGGCACAGTGGTTACGGAGATTCTATCAACTTTAGTCAATATAAGATTTCCCCTGAATGATTCATTAGCATTAGGTACCAACGAAAATCTGCTGATTGGCGAGGATAGGCTCAAGTCCGACCTCACCTCTCAGAGTTTGTGTCAACATTCAACACAAAGGTTACTCAACCGTTCCACTCTCAAGGTTAAATTTTTTAGTAGAGGTTGAGGTAGTTATCAATTTCCCATTGTGAAACAAAGGCAGCATAACTTGACCATTCAATCTTCTTAGCTTCAACAAAGTTAGTAAAGATGTGTTCACCAAGTGCAGACTTAACAACTTCATCTTCTTGAAGAGCTTTAACCGCATTGTGAAGTGTTGAAGGAAGGTCTTTAATACCTGCAGCCTTACGTTCATCTTCTGTCATGACATAAATATTTGTTTCGACTGGAGCTGGCGCTTCAATTTTATTTTCAACACCATCAAGACCTGCTTCCAAAAGAACGGCAAGAGCAAGATAAGGATTAGCTGTTGGATCAACTGAGCGAAGTTAAAGGCGTGTCCCCATACCACGTGAAGCAGGAACGCGGATAAGTGGTGAACGGTTACGTCCAGCCCAAGCAATGTAAACTGGCGCTTCATAACCAGGAACCAAACGCTTGTATGAGTTTACAGTTGGATTCATGATTGCGGTATAGTTGTAAGCGTGTTTCATCAAACCGCCAAGGAAATCATAGGCAGTTTCTGACAATTGCATTCCTCGTGGGTCTTCTGGGTCAAAGAAAGCATTTTTACCATCTTTATCAAAAAGAGACATATTACAGTGCATACCTGAACCGTTAATACCGAATTTAGGTTTAGCCATAAATGTCGCATAAAGACCATGTTTACGAGCAATAGTCTTAACAACCAGTTTGAAGATTTGGATATTATCACAAGCTTTCAAAACATTAGCGTACTTAAAGTCGATTTCATGTTGACCTACTGCTACCTCGTGGTGACTAGCTTCAACTTCAAATCCCATTTGGGTCAAAACATTGACGATTTCACGACGTGTATTATCAGCCAAATCTGTAGGAGCAAGGTCAAAGTAACCACCTTGGTCGTTCACTTCAAGTGTAGGTTCACCTTTTTCATCCATTTTGAAAAGGAAGAATTCAGGTTCTGGACCAAGGTTGAATGATTTGAAACCAACTTCTTCCATATGATGCAATGCACGTTTTAGATTACCACGTGGATCTCCTGCAAAAGGTTCACCTTCAGCAGTATAAACATCACAAATCAAACCAGCAACAGCACCGTTTTCTCCACCCCAAGGAAAAACAGTCCAAGTATCAAGATCTGGGTACAAGAACATATCTGATTCATTGATGCGAACAAATCCTTCAATTGATGAGCCATCAAACATAGCTTTGTTTGATAAAACTTTTTCAAGTTGTTCATCAGTTGCTGGAATTTCAACATTTTTCAATGTTCCTGCGATGTCTGTAAACATCAAACGTAAGAAGGTAACATTTTTTTCTTTAATATCTTTTTTGATATCAGCAGCAGTAAGTGTCATGGTGTTCTCCTTTGTTAACAAAAATACCAATACACATGTGAAATGTGCAGAAATTGATGTTTTTTATAGGTTAAATCTTTGATTTATGATGAATTTTCTTTAAATCCATGAACATTATTCAAATAATTCAACTTATCTAGATTCATTATAATCTTATCAGAATATTTTGTCAAGTCTAAATGTTATAAAATGTAACATCATTTCCAAAAAAATAAAAGAACCAAGAAAACTTGATTCTTTTAAATAAGTATGCTTACAAAATGTTATCAAACGTTTCACGAACTTCTTTTGGCCAAACACTAGATTGTACTTCACCAATATGTTTCTTACGAAGCAAGAACATTGCCATACGAGATTGACCGATACCACCACCTATGGTAAGTGGGAATAGACCATTAAGAAGAGCCTTATGCCATTCTAATTGTAAACGATCTTCGTCACCTGTAATCTTGACTTGGCGTTTAAGCGCCTCCTCATCGACACGAATACCCATAGATGATAATTCAAACGCTGAACCAAGCGCTTCGTTCCAAACGATAATATCACCATTTAAACCATGATAACCATTTTCAGATTCTGAAGTCCAGTCATCATAGTCAGGTGCACGTCCATCGTGGCGTTCACCATCTGGCAAAATGCCACCAATACCGATAAGGAAAATAGCTCCAAATTCTTTAGCAGCAGCATTTTCACGTTCTTTTGGTGTCAAATCTGGATATTTTTCAACCAATTCTTCAGTGTGAATAAATGTAATCTTTTTAGGCAAAACAGCTTCAATATCAAAGCGTGCTTCAACTGCTAATTCTGTCAATCGAATAGCTTTATAAACTTGTTCAACTGTTTCTTTCAAATAAGTAATATCACGACGACCATTAGGAATTACTTTCTCCCAATCCCATTGATCCACATAAATAGAGTGGATGGGATCCAAATCCTCTTCGTCTGGTCGGAGAGCTTTCATGTGTACGAAAAGCCCTTCTCCTTCATTGAAGCCAAAACGTGCCAAAGTGTGACGTTTCCACTTAGCAAGTGAATGAACAACTTCAAATTCAGCATCTGGAATGCGTTTAACGTGCACTGAAACAGGATTTTCGATACCACTCAAATTATCTTGCATACCATCCCCGACCTGACTAAGAATAGGTCCTTGCACTTCAACAATTTCAAGTTTGTCAATCAAATATTGTGTAAAAGTATTCTTGACAAAAGAAATCTCCTGTTGCTGATGAATAAAGCTTTTCTTCATGTTTGCTCCTCCTTTAAAAATTAAGATAGGGCTATTATATACCTTTCAAAAGCAAAAGAAAACCCCTTTTTCAAAATTTTTGCAATTTTTCTGCCAATTTCGAACCTTTTATGTTATATAATCTAACATTTGTCCCAGTTTTTTATAAATCTCTTTTGTTCTGGTCTTTCCACATAACCCATTTTTTTATAAAATGCATGAGCGCCCCTTCTAGATATACCTGAATTAACACGGATACCTGAGATATTGGACCGCTGGGCCAACTTTTCTAATTTCGACAAAAGAGCTGCTCCAAAACCTTTCCCTTGATAATCTTGAGATACAGCTAGCGCCATTAGATTCCATAAAGGTTTAAAATACAGTGTTTCATAGAGCTGGGCATGCACATAACCGACCACGTGACCATTTTCTTCAGCTACCAAAATGGTGTGATTAGAGTCCTGTAAAAGCTTCTCAAGCTGAGCCTTAGTTGCTGACATATCACTATCATAGCCCAAACTATCACGGTTAATGGCATAGAGCGCTTGGACATCTGATAAACGAGCCGATCTAATCATTTAGGGTTTCCTCAACTTTCTCAATGAGTTCTTTGGTCATGCGACGCGGTCCACGGATATTACTGACACCCAGTTCTTCGAGAACGGATGCCGGAAATTTGCCATCATCAAACTGTCGAATAAGCTCAATGCGCATGAGTCTCTTGATGTCTGGATGGTTGCGGTAGCCGTTATTGTCCGTATCGGCTTCTAAGACTCGGCAGAGATAGCGGAGCATCCGACTAGGTGCAGTGATGTAAATGCCCACATAGTCTCCCTTCTTGATGGAGGCTTTTTGAGTCCAGTCAATAATTTTATTTTCCGTAAACTCTGCATCAATGTCATAATACTTAGGATTAGCAGGAATCAGCCAGAAATTTGGCCCTTGGCTGCGACCTAGTAGATTAGGAGCAGCTAGACTACGACTTTGGGTAACTAATTCCCAAAGTTCTTCATCTGATAAACTATCGTCAAGCACTACCGAAACCCAGCTCTTCTTGGACATGTGGTAACTAGGAAAAATGCCGTCTTTACTGAGTAAATTTGCTATTTCAGTTGGCTCAACCTTGAGATTAACCACTTCAACTTCCTGCTCTGCTATTGCCCCCGAAAATCCTAACTTTTCCAACTTAAGTGGAAAAATCAAGGCATACCACTTACCACCAACACGATAGGAAGCATACTGAGGATATTTCTCAAAAGGGTAATCGACGGGATCGCCCCACTCACTCGCAATCCAATCAGCTAGGCGGTTGGCCTGGTCGTTGGAAAATGGCAGAGCTTGACAGCAATTGCTAGCTATGCGCTCCAAAACATCCAGATAGGCCTCACGCACTTGGCCGACAAAGCTACCACTAGCACGCTCAACATAAAGAGCCAGATACTCTTCATTTAATTCCGAATCCATGACCTTACTAGCTATTTGCCCGTCAAATGTGACCTGTATCCGCACTTCAAAATCACCATTTAAAATAGTTTCATGGTAAGTGTAGCCATTCTCCGACTGAATAAAGCCAAAAGGCAACAGTTTTTCAAAACAAATTCGTTTTTTTGCAAATATAGAAGAACTCAAGTCACCCCCTCCTTTCTCTTATAGCCATTATAACAAAAAAGGAAGCCAGAATAGACTTCTTAACTTCCTTTTCTTTTTAAACGACATGGTAACGTTTCAGGAGTTTCTCAATATCTGTCCCTTCTGTCTTACGAAGGGCTTGCTTAAGAATAAATTTTTCGACAAAGTTCAGCTTCATATCAGTGATAGCCTTGCCATCACGCAGTGCAACTGTCGCATGAAGCAAGTCACGCACATCATAGGTGCTGCCCCAAACTTCTGGGACACCACGGTCAATGTCTAATAAGGTGTAAACAGCTTCCATACCTGTCCGAATAGAGTATTCTGTAGTAAAAATGGTATCACGCTGCGTTTCCGCAAATTGTCCTAAAAAGGCAAAGTTAAGAGCGCCATCAGGTACGACATTTGGGCGATCTCCTTTTTCACGCGGCATAAAGAATGCTGTTATGTAAGGCATCATACAAGGAACAGTTTTGGCACTGTGACGCGACAAATTATCAATTTCTGCTACTGGTACGCCCATATGATAAAGCCATTCGGCACAAATTTCCTGACCGGTGCAATCGCGCATTGTTTTTTTGATATAGTCGCCTTCCTTATCAGAAAATAGCCCATAAACCCAAACCACTAATTCATTTTTAGCTTGATTTCTGAACTGTGGTTGGCGGTTAACCGTCCAGCTCATCAGCCAACTTGAATCCTTGACAGTGACAATTCCACCTGTAACAACCTTACCTGAAAATGGGTCTCGCTTACAAATCTTTTGAATATAAGCTGGAATCTTATCATCAGTTGTGGTTACTGTGGCACTCATCCAGTTAGATTGTTCAGGGTCATAACAGAATTTGTCTGGATGACCAAAGCTAGCATCTTGTGCCGCAATCTTCCGCCACATATCCCAGCCACCACCTGGACGAATTTCCTTATTAAAGCTAGCAGGCTTATCTTGGCTGCCGTAACTTGAATTTTCAACACAGCCGCCATTGGTGATAAAGACCAAATCATTTTCAGTCAGGTCAATGCTATCTTCTTGCCCATCACGAATAACTTCAATCTTTTTAGCAACCTTCTTATCTTTTTGACAGTCAAAGAGGACATTGACCACCTTGGTATTGTAATGGAAAACAACGCCAAAAGATTCCAGATACTTAACCATCGGCAAAATCATAGATTCGTATTGATTGTAGCGGGTAAAGCGCAGAGCTGTGAAATCAGGCAAACCACTGATATGGTGAATAAAGCGTTTGATATAAAGCTTCATCTCCAGAGCAGAATGCCAATTTTCAAAAGCAAACATGGTCCGCCAATAAAGCCAGAAATTAGAGTCAAAAACTTCATCATCAAAAACTTCATTGATTCGTTTGTTATAAAGATCTTCATCAGGTGTGAAGAAGAGTTTCATAATTTCCATAGCCGCCTTGTCAGACAAGCCAAACTTCTTATCTGTATGTGCATCTTGACCTTGTTTTTCAGTAGCACGGCAGAGCGAATAGTTAGGGTCTGCTTTATTGAGCCAATAATATTCGTCCAAGACACTGACACCATCCGTTTCAATGGAAGGAATGGAGCGGAAAAGATCCCACATGCATTCAAAATGATTGTCCATCTCACGGCCGCCCCGCATGACATAACCGATATCACTGTATTGATAACCATCGCAGGCACCACCAGGAATCGGATCCTTTTCTAAGATATGGACTTGTTTACCAGGCATTTGCCCATCACGAACAAGAAAGCAAGCAGCTGAAAGAGCGGCTAAGCCAGAGCCTATGATATAGGCTGATTTGTGATCAACACCAGCTGGCTTTTGAGGACGAGCAAAAGCTTCATAATTACCACTAGAATAATACATCTTGATACCTCTCATCTTTTTTATTTATCTCTATTGTAAAAGCCTCCCTGCCTAAGAACAATAAACAAAAAAGCTTAAATGATAATTTTTTTATCATTTAAGCATATTTGATAAAAAGCAGAACTATCTCCCTTTAGTATCATAATGTTGCAGAGCAACTACGATATTACCATGCACTAAGATGGCCAGACGATTGACCAAGTCTTGAGGGTCTTCTCTCATGTCCTTTTTAATCCAATCCAACATGAGCCCGACTAGGGCATACTTGTAAAAGTCTGCTATAAAGTCCTTATCTTCAGTGCTGACGCGTAAACCAACTGCCTTTTCCTCAACCACATCAATCATGAGCTGATAGGTCAACTGATAGAGATAGGTTTCAATCTGCTCCCGACTCACCGAGTGATAAACATTAAGGATAAAAGGCTTATTTTCCCTGACTGCTTTAAAAATATCCAGCAACCCTTCCTCCCAGCTATCATAATGCCGATTTTCACCAAGAGCCTTTTGCGCATCTTCCTCACAAGACCACTCCACCAAATCATAAATATCCTTGAAGTGATAATAAAAAGTCATCCGACTAATCCCACAGTCATCCGTAATATCCTGAATGGTGATCTTGGGTAAAGGCTTTTGCAGCAACAGGTGCTTCAAAGACGCTTCCAAAGCTTTTTTCGTTATTTGTGCCATAGTTTCCTCTTTCAATACCTTTATTATACCAAAAAGTAAAGCCAAGCATAGTATTAGACTTGATTATAAGATGTAACTTTTACAATGCTAAGGAGCTATTCCATTTATCTGTTGATTAATACTCTTCGAAAATCAAAAATATCCGTTGTCAACTTGCCTTGATGAACTCAAGTTCTATCGTCGGCTTCGTTTCCTAGACTACTTTTGATTTTCATTGAGTATAAAAGTGCCATCTACTTGTAAAAGACCAATCATACCAATGTTGCCGATTGAATTTACTAAAATACTTCCTTTCGGTATATGCCTTGAAACATTCCAACCTAATTCAGTTAAACTTTCGCTTGCAAAAATCAAATTTTTTCCCTGTAATAAATCAGTTGGTTTGAAGAATGGATAATTGCCATTGTAATACTCTTCATATTTTTCGAAGGTGTATTACCCGTGACTACTTCTCCAATATTTTGTATAGATGGGGTACACCAATTGATTGGAACCTTCCCATAATAGGTGTTGTCATCAGTTAAAACGGGTTCAATTTCGACTAAGCCTTTCTTCTTGAGTTTCCCTTTCTCAAAGAACCGTTGCTTTTCTGCACGAATTTTTTTCCAATAAAACTGAAGCGGGTTCATCATTGGGGTCTTGTGGGACCAACTTTCCTTGCATAGCCACATCCAGAACTTTTTGTCGGAGTTATTCTGATAATTGTTGAAGTTCTACTTGGTTTTGATTGATGATATCTAGAAGATTGAAATAGTGTTGGATTTGTTTAGCGATTCGTCGTTGTTCAGAAATTGGTGGGATAGGGAATAGAAAATCTTCTAAAAATATTTTGGGAATCCTTTGTTGTCCAACAACACCAGTAAAATTATCACACTTAAACTTACATTTTCTTATTATTAGTGATGTATTCACAGAGTTTATGCCTTTAAACGGCAACCATCCAAAGAAAATACTAGAAAAATACTAGATTACAAATTTTGAGAAAAATTATTGACATAAGGATGAAAATAGGGTAAACTACTAAATGGTTCTGTGTGAACTGACCTAAGACAGCAGGGGAGCGGTGCTCATAAGATTCCTGCCGAGGCACAAAACGTCATTATGAAATAACGTCTTTGTACTTTCGTGTCTAGGTTTAGGTGCGATTTTTTTGTGCCTAGCCCAAAAATAAAAACGGAGGTAAAACTAATGAGTGAAGCAATTATTGCTAAAAAAGCTGAACAAGTTGAGCTCGTTGCTGAAAAAATGAAGGCAGCTGCAAGTATCGTCGTTGTTGATTCACGTGGTCTTACAGTTGAGCAAGATACAAATCTTCGTCGTTCACTTCGTGAAAGCGGTGTTGAGTTCAAAGTTATCAAAAACTCAATCTTGACTCGTGCAGCTGAAAAAGCAGGTCTTGACGATTTGAAAGAATTGTTTGTAGGCCCATCTGCAGTAGCATTTTCTAACGAAGATGTTATCGCACCAGCAAAAGTTCTTAGTGACTTTGCAAAAGATGCAGAAGCTCTTGAAATTAAAGGTGGTTCAGTAGACGGTAAATTCACTTCTGTTGAAGAAATTAACGCTCTTGCTAAATTGCCAAACAAAGAAGGTATGCTTTCTATGCTCCTTTCTGTACTTCAAGCGCCAGTTCGCAACGTTGCATATGCTGTCAAAGCTGTTGCAGAAAACAAAGAAGAAGGCGCAGCTTAATGCGTCAGCCCGTAGCAGCTTAATGCTATCTTATTAAACCTAATTTAAAACATATTTGGAGGAAATTACAATGGCATTGAACATTGAAAACATTATTGCTGAAATTAAAGAAGCTTCAATCCTTGAATTGAACGACCTTGTAAAAGCTATCGAAGAAGAATTTGGTGTAACTGCAGCTGCTCCTGTAGCTGTAGCTGGTGCAGCAGGCGGAGAAGAAGCTGCTGCTAAAGATTCATTCGACGTTGAATTGACTGCAGCTGGCGACAAAAAAGTTGGCGTTATCAAAGTTGTTCGTGAAATCACAGGTCTTGGTCTTAAAGAAGCTAAAGCTCTTGTTGATGGTGCACCAGAAGTTATCAAAGAAGGTGCATCTGCAGCTGAAGCTGAAGAAATCAAAGCTAAACTTGAAGAAGCTGGAGCTTCTGTTACTCTTAAATAATAGAGCGACTACTCAATTAGCCTAAAAACATGATTAAACCGCTATTCTTAGGAATAGCGGTTTTTATTTTTGTCGGTAGATTTCAAGTCCAAGTTAGCCATCGTTTACACTTCTCAAAGTAATCTCCTTATTACTGAGTTTAACATTAAAGACATCTACCTTATTCACTACTATTAACTTATGATAATTTACATCAAACCGATTCTTAATTATTTTTTAAAATTTTCTCGTTTTGTATTGACCTTCACTGACCAAAGGTGTATAATATCATCAGAAGATGGTTAGGAAAACCAATACAATCACCTTAAATACGACCTCTCTACCCATTTGTATAGACTAAGGTGTTTGTTCTTCAACGACATATAAATCAGATTATAATACTACTTGTGATCTATTTTTAGAAAAAGAGGTAACTAATTATGGCTAACAACAACTTTTATGGAAGAGATCCTTTTGGAAATATGGACGACATTTTCAACCAACTCATGGGAAATATGGGAGGCTACAATTCCGAAAATAAACGTTATTTGATTAACGGACGCGAAGTCACCCCTGAAGAATTTGCGCAATATCGTCAAACTGGTAAATTACCAGGTAATCCAGACATGCAACAAGCATCTGCTGCTACTGCTCCTAAAGAAGATGGTATTTTGGCAAAACTTGGTACCAACTTGACCGAACAAGCACGCCAAAATGAACTTGACCCAGTCATTGGACGCAACAAAGAAATCCAAGAAACTGCTGAAATCTTATCACGCCGTACGAAGAACAATCCTGTTCTTGTCGGTGATGCCGGCGTTGGTAAAACTGCGGTTGTTGAAGGTTTGGCGCAAGCTATTGTCAATGGTGATGTACCTGCGACGATTAAAAATAAAGAAATCATTTCAATTGATATTTCAGGGCTTGAAGCAGGTACGCAATACCGCGGTAGCTTTGAAGAAAATATTCAAAATTTGGTTAAGGAAGTCAAAGATGCAGGTAATATCATCCTCTTCTTTGATGAAATTCATCAAATTTTAGGTGCTGGCTCAACCGGTGGTGACTCTGGTTCCAAAGGCTTGGCTGACATTCTTAAACCTGCCCTTTCGCGTGGTGAATTAACTGTGATTGGTGCGACTACACAAGACGAATATCGTAACACCATTTTGAAAAATGCTGCGCTAGCACGTCGTTTCAATGAAGTTAAGGTTAATGCACCATCTGCACAGGACAGTTTTAATATCCTCATGGGTATTCGTGATTTGTACGAAAGGCACCACAACGTCATTTTGCCGGATGATGTCTTGAAAGCAGCTGTTGATTTCTCTATCCAATATATTCCACAGCGTAGCTTGCCAGACAAGGCTATTGATTTAATTGACATGACTGCTGCTCACTTAGCAGCTCAAAATAAGGTCACTGACATTAAGACTTTGGAAAAGGAAATTGCTGATCAAAAAGCTAAACAAGAGGCCGCTGCTGCTAAAGAGGATTACGAAACTGCACTCAATGCCAAAGTACGGATTGAAGAATTACAAAAACAAATTGATAACCACACAGAGGGTCAAAAAGTAACTGCTACGGTCAATGACGTGGCAGAATCCGTTGAACGTTTAACTGGTGTGCCTGTTTCCAATATGGGCGCAAGCGACATTGAGCGTTTGAAAGAAATGGCTAGTCGTTTAAAGGGTAAAGTCATCGGTCAAAACGAAGCTGTTGAAGCAGTGTCACGCGCCATCCGTCGTAACCGTGCTGGTTTTGATGAGGGTAACCGCCCAATCGGTAGCTTTCTTTTCGTGGGTCCAACAGGAGTTGGTAAGACCGAATTGGCTAAACAATTAGCACTTGATATGTTTGGTTCCAAAGATTCTATCATTCGTCTGGATATGTCGGAATACAGCGACCGCACTGCCGTTTCTAAATTAATTGGTACTACCGCTGGTTATGTTGGCTACGATGATAATAACAATACTCTTACAGAACGTGTTCGCCGCAACCCTTACTCAATCGTGCTTTTAGATGAAATTGAAAAGGCAGACCCTCAAGTCATCACACTTCTGCTTCAAGTCTTGGATGATGGTCGTCTAACCGATGGTCAAGGTAACACGATTAACTTCAAAAATACGGTTATCATTGCTACATCTAATGCTGGATTTGGTAACGAAGCTTTAACTGGTCAAGATGATAAGGATAAGAAAATCATGGATCGTATCGCTCCTTACTTCCGTCCAGAATTTCTCAATCGTTTCAACGGTATCATCGAATTCTCTCATTTGACTAAGGAAGACTTGAATGAAATTGTCGACCTGATGTTAGATGAAGTCAGCAAGACAATTGCTAAGAAAGGTATTGATCTTGAAGTCACAGACACTGCCAAAGCCCACTTGATTGAACTAGGGTATGATGAAGCGATGGGGGTTCGTCCACTGCGTCGTGTTATCGAACAAGAAATTCGCGATAAAATCACTGACTTCTATCTTGATCACACAGATGTTAAACATCTTAAAGCTGATATTACAGACAATGTCATGGTTATTTCTGAAAAGCAAAATTAATATATACACAGTAGAATTGATGTTTATCAGAACTTGACACCAAGACAATTTCCCTTAATGATACAAAAAAACTGATTCTCAGACGAGTATCAGTTTTTTTAAATTTTAATTATTGCTACACAAATTGGTATAAAGGGATAATAAGGTGACACCACTGACATATCATTTTGATTTTCTAAAACCATCAAATGATGTCAACTCTAATCACTTGTCCCCCTTCTTAGTTGAAGCGATAAGATTTGCTTAGCACTGCTATTTTTCTACCTAGAACACCAGACGTAAGACCGCTACGGCTGCAACTCCTATGAGAACTGCCAACATGACATTTTTGCTTTTTGCAACAACTAGAAATGTTGGAGCTACTGCTACCAGTTCAATCCACTTAATTTGAGGGAGATGCCCTTTTTCAACTGTAAAAATACTAGATAAAATCAAAGCGAAAATAATGGTTATTGGTAGATAACCTAAAAATTTAATAACCTTTGGAGGTAATTCAGCAAAGCGCACAAGTATATAAGGAAAGACCCTTGGAATCCATGTAACCAACATCGATATGACAATGGCCGCTATAACATATGAACTAATCATCAAGCAAAACCCCCACAAAGCATCCTAAGAGTGTCGCAACCAACACCGCTAGAGCACTCGATATGATGACACTAAGTAAAATATAAGAAAGAAAAACCGTCACTAAAATCCAAGTAATTTTCTGCCATTTAACCCGCCGAACCATACCTTCCAACTGACTAGAGAATATAGCCACAAACATAGCGATTAATGCAAAATCTATCCCAAAGGAATCTGGATTAGGAATGAGACCTCCTAAAACACAACCAATTATAGAAGCAGTTGCCCATGTGAAATAACCTGCAAAATTATTCCCATACATCCAGATGACTGAAATATCTTTATGACGAATATGCTCCCCTAGTAAAATACCATAACTTTCGTCTGTCATGAAACTTCCAATCAGTAACTGCTGTCCTATGCTTGCCTTTGGAAAAATCGTTGAGGTGTGCAAATTCATCAAAAAATGCCTCAGGTTGATTAAAAAAATGGTAAGTCCAATGGAAGGTAACGAAGCCTTTGCCAAAATAAGACCACAAAGAGCAAATTGACCAGAACCAGAATAAACAATAATGCTCATCAAACCAATTTCCAGCGGTGTCAGACCAGACTTTGCTCCCACAATTCCCAAAGCCATTCCTATCGATATATATCCAAAAACCGTTGGTGTAGCTGCCTTGACACCATCCCAAAATCCTTTTTCCTGCATAGTTCCTCCTTGAATTACCAGAATTTTCCTATATTATAACATAAGTTTAGTACTGCCTACCACTCATTTAAATAGGAGATTCTTTTGTTGTTTTTCTAAATGATGGAGTAACAATCCAAAAATTTACCCACTTATTATGTACTGATGCCCTAGATTCGTTGACGATTAAAGAAACTTTTTTAATAGCGGAAACAATAATAAACAAATAACTATGAAATATTGATAGCTAGTAATCATTCTTCCACTGTTTCAAATGCCAAACTTGGCTTGGCATTTAAGTCAAGGCTTGCAAAGTGTTTTTTTTCATATTCAATTGCAGCTGCAAGTGCAATCATCCCCGCATTGTCTCCACAGAGCCGCAAAGGAGGAATAACGACAGTAGTCTCTGTGATTTCTTCTGCCAATCGTTCACGTAAACCACGATTAGCAGCCACACCTCCAGCTACAACTAATGTCTTAACAGCATAACTTTTAAGTGCCTTTTTAGTTTTGGACATAAGAATATCTAGCACAGCTGCTTGAAAAGAGGCACACAAATCTTCTTTGACAAGTTTTTTACCTTTTTGTTGGGCATTGTGGCTCAGGTTAATAAAAGCTGATTTGAGTCCAGAAAATGAAAATTCCAGATTATCCTCTTTCATCATAGCACGAGGAAAATCATAGACGTCCCGTCCCTTATGTGCTAACTCATCAATTTCTCGGCCTGCTGGATAGGTCAATCCCATGACACGACCAACCTTATCATAAGCTTCGCCAACTGCGTCATCACGAGTCTCTCCCACAATTTTATAATTGCCAGGTTCAGAGACATAAACTAATTCTGTATGACCTCCAGATACTAAAAGCGCTAAAAGTGGATACTCCAACTTCTGAACTTGGCGTGCAGCCATTAAGTGGCCAGCCATGTGATTGACAGGAACCAAAGGAAGTTGATTTGCCCAAGCAAAAGCTTTCGCGGCAGCCATTCCCACTAAAAGTGCTCCAACCAAACCAGGACCATAAGTTACCGCCACAGCATCCAGTTGACTTGCTTCAATCCCTGCTTCCAGCAAAGCATCTTCAATACAAAGTGTAATAACCTCAACATGATGACGACTAGCTACCTCAGGAACAACTCCTCCAAAGCGCTTATGACTCTCCACTTGGCTAGCAATAATGTTACTCAGCAGTTCTTTGTCATTCTTTAAAACAGCGACACTTGTTTCATCACATGAACTTTCCACTGCCAATATATATCTGTCCTTCATTTACTCGATTCCCTCACGTTTCATGATAATGGCATCTTCAACTGGATCATGGTAGTAATTTTTCCGATGTCCGATTGCATTAAAGCCATTTTTTTGGTACAAGGCTTGTGCAGCATTGTTGGATGCTCTCACCTCAAGAAAAATCGGAAAATCAACCTCATTGAGGAAAGCCATGAGCTGCGCTCCCAGACCTTGTCCCTGATAGCTTTTTTTTACCGCTATATTCGTGATTTCCAACTCTCCTACTAACTGCTGTACCGATATAAAACCAACAACTTGCGTCTCAACTTCTACAAAAAAATAATCAACGTTGCTTTGTTGCATGTCTGCTAAAATCTGTTTTTCTGACCAAGGTGATTTGGCATAAACATCTGACAAAATATCATAGACAGCTACAACATTTTCTTCCAATGTCCGCATATCATACCCGTTTAACATAGTCAGCCTGTGAATCTTCATGATGGTCTTTCAACCAATTTTCTTCAGCCTCAACTCGTTTAAGATAGTTTGGAACAAAGGCATTCACATCTACCGCAGGTAAAGTTTGACCTAGTTTGCCAATTTCGTATGCTGATGGTAATGTTTGGATAACTGTTGCCTGCGGAAGGTGTTCTTCAATTTGAGTTCGAAAACTTTCCACTTCTCCAACAAAGGTCACTTTTTCTTGGAGTTTCAAACTTTCTAGAACATCCGTAAGAGCTAAATGTCTGTCTGGTTCAACCGCTCTGCCATTGTCATAAAAACCAGCATAAACATTATTGCGTCTAGCATCTATAATAGGAACGACCAATCCGGATTTTTTAGCAGGTGCTGCGAGAGCATAGAGACTTGATACTCCGACCAAATCAATCTTGAGGCTGTAAGCAAGAGTCTTGGCTGTTGCTACTGCGATGCGGAGCCCTGTATAAGAACCTGGACCCTGAGCAACCACAATGCGCTGCAAATCACTAGGCTGCATATCAACTGAGTGCATTAAAAAATCAATAGTGGGCATGAGGCTGATACTATGATTCTTTTTTATATTAAGCGTAACTTCTGCTAATAATTCTTCTCCATCTAAGATTGCAAGTGACAATGACTTACATGAAGTATCAAAGGCTAAAACTTTCATCTTGTTTCCTTCTGATTTGAAATTTCTTTTCCAATTATAACATAAAAAAACATCCGATACATGACTGATGTTCAATAAGACTCTAGAGTTAGACGAAAAAAGGTTTCTATGGTATAATTGAAATAATTGTAACGAATCAAAGTAAAATCTATTACTCATAAAATTTCATAAACGATGGCCGATTGAAATACGTTTAATCTGGCAGACTTTTTGTAGTTATGATTTTACTTGTCATAAAGAAAGGAATCCTATGATTTACAAAGTTTTTTATCAAGAAACAAAAACACGTAGCCCACGTCGTGAACAGACAAAAGCGCTCTATCTCGACATTGATGCCACTGATGAACTTGAGGGACGCATTAAGGCGCGTAAACTCGTTGAAGAAAAGACTGCCTACAACATTGAGTTTATTGAACTCCTCTCAGACAAACACCTCGAATATGAAAAAGAATCAGGTGTTTTCGCCCTAACGGAGTTATAATATGAGCAATATCAATCTTAAACCTGAAGAAGTTGGGGTTTATGCGATTGGTGGCCTTGGTGAAATCGGAAAAAATACCTATGGAATTGAATACAAAGATGAAATCATCATAGTTGATGCCGGTATCAAATTTCCAGAAGATGATTTGTTAGGTATTGACTATGTTATCCCTGACTATTCTTACATCGTTGAAAATCTTGACCGCGTGAAAGCTTTGGTTATTACTCACGGACACGAAGATCATATCGGCGGTATCCCATTTCTTCTGAAACAAGCCAATGTTCCCATCTATGCAGGACCACTTGCTCTTGCTCTAATCAAAGGCAAACTGGAAGAACACGGCCTCTTGCGTGAAGCTAAGCTATATGAAATCAATGCTAATACCGAGCTGACCTTCAAGAACCTCAGTGTTACTTTCTTCCGTACAACTCACTCTATTCCAGAACCCTTGGGAATTGTTATCCATACTCCTCAAGGTAAAGTTGTCTGCACAGGAGACTTCAAATTTGACTGGACCCCTGTTGGCGAGCCAGCTGACATTCATCGCATGGCTGCTCTGGGAGAAGAAGGTGTTCTTTGCTTACTCTCAGACTCAACCAATGCCGAAGTACCAACTTTTACAAATTCCGAAAAAGTTGTCGGTCAGTCTATTATGAAGATTATCGAAGGTATTCATGGACGTATTATCTTTGCTTCTTTCGCTTCCAATATCTTCCGCCTTCAACAGGCTGCTGAGGCTGCTGTTAAGACAGGCCGTAAGATTGCTGTTTTTGGACGTTCCATGGAAAAAGCCATCGTTAATGGAGTTGAACTCGGTTATATCAAGGTTCCAAAAGGCACCTTTATTGATGCCAGTGAATTGAAAAATTACCATGCGAGCGAAATTTTGATTATGTGTACTGGCTCTCAAGGAGAGTCGATGGCTGCCTTAGCTCGTATTGCTAACGGGACTCACCGTCAAGTTACCCTACAGCCCGGTGACACGGTTATCTTTTCATCAAGTCCAATTCCAGGTAATACAACCAGTGTCAACAAACTTATCAACACCATTCAAGAAGCTGGTGTTGAGGTTATTCATGGTAAGGTTAATAATATCCATACTTCTGGACACGGTGGTCAACAAGAACAAAAACTGATGCTTCGCCTCATGAAACCAAAATTCTTCATGCCTGTCCATGGGGAATACCGTATGCAAAAAGTCCACGCTGGTTTGGCTGTTGATACTGGTGTTCCTAAAGAAAATATCTTTATCATGGAAAATGGTGATGTTCTTGCGCTCACTAAGGATACCGCTCGTCGCGCTGGTCATTTCAATGCCCAAGATATCTACGTTGATGGCAATGGTATTGGTGACATAGGTGCCGCTGTCCTCCGCGATCGTCGTGATCTATCTGAAGATGGTGTCGTCTTAGCTGTAGCAACTGTTGACTTTGAGTCACAGATGATTTTGGCAGGACCTGACATCCTCAGTCGTGGCTTCATCTATATGCGTGAATCTGGAGATTTAATTCGTGAAAGCCAACGCATTCTTTTCAACGCTATTCGAATCGCCCTGAAAAACAAAGATGCCAGCATTCAAACAGTTAATGGTGCTATAGTCAACGCTTTGCGTCCTTTCCTCTACGAAAAGACAGAGCGAGAACCTATCATTATCCCAATGATACTGACCCCTGATAAATAAAAAAAGCAGGAGATAAGTTTTCTTATCTCACTGCTTTTTTATACTCAAAGCTGACTATTTTTATTGACTGCTAGCAAATCTTTGAGTGAAATGAGGAGTACGGCTGCAAAAATGAAAATCATTCCTAGAATATCAATGACGTAAAAAACTTCTTTCATCAAGAGAACTGTCAAAAGTACCGAAGCTATGGGCTCAACTGCAGCTAAAAGACTGCCTTTTACTGGACCAACAATACTAGTGCCTTTCAGAAAGGCTGTGTAAGCAAACACGGTCCCAACGCCTATCATCCCAACATAAGCTAAAAGATTATTTCCAATTCCTAAAGCAATATCGTACCGCCAAGCCTGTGTAAAAATTGGGAAAACAATTCCTCCCATGAGCATACCAAGACCAATAACTAAAATACTTCCCCACTCATGAATCAGTTTGACTGGAATGATGATGTAAGCCGCGTAAGTAACCGCTGAAAAGAGCCCCCAAAATAAACCAACCGGAGTGATAGCTAAATTACCTAACTGACCATGAGTAGCTATGATAAAAGTTCCCAAAACAGCTAGGATAATAGATAGCAATTCAACCATTGTCGGCGCTGTGCGATTTTTCAAACAAACCAAAACCAAAATTAAGATAGGGGTCACATACTGCAAGACCGTTGCCGTTCCAGCATTAGTATGCTGAATAGCTTGCAAATAGGCAAACTGATTGAGAACTAGCCCAAACAGGCTAAACAAGAATGTTCCTAGAAGAAGAGATCTATTTGTCAAAGCTTTTTGCAATTGGTTAGGCTGTTTAATTACGAGAATAGTAAGTAAGATGAGCCCTGCTATCAATAGCCTAAGACTAGTAAGGAGATTGATATGGACTCCATATGACATTAAATATTGTCCGCTAACTCCTGAAATTCCCCAAGCACAGCCCGCAATAATGACCAAGAGACTGCCTTTTAAATTTTTTGACATTTCGTTAAACTCCTTTTGTAAACTCCTTTCATTTTATCATACAAAATTTGCTTTGGAGAAAAAATCTTCATATTCTTTTTCCCAGAATAGTTGGAGCAATAATTTATATCAATCCAAGAAGCAAATGGACAACCAAACCTATTACTTTCAAAAGTATTTCTATAAGTAAATCCTAAAAAGTTTTTACGTACCAATCAGTTTAACGGTTCTCCACAAGTAACTAGCTCTATCATTTCGTTACCAAAATTGAGACGTCTATCACTAACATTAACTGGGGATGAGGCATCTCTTTCAAAAGGAGACATAACTACTCAAAAAGGCTCTACAATTTCTGAAGTTAATTTTCCAACTTTAGAAATTAAAGAGTCTTTCATTAAAACAATTCACTGTATGCCACACAAATTACTGCTAAGGATATTTATACTCTTCGAAAATCAAAATTATCCGTTGTCAACTTGCCTTGATGAACTCAAGTTCCATCGTCGGCTTCGTTTCCTAGGCTACTTTTGATTTTCATTGAGTATTAGTCGTTTTCTTTCAACTTCGCCAACTCTTGTGCTAAAAGTTTTAAGGCAACTTGCGGATTGGCTTGGCCTTTTGTTGCTTTCATAAGAAATCCTGTGAAGGCTTTGTCAGCATTACGTTTTCCAGACTTGAAGTCAGCGACAGCCGCTTCATTGTCTGCAAAGACTTGGTGAATAATTGGAATAAGCACATCAGGATCTGAGATTTGTACCAGACCAGCCTTTTCGACAAATTCACGGGCACCCCCACCATTTTTGGCCAAATGAACAAAAACTTTTTTAGCAATTTTAGAGGAGATGGTACCATCTTCGATAATGGCAATCATTTCAACCAAGTTTTCTGGTGTCAGCTGGATTTGATCCAAGGTCTTGCTCTCAGCATTTAAGAACTGCGCCACTTCTCCCTGCAACCAGTTAGAAACCTGTTTAGCATCACCTCCAAGGGCAACCGCTTTTTCAAAGAAATCAGACGTTACTTTTGTTGATGTCAACTGACCAGCATCATAGGCTGACAACCCAAGCTCTGAAATATAGCGGGCACGGCGGTCTTTCGGAAATTCTGGTAAACTAGTACGAACTTCTTCAATCCATTCACCAGACACTTCAAACAATGGCAAATCTGGCTCTGGGAAGTAACGGTAGTCAGCAGCGCCTTCCTTGACACGCATCAAAATAGTAGCCTTGTTTGCTTCATCATAGCGGCGAGTTTCTTGACGAATTTGCCCACCAGCACGCAGAATCTTTTCTTGACGTGCCACTTCATATTCAAGCCCTTTACGGACATTTGAGAAAGAATTGAGATTTTTCAGTTCAGTCTTAACACCAAATGCTTCTTGACCGTACGGACGAAGGGAAATGTTGGCATCAACACGCATAGACCCCTCTTCCATCTTGACATCAGAGATGCCTGTGTACTGGATGACTTCCTTAAGTGCGGTTAAGTAAGCATAGGCTTCTTCGGGACTGCGCATGTCAGCGTCAGATACAATTTCAATCAAAGGTACCCCTTGACGATTGAGGTCAACGTAAGAATAACCGTCGGTTCCGTGCGTATTTTTCCCAGCATCTTCTTCCAAATGAGCGCGTTCAATGCCAATTTTCTTAGTTGAACCATCTTCCAATTCAATTTCAATCCAGCCATCGTAGCCAATAGGCTCATCAAATTGTGAAATTTGGTAGGCTTTTGGATTATCAGGATAGAAATAATTCTTTCGGTCAAAGTGCATGTGCTGATGGATGTCCATATTAAGTGCCAACGCAGCTTTGATTCCCGCATCAATAACACCTTTGTTCATGACTGGTAGAACACCTGGAAAAGACCAATCAATAACGTTAGTATTAGCATTTTGATCATTACCGAAATGGGCTGATGTTGGTGAGAAAATTTTGGAATTAGTGTTCAACTCAACGTGAACTTCAAGTCCGATAATTGTTTCAAAGTTCATTATTTGTCACCTCCAAAAATCACTGGTTGTTGTTTGTGATGGTCTGTTGTTGCTTCAAAGGCAGCAGCAGCTTGATAAATGGTCTCCTCACTGTATTTTGGACCAATCAACTGCAAACCAACAGGCAAACCTTGAGCAAAGCCGGCAGGAATGGAAATCCCTGGCAAACCTGCCAAATTTACTGGGATGGTCAAGATATCTGCCAGATACATGGCAACAGGGTCATGATTTAAAGAGTCCAAGTCATAAGCAACACTAGGGGCGGTTGGTCCTAAGATTAAATCGTAATCCGCAAAAACATTTTCGAAGTCTTGGATAATCAGAGTACGCACAGCACCAGCCTTTTTGAAATAAGCATCGTAGTAACCCGATGACAAGCTGAAGGTTCCTAGCATGATACGACGTTTGACTTCATCACCAAATCCTTCGCTACGGGTATTAACATAGATGTCTTCAAGATTGCTGAAGTTTTCCGTACGGTAACCATAGCGGATACCATCAAAACGCTGTAAGTTTGAAGAAGCTTCTGATGAAGCGATAATGTAGTAAACTGCCACACCGTACTTGCTATGTGGAAGACTAATTTCTTCCACTGTTGCTCCTAATTTTTCAAAATGTTTCGCAGCATTAAGGATGGTTTCTTTCACCTCAGGGTCAATTCCTTCGCCCAGATATTCTTTCGGAAGTGCGATTCTCATCCCTTTGATGTCTTGACCAATTTTAGAAGTAAAATCAGCTACTTCGTTAATTGCTGATGTAGAATCTTTAGCATCATATCCTGAAATAACATTTAAAAGCTGTGCATTTTCCTTAACAGTTGGGGCAAATGGACCGATTTGATCTAATGAAGAACCAAAGGCAATCAGCCCAAAACGTGAAACTGTCCCATAGGTTGGTTTCAGCCCAACAACGCCATTAAAAGCAGCTGGCTGGCGAATTGAACCACCTGTATCTGACCCCAAGGAAAGACGTACTTGACCAGAGGCAACTGCTGTTGCAGAACCTCCTGATGAACCACCCGGAACTTTATTTTGATCCCAAGCATTCTTGGTTCTCTTAAAATATGATGTTTCGGTTGACCCACCCATGGCAAATTCATCCATGTTAGTCTTTCCGATAACAATCATATCCTTTCCATAAAGTTTTTCAACGGCCGTCGCATCAAAAATTGGTTCATAATTATAGAGCATTTTTGAAGCTGCTGTGGTCAAGATACCCTTGGTTGAGATATTGTCTTTGACAGCTAAAGGAATACCAGACATGACATTATCAACGTCAATGCCCTTTTCATCAATCGCTTTTGCCTGTGCCAGCGCAGCTTCTTCTGAAATCGTGATAAACGAGTCAACAGCGGTTTCGCGTTTTTTGATGTCTTCAAGTGTCAACTTAGTTAGCTCAGTTGCTGAGATTTCTTTCTTGACAAGGAGATCATGCAACTCGTCAATTGATTTTGTATTGAATGACATTAGGCATCTCCTCCATCTTCTAAGATAGCTGGTACTTTGATGTAATAGTTTTCAGCTTGTGGTACATTTTTGAACAATTCATCTCGATTTGTGCCTTTTTCAGCCACATCATTACGCATAACTGTCTTACGATCAGCCATGGTTGTGGTAATAGGCACACCGTTTGTATCAACTTCATTCAATAGTTCTACCATATCAACAATTTTTGACAAAGTGGTCGCAAATTCTACTGTTTCTTCGTCTGAAAATGCTAATTTAGATAGACTCGCCACATGGCGAACTTCTTCTTCAGAAATTTTCATCGCATTTCTCCATTATTTTTACATAGTCTTACCAATTATACCATAAACTGTGTTGCTCCGCTATTTTATACTTAGTCCAAATTAAAACCGTTCAAATTAAAATCCCTAAATTCTCAAAGTAACTTCTGGAAGGACAGGAACTAGAACTTACTTTGAGAATTTACCACAAACGCATGAAAACTTTCTTTGATAAAAAAGAAAGTTCATCAAGATCTTTTTGAAGACTGCAACCAAAAGATTGCCTGAATAGATAAAAAATTAGAACCTACATTCACAAGCAAGGTACTCTTAGATAAGAGATAGTTTTTCGCTAATCAAGGTAGTTTTTTGAGAGAATACTGACTGTATTTTGAAAAAAACTGACAATGAGTAGCTGAAAAATTATTCTTAGATGGAAGTGCTGAACTGTGAATGCAGGTTCTTAGTTGTCATACCAAAAATATATCCCTGAATGAGAATAAAAATTGTTCAGTACATTGTCGGTTGATTTAGTAGTTTTATGTGTGCTTTATTTAATCTTGCTCTATTTTTTCTTCTGGCAGTAGAATCCCAGTGATTCTATCACGAAAACAATTTTTTTGGATAACAAACTTACTTATTATCCAAAAAAACTAACTGATGTACAAGATAACACCCAGTTAGAATAAAATCAGAATTTTTCTGACCTAGTGTGAGTACAAGTTCAATCTCAAGAAAAATTGAAATACAAGATTTCAACTGTAGTAATAAAGTGGTGAAACAATTATTTTACGATAATCAACCCTAACTAATTGGGGTGTAAAGAATATTTTTCGGACATTCAGAATAATTAAAAAGAAAATGTGGAAGGCAAATCCACATTTTCTAAAAGTCTCATTCTGCTAATGATCAGCGAGGCGTTTTCTAAGTTCCTCCATGCCAACTATAACAAAAGGACAGAGTAACAGATAACACCAATGCCACAGACCAAGACTAGCAGTATTAAAAAGTTCATGGAAGAAAGGCAAGTAAACCAGCATCAAAAAGACGAGTAGTTCAACCGCCAAACCAATATCAATCAATGAATTAGAGAAAAGCCTCAATTGCCGAATGGATTGGTCTGAAGTGCGGCTGTTCATAACCATGCCAATCTGGCAAAAGATGATGGCTCCCAAAGTCATAGTTGTGGCTTCACGATAGAGTTGTCCTGAGGCAACTAGATGAGAGAGATTTCCATTATGCAAATAATAAGTGACGAAGAAGGCTCCCATAGCAAGAGCAGACTCAATCAAACCATACCAGAGGAAGGCTTTGATAAGCAGAGATTTACTGAGAAGTCTATCCGTTAATTTTCGAGGCGGATGGTGCATAACATCAGGTTCCGGAGGCTCTACACCCAAACCAAGGGCAGGAATCATGTCCGTCCCTAGGTCAACTGCCAAAATCTGCATAACGGTCAGAGGAAGGGGAACAAAGCCCTTTGAAAGGAGGAAAAAGGCGGATGGCACAGCTTCCGGAGTATTGGAATTAAAAATATAGGTCAGAAATTTTTTGATGTTGTGATAAACGGCTCTCCCCTCTTCCACCGCATGGACGATAGAAGCAAAGTGATCATCGGTCAAAATCATGTCAGCCGATTCTTTGGCTACGTCTGTCCCAGTGATTCCCATCGCAATACCTATATCTGCTTTTTTGAGAGCAGGAGCGTCATTGACACCGTCACCAGTTACTGCAACTACTTCTCCCAGTTCTTGCAGAGCTGTCACGACACGATATTTTTGTTCAGGAGCTACGCGGGCAAAGACAATTTCACCTTTGAGTGCCTCTTTGAGCTGACTGTCAGATAAAGTTTCCAGTTCAAGTCCTGTCACCACACGTGCGTCATCTCCACGGACAATACCAATTTTCTTGGCAATGCTGAGTGCTGTCAAACCATAGTCTCCTGTCACCATGATAATACGAATACTAGCTCGGTGGCATTTTTCGATAGCTTCGCGAACACCTTCTCGAGGCGGATCACTCATGGCAACTAAACCAAGAAAGACCATATCCATTTCCAGATACTCTTGTGTCCAAGAAGTCTCATCTGTCAGAGCCTCCCTTTCCAGTGGACGATAAGCAATAGCCAAGACACGTAACCCATCTTGCGCAAAATTGTCATTGGCCGATAAGATTTGCTGACGGACACTATCAGTCATTGTGTGAAGGCCAGTTCGATCCCTATAAAAGTGGCAAAGTTCTACCATTTCCTTGGGGGCTCCTTTGGTGATAGAAAGATGCTGGCTACCATCAATAGTCTCACTCAATTCATGCACAGTAGTCATGCGTTTTCGGACAGAGTCAAAGGGCAGTTCTTTGAGGCGAGGAGCCCAAGTATGGTTATTATGAAGGGTAAGTCCAGCTTTTTCTGCCAAAACATTTAGACAAGCCTCAGTTGGATCGCCTAAAACGGTGTAAGTAGCACGGTCTTGGTCAGGTGGCAAAACTTGAGCATTGCTGCAAAGATGGGCAAAGCGAACCAAGTATTCGAGAGATTTGTTGTCCACAAGCGAAGCTTTTTTACCATCTACCTTGCGCATGTCACCTTCTGTGGCATAACCGAGACCAGTAACATCGTACTGGTCTGAGACTTGCCAAAGGTGGTTGACAGTCATCTCGTTTTGAGTTAAAGTTCCTGTCTTATCCGAGCATATGACAGAAGTGGCTCCCAAAGTTTCAACCGAAGACAGTTTTTTGACCAGAGCATTATCCTTTGCCATGCGTTGCACCGCCATTGCCAATGAAAGGGTAACGGTAGGAAGTAACCCTTCTGGGATAAAAGCAACAATCATGCCTAAGGCGAAAATAAAAGCTTGAGCAAGAGGCTGATGGACAAAAAAACTTGCTGCAAAAAAGAAAACAACTCCAACCGTGATGGCGATGATTGAAATTTGCTTGGTCAAATGATCCAATTCCTTTTGCAGAGGGCTTTTATCATCAACCATAGTTTGCGTCAGGTGGGCAATTTGTCCAAATTGTGTCTCCATACCGATGGCTGAGACAATCATTTTAGCAGATCCAGAAGATACAGTAGTTCCTGCAAAAACCATATTGTCACGCTCCAGAAGACTTTTATCAGGAACTTCATCAGCCTGATTAGTCTTATAAACGGGGTTTGATTCCCCAGTTAAGGCAGACTGATTGACTTGCAAGTCTGTCGCAAAAACCACACGCCCATCTGCCGAAATTCGGTCCCCTTCTTCAATAAGAACCAAATCTCCTGGTACCAACTCTTCGGCAAGGATTTTTTCTTCCTGACCTTCGCGGACAACACGGGCATAAGAAGGCAGCATCTTTTTTAGAGCTTCTGTTGCTTGGCTAGCACGATACTCTTGGACAAAGCTGAAAATACCATTAACAATATTAACAAACCAAATGGCAATTCCTAATTCTATGCTGTGGGATAGCAAGGCTACAGCACCACCAACCCAAAGTAATATAGCCATCAAACTCGTAAAATTTTTAACAAAGGTCAGCACGATAGGCTCTTTTGATGCTTCTTTAAGTCTATTTGGTCCATAGATTTGCTGACGATTGCTGACTTCCTCTTTGGTAAGTCCAGAAGCTCGGCTGGAGGCGGCTTGATAAACGTCGTCTACTGCATAAGTTTCAAGGCTCTTTTGAGAAGTCCGAGAATAATTATGACTACTCATATGATTTCCTCAATTCTAAATCAATATTTCAGAGACAATATAGCCTACATTGAAAAAGGTGAAAACGTTTTTCTATACTGTCATTATACTCCTTTTTAAGCAAAGTGAACAAAAAAAAGTCTGATTGTCACAGACATTTTCTGAAAAATAAAAAGATGATAAATTATTGGCACAAGTTGTTTTTTCTCTTTAAAGTCTATACCAAATGGAATGATTTATAGTCTTTTAGTACTAGGCAACTAGCTGCAGGTTGCTAGAACAGCCTAGGGGCTGTTCTAGGTTGGAAATAAGACATGCGAAGCAAGTCACTTTCGTAAAGTACGGCAAGGAGAGTTCAAACAAGCCAGTGGAGTGTTTGAAGTTGGAAATAAGGAAACGGAGTTTCTCTTATGTCGAAGTAATCAAAGATAAACTAATTGACTATAAAAGCTCTAGCTCACTTTTCAGAGATAGTCTTACAATTTCAGTATAGCAATATTATCCATTCACCGTCTCTTCACACCTACCTTTTATCTTCAATAAGCCCTAAAATTTAAGAACCATCATTTACTTAAGTTGAGAACTCTTCTTTGAAAATTTCCAAGTATAAAGCGGGCAATAGGACCAACTACGAGAAGATTCAAGGGTAAGGCAAATACGAAATTAGTTATCCAGGTACGGCCATAAATCCCATAAGAAATCGGAATACGGTTGAACAGCAACCCATAAAGCGACATACAACTTACCATAAAAAGAACCATCATCCCGGAAACAGCAATAATTCTCACCCACTTTTTCCCTTGATAATCAATGCGTTCTAGAATTGCCAAAGCCAGTTTTTTTGCAATTGGTCCTGCAAGCACAATATCAAGAAAAAGTGCAACTATAAAACCTGGAAGATAACTTGACGCTAGGTGTCCCCACGAGAAATGTCCAGCTACAATCAAATTCCAGGTAGTCATCCCAAGCACCATCATCACACACATCAGACCGGTAAAAAAGAGTGATTCTTTGAAATTACGAGGCATAAAAATTCTCCATTTTCTTTATTTTTATGTCTTCTGATTTTTTAAATCATACAACTGGAGTTATTTTAACATAAATATTTTTTTCTTGTAAGTCAAATTTTTAATCTTCACCTAAAATCTGTTCCATACAAGTCTCACGTGGTGTCATCCCTTGGTTTTGGTAAAATCGCAGAGCACCTAGGTTATCATTCCAAACATTGAGCGTTAGGGCATAGCATCCAATTCTTTTGGCATAATCAATTGCAAAGCGATAAAGTTGTTCTCCGATTTTTTGGCCGCGCGTTTCTTGGTCAACACACAAATCATCAATAAAAAGGGTTTTGTGAACAACAGATGGTGCTTTACTCTCTTGAATCATGGTAAACAGATGCCCCAGAACCCGTCCTTCGCAATCTTCATAGACGAAGATTGGGCGTTGGTCATCTTGGATAAGTTCCTCCAATTCAGTTTCCGTATACTTACTCCCTTCTGCTTCAAAAAGATCTGGTCGTGCCTGATGATGCACATAGAGAACTTGTCTCAAAAGCTCTTGTAGTGCTGGGATATCTCTTACTTCTGCTCGTCTGATTGTCATTTTTTCTCCTTTTCTTTTGGGTGATGGCTAGCGCTGGCCATCCCATTCTGCATAAAATTCTCTCAAAAAATTTTCTAAATACTGGTGGCGCTGCTCTGCCATTTTCCGACCAAAATCAGTATTCATCAAGTCCTTGAGTTTAAGCAATTTTTCATAAAAATGCATGATAGCCGTATCTTGACCATTCCGATACTCATCAGGAGTTAGCCGCTCCCGCGGTTGCTTGGCTGGATCGTGGATAAGCCGCCCCTTACTACCAGAATAAGCCATGCAGCGAGCAATACCTATAGCCCCGATGGCATCCAATCTATCCGCATCCTGAACAATTTTCCCTTCCAAGGACACCATAGGTTGACCGCCACCACCTTTGAAGGACATAGTGGTAATGATTTGAATAATGTCAGATATCATCACCTCCGTCAAACCTTGACTAGCTAACCAAAGCTGTAAATTAGCCAGTTCTACTTCTGGCTGGTCTGTTAGCTTATCATCTGCCATATCATGAAGTAGCGCAGCCATTTCACAAAGAAAGACATCTGCCTTTTCTTCCATAGCAATCGTACGGGCGGTGTTTCGTACCCTAACAATATGCCACCAATCATGACCGCTGGAGTCACCTTCTAAGCGGCTACGAACCAGTTGCTCCGCTTTTTCTAAAATCATTTTCTTGTTAATCATGACTCTATTATAGCATAGATTCTGTTAGTAAAATGATGAAAACCTAGAGTTGATACGGACTTGTTTAAAAAGTTATTTATTGCCAATTCGATTCGTAAAATCTTACAACTACCTTACAAAACTGTAAGGGTAGTTTTCCTTCACTTTGATAAACTATGGTTAGGAGGATAAGACAATGAAATCTTTAAAAATTTTAAATACAAATCAGCTCAAGTATATCGCCCTAGTTTTTATGGCTATGGATTCTGCTTTCTTTGCTTTTCCTGGTCTACCAAGTTGGATCCATCTCATCACGCGCTTTGTGGCACCGCTCTTCGCCTACCTAACGATTGAAGGTTTTTTTCACACTAGAAATCGCAAGAGACACCTGCTTCGTCTATGGAGCGCAGCTATTCTCATGCAGCTAGGTGACTTCTTATCTATTTTCTTACTCGGACAGGAACATGCCATCAGAGATAACATTTTTCTGACCTTGGCTGTCGGTTACAGTGTCATCTATTTTTGGCAAAAATCTAGAGATGAGGATAACCAAAAATCCACTAACATCATTCTGGGGACTCTGATTTTTTTGATTGGTATTGTCTTATCGCTTGTTGGTTTCCCCTTAGGTCAACATCTTATCTTAACGCTAGAAGGTGGTATTCCAATCCTCTTTCTCATGCTGATCTTCTGGGCTTTTTATGGTAAACCTAAAAAGCAAGTCTCTATCTTTTGTTTGTGGAGCATTCTCCTTTTTATCGGTTGGGGACCAGATCTCAATATTAGTTATTACAAAAGTTTTGACAACTGGTTTGACATGTTTTGCTACAATAGCGATGCCCTAAGTTTTCTCTTTTTACCATTTCTTCTGTTATACAATGGTCAAAAAGGCAGCAATAAGCCCATTCACAAATGGTTTTTCTACATCTTCTATCCAGCTCATCTCTGGTTACTGCATTTGCTAGCTCTCTTTTTATAATACCCTTCAAAAAAACTCAAACATTGTTGACTTCATCTGATGACAACAATTCATCTGCACCCGCATTCACTGGTCTGAGTTTGATTTTTATGAGTATAAATGGAAAAGCCCCCACCACAATAGGTGAGGTCTTATACTCAATGAAAATCAAAAGTAGCCTAGGAAACGAAGCCGACGATAGAACTTGAGTTCATCAAGGCAAGTTGACAACGGATAATTTTGATTTTCGAAGAGTATTAAACATATTAGAACCTGTATTCACAGCTCAACACTTTCATCTAAGGCTAGTTTTTCGGCTACTCATCGTTAGTTTTTTTAAATACAGTCAGTATTCTTCAAAAAACATTGGTTAGCGAAAAAATATCTCTTAAATAAAAGCACTTCACTTGTGAATACAGGTTCTTAGATTTTAAAGTACGCTTGCTCTTTATTTAACTTTACCGTTCCAATAGTCAAAACCATCTTTAAGAACATAGATTGTTGTGTATCCCGCCTTTTTAAGTGACAACACCACACGTGGAAGCGATGTACTCCTACTGCTATCATAAAGAAGGATTGGTTTGTCCTTACGAAGAGCAGACATGCTCTGATTAAATTGACTCGCTGGAAGATTTCGCGCTCCCAAGATATGCTTCATTCGGTAAGCGCTTTGTTCACGAATGTCAATGAGCTGACCACCGTGAATCAATTCAGCAAAGGCAGCATTGTCAATAAATTTAGCAGCTTTCCTAACTTGATAGTATCGCCATGCGGTCCAACCTAGAAAAGCAACAAATGCAAGGATGAGAATAATCGTCATCAAACTGATACTTCCCATAACTACTCCTAATCTACAAATTGACTGGCAAGACTAGCTGCTCCAATAATTCCAGCATCATTTCCTAATTCTGCAATTTTGATTTTGGTAGAATTACGCACCTGTGGAAAGGCATATTTAACAAAATGTTTTTCAATGCGGCTACGCAAAAATTCTCCCGCTGCAGAAACACCACCACCAATAACGACAGAGTCTGGATTTAGAATGTTTGAAATATTTGCAGTCGCTAAGCCAAGATAAAAGGCAACTTTTTCCACAACTGAATCTGCAAATTTATCACCACTTGCCGCAGCTTCAAAGATGTCCTTACTTGTCACAGCTTCACCATTATCAATAGCTAACTTTATGCTAGAAGTTCCTTCATAGGCTTCAGCTAGATGACGAGCAACGCGAACAACACCTGTCGCCGAAGCAACGGTCTCTAAACAACCTTCATTACCACAAGTACAAGCAAAACCGTTCTCAGGCTCTACATTGATATGCCCAATTTCACCGCCCGCACCAGCAACTCCATGGATAAGATTACCGTCTGCAATTACACCACCGCCAACACCAGTGCCAAGAGTCACAAAGACCACGTCAGGATTGTTAGCACCTGCGCCAACCCAACGCTCACCAAGAGCCGCAACGTTAGCATCATTATCAATAGCAAACGGAATCCCAAGTTCTTCTTCAATAACTGAGCCAACTTCCTCTGTGTGTGCCCAGTTGAGGTTGAAGGCCCCTGTGACTGTCTTTTTATCGCGGTCAACCGCACCCGGTGAACCCATTCCGATACCTACAAAATCATCCTTGGTTAAACCATAAAGTTCCAAGCGATGTTTAAGCGAAGCAACAATATCTGGCACGATGTGCTTGCCGTCTTCGAGAATATTAGTCTCAATTGCCCATTTTTCCTGGACTTGACCATCAAGGGATAAAATCCCAAATTTTACAGTTGTTCCGCCAAGGTCGATACCAATCAATTTTTTAGCCATCTTATTTTTCCTTTTCCATTTCCAATCTGTGTTCTCGTCGCAAAATCAATTCAGCTGTAATATAATCATCCTTGTCAATCAAACCATTGTCATAAAGTTTTTCCAGTTCAATTTTCATGACTTCAATGTCATAAAGGCGCTTGCCAATATAAATAATAATGCCAAATTGCTTAAGCAACTGTTGCACATCATATAATGTTTTCATATAAAAATTTTAGCAAAAATCAACCATTTATGCAATCGTTTTCTGCATTTTCAAGACCTCTTTTTCAACCTAACCGATACTGACAAATAATATCTAAAGAAAGTTCCAAAATTGACATGTTAGGAAAATCTTACACTCAATGAAAATCAAAATCAGACCGTTGAAGCTAGTCATACTTTCACTGATATAGTAGGCCCAAGGCGATTATAAACTAAAAGACTAGAAAACCTCCTTTGGATCCCGCTACTAGCTAGGTTCAAAGGAGGACTGTTTAATTTTTAGGGCTCAACTCAGCACTATACTGATTGAAAACTTATTTTTAGCGAATACCTGGTTTTTGACCACGTTCTGCTTGTAGCATCCAGATAGTTTTTTCAGCATCTGCCTGCGCTGCAGTGAAAATGTCATTGCTAGGGGCATCTCCCTCTTCATCAGTGACATCAAGACCAACTTGATAGAGATTTGACAAATAGGTATAGACCTCTACCAAGCGTTCCAAGTGTTGATCCATTGTTTTATCAAAATTGCCGACCGTTTCTTCTAATTTAGAATATTGGTCAAATTCTTTCAAAGTTGAATAAGGTGCACCACCAATGGTAATCAAGCGTTCACTCATTTCATCTAAGTGTGCATTGAGTCCATCCATAAGCTCATCCATTTTTGGATGAAGGTAGAAGAACCCAGTACCACGCATATACCAGTGAACTTGGTGGACAATAGAAGCCGCTTTTGACAAATCTGCCACTGCTTGATTAAGTACAGCCTTCGTCTTTTCATTTTTAGCAACTTTTTTAGAAGAAGCATTATGAGTTAGAGAAACAAAACTATTTTCAACAATTGTTTTTGACATGAGATGTCTCCTTTCAAACGTAAAGTGAGAGTTCTTATTTAGAATGATTATCATTCTTACACCCTCATTTTAGGTCTATTTTCCCGCGTTGTAAAATGAAGTGCAACAAAAAAGACATGCTCGTCTGATATACTAGAATTCCCCAACTCAGTATAGAAAGCAGATGAACATGTCCACTAATCATTCTACCAAAAAATCGTTATACTCACACCTTTCAGCCTCTGAACGCGGAGAAATCAGCGCCTATCTCAAGATGGGCAAGAACCCCTCTGAGATTGCTCGTCTGCTTGGGCGTCATCGCTCAACCATCAGTCGTGAAATCAAACGAGGAAGTGTTTCTCAGGTTCAAGAT
>NZ_KB904527.1 GCF_000380105.1 Streptococcus orisratti DSM 15617
CGAAGAAAAATACGAAGCCAGCTACCTGTAAGTTTCACTTATAGAGTAACATAATAGTTGAAAAATAGGGTTAAAAAACCTCCTTTTTGTGCGCCATAAATAGAAAAACTATTCCCGTTTTGTCATGAACTGCTCAGAAGGGAATAGTTACTTTAATTGGTCAAAGACTTAACTTAATGACATTGGGGTTATCCCAGCCTATTTTAATTGTTTACACGTGTCTTCAAAAAGGAGCTAATTGCTTCAACGGCAAATGGCAAAGCTGCTTCATCTGGACTCATCTTAGGGTGATGAAGAGCGTATGGGGTATCTACACCTAACCAGAACATGACACCTGGAACTTGGTGTAACAAATAACCAAAATCTTCTCCCGTCATTGCAGGTGGACAGTCAATCAGATTGACTGCTGAGCTATTTTCAAAGAAAGCCATCAACTCTTGAGCTAATGTCGGATTATTTTCCACTGGCAAATAACCACCTTGTTTAAGCTGAATATCTACCTCTATGCCAAAGCTAGCAGCCACACCTTGGGCAATCGCTGTTACACGTTTTTGAATGAGTAGGCTCATATCCTGAGTCAGCGTGCGAATGGTTCCGTGAAGCTTGGCAGTCTCGGCAATGACATTATTGGTTGTTCCAGCATGCATCGAGCCAAAAGTCACAACCCCACCCTGAATAGGGTCAACATTACGGCTGACAATAGTCTGCACTTGTGTAATGAAGTATGAAGCCGCAACCAGAGCATCGTTGGCCTCATGCGGAAATGCGGCATGACCACCCTTCCCTTTAAAAGTAATCAGCACCTCACAAGTACCTGCAAATAAAGTTCCTGTATTGGTAGCAATGTCACCCACCTTAAAATCAGGACGCACATGAAGCCCATAAAATTCGTCGGGTAGCCAGTCACCAAAAGCACCATCCTCATACATGAGCATACCACCAGCTTCATTTTCCTCAGCTGGTTGGAAAAGAAAGAGCAGATTATTCTTGGGTTGTTCTTGAGCCATAACCTCAAGCAGACCAAGTGCTGTTGTCATA
This sequence comes from Streptococcus orisratti DSM 15617, assembly GCF_000380105.1. Classification (GTDB taxonomy): domain Bacteria; phylum Bacillota; class Bacilli; order Lactobacillales; family Streptococcaceae; genus Streptococcus; species Streptococcus orisratti. Next base: position 1,039 of record NZ_KB904527.1, read on the forward strand.
TGCATATCATGCCCGCAAGCGTGCATTCGTCCTTCGTGAGTGCTAGCAAAATCCAACCCCGTCTGCTCCACGATGGGCAGACCATCGATATCAGTCCGCCAGCCAACTGTCTTTTCTGGAACTGAACCATGCAGAAAGACCAGAATCCCTGTCCGCCAAGTCCTCTGCTCCACAAAGTCTTTCCCAGCAGTAACTTCGGCAATCCGTTCCAAAAGGTAAGCCTGAGTTTTATATTCCTCCAGCCCAATCTCTGGGATTTGATGCAAATCACGTCTGATTTTTATTAAATCTAAAGTCATGCGTATTCCTTTCAAGAAAAGCTTGAGTTGACCACAAGCTTTCACTATTATAGTCTTTAGTTTACTTTTAGTACTAAGCAACGATCTACAGGCTGTACTAAGGGTACGGCAAAGTGAGTTCAAACAATCCAGTGGAGTGCTTAAAGTTGGAAATAAGGAAACGGAGTTTCCTTTTACGTCGAAGTAATAAAAGATAAACTAAACGACTATAACAATCAACTTACAAATTGCGCAGAGCATCTTCAAGCGCCGTTTTTTGTTGTGTTTTTTCGTCAATTTCTTTAATGATACGGGCAGGCACACCAGCTACGACCACATTTTCAGGGACATCTTGGGTTACAATAGCTCCCGCGGCAACAACCGACCCATTACCAACTTGAACACCTTCAATAACAACAGCGTTGGCACCAACTAAAACATTGTCACCGATACGAACAGGCTCAGCTGATGCAGGCTCAATCACTCCCGCAAGAACAGCGCCTGCTCCAATATGGCTGTTTTTACCGACAGTTGCTCGACCGCCAAGAATAGCTCCCATGTCAATCATCGTTCCGGCGCCAATTTCAGCACCAATATTAATGACAGCCCCCATCATAACTACGGCATTATCCTCAATCGTCACTTGGTCGCGGATGATAGCTCCTGGCTCAATACGAGCATTGAGATGACGTTTATCAAGCAAGGGCACAGCTGAATTGCGACCGTCTTGCTCTACCACGTAATCTTTGTTTTCAGTCAAGTTTGCCAAAAGTGGCTCAATGTCTTTCCAATCCCCAAAGAGAACATTGCCAAGCTTAACGACAGAATTAGGCACTTCCGAAGCTAAAGTCCCTTCAAAAGTCACCTTTACATTGGTTTTCTTTTCGGCATTTCCAATAAAAGCAATAATTTCTTGCGCAGACATTTTTTGTGCAGTCATCTCGTCTTCTCCAATTTCAAAAATATTTAGTTCCTATTATAACAAATATTCAGAAAATTTCAAAATAATTTGGACTAATCAAGCCATCAGGGGTAAAACAGAATTGAAAACAAATAGAGACTGAGCTAAAGTACTCAGCCACGTTGCTTATGTAGTTGTGTAAGCAATACGCAGTGGGTGAGTGAGTTCTAATGCGCTGATAAATCAGCTCTTTCATCCCTACTCAACTTTGCGGGGGTGAGACGATGAAATCAAGTTTCTACGAAACTACTGTTTTCTGTCTAACTCCCTGTTTATTTCTACAAATCATCACACTCTTTCTTATGTTTCTTGATAGTTGCCTCAACGGCCTTTCTCCCCTTCCCTCTGATAGTGGTGTCAAGTTGACCGACAATTGTTTCGGTCGCT
>NZ_KB904528.1 GCF_000380105.1 Streptococcus orisratti DSM 15617
ATTGCCAAATTGCGATACTTTTCTTGAGGCTCTTTTGNCCTATCCCTATTTCAATTAACTATAGTGTCAGTAAGCACCCATTTTTAGCCCATGTTTGAATGACAGTATCAATCTCAAAATCACCGATATTCTCACGCTTATTGATACTCTCTGGACGTTCTTCAAAAGACTTTCCGGCAGGCTTAAAGTTAGGACTGGCGTAACCGCCTAATAACAAGGTATCTATCCAATCACTCCCTCCTCCAGTATACTGTTAGAAAAACATAACTGGAGGATTTATTATGTCACACCCAATCGTACCACTGACTGTTCCCAAATCTAAATGCTTTGAGAAGAAAGGCAGAAACGATATTCTGATGAAAATTCGTCTCGGAAAGGTGGAAGTCACATTCTTCCAATCTATCAACCATGAAGTAATGGAAACGATTTTGGACAAGGTACTACACTATGACCATCCGACTCAGTGATTTAGGTCAAGTCTACTTGGTCTGCGGGAAAACGGATATGCGTCAAGGGATTGATTCTCTCGCCTACCTTGTTAAAAGTCAATTCAATCTGGATCCCTTCTCCGGTCAGGTCTATCTCTTCTGCGGAGGTCGAAAAGATCGGTTCAAAGCTCTTTATTGGGATGGACAGGGATTTTGGTTATTGTATAAACGTTTTGAAAATGGGAAATTGACCTGGCCAAACAATGAAGAGGAGGTTAAAGCCCTCCCTTCCGAGCAGGTGGACTGGCTCATGAAAGGATTTTCTATCAGTCCAAAAATAAATGTTTCAAAAAGTCGTGATTTCTATTGAAATCATGGCTTTTCTTTGTGTATAATGAGATAAAAAGAAGGAGGCTCGAACGTATGGATGAGCTATTGGCAATTATTAAACAACAGACCTCAACGATTGAACAACTTACCAACGAATTGACCCTCCTTCGTGAACAGGTTGAGTATCTGAGACAGAAACTCTACGGAAAATCATCAGAGAAGGTTGTGTATCAACCCGGCCAGCTGAGCTTGTTTTGGGAGGAAAGTCTCCCTGAAGAAGAAGCTGACTTACCCAGTTGAAACAGAGACCATCACCTATAAACGCAAGAAAGCTAAGGGAGTTCGTCAGGCTATTTTCAGCCAGTTCACTCCAGAGATTGTTCATCACGAATTGCAGGGCGAAGATTGTACCTGTCCAGACTGTCATGGTCAGTTGAAGGAGATTGGCTCAACTGTTCAACGACAAGAGTTGGTCTTCATTCCTGCACAATTAAAGCGGATTGACCATGTTCAACATGCTTACAAGTGTCAGGCATGTAGTCAGAAGAATCTAAGCGATAAGATTATCAAGGCTCCCGTTCCTAAGGCACCTTTGGCACACAGCTTGGGTTCAGCCTCTATCATCGCTCACACCATTCACCAGAAGTTCAATCTGAAGGTGCCAAATTACCGTCAGGAAGAGGATTGGAACAAGCTGGGTCTGCCCATCAGTCGGAAGGAAATAGCCAACTGGCACATCAAGTCTAGTCAGTATTATTTCGAGCCGATTTATAACCTGTTACATGAGAAATTACTGAAACAACCTATTCTCCATGCGGATGAAACCTCCTACAAGGTCTTAGAAAATGATAGCCAGTTGACCTTCTACTGGACCTTCTTATCTGGGAAGCATGAGAAAAATGGCATCACCCTCTATCATCATGACAAACGACGGAGTGGATTGGTTGTGGAGGAATTTCTAGGGGACTATGCGGGCTATGTACATTGTGATATGTTACGGCAGTAACTTAGGACTTTAGTCCTTTAGTTCTGCCTATGCGATAGCAGTCCAAGGTTTAGGAGCGAAGCGACGCTAAGCTTGGTTAACTGCGAACCGCTGTCAGCCTATCGCCAATTAGATAAGGCTCAGCTGGTTGGTTGTTGGTCTCATGTCAGGAGAAAGTTTTTTGAGGCGACTCCTAAAAGAAGACAGACAAGACTTCTTTAGGAGCCAAGGGCTTAGCCTATTGCGACCGCCTGTTTGCCTTGGAGAATGACTGGGCTGACTTGTCTACTGAGGAACGGCTACATAAACGTCAGACAGAGTTGCCTCCCTTGATGGACGAATTCTTTGACTGGTGTCGCAATCAGGCCGTTTTGCCAGGCTCCAAATTGGGTACTGCAATAGAGTATAGCCTCAACTACGACACCACTTTCCGAACCGTTCTCTCGGACGGTGACTTAGTCTTGTCTAACAATATGGCTGAGAGAGCAATGAAGACTTTGGTTATGGGCCGTAAAAATTGGCTTTTTTCCCAAAGCTTTGAGGGAGCCAAGTCGACAGCTGTCATTCTGAGTCTTTTGGAAACTGCTAAACGACACGGTCTTGATGCAGAAAAATATATGACCTATCTTCTAGAACACTTACCTAACGAGAAGACACTCGCAAAAAAAGAGGTGCTGGAGGCTTATTTGCCATGGGAGAAGAAAATTAATACTTAACAAAAATCATAAATAGCGTTATAATAGTATTATGACAAAAGAACTTACCCAAACACAAGTCGAAGAATTAAAGCAAGCACTTAAA
>NZ_KB904529.1 GCF_000380105.1 Streptococcus orisratti DSM 15617
GGACATGTTCATCTGCTTTCTATACTGAGTTGGGGAATTCTAGTATATCAGACGAGCATGTCTTTTTTGTTGCACTTCATTTTACAACGCGGGTAAAAATTTTTTCTAGAAATTTAACGGATTTACTTGTCAGTTCAAGTGTCAAATTTTACATTAACTATAGAACTTATATATGTACGTTAAATTTTCAGACTAAGTTCTGTTATTGTCGCAAAAGAAGGTATTCTTAGTGGTTTCGTGGGAGATTTATTGTCAAAAAGTCTGGAAAAGGTAAATTTATAGAAAGAAATGATACATGTGTACGATTTGAGAGTATTCAATCATTATTTTTCATAGTTTGGTTAAATATCCCAGTAGTAAATTTCTTACTTGTCCATCTCGGAATAATTTTTAGTTTTAGATGCAGCCTAGAACTTACTTCAGGAATTTACCCCTTTCATATTTCTAATTTTTTTTGTCAAGTAACTTTACTTTACAAAAAAGATTTGTTATACTGTTAAAGTTGGCAAAAGCCGAAACATACATTTGAAAGGAAATAAAGAAAATGGCAGTACCTGCACGTCACACTTCAAAAGCGAAGAAAAACAAACGTCGTACACACTACAAATTGACTGCTCCATCAGTACAATTTGACGAAACTACTGGAGATTACTCACGTTCACACCGTGTATCACTTAAAGGATACTACAAAGGACGTAAAATCGCTAAAGCTGAAGCTAAATAATTAGAAGGGAGATACCATGCGCGTAAATATTACACTTGAACACAAAGAATCTGGTGAACGCTTGTACCTTACTTCAAAAAACAAACGTAACACTCCAGACCGTCTTCAATTGAAAAAATACTCACCAAAATTGCGTAAGCACGTTGTGTTTACTGAGGTGAAATAGGGATTCACTACACATCAATAGACGTTAGAAGCCCTGATTTTAAGCGATTTTTGAAATTTTGAATTTCAATACATTGTAGTATAAATCAGTCAAATCTCTACATTTTTCTCTACCTTTTTAGATAATAAAATTTAAGTAGAACATGCAGATAATAAAAGGAACACTTCGTAGGAGGTGTTCCTTTTTAGCTTCTTATTTACCAACTGAAGCAAAACCGATACAGTTATTCACCGTCTAAAATATTTTCTAGCATTGGTTCGATAGAACTACATTTTAAGTCTTCTATGAGCCGACGAGCATGGAAAGAATTTACTTTCAGAACTACATAACGCTAGGAAAAAATTTTATCTTTAGAAATTTTTGTATCTATATTTCATATCTAATTCTTGATAGATATAATTTCTCAGAACTTCTTGAAGAAGCAATTTAGTCTCATACATCTCATGGATACATTTGAGTAATAGGATTTTACTTTTTGAATAATAGTGTTATAGAAAGTAAGAATACGAGATATTTAGCCCTAATAAATCGATATTCGCTTGTTTATCAAATGTTTTTTTCTTCTTTGGGCTTGTTATGTTCCTACTTTCCTTCTAATATCTCTGTAAACCGATGTGTAAACTGGGCAGTCATGCCCCAAAGGTTTTCATCACCGATGTCATAGAAAGGGATTCTACGGTCATAATGACTAAATTTATACTTGCGGCCATTTCGAATGCGCTCAAAAGGAAAGTCTCCTGTTGCTTGAACTTCAGTCTCCAGACGATAGTAAGTCGGGGGCTGGTTTTTCAATTTTTCCAAGGGAATAGTGAAAAGGCGTTCGACTTCTTCATTTGGCTGGATACTTTGCCAATTTTCAACAAAAAGTTGACCAACAAAGCAGTGAATGGTTTGTTGATTGCTGACTAAATAGTCAATCTCACCCCAAAGATCAATCTTCTGAGAAGGCAACTTTAACTCTTCCATAGTTTCACGAATGGCGGCTTGCTCAAACGTTTCTCCCTTTTCAACAGCACCACCTGGGAATGCAACTTCTCCTGGTTGCGAAATGCCTTCGCTACGGACTTGATAGAGAACCTCCCAACCTGATTTACCATTCCATATTAAAGGTAAAAACACCGCATAACAACGTTCTTGCCCCAAAGGATGCGGTTCATAGTGGTTTAAAATATTTTTTAAATCTTGCATGTTTTTCCTCGAAAGTTTTTTCTGAAGCTATCATAGCACAATTTCGCTAGAATTTCTGTGCTAATCACTTTTAAAAATATACCCGCGTTGTAAAATGAAGTGCAACAAAAAAGACATGCTCGTCTGATATACTAGAATTCCCCAACTCAGTATAGAAAGCAGATGAACATGTCC
>NZ_KB904530.1 GCF_000380105.1 Streptococcus orisratti DSM 15617
GAGTTTTTTGGGTATAACCAGCGATGCGCACCCGCATAGCGGGTGGTTTATTTGTTTCGCACCTGCGGAGCGAAACGGACTGAAAGTCACACAAGGAAAAAAGAAGCCCCATGAGGCTTCTTTACCAAAGATTATTTAAGTGAATTGTTTGCCATGATTTCATCAATAAAACCATATTCAAGTGTTTCTTGAGCACTCATCCAATAATCACGTTCTGCATCTTTATGAACTTGACGAACAGTCTTACCAGAATTATCTGCTAAAATTTGTTCTAAGTTTTTACGCGTTTTTAAAAGATGTTCAGCAGCAATGGCCATATCTGTTTGTTGTGTGCCACCGCCAGTTCCACCCATTGGTTGGTGAATCATATATTCAGCATTTGGCAACATAAAACGTTTTCCTTTAGTCCCAGATGAGGCGATAATTGTCCCCATAGACGCTGCCATCCCCATAACAATAGTTTGTACATCAGACTTGATGAAGTTCATAGTATCAACGATGGCAAGACCAGCTGAAACCGACCCACCCGGAGTATTGACATACAAGTAGATGTCTTTGGTATTATCTTGAGCATCCAAGAATAATAGCTGAGCAATAATAGAGTTTGCCATATTATCTTCAACTGGACCAGTCAACATAATGATACGGTCTTTTAAAAGGCGTGAATAAATATCGTATGAGCGTTCGCCACGACTCGTTTGTTCAATAACTACAGGAATCATAGTTTTTCCTCTTTCTTTTGTTTCTTGAAGTTATTATATGATTTTAGTCAGAAAAGGTCAAATGAAAAACTCACTTTTTAGCACTCTTTCAAAATGAGTGCTAAAGAATCTATTCAGATAACCATATCTAGATACTAATTATTTTTATGGCAAGATGTAATTGTTAGAAAAAATTTTAGGTTGAGCTAATTAGCCAACCTAGAATTTCTCTACATGTAATCATATATTTTTTAACAATCGCCTCAAAAATTTTATTCCCAGTTTGAACTAACCAAGCTCTGGCTAACAAGAAACTGGCCATTATCAATTACTGAACTCAATCATTAAAACTTATTTGGTTCCAAACAAACGATCCCCAGCATCTCCCAAACCTGGTACAATATAGCCGTGTTCGTTAAGTTTCTCGTCCAGAGCAGCTGTGTAAATGTCAATATCTGGATGAGCTTCTTGCAATGCTTTCACACCTTCGGGTGCTGAGACAAGGCAGACAAATTTGATGTTGGCAGCACCACGTTTCTTCAAAGAATCTACCGCTAAGATAGCTGAACCTCCTGTTGCTAACATTGGATCTACAAGGAAAATTTGACGTTGGTCAATATCTTCAGGCAATTTTACAAGATACTCGACAGGTTGAAGAGTTTCTTCATCACGATACATCCCAATGTGTCCAACTTTTGCAGCTGGTACAAGACTAAGCAAACCATCAACCATCCCGATACCAGCACGAAGAATAGGGACAATTGCCAATTTTTTACCAGCTAATTGCTTTTGTACTGTTCGTGTGATTGGTGTTTCGATTTCAACATCCTCAAGTGGCAAATCACGTGACACTTCATAACCCATCAACATTGCTATTTCATTGACAAGTTCACGAAAATCCTTAGTTGAAGTTGTGGTACGACGAAGAATAGATAATTTGTGTTGAATAAGTGGATGTGAGATAACTTGAAATTTTCCCATGTTTTTACTTCCTTTATAATTTTTACATCACCACTATTGTACCAAAAAATATCAAAAAACGCTTGCCCAAAATGTGACAAACGTTCGTTTTTTATTTTACCTAAATTCTCAAAGTAAATTCTAGTCTAACACCAAAACTGGAAATTAGACTGAGACAAAAAAAATAAGGTAGAACTTACTATGGGACAAGTT
>NZ_KB904531.1 GCF_000380105.1 Streptococcus orisratti DSM 15617
TGGCTCGGCTTGTTGCCTTGAAGCATGTCTCCGAAAACTTCCAGTTCTTCAAGACCGACTTGAGTCAGATTGACCCCGCCTTCAGCCAGCCCACTAACTAACTCAACAGCCCCTTTTAGAAAACCAGCACTCGCCCGATTCAAGGGATTGGGATGAGCTCTGATATCATCACTTATTTTTGAAATAGCAGAGCAACCACTGTTGGGGGCAACAGTAATCAAGTCTACTAAAGTAGCAGACTATTTACAACTCTTTTGGCAGGGGGGCAGTGCCAAAGAGTTGTGCCGTTGAGACCTATTTTGAACACCTTCTGGGAAAAGTTGTCTGGTTAAACTGATGTGAAATAATGATGAAAAGGCATTGAATACGTCAGATTGTGTGAAGAAATAGATTTATATTATTTGGAGGCAGCTTGGAAAGCTTCCATTTCTTCTAGTAGTTTTGCTTCTTTATCATTCGATGGCTTCTTATCAAAATATTTATACTCCACAAAGTCTATTCTTGAAGAGGGACCATATTCTGTATTGAACCAATCTGTATAATCAAAATCTATTCTCATTTCTTGATTCTCATCTACTTGCAATATCATGCTAAACCAATCACCAAAATTCTCTTTTAAAAATATCTGTTTGATTTTCCACACTAGGTCATACAACTCACGGTTAAGTTTTTTAAAAACTTTCCTATCAATTCTATATTCAGCTGGAATTTCTAAAGAATAAGAAACCTTATCCTGATGTTTAAAGAAAAAATAGACTGTTCCACTCCCTGTTTTATCCATTTCTGCATTAAGAACGAATTTATCCCATTTATCAGGAATCATATCATTTACTAGTTGTGCAACCTCTTTATAAAGAGCATTTAATTCATTAAACATATTTTTTATCCTCCAGGTTTGTTTTTTATAGTTATTTCTACAGATCTTTGTCCTTCAATAGAGTAGTTAACTTCAAATTGTATTGGGCGAAGTGACTCACCTTTATAAATAGGTTCAATACTTACAGAAACTTTTTTAGGTGGTATCTCTTGCAAAGCATTTTTCCACTCTTGCTCTATTTCGTACCAAACTCCTCCATTACGGTTGATATCTTTATTCATAGCAACAAGATTATCAATATCTCCCGATCCATTGAACATTGTCGCAATCAAATGACCACCATCATCATCTGGCAAACGGTCGAGTCCACCCACCATACGCTGACTATACTGGTTACGTGTTCCATGTTTCAATTTCAACTCGTTTACTTCGACTGACTCAATTCGTCTAAGATTATCTGTCTCATACTTATAGCCATTTTCAGTTGTAAACTTAACTTCGGGCAATAACTGCTTCCTACCGTACAATCCCTTTTCAATTTGCTGTCCAACTGGTACCTCTCTCTTAAGCTTTTCTATTATCTTCGTCCCCTCATCTGCAGCACTGCCAACCTTACTTTCAACATTCCCAACCTCATCCAGTTTTCCGCTGACCTTAGCCACATCATCACTAGTGCTAGTGCTGAACCGCTGGACATTGACTTTGGCATTGTCAAGAAACTCACCCACGCTCTTGATTTTTCCAGTTGTTCCTGCACTCTCTAGAGCCAACTCTTGACTTGGTACTTGGAAAGTCAGGTTGCGAAGGTTTTCTCCCAGATCTTCAAGGGCCTCTTTGGAAAGGCTGGCCTTGGCAGCTTGGCTAAATTCCTTAAGGCCTTGGTTGAAGGTTTTGAGCTGATTGGCTGCGGTTAAGTCATCCCC
>NZ_KB904532.1 GCF_000380105.1 Streptococcus orisratti DSM 15617
GGGCTCAAATCAAAAAACACCTCAGAAAAGTATTGCCAAATTGCGATACTTTTCTTGAGGCACTTTTGTCCTGCTCTTGTTTCAATTAACTATATAATTCAAAATCGCATTTATTATACCATAATAAAAAAAAGGCTGCTATCTCAACAGGAGCCAAAAAGAATTTACCCCAAAAAGAATTTGACAAACTAGATTTTCTTCACTGCCTCTCAGTTTTAACATCAAGGAAATTTAAAACTTGAGATAGAACAAACAAGATTTGCAACGGTAGTACTAATCAGTTTTGAAATATAAAAACCGAATTTTTTTACCTATCACTATTTGATGCTCTAAATTTACATTATCAATTGCTTATGGTATGATAAGGTCAATACCATACCAAGATTGAATTATTCCGTTTATTTTACTATTTTAACGAATAAAGTACATTCGTTATCTTCGAACAATTCCAAGCAATCTTGTAAACTATCTTATAGTAGTCCTCTACAAAAATATCCTATCTCTCAACTTTAAAAATTCAGCATTTAACTGAATCATTCTCAGCAGAAAGTAAAGATATGCAACAACTCTCAATTATCATCCCTTGCTACAACGAAGAAGATACCATTCAACTATTTTTACAAGAAACAAAAAAAATCGAAGCGGATATGATGTCGGAACTCACTTTCGATTATCTCTTTATCAATGATGGCTCAAAAGATCAGACTCTTAATATCCTACGACATGTTTCACAAATCTATCCAAATGTCCACTACTTATCTTTCTCACGAAATTTCGGAAAAGAAGCTGCGCTTTTAGCCGGTTTAGAGGAAGCTAAGGGAGATTTGGTCACTGTTATGGATGTTGACCTACAAGACCCACCTGAATTGCTACCACTCATGTATGCTAAAATTTTAGAGGGCTATGATGTCGTTGGTACCCGTCGAGCCGATCGTAAAGGGGAACCCATTGTTCGTTCAGCACTTTCCAAATTATTTTATAAACTGATTAATCTTGTTTCTGATACTGAGATGGTGGATGGTGTCCGTGATTTTCGTCTGATGACTCGTCAAGTTGTAGATAGCATTTTAGAGCTTGGCGAAGTCAATCGTTTTTCTAAAGGAATTTTTTCATGGGTGGGCTATGATGTTATCTATCTCCCATTTGATAATCATGAACGTGTAGCTGGAAAAACTAGTTGGAATTTTTGGGGACTGCTCAAATATTCCTTGGATGGTTTTATCAATTTTTCAGAAATGCCCCTGACTATCGCCACTTGGACGGGAACTATTAGTTTTGTTGTTTCACTACTGGCTATTTTCTTCATCATCGTCCGCAAACTCTTATTTGATGATCCCGTTTCTGGTTGGGCAAGTACCGTTTCTGTCATCCTCTTTATTGGGGGTATTCAACTCTTTTGCCTTGGCATTATTGGAAAATACTTGTCAAAAATTTTCCTCGAAACTAAAAAACGCCCTGTTTATATCGTTAAAGAAAAAGCTTAAAAACTCTGCAATGTATGATATACTCCCCTTATAGTGGACAGTGAAAAAACAAAAATTTTCACTAGAAACTATAAAGGGAGTTTTATTATGTCCAAAAGAAGTCCAAAGTC
>NZ_KB904533.1 GCF_000380105.1 Streptococcus orisratti DSM 15617
TTGAAGAGGTTATTCAAACCTTAACTGCTTATCAACTCAAATCAATTGTACACCGAGAATGGGTAGCCGCTATTTTTGATTTTAACTGAGTATAAAATATACCGATAGATGATTTCTTCAACAAATGGTCCAAAGACGCCTAATACCAAGATGATTAAAGGAAGAGAAATCACATTTATAGTTAGACTAATGTTAGTATCGTTGCTTAAGGTCGCTTGGGGAATATCCAACAAGGAATAAGCTAATTGTGTCAAAAGACTTCCTATAATATCAAAGAGCGTCATCGCCAAAAAAACAAATATCACAATTCCTAAGCTTTTCAATTATGCCGTTTTATTCATGAAAAACTCCCTTTTAGGTGATTAGACAAAACATACATTCCAAAGAAAGCTAGAAAAGTATAAACAAGCAAGGAAATCAGTATTTTTAGAGTTTGATTTCCACCTGAAAAAGGTATAAAATGTGGAATCACAAAGACAAGAAAATAAATACTCACAATTGAGATTAAGCCTTTTGTTTCTTTTGTCATCTCTGACCTCCAAAGTTAATGAATATATTTTTGGAAATGAGAATAAAGGAAGAGGGCTAGAAAACATAAGAAAAGAAAACTAAAAGTAATTAGGTTTGTTGTGCTAACGAGTGAGCAACTTAAAATAGTTATAATTAAACTCATTTTTTTCAAAACTTCTAGTGCACTACCTAAATGCGTTACTGATTTCTGTAGAACGATTCGACCACATAATTCATCTAAGGAAATATGGTAAATTTCTGCTAATTGTATGAGACTGGCTCCGTCTGGAATTGTTTTATCATTTTCCCAGTTAGAAATGATTTGCCGTGAAATACCAAGTAAATTAGCTAATTGAACCTGACTATAGCCAGCTTTCTCCCTACTTCTTTTTAAATGCTCCCCAATTTTTTCTCTTTCCATCACCATCATATCGCTTTTCTCCTTTTTGTCGAGATTAAATTCTTTTACATCACATTTTTCTGGGTGTAAAAATACTTTGACACCTTTCATTATAACATTTTACTATATCACCTTTCATAATCTGTCTAAGATGGTAGAAATAATTTCGACTAAATGTGCACTAATAGTATCTTTGAAAGACTTAATGTTAAGTTTTAACTTAAGATAATTATACCTAGCCAAACTTAAAAACTTTGCGTATCATAAACTCAAAACAACCGCCACTTGTCAAGTCAAATGGCGTATTAAATTGATATCCCGCGTTGTAAAATGAAGTGCAACAAAAAAGACATGCTCGTCTGATATACTAGAATTCCCCAACTCAGTATAGAAAGCAGATGAACATGTCCA
>NZ_KB904534.1 GCF_000380105.1 Streptococcus orisratti DSM 15617
GACTTTGGACTTCTTTTGGACATAATAAAACTCCCTTTATAGTTTCTAGTGAAAATTTTTGTTTTTTCACTGTCCACCATAAGGGGAGTATATCACAATTATTTCACATGGTTTTTTGTAGAATTGATTGTAAAACTTAACCGAGCTTAGTATTGATTTCTCGAATATCTTTTTTGATAGCTAGGTAGTTAAAGAGATAAACAACCCCATAAATGCCGCTGATAAGAAGGAGGAAACCTATGAAAGCAGGAAGATTAAGTGAGAACCACTTGAGGTACCAACCAGCCAGCAGTAGAGGCAAGACAATTAGTCCATAGTGGATGCCTGTTAAGGCTAGCAGGCTACGCTTAGCATCAACTTTGCTAAAAATAGAGCCAGCCATTCCTTGCAGAATGCCTAATCCTGCAAAAATCATCAGCTGAACGCCAATAGCTGTCGTTTTATCTGGAAATTGTTCTAGAAAAGCTGGGATAGCAGGAGAAAATCCTTTTCCGATGATAAGACTAGCCAAGTAGGTAGCCAGTGTACCTATTCCCATGCCAATGAAGGTGTAGGCAATCAATTTTTTAAGTGTTTTCATGATGATCCTCCTTTCTTTTAAACCCCCAGCGCTTTCTTAACATTTTTCAAGGAACGCCGAGAGACAAAACTGGTTTGTCCAGTTGTTAAAGTAATTTCAATAGTCCCTTTTAAATTGAGATTAAGTCGTTTAATGTAGTCTATATTCACTATCTCGCTATGTGAAATTCTGACGAAATTCTCAGGGAGTTCTTGCTCTAGTTGGTAGAGGCGAAGTTTGCTAGTATAAACTTTATCGGTAGTTTCTAGACAGACTTTTTTACCGTCTGTATAAATGCGGCTAATATCCTTAGGAGGGAGAAAGTACACTTTTTCCATCCAAAAGGCACGCACATAATTCGTAGTAGTTGTGCCTTTGACAAGGTCAATCACTTGCTGAGTTTTGTGGTCAATAGGCTGCGCTGTGTAAATTTTAATCAGCGTTTCAGGAATGATCAGGTTTTTGAAGATTTCGAGCTTCATAAGAACCTCCCCCTTTCTGATTGTAGTATAACCTAAATCCTCATCTAAAACCATAAATTTGGAATAAGTGGTTATTTTGGAGGGATAAGTGGTCCATGTTTTGAAAAGACAAGGATTTTCAAAAATTTCAAGATTTTTTGTAAGAGTGGTAAGAGTTACATGAAAAGGTGGTACATGAAAAGGTGGTAAATTCTCAAAGTAAGTTCTAGTTCCCGTCCTTCCAGAAGTTACTCTGAGAAAACTGCATAAAACCAACAGAATTTAGTCTCAGACTAAGT
>NZ_KB904535.1 GCF_000380105.1 Streptococcus orisratti DSM 15617
TTTAGTGTAAAGCAAGGTCACTTCCCTATTTTGATGACTGTATGAAAATTATTTTTTCTCTAAAACCTTGATAGGCTTGACAAACGGTAGAAAAAGACTATATCTGGGAGATAATTGAAGATAGGAAATGATACGAACGTGGGTTGTACAACATAATATAGACAAAACTGAAGTGTATTAAATCAAGACACCAAGGTCTGAGCTTGATTGTCGGAGACTATTAATTGAAAAATATAGGATTATGACTTTACTTTTTGAAGGTATAGTCTTGAACAATCTCAATGGATTTGATGGTAACATCTTGTGTTGGTTTATTGTTGCTATCAACACTGACTGCAGCTATTTTATCCACAACATCCATACCTTTGACTACTTGACCGAAGACTGTATAAGAACCGTCTAAGCTAGGGTTTCCACCTTTAGCGTAGGCATCAATAATTGGTTTTGGAGTGGTTTGACTAGATAGACTAGAAGATTGATCGCTGGAATTTTGATTAATGTAGAACTGGCTGCCGTTAGTATCAGCTCCAGCATTTGCCATTGCTAAAGCACCGCGGATGTTGTAGAGATAAGGGGAAATTTCGTTGGCAAAACCATTTCCTGAATCAATGCTCTTGTCTTTATCATACCAGATAGATTGACCGCCAGTGCCATCCCCATTGGGGTCACCAGACTGAATCATGAATTCTGAGATAACACGGTGAAAAAGTAATCCATCGTAATAGCCCTCTTTAGCGTGTGTTAGGAAATTTTCTACAGCTAGTGGGGCATACTTTGGAAATAAGTTGATTGTAATGTCACCCATTGATGTGTGTAAAATAACCTGTGCCTCATTCTTTCCTACTTCTGTACGTAACTGTGGAAAACTGCTAGCATCCGCTTTGAGAGCAGCGGTAACTTCTTTCTGGTAAGCTTCAGATGATGCAGCGCTTTTACTTGCAGACTGACTTGAAGCAATATAATCGTCACCTTTAATGGCACGGTCAAGACTTTCACAGCCAGCTAGAGATAAGAGACTTAGTGCAGCCAAACTAAGGTAAATGTATTTTTTCATGGTAACTCCTTAAATGATTTTCCTATCTATTTTACCATAAAATGGAATAAGATGTTTTTGTGAGTGTGAAAAGCTTTTTTAAAAATTAAATTAAAAATTAAATATTAATCCCCACTTGTCAAGTCAAGTGCAACAAGTTCATTGATAACTAGAGTTCCAGAGGTTAAGCTGTTTGGGCTAGCCCAAACAAAATATTTGCGGT
>NZ_KB904536.1 GCF_000380105.1 Streptococcus orisratti DSM 15617
GCTCATATCAAAAAACACCTCAGAAAAGCATTGCCAAATTGCGATACTTTTCTTGAGGCTCTTTTGTCCTATCCCTATTTCAATTAACTATATTTCAATTGTCAACGGCTCTTATCTTGGCTGTAGCAGCTAATACTGGCTTTTCAGCTTTTCCAATGTTATCTTTTAGTATGGCAAAAAATAAATACATGCCTCACATGTTTATGGAGAAAGGGGCGCGTTTGGGATATTCTAACGGCATTATTACTTTGGCCTTGGGAGCGATTTTACTTTTGCTTTTGTCAGAAGGATCAACTGAACGTTTGATTCCTTTATACACAATTGGGGTTTTTGTTCCTTTTGCTTTGTCGCAAACAGGGATGGTTATTCACTGGAAACGACAATATGGTAAGGGTTTTATTAGACATTCTTTGGCTAATATTATTGGTGCTGCAATCTGTTACCTCATTATTATTGTTTTATTACTTTTCCGTTTATCAGATATTTGGCCGTTTTTCCCACTCATCGGTGCTCTGATGTTTCTTTTCATTTCCATTAAGCATCACTATACCAATGTTGCTCTCCAACTACGTTTGACGGATGAAGTTAAGAATATTCAATACTCAGGGAATACAGTCCTAGTACTTGTTGGTAATATGACACAAGCAAGTATCAGAGCGGTCAATTATGCTAAAAGTATTGGCGATACCGTCATTGCTATGCATGTTTCAACTTTGGAAACAAAAGAAAAAGACGAAGAAATTGATGCTGAGTTTCATGACTATTTTCCTGATGTTACCTTTATCAATATTGAATCTACTTACCGTGATATCATTGGTCCGACAGTGCGTTTTGTTGAAAAGATCAGTCGCGAAGCCAATAAGGAAGGGCAAACAATGACGGTTGTTATTCCAAGGTTTGTCCCTAAACACGGTTGGCAAAATATGCTCCACAACCAAATGAGTTTGCGTCTTAAAGCACGTTTACGCTGGCATGAGGATATTGTTATCAGTTCCTACTCTTTCCACTTAAAAAGGTAAATTCTCAAAGTAAGTTCTAGTTCCCGTCCTTCCAGAAGTTACTCTGAGAAAACTGCATAAAACCAACAGAATTTAGTCTCAGACT
>NZ_KB904537.1 GCF_000380105.1 Streptococcus orisratti DSM 15617
CGACGTCTGGCGTCCCACATACTTTGATAACATTCTTTCTAAAACAGGTGTCTTGCCAGTTTTTATTGCGACGTCTAGCGTCAAAAGAGTTCTCGACTTAACAAGACACCTCTACTTTATCATAAAGAAAAAGTAGTGAGTACTTTCTCCCGTCGGAGATTTCCTCACTACTAATCTTAGTATGTTTTTATTGTAGGTTCCAAAAGGCGTTTTTGCAATATTAGGATCATCAGTTGGCCAAATATTGTCTATATCAAATCCCTTAATATTGCCTAAAATATTATTACTCCGATAAGTTTTTTGCGTTTCCTGATAGATTTCATCAAAGATATTCTTAGGCTGACTAGCGTAATGATAGTAAATGCCCACCGATAAAGCAAGTACCGCTAATGCTAAAATGCCAATTATTTTCCGTTTCATAGCTCTTCCTACTCTCCCGCTACCCTTTCTAAACGTTCTAAAAATTGTGAAACACCTTTATAATTCTCAGAAACATAAGCTTTCGAAGCCTTATCCCCTTGGGTAAGAACCTCATCCGGAACAAGGCTGGCATAAATGGTGCCCTTGACCTCAGTCCAATCCTCATTCTTGAGAAATTCTTTCTCTCGGACGGACGCTCCTTGGGTAACGTCATTGTAGTAAGAAGCCATGGCTTGGCTGTAAGAAGCTCCCTTACCCATTCGACCAATGATATTAACGGCGTCTAAATCAGCCTTATAGTCACCCTCGCCAATACTTGGCTTCATATCACTGGCATTATAGGTGGCATCCCCTTCCCAGCCTGATAAATCTTTGACTTGCTTTCTACCATATGCTGAAGTCAAAGAAATATAGTGATAACCTTTAGAAACTCAGTTATCTAATTAAATTTTAACTACTGACGTAATATCAAAGACTTTCATAGAATAGCTATTCCACTTTCCATTTTTCCACTTTAAGTTTTCCCCAATTGTCTGGTGAATATGCACTATCATAAGCTGCACACCAATCGTTAAGAACTTTTTTTTTGAGTATAGTCGTCGCAATGTCAGTATAGTGGTTTGGAGAGGAAGTAGATTTTTCTAGTACTTCCTTCGTTGTGAGATTATTCTCAGGATTACTGTCACTATAATCAAGCGACCTTTTCAATATCTTAGTCTCAGGATTATAATCAAATTTTGCATATAGGATACCGCTAGCGAGCGGTTGACCAATAAGTATGTAGACATTAGGATTGGAGTTTTTTTCTAAAAATTTTGATTTTTTAGTAATAGTAACAGATATTGTTGAATTTTCACTATCAACGTACTTATAGTAATAAGAGTGACGAAATCCATCACCATCTCGTTCTGAATTTATATGAATTCCATATTCATAAGCCGATAAGATAATACCATTTTTTTGCTTGTCGTACATTTCCGAAAAGATATTATCCACAGTCATCACTAAGCGTTTCCTGTAATCAAAAAATGCTATTATGCTAATAATTAATACTATAAAAACAGCAAATATAGAAATTTTTTTATTTAAACTACTATTTTTCATTGACGTAATCCTTTAAATTATTATCCCTATTTCTGATACTCTTAATAAAATTATTAGTTTTGTTCACAAAAACTCTTCATAACTTCTAGCTCATGATTCGAATAATCAATTTAATATCCTTTTCACCAATTTTCCCACTGGGTTTTGACTTTGATTTTGTCATAGTCACTTGTAGAAAATTTGCTGTCGTAAACATCGGTCCAGTCTTTAAGGATAAGCTGTTTTACCACCAAATCATAAGACTTTTCTACATTACTTATTGTCACATGATATTGTTTGAGATAAGATTTAATCTCAGAAGGCTTCTCTATATCAGTACTCTCACTGTTTCGATTATCAATGATAACTAAGTACTCCACGGCAATTTTCGTTTTGGGATTATAAGTAAACCATAATTTTAAAGTAAGATTTGCCTCCAGTTCTTTTTCGTAAGATATATATATTTTATTATAGGCATAATCCTGTTGTACAAAAATATTTTTGTAATCAGATGAAATGTTACCGGCATCATTATAGTCAAATGATGTTGATTTAAATTCTTCAAGATGTTTATTAAAAGTAGAAAAAGTCCTTTTATTGGTATTAGGAATTTCATTCACCTTATCCAAATTAGCATACATTTCATCGAATATATTGGTCGTACTGAATGTTTGTGGAAAACCTCGTTTTGTTAGATTTCCAAATCCAAATAGAAGAGCAAGATAAAACATCCATATCAAAACAATAAAGGATATCATTATGAGAAGTATTTTTTTGAACATATATTTTGAAACCCCTTATCTTACTCTTTAGGCTGGGTGTAATCTGTTATATTATTATCCCCGTTTTTGACACTCTTAATAAAATTATAACTTTGTGGGGACTTCTCTTTTAAAAAGCGTTCTACATCATTTTCATCAATACTATAATAGTTCATAGTAACATCTCCTGTGTTACCGGCAATAATATCAAACCTCATTTTTTGATAATTTTGATTGGTTTTAAACTCTTCTGCCCTCGTTACCTTTTCATTTGCAACATCGGCATAATATTGATTGGATGCTTCCATATAGCTGATGCCATCTTTCTTCATACGACCAATGCAATGGTATCACCAATTTTCCCACTGAGTTTTAACGGTTATATCACCATAATCAGCCGGTGAAAACTTGCTGTCGTAAATCGAACACCAGTCTTTCAGAACTTTTTGATTGACGATTTTGTCATAGTGTTTACTTAAATCATTACTTGAAATATTGTACTGACTCAAGTATTTCTTTACTTTAATTTCATCATCAACGTATTCTCCAGCTTTTCTTGGTTCATCAAAAATAGCAATTTCTTTTGTGAGTGTCTTACTATTTTGCTTATAATAACATAAATACCAAATAGTAATATCAGAATTTGGTTGCCACTCAAAGCGAATACTCATGTTTTTCCCTAATTCAGGATAAAAATCAAGCACAATATTATCATAATCTTTAGGAGTAGCTTCATCAGTATAGTTTATCACTAGAGTATGTTTTCCTGTTCCATTCATATTGTTATCATAAATTTCATGACTTTTCACCTCTATATCACTTAATTGACGAAATACATAGCCACTTTTCGTCGTCTCCTGATAGATTTCATCAAAGATATTTTTGGGTTGATGAATATAGTAATAAACTCCAGCTAACAAAACAAGCACACATAAGATAACTAAGCTAATGATTTTCTTTCGCATAAGATAATTCTCCTATTCCCCTGCTACTGCTTCCAAACGATCTAAGAATTCTGGGACACCCTCATAATGTTCAGAGATATAGCCTCTCGTAGCTTCTTCCCCTTTTCTGCGAATATCATCCGGAACGAGGCTAGCATAAATGGTGCCCTTGACCTCAGTCCAATCCTCATTCTTGAGAAATTCTTTCTCTCGGATGGACGACCCTTGGGTAACATCATTATAGTAAGAAGCCATGGCTTGGCTGTAAGAAACTCCCTTATCCATTCGACCAATGATATTCACCGCATCTAAGTCAGCCTTATAGTCATCCTCGCCAATACTTGGCTTCATATCATTAGCGTTATAGGTGGTATCCCCTTCCCAGCCCGCTAAAGCTTTCACATGTTCTCGACCGCCATAAAAATCCGACAATTGCAGAGTTGATGGGTTCAAATGCGTGGCCATTGTAATTGATTGGTGCGTAAAGTCCGCATTTCCTGCCCCATTATTGGAGTATGCCTTTAAGCGCTCGTCCCAAAACTTATCAAAACCTTTTGTTGTTCCGTAAGCATTCTTATAATTAGCCTTTGCATCTTCATAAGACGTTTTTCCAGATTTACGATCATACTCTTTCAATTCACTTATAGTCCTTGTACCAGAAGCCATCACATGCTGCAATCTCAGATTATAGGTCAACTGTTTGGCTTCTTGTTCACTAAGCCCTAACATTTGGAAGATTGTTAAAAGTGGCTTGACCTTCTTCTGCGTTTCACCCGTTGTGGGATTGCTGACAAGGTCTTCCGAAAAATAAGGTGTCAGATAACCAGCCGTCTCATCCCATTTGACACCATCATAGCTAACAGCGCCAATCAAGCGTAAAAAGAGGTAATCACACTCCTGTGACGTGTAGCCTGCAAAATAAGAAAATTGACTATCAATACCTTGCTTAATGGTCAGCAGTTGCTTAGCGGTCTCCACATCAAAGCCATACTCTGCCATCATGGTATTGACAAACGCCCGTTCCTCTCGGCTAAGGTCTAAATCTTTTGTCGCAGAATAAGCTGATAAATAAGTCGCCCAGCTTAAATTACTTGGAATCGTAAACGACTTGTCCGTAGCGTTCCAACTAGTCTGCGCTTGTGATAAACCTATTGAGAGTTGCAAGGCAATATCATCTAATTCATCAAATAAACGAACCGAATCCGTACTATAAGCTCGTAAATCCTCTAAAATCGTTTCATAGACACGTTTATTAGCATGGTGACCACGAATCAAGTCAACTGTGCCTTGTTGCATTTGGCGTTTTTGCGTCGTTGGCAGTTCTAAACGACTTAATGATTGGTTAATCTCATCTAGTTGATTAATCAAATCTTCTTCCTGACGAATGTAGTCTAAGAGTTGTTCTTCACTCCAACTCTTAGTATCCACACTCTCTTGATAATTTTCAGGCAGTTTCGCACTCGCCTTGGCTAACATTTCCGCATATAGTTCACCACCTTGTGCTAATGGCAAAAGAACTGCACGATAATAAGCCTTGGCTGCCTCATAGGCCTTCCCTGTTAAACTCTCTGTGTCATCCGCAAATTGCTGAATAGCTTGTTGCAAGGCTTGATAGCCTTCGATTTGAGCCTGACTGACACTAGCGACACTCTCAGCTTGTGCTTGTGACTGCTCTAAGGTCATGTTAAGTCCCATTTCAACCTTCCCCTAAATTACTTTAAACTTTCTTTGCGCTTAGCAACGTAAATGGCTTCCATCTCATCTTCAATTTGACGAGCTTGATGTTTGAGTTCATCAACACCGTCAATAAACGTCTCAAAGACTTGATTTCTCAAGTTATGTAACTGTTCGCCTTGTTCTCCCAATTGGGTCGCATACTTACTCCCATAAGCAGCATCCCACGCATTATTTAATGAGATTGTTCGCCCGCCGTAGTCATAATTTTCAAAGTCTCCCAACACTTGTTCGGCTCGAAAGCGGGTATTTTCAATATCTTCTAATTGGTAAGACAATTGGCGTTCTTTACGATTCAATGCTTCCCATTTTTCAGTCATGCTTACCCTCAAAACTTTCTGCACCTGCTTGGTCAACCGCTTCAAAATCACTAGCCACCGAATGCAGATGGTCAGAGGACGTTTCAACAGCAGCAGTAATTTGTGCCAAAAAGGACTTGGCTTGGTCAATCACCGCATGATGACGTGTATTTCCCTCTAATTCCGTTGCGGTATCCTTTATCACCTCACTAACAGCAGTGAGCTTCTGACAAGCATTTGCCAATTGACTGGCATACGTTTGAGCAACTTCCCTATCGCTCCTAATTGTTGTCATAACTCCTATACTCCCTTTTGCTCCGTCTAAAATTACATTTATTTTACCATAAAATACAAAGTAAAAAAATTAACAACTTCATTTCAATACACAATAAAATGCACTAGTTAAAAACTAATGCACTTTATTCTATACTACGAATTTCTTTGGTTACTTTGTATGGTTAACTCTAACTTATAGCTCTCAAAAGCCACTAAAAACAACTATTTCATACAAATGTATGTGTGTCAAAAATTTATAGCATCGTTTCTGTGTCTTTCTCAATTTCTTATTTTATACCGTATTTAAAGTGACTCTTATCATCAGAAAAGCACCCCACTCACTAGATTTTTCATCTAACGTTTGAGGTGCCTTAATTTGGGGTTACTTTTTATTTCAATTCTTCAAACTTACCATCTTTTACTTCTTTCATACCAAGTTCTTTCTGTTGTTCCTTGGTGAGCTTGTAGCTGATGTACTGAGCTTGTTTGCCATCGGCAGTTTCAATCGGCATCAATTCTCCTAATTTTTTAAAGTCAACTTTTTCTAAATCAATAGAAGTGGTTTCAACAAGGCGGTCTGACTTGTAATCAACCTTGTGATCAACTCCCTTCAAATTATCCCACTCTTCAGCTCCTTGGGATTTCATGAGTGATTGAGCTGCTTCCTTAGAGTCGATACCATATGCAGAATAAAGTATGGTTGCCGTTGTTTTCATCTTAATAACCTTATCACCTTGATACTCAAAGTGATTTCTAAAGTCTCTTTGATTTTGTGTAATCGACTGAAAGTCTGCTGTTTTTGTAGCAGTCTTACCCGCGCCACAGGCCACCAAGAAGATAGTAGCCACGATTGTCAATAAAGCAGCTAAAAATTTTTTCTGTTTCATTGTAAAAACCTCCTTTTTCTTACCTTGACTATAACTTATTTCGTCTTAATTTTCAAACAAAAAACAAAAAAGGACTGAAACAAAAGCAACAGCCTCCCTAATTTATTTTGCCTTAAACAGCTCTGACTTCCTTTGTCCTGAGTTCAAACGGGTATAGGTATCATGTTTATAACATAGGCTAAATAACATATCGTTAGTTACTAGGTTAAATAATAGAAAGAGGTTTCAGTTATATTCCACTTTGTATTTGAAAATTAAATCCAAAAATTATATAATACGTACACAAACTATTTGTAAACATATTATTAAAGGACGACGTTAAATGGAACTAAACGAATCCTTAGGCTTTCTTTTAAACATCAGCGCCAAGCTAATCAAAAGAAATCTTGATTTACTGCTTATAGACTACAATATCACCTCATCTCAATGGGCTGTTCTCAAAGCATTAAGTCTTGAGAACAACTTATCACAAGCAGAAATTGCGGAAAAAACCAACATTAACCGTGCCACCTGCGGAGCTATTATTGATAAATTAATTGCAAAACAACTAATTAATAAGTCATTATCACCAACTGATCGTAGAAGTTATATTGTCAGTATTTCAGCAGAGACAAATGATTTAGTAAATCATATCTCACACCTAGCAGAGCAAACCAATCAACAAGCTTTGCGAGGATTTTCAGCAAATGAGCAAAAACAATTAGTCGCTTTCTTACATAGCATTATTAAAAATCTTGAACAATCATAGGAGAAGCCAGATGTTATTAACGATAATCTTAATATGTGTTCTTGGTCTTATTGAAATTACAGCAAATGGATTTTTTATATTTCGCCTTTTGAAATATGATGACTTAAGGATAGCCCAAAAATTCCATGGAGATTTGCCCAAAATTGCCAGTAAATCTGTTTGGAAATTTAAAATATTAAGCTCATTTTTTCTTGGCATTATAGCATTGATTGGTTCTCTTTTGTTGGCCTTTCAGCAAATCGGTCTTGGTTTATTCATCTGTCATCTGTTCGCAATCGGCATGCTATTACTGTGTCTTTTTCAATTTTATCACTATGGCAAAGACTTTCTACCCTCTCGGCTGAGTCCCTTGGTTGCTTTGCTGATTCTTTTACTTGTTTGTCTACATCCTTAAATCATTAATTCTTGATTTATGAAAACGCTCATTATAAATAAGTCATCCTATGCTAGTCCAGCTCAACTTAGCTTATCAATCACAACACCAAAAAGGCAGATTTTCTCGCCGACTGAGTATGAAAACCAGCTCACGATGACCTTGCTCTATTTACGCTATTATCCCTTGGCTTTTGATTTTGATGTCAGCGTAGCTACTGTTAATGCCACAACATGGGTAGAAGATGCTCTTCGTGTTTCTGAACTCTTTGAGTTTAGGTTATTTGAAAGCTCCAAGTGCCTCTGTTGCTATTGATATCACAGAAAAAACGATTTAATATCCTAAGAAACAAGATAAGAATTACTCCGGTAAAAAGAAACGACACACCATAGCTATCAACTACAGGAGAAAAAAAGCAGCTATACCTTATGTCTTTTCAGGACTCGCCCTCATCGGCTCAGAACTATTATTCTGGAAACGTAAAGAAAACTAATCACGGCATCAAAAAGACTGATGAAACTTTAAAGTTATCAGTCTTTTTGTATCCTATTATATAGTCTTTTAGTACTAGGCAACGAGCTGCAGGCAGTACTGGAGTACGGCAAGGTAAATGCAAGCTCTAACTATCTTTGTGGTTAAATCCCACAACCTCTCTGACAAATGCTTCAATCTGGTGATTGATTTTTTCTGTCTCAGTTAGATGTTCTGATTTTAAATGATGAGGAACACCTTCAATCAATAAAGTGGGAATATCGTAAGCCTTGCCTACGCTTAAAACCTCTTCAAAAGGTATAGTCTGGTCTTTACTACCTACAACCATTGCAAGGACTGATTGTAGGTTGGGTATCTTTTCCAAAGTTGGTCTAATAGGTGTTAAAAAAATATGGTTAGCCTTAAAATGGTTTTCCAGACACCAATTTACTGAACAGGCCGTTCCCAAACTTTTCGATAAAAAAACAATATCGTCGTCCTGTGCCAATTGCAAGTCCAATAATTGCCTGGTCAGTTCTGCTTGGGCTGTACTGATACTTTCTTCAACCGATGCAAGGACCTTAAAATCGATCATTGAAAAATCAATCTCTAGCGACTGATAACCGTGTTTGACAAACATGGCTATCAATTTTTGAAATAAAGTTTCCTTTGTTGTATAACCCGTTCCTGGAACATTTATCAGATACTTCCTCATGCTATACCCTCCACTCTCAATTGCGGCCACTTACTGGTCCAGTCTTTTTTAGCCATGCGGTCACGATAAACCTTCATGCGGGCTGGGTCAGCTGCAAAATGCGGAGTGGGTTGCACGATGAATTGCTCAATGTCAGCTGTACCATAAGGAAGAAAAAGGTCCAAGTGTCCTTGTTCATTCAAGCGCGCAGCAATGGCTGTACAGCGCTCGGGATACTTAGCAATAGCGTCTGTGGCTGACTGATAGGGTTGAGTATTAGGATTATGGCTGTGCATGTAGACTTGATTTTTCACTTCCCACTGGTAGGCGGGATAGCGGCGGTTGAGGTCAGCTTGTAACGCCAGTGTTTCGTCATAGGAAATGCGAGGATCATAGAAAACCACATCTAAATCACTGGCTTCCTCCAATCCCGAACGGTTCGTCAGGATATTCCAGACATAGTTACGCAAGGTGCCTGCTGCCAGCCAACAATCTTGCAAATTCAGCTCTGCTATGATTCTGAATAGAAGCATGAGTTCTGGATCGCTCTCAAAAAGTTTACGTATTTCCATCAAGTATTCTCCTCAAAATTTTTGTAAATCCACCAGTACTTCCCAAAGTAAGTGACAATAAAGCGCTCAGTGGCTTCAAGCCTTCATGTTTCATTATAGCATAAAAACAGTGCCACATGACCGACAGTTACAGGCCTGATTAGTCAATTTATAAAATGGCATACCCCATTTATTCGGTGGTTAGCTTCCCCTTCAATGCAGCTTACGGTTATGATATAATGAAAAGAAAAAGGAAATTTTATGATTAGAAACTTTAAACCACGCTTGATTTCCTTACGTGTTCACATCTATAAACATCTCTCAGACTTATTTCCAATCGCGGTGGCCTATGCCTTCTTACAAATCATCGTGGCTTTATTCTTAAAACCTAATAGTTTTTTCCCCGTGACCTTGGGAATTGATTGGTTCGAAAAGATGTGGTGGCTAGATCATCTGATATCTGACTTGTCGTCCGTCATACTCTGTCTCTTGTACTCTTTATTTGTCACTCTCATCGTATGCGACTACCTCGGAAACAGTAAGAGCCGACCCTTACCTACCATTTTTTCCTTTCTTTTTACATGGCTCATGTACAGCACGATACATCTGGGTATGGGACAAAAAGAATATACATATCCCGCTTGGATGTTATTGATTGGGACGAGTGTTTTGATTGTAGCTCTTGTGAAGCTTGGACGGCGCTTCTTTAGTAAGATACCTTATATGGACTGGATTACTTTTATTGGCGGGATTTATGGGACACAGCTTCTGGCTAATAAATTCACTTTCCGTGATATTTTGACAAATCTGCAAGGACTTTGGAGTTTGGCTGTCTCATGGGAACCTGTTCATTATTACAGCGTTGCTGCTTGGTCATTGGTCGGACCTGTCTGCGTCTTTTTAGGAATCCCCGTTCCAGAGTTCTTGTCTAATCCGACAGCTGATTTAGACAGCGCAACAACCAACATGACTGCTGTCCTTAGTCAGCAAAAAGTCCCTTATCCTTTTACCCTTTACACATTACAAAATAGTTTTGCCATTATTGGCGGAGTGGGTTTCCTCTTTGGCTTGGCACTCTCTATTTATATCTTCCATAAAAAGCAGGGTAAAAGACTAGGTGCTCGATACACATTGTCAGTTATTGCCATGCTCTTTAATCAGCCTCTGCCTTTTCTCATGGCTTATCCAATTCTCCTGAATCCTATCTTGCTTACTCCCATGCTACTTTCGACACTGGTTAGTATTGCTATCGGGGTTTTGGCCATTTATAGCAAAGTTGTCTTTCCGTCCCTGTACACAGTACCGACTGGAACACCTCATATCCTTTTTGCTTACCTCGCTTCCAATGCGTGCTTAGGATATCTCATTTTAATACCACTAGTCATTGCTGTATCAACGACCATCTATTACCCATTTGTCAAAAAATTATACAAGGAGGACGTCATCAGTGAAAAAGCTTGATTTAAAGGCTCTGTTCAACAAATGGCCCTACCTTCTTACGGGATTTATCTTGCTCATCATGTTACTCTTAGGGCAGCGCTATGTGAATAATTTCTACAAAACCAACACTCGCCTCTACACCTCGCAAACGGAACCCACTATATTTGTCCCAGGTTCTAGTGCGACACAAGAACGTTTTAATGGCACTTTTCAAAAATTAGCTTCTATGGGCTACTCTCATTCAGTTTTGAAAATTACCGTATCTAAAAAGGGCACATTATCCTACTCAGGAGCGATTTCATCAAGAGAGCATAATCCTTACATCGTTATTGCCTTTGAAGACAATTCAGATTCCTATGCTAATATTAAACGTCAGGCTGGATGGCTCAATACAGCACTCTCTGAGATTCAAACGAAATACCGATTTTGCCGATTTAATGCTGTTGGTCACTCCAATGGTGGTTTAGTCTGGTCCTTCTTTTTAGAAGATTATTGGCCAGATACCAACTTCCAAATCAATACCTTGATGACCATTGGTTCTCCCTATAACCTAACAGTAACCGACATGGACAATCACACCCAGATGTTGACAGACTTGATTGATGACAAGAGCAATATTCCAAAAGACCTTACCGTCTATAATATCTCAGGAAGTAACAGTTACAATAGTGACTATCTCGTCGCTATAGCTGGTAAGTACATCTATCAAAATCAAGTCAAACAATACACTTTCTTTACGGTGACAGGATCAACCTCAGAGCATTCAGATTTACCAACCAACACTCAAGTACTTCAATATATCGCTCAATACGTCCTTCAAACAGGAAAAGGCCAAAAGCCCACACCCAATAACACTTCTAAATAACTATGCATTAAAATTCTAATGAACGTCAAGTCTTCCTTGTCACAACCGTTCTGTTGCATACTGGGTCCTTAGTTAACGAATACTCCATGAACAATCGGGTTAGCCTCAACAGTCCTGAAAAACATTGAATAATCAGAAATAAGGCGGACAAGATTCATATCAGCCATATACCAATTGAACACTGCTATTTTTTCATCTAGCATAGCTGATACTCTTCGAAAATCAAAATTATCCGTTGTCAACTTACCTTGATGAACTCAAGTTCTATCGTCGGCTTCGTTTCCTAGGCTACTTTTGATTTTCATTGAGTATGAAACTTGATTTTTGAAGAGTATAAAAATAATAGGAACGAGAAAGCTCCCCTTACTTTGGAGTACTTTCTCGTTCCCTTTTTTATTTTCTATTTTCCAAATCGCGAAGCATCTGGTCAATTTTATTTCCATATTCAATCGATTCATCCTTGATAAAAGTCAAATCAGGAATCTTATACATGGTCAAATTCTTACCCAGTTCACGTTTGATAGTTCCTGTTGCCTTTTCCAGACCAAGCTGAGCTTTTTGACTCTCTGATGCTAAATCTGAATGAATAGTGTAATACACCTTCGCCATTGAGAGGTCTCCCAACATTTGTACATCAGTGATGGTTACACCTTGCACACGCGGATCACGTACTTTTTTCTGCAAAATCTCATTGACTTCGCGTTTAATTTCCATTCCAACACGATCAATACGATGATTAGCCATAGTTTTTTCCTTTCTTTAATTTGTTTCTAGTTTTGATAAGTACACTCAGTGAAAACCAAGATCAGATTAGCTTAAACAGCCTACAGAGAGACTTTGAAAAGTCGGAAATGAAGCGAGTAACGTTCATATCATCAATATCCAGCTAGAAGCGCTGTTACTTTTTATTTGTGCGTAGCAGGCTGTAAATCTCTACTGAAGTTTCAGGTTAAGCCAATAAAGTTGAATATGATTTTCAAAGACTATATTCTTTTGACACAACCAACATCTCACAGAATGTTATTACCTAACGCTTTGTAAAACGGACACTATCAGTAATCTGCAACCATTTTCTACCTTTTTAACAAAAGCTAGGCCAGATGACCTAGCTTTTATTGCTTTTCAATAAAGGAAGTAAGTAACTCTAATCGAGAAAATAATCCGCAAGCATAACTTGTGTTACACAAAGCAAAATTAACAAAGAATAGAGTTAAGAACCTTTCTTTATCATCTCTTGATTTCCTCCATGATGTAAGCTTCAATAGTATCGTCAACTTTAAGATCATTGAAGTTTTCAATCATGAGACCACCTTCTTGAGCGTTTCCGACTTCCTTAACATCATCTTTATAGTGTTTCAAACTTGCAAGTTTACCATCAAAGATAACCACACCATCACGGATAACTCGAGCGTTTGAATCCCGCGTAATTTTACCATTGATAACCATAAATCCACCAATAGTTCCGACCTTGGATACCTTGAAAGTTTCACGGATGATAGCTTCACCAATGATTTTTTCTTCGAATTCTGGATCAAGCATTCCTTTCATGGCATCTTCAACTTCTTCAATGACTTTGTAGATAATTGAGTGGAGACGAATTTCCACGCCATCAGTTTCTGCTTGTGTCCGTGCCTGTGGTGTAGGACGGACGTTAAAACCAATAACAACGGCATTCGAAGCTTCCGCAAGTGTGATGTCCGATTCATTGATAGCACCAACTGCTGAATGGACAACGGTAACTTTTACACCTTCAACATCAATTTTGAGAAGTGATGCAGCAAGTGCTTCAACAGAACCTTGAACATCGGCTTTGATGATGACGTTAACAGATTTAACTTCACCTGCTTTGAGGGTATCAAAAAGATTTTCAAGAGAAACACGTTGAGTAGCTTGACGTTGTTTCATGAGTGCACGTTTCGCACGTTCTTCACCAGCCGCACGAGCAGCTTTTTCGTCTTCATAAACAGCGAAATGATCTCCTGCCATAGGCGCTTCGTTCAGTCCTGTGATAGATACTGGCGTTGAAGGCTCTGCAAATTTCACGCGACGACCGAGGTCATTAGCCATAGCACGAACACGTCCAAAAGTATTTCCGACAACAATTGGATCTTGCACATGAAGGGTACCTTGTTGAACAAGGAGGGTTGCCACTGCACCTTTACCTTTATCAAGGCGAGCTTCAATAACAGTACCAATGGCACGGACAGTTGGATCAGCTTTAAGTTCTTCCATCTCAGCTACTAAAAGAACTGTTTCAAGTAATTCTTCAATGTTTTGACCGAATTTTGCTGAGATTTCAACAAACTCACAGTCACCGCCCCAAGCAGTTGAAATGATACCGTGCTCCGCTAATTCACCGATAACACGTTCTGGGTTAGCACCTGGTTTATCAATCTTGTTGATAGCAACGATGATTGGTACTCCAGCCGCTTTTGAGTGATTGATGGCTTCAATCGTTTGTGGCATGACACCGTCATCAGCAGCAACAATCAAGATAGTAATATCGGTGATTGAAGCACCACGTGCACGCATTGAGGTAAAGGCCGCGTGACCTGGTGTGTCAAGGAAAGTAATCTTCTTACCATTTTCAATGATTTGATAAGCTCCAATGTGCTGAGTGATTCCACCAGCTTCACCTGTTGCTACACGCGAATTGCGCAAAGTATCCAAAAGGGTTGTTTTCCCGTGGTCAACGTGTCCCATGATTGTTACAACCGGCGCACGCTCAACCATATTTTCAGGATTGAGGTAGTCTTCATCAACGAAGAAACGTTCAATATCAGCATTATCAACTTCAACTTTTTTCTTGGCTTCAATACCATAGTCCACCATAAGTAGTTCAATGGTATCTCCGTCAAGCGATTGGTTTTGTGTTGCCATAACACCCATCATGAAGAGTTTTTTTACAATTTCAGCTGGTTCGCGTTTGATACGTTTTGCGATTTCAGCCACCGTCATACCTTCAGTATATTCAAATTCTTTTGGTAATTCATGGAACTTACGTTCTGTGACGGGTTTGGCACTATCTTGGCGATTATTTTTACCTTTTTTATTTTTCTTGCTGTTATTCCAGTTACTATTCTTTTGATTTCTCACTTGGTTTTGACTATTCCAATTTTTCTTATTTTTTGTTTGTTTAGGACCATCTTCATTTTCATGTTTAAAATCACGTGATTTATCCGAATGGGCCTTTTTACGACGATTATCTTGCGCCTTAGATGCCTCTTGAATAGGGGCTGGCGCAGCTTTAACAACAACAGTGTTCTTCTTAGACTCTGCCTTCTTAGCAACTTCAGCCTTAGCTTGCTCTTCTAATTTAGCTTGACGTTCCGCTTCCTGAGCCTTAAGAGCAGCTTGTTTGGCTGCTTCTGCTTCACGAGCTGCACGTTGCTTGGCTTCTTCTTGTTCACGGAAACGTGCCTCACTGTTACGTGAGTATTCCGCATTTTGCTCCGCCTTCAATGCTGCTGCACGTGCCTTAAAATCAATCCGCGGTGCAGCTGGTTGCTGAGGTCGATTTTGATTGCGGGCATCGTGGCGGTCATTTTGACGGTTATCGCGACGATCGTTGTTCCGATTTTGTCCTTGTACTTGTCGGTCGCGACTAGTTCCCTGACGGTCGTTCGAGCGATTATTCTGATTACGCTTATCTTGACGATTTTGATTATGCTCATTGCGACGATCATTTTGACGCTTAGTGCTACGCTCATTGTTGCGATTATTTCCTTGAGCACGGCGTTCTGCTTCTGCTTTGGCTTTTGCTTCGCGCTCCGCCTTAAAATTTCGGCTTTGCGGCTTTGGCTTGGCAGCCGATGTTGGCTGTGAAGTCGTAACTGGTTGTGCTGTCACTTCTACAGGCGCAGTAGTTTTAGTTACTGGTTCAACTTTTACCTTAAGTGCTTCTACAGGCTTTTCAACCTCAGCAGGCACAGCTTTTTCAATCTTTTGCGTTACAAAACTTTCCGTAATTCGTTTGGCATCAGATTCTTCCACACTAGAGGAATGGCTTTTTACAGGAAGGCCTAGAGCTTGAGCATGTTCAACAACTTCCTTGCTTGTTTTTCCAATTTCTTTAGCAATTTCGTGTAATCTTTTCTTTGACAATTGATGTCCTCCTATTCGTTTATTCCATAAGAGTCCTCATTTTCTTTGAAAATCCAGTGTCTGCAATGGCAATAACCTTACGCGGTTTCCCTAATGCAGCACTTAATTCCAGCGTATCAAACACTGTGGAGACTTCTACTTTGTAATATTTACTTTTATCAGTTATTTTCTTGGTCAAATTCGGTCCAGCATCATGAGCTAGAAAAATAAGTTGTGCTTTTCTAGATTGAATAGTTTTGATAACTAATTCTTCACCAGAGATTACTTTTCCTGCCCTTTGTGCTAGACCAATTAGATTTGACAATTTCTCACGGTTATTCAAGACCTAACTCTCTTCTTTTAACTTTGTGATCCACATAAGCAATCAATTCATCATAAAATTCCTCTGGAACATCCATTGAAAAACTGCGATTGAATACTTTCTTTTTCTTTGCCTGAAGAGCTTCATCGTTGTCCAACTTAATGTAGGCACCACGGCCATTTTTCTTGCCAGTCGGGTCAATGAAAATTTCCCCTTCTTTATTTTTAACTATACGAAGAAGGTCGCGCTTATCAATCACTTCTCCCGAAACAACTGATTTCCTTAAAGGTATTTTACGTGTTTTAGCCATGAAACACCTCTTTTCTTCTAATTTTATTATTCAGCTTCTGTACCAAAAGCTTCGGCTGCCGCTGCTAAGTCAGCATCAACTACAGATTCTTCTACTTCTGCCGGTGAAAGAGCCGTGGCTGCTTCGCGCTCTGTTTCAAGTGCCTCGTACTCAGAAGCAGACTTGATGTCAATACGGTAGCCAGTTAAGTGAGCCGCCAAACGAACATTTTGTCCACGACGTCCAATAGCCAGCGATAATTTATTATCAGGAACAACAACAGTTGCTCTTCTGCTATCTTCATCATCAAAGAGAACCATATCAACTTCCGCAGGAGCAATAGCATTATAGATAAACTCTGCTGGATCTTCTACCCATTGAATAACATCAATGTTTTCTTCGACAGGTACTTCAACACCAGCTTTAGCATCATATCGTTTTGGATGGAATTTGCTAATAACTTTCTTGATATTTGAACCACCGCGTCCAACGATAGTACCGATAGCATCGACATTTGGATTGTGAGAACGTACAGCAACCTTGGTACGATCACCAGCTTCACGGGATACGCTCATGATTTCCACTGTGCCATCGAAAACTTCTGGAATTTCTTGTTCCATGATACGTTTGATAAATTCTGGATGGCTACGGCTAACGAAGACATTGACCCCTTTAGGATTATTTTCAACCTTGTACACATAAACTTCAATACGGTCATGAGATTTCCACGTTTCACCAGGAATTTGGTCTTGGTGAGAAAGCTGCGCTTCTAAAGAACCAAGGTTAACGTAGATAAAACGTTGGTCAAAACGTTCTACCGTACCAGTCATGATTTCACCCTCATGTTGTTTGTACTCATTATAAGTGACTTCGCGCATTTGACGGCGCATTTTTTCCATGATAGTTTGCTTGGCAGACTGCGCAGCAACTCGACCAAACTCTCTCACAGACTCTTCAAAGCGAATTTTATCACCAAGTTCGTAGGCGGAGCTGATTTTCAAGGCATCTGATAGGCTAATTTCCAAGCGGCTATCAAAAACTTCTTCGACAACCTCACGTACAGTGAAAACTTGAAAATCACCTGTCTTTTCATTGAACTCAATGGCACAAGACTCAGATTGACCATAGCGACGTTTATAAGCTGATTTTAGTGATTCTTTTACGGCATCAATGATGTCGTCTTTATTGATGTGTTTTTCTTCTTCCAAAATACGGAAGGCTTCTAGCATTTCTTTGCTCATAGTGTTGTGTCCTAGGGACAATTCCTTTCCTAAAATTTAATTCTTAACTTATAGCTTAACTGCCATACGGGCTTTAGCCACTGTTTCATAGGGAATATGGACTGTTTTGTGACGCGTCTTATCCAAGTAATCAATCGCCAAAGTCTTCCCATCAAATGATTTCAAATCACCTTCAAAAATTTTCACTTTATCAATAGCCTTATAAAGACTCACGTTAATATAAGAGCCTACAGCATTCCCCAAAGCTTCCTTTGTTTTTAAAGGGCGCTCTAATCCTGGACTTGAAACTTCCAGCATATACTGTTCAGGAAATGGATCAGGCTCGATGGTATCTAGCAATGGACTGATAAGTTCTGTGAGAACGACAGTATCTTCTACAGTAATCCCCTCAGGCTTATCCACTAAAATACTTAGAACATAGTCTCCACCCAATTTTTCATACTCAACATCAACCAACTCAAATGGCGCTTCAATCACTGGTGCTACCACCTCTGTGACGATGTCAATGATATTATTTTTTGCGATAATTCTCCCCTCCTTCAACTTCAGCAACAATATCAACCTCTCCCTTGATGCTCTTGCCAAGTCATTAAATAAAATACACACAAGAGGCGAAGATACTTCTCCGCCCCTTTCTTGTATTATTTACTATTATTGTAACATAAATTTATCAGAATGCAAGAATTCTGCTTGTTTTCATAAAAAATAATCTAGTCATGGGAATAACAAGTCAATGAAACTCAAATAGGCTATCTTCAATCATCTAGGAGATAGCCGAAAATTGCTCATATCGACAATGTGTAGCTAGAACCTTGCTATTTTCATTTTCAGCTAGTACGCTTTAAGTCTCTTACTCATCACATTAAGTCAACAAGGTCTGGGGTTAATTTCGAAAAGTAAAAGAAGAGGCTGTCTACTCCAGCCCCTTACATTTTATTACAGACGTGCATTCAACTCTGCTGAAAGTTCTTCGTAACCTGGTTTGCCAAGAAGAGCAAACATATTACGTTTATAGGCTTCCACACCTGGTTGGTCAAATGGATTAACAGCATTGAGATAGCCTGATAAACCAATTGCTAATTCAAAGAAGTAGATAACATAACCTAGCGTAAATTCATCTTGCTCTGGAAGGGTTACAAACATGTTTGGAACACCACCATCTGTATGTGCTAGAAGCACACCGTCTGTTGCTTTTTTGTTAACAAAGTCAACGTCTTTTCCTTGAAGGTAACCAAGTCCGTCAAGATCTTCAGCAAGTTCAGGAATAATCACATTTTTACGCGGCTTTTCAACACGTACAACTGTTTCGAAAAGATTACGGTATCCTTCTTGGATAAATTGACCAAGAGAATGGAGATCTGTTGAGAAGTTAGCAGAAGTTGGATAGATACCTTTTTGGTCTTTTCCTTCTGACTCACCCGCCAATTGTTTCCACCATTCACCGAAATATTGAAGTGATGGTTCATAGTTAGCTAAAATTTCAGTTATGTAACCTTTACGGTAAAGAACATTACGAACCGCAGCATATTGGTAAGCAATATTTTCGGAAATTTTATCTGAAGTCAACTCCTTGCGGGCAGAGTTTGCACCTTCCATCAATTTTGTAATATCAGCACCAGATGCTGCAATTGGAAGAAGACCTACTGCAGTAAGCACTGAAAAACGTCCACCTACGTTATCTGGCACAACAAAAGTATCCCAACCATTAGCGTCAGCTTCAACTTTAACAGCCCCTTTAACTTTATCAGTTGTTGCATAGATACGTTTATTTGCTTCTTCTTGGCCATATTTTTTAACCAAAAGTTCTTTAAACACGCGGAAAGCAATGGCTGGCTCAGTTGTTGTTCCTGATTTAGAAATCACGTTTACTGAGAATTCTTTGTCTTGTACATAATCAACAAGGTCAGCAAGGTAAGTTGATGAAATTGAGTTACCTGCATAAAGGATTTGAGGTGCTTTACGCTTGTCTGCTGATTGCAGATTTGCAAAGTGATTGTTCAAGAAATCAATAGCTGCACGAGCACCAAGGTAAGAACCACCAATACCGATAACAACAAGAACTTCACTATCAGACTGGATCTTTGCAGCCGCTTTTTGAATACGTGCAAACTCTTCTTTGTCATAATTTTCAGGAAGTTCAAGCCATCCCAAGAAATCAGAACCAGGTCCAGTTCCCTCACGAAGTAATTTATCAGCTTCTGTCACTTGCCCTTGTAAGTAATCAATCTCATGTTGACCTACAAATTCACCTAATACTTTAGAATAATCAAATTTAATATGTGTCATTGAGTTTTATATCCTCCATAAATTCTATCCCTTTTATGATACCCTTTTATCAGCTTTTTTTCAATGATTTTGAGATAAAATTCGCAAAAAAATATGACATATATTTTCCGAAATAAGTGACATATTTTCTGAAAAAGAAAAAGAGCACACGCTCGAGATCGCTTAGGGCTGCTGGATTCCTCCCCTGACCCACTTCACGCACGAACGTTGCTCCATAAAACATTATAACACAATTTGCTCATTATGCAAGCGGAGAGATTGACTCTTCTTGCGCTGCTTGTTTGGCCAGTTTTTTTCGTTTGCGGCTCTGGCGGAAGAAAGTTTGCATAATAGCTGCGCAATCTTCTTCAAGTACACCTTGCTCCACAAGCACACGGTGGTTAAGCCGTTCGTCAGTGAGGATATCATAGAGACTGCCCGCTCCACCAAATTTTTGATTGGCTGCACCGTAAATGACTTGAGGGATGCGAGCTAATCCAATAGCACCGCTGCACATCACACAGGGCTCGATGGTGACAAAAAGTGTCGCATCCAGCAAGCGCCAATTCCCTTCTGCAACATTAGCTTCATTAATGGCCATGATCTCAGCATGCATAATCGCCTGATTCAGTTCCTCACGCGCATTATGCCCGCGGCCGATAATCTGACCATCCTTAACAATAACACAACCTATGGGAATTTCTTCTTTTTGCAGGGAAATTTGAGCTTCTTTCAGAGCTTCTGTCATGAAAAATTCTTTTTCTTCCTGAGTGAAGTCTGCCATCAGCAGTCACCAATTTCCCATGATTTATGGGGGGCAGCCAATTCCACAGGAATACCGCCTGAGTAAACTTCCGTTTGACTTCTTAAGACTTCCAGATGATTGTCTGGAGCAATACCTGCTGGCGGTACTGGCGGCATATGGGTCAGAACTAGTCTCTTAACCCCTGCCTGACGGGCAATCTGACCCGCTTCCTTGCTTGTTAAGTGGGCGATATGATTTTCATTTCCTTCATAAAGATAGACATCTGCTAAAAAGAGGTCAGCGCCTGCGGCAAATTCATCCAAGCCATCAAAATAACCCGTATCACCTGTGAAAACAAAGACCTGTCCTGTCGCACGCTCAATAATACGAAAAGCATAACAGGGCACTGGGTGGACCGTTTTCACAAAAGTGATGTCAAAGGGGCCAATCTGCTGACCTTGACTGACATCATACGCAAGACCTTGCGACACCCCCTCAAGAGTCAGTTTGCTGAATTCATAAGGATCTTCGTCATGTCCATAAATCGGCAGAACCTTAGGCTCCCAGAGATGTTTGGGATAAAGTTGAAAATAATGACGCAAGACACCAAGGTCGGCTACATGATCGGGATGATAGTGGGAAATAATGGCCGCATCCAATTCCAGAGGACTGATTTCTTTTTCGAGTTCATTAAGGGCGCGGCTTCCTGCATCAATCAAAAGCTGAAAGCCATCCTTGCCTGTCAGCAGATAGGAAGTTGTCCCCTCATCTTGATAGGGATAGGCTCCCCAGCAGCCCAATGTTGTTAATTTCATAGCAAACACCTTCTTTTGATTTTTCTGTTTTTATTATAACAAATTTCCTAATTCATCAGGAAGTGAAGACTGCTTTTCAAGGATAAAATCGTCGCCTGACTGGCAAATAAGTAGATCAGCTGCTTCCTGATAAGGTTTATAGTAATTTTCATACTGCTTTCGACGTGCCTTATGAGTTACTTTAATCCATTCAGGATGACGTTTTCTGATACTGGTATCACGTGCCAAACGCCGTGCCAACTCAGTTTCATCGTCTGTATAAAAGCAGATAGACAAATCAAATAAATGCTCTGGTAAAAAAGCTGCTGACATCCCTTCAATTAGTAAAATCGGTTTTTGTCCTGACAAGCGTTGACTGGGTGCCCAAGGTTCATCAATGGTGAGAATATCCATCCCCGAAGATAAGGCTATAATATCACGTTTCAGGCTACTAAGTTCATGAGCCAAAGGAAGACAAGCCGTCACCTTCTGGTCTGGGCAATCTTTAACAGTTACCAAATCACGATATTCCCCTGAGATAATATAAGGATCTGTTTCCAACAGATTAACCTGACTTTGCTCCAAGAGATGATACAAATCCATAGCAAATCTGGATTTTCCAGAAGCCCCATGTCCATAAATACGAATACAGTGATGCTTGCCATCTGAAAGATAGGTCACAAGAGCTTGCAGTAAATTTTTTCTTAACATTTAACACCCCCAATCTAAATTTTTGAGCAAAAAGCTCACCTAAAATGAGCTGATACTGAGCATTTACAACAGGTCATTTCGCTACTTCTTCCTGAAAAATAGCCAAGCTCCAAAGTTTCCTCGTTGTGAAAATAGCTCATATCATAGTCTCTCAAAGCTTTGACTTCATTAGCAAGCCCAATGGTTTGAGCAACATCTCCGTTAGGATAGGAATCCTCAAAATTCGTATAAACATTGAGAAGGCATAAAGATTCAATCTCTATCCCAGACTCCCCACGAAATTCACGAACAAATGTATCTCCCGAACTTCCGCCAAGTTCCATACAACCACCAATAAAGTCCAAAATTCCCTTATCGGCACGTTTCTGCAACAAAACACGTCCTTTTTCATCTACTAAATGCCTACTGTAAAAACCAGGAATATCTTGTCATGACCCATCTTATACTCTTCGAAAATCAAAATTATCCGTTGTCAACTTGCCTTGATGAACTCAAGTTCTATCGTCGGCTTCGTTTCCTAGGCTACTTTTGATTTTCATTGAGTATTAGAACGAATGTAGGAAATATAAGCCTGAACCATCTTCTCCTCATCATCACCAATATAGAAAAGCAGCCGACACTACGACTGCTCCACATTTTAAAAATTACGTTTGTTACTATTGTAGCCATAACGTTCAACAAAATCTTCACGAAATTCAAGTAAATTGTCATCCAAGATGGCTTGCCGAACTTTTTTCATGAGGTTTACTAAGAAATACAGATTGTGGTAGCTAGTCAAGCGTAGGCCAAAGGTTTCGTCCGCCTTGAGCAGATGACGGATGTAAGCCCGTGTGTAGTTTTGACAAGTGTAGCAATCACAATCGTGGTCAAGTGGGGTAAAGTCTTCTGCAAATTGGGCATTTTTAACCACCAAACGTCCTTGTGAAGTCATGCAGGTCCCATTCCTAGCAATACGTGTTGGAAGAACACAGTCAAACATATCGACACCACGGATAACCCCATCAATCAAGCTATCAGGAGCACCAACCCCCATAAGATAACGAGGTTTATTTTCTGGTAGCATCGGCACCGTGAAATCCAGCACAGCATTCATTTCCTCGTGGCTTTCTCCAACAGCTAAGCCACCGATAGAGTAACCTGGAAAATCCAGCCCGACCAAATCTTGGGCCGACTGGCGACGCAAGTCTTCAAAACCAGCTCCCTGCACAATCCCAAAAAGGCCTTGATCATTCGGACGACGGTGAGCTCTGAGTCCTCGTTCAGCCCAGCGACTAGTGCGTTCGATAGATTTTTTTACATAATCATAAGGCTGGTAAAACTGTGGACATTCATCAAAAGACATCATGATGTCTGATCCTAGATTATTTTGAATGGAAATAGCCTTCTCTGGTGATAAAAACATTTTAGCACCGTTAAGATGGTTCTTGAAAGTCACCCCTTCTTCGGTAATATTGCGGCTATCTGCTAGAGAATACACCTGGAAACCACCACTATCTGTCAGAATGGCTTGATCCCAATTCATGAATTTGTGCAAGCCTCCTGCACGTGCAATGAGCTCATCACCTGGACGCAACCAAAGGTGATAAGTGTTTGATAGAATAATCCCTGACCCCATTTCTTTGAGTTCTTCGGGTGACTGTGTTTTGACAGTTGCTTGAGTCCCCACAGGCATAAACATGGGTGTTGGGAAGGTCCCGTGTGGGGTAATGATTTCCCCTAGACGAGCCCCTGTGTGTTTTTCTTTTTTAATTAAGCGATACTTAATCGGATAATCTGACATTTGTGATATAACTCCTTATACTTCAGGAAAAACAGTCCTGAGTTCTTGATCCGCCTTAAGAGGGGCAACATAAAAAACTATCTGTCACTTTTTGTCCCAATCTCAGGTTGTTAACCTTTTTGATTTTACCAAAAAATATGCTGAATGTCATTAGCTTATCCCGAATGTGATATAATGTTCCTATATATTTTCGACTAAGGAGAACACATGCGCGCTTATCAATTCCGTGAACAAGCTCGAAACCTGTTAAAAATTCTGTCTGGCAAGTATGCACTCTTTTTTCTGCCTAGCTTTCTATCAATTTTTTCAATCTATCTGACTTTACGTGAAACCTTGCTCAATATAGAAGGAACTAGCATCTCAGTCAGTGCCCGCATTTTCCCTTTACTTATTAGCCTACTTGTGACCCTCTTTAGCTTGTCTGCGGGCTACACTGTCTTGGAGGTCATCCGAGGAAGGCAGCGACAAGTTAGTTTTTCCGACAGTAATCTTACCTTTTCTAGCGAGATTTTCTGGAAACTGCTGGCCACCTTAATGCTACGTTGGCTTTATCTTCTTCCGTGGTCTCTGACTTGGAGGTTGGGAGATTATTTAATCCAGCTGGGTAGTCATTCAGTCGTTCTAAATTCTAATCATATGGATTCTTTTTCCCTTGCCTTGATTGTTCTGGGTGGGCTACTTTACCTTCTCGGACTCTTTCTTGTTATTGTAAAACAGTATAGCTATACTCTAGCTGGCTACCTACTCTACGATCATTTATTGGAGGGCAATTATCCTGGTGCCGCTAAGCTTTTGGCTGAAAGTCACCGCTTGATGAAAGGATATCGCTGGAAACTTTTCTGCTTAGAAATCAGCTTTATCGGTTGGTATATCTTGTCTGGTCTAACTCTGGGCTTGCTCAATTTTTACGTTCTACCTTATACAACAACAACTCATGTTCTTTTTTACGAACATCGTTTACAGTTAGAAAAAGACGAAAAATAACGACAAACTCATTTGTTATTTTATCCTCAGACTGACGATTCCTTTGCTTTCCTTCAACTCTGATTTGTGATATGATTAGGGTATATGAATAGAATGAAAGAAGGTTATTATGTCTGTACAAAGTAAACTGATTAAACCCAGTCATCTAATTGACATGGATGATATTATTCGGGAAGGAAACCCAACATTACGCGCTGTGGCTGCTGATGTAACTTTTCCCTTATCTGACGAGGACATCATTCTCGGTGAAAAAATGATGCAATTCTTAAAAAACTCCCAAGATCCTGTTATGGCTGAAAAAATGGGATTGCGTGGCGGTGTTGGCTTGGCAGCTCCACAACTGGACATTTCAAAACGCATTATTGCTGTCCTTGTACCAAACCCTGAAGATGAGGAAGGCAATCCACCTAAAGAGGCCTATAGTCTCCAAGAAGTCATGTATAATCCTAAAGTGGTTGCCCACTCTGTGCAAGATGCTGCGCTAGCTGATGGCGAAGGGTGCCTCTCCGTTGACCGTCTGGTCGAAGGGTATGTCGTTCGTCATTCCCGTGTTACTGTTGAATATTTCGACAAAAACGGTGATAAACATAAAATCAAACTTAAAGGCTACAATTCCATCGTTGTCCAACACGAAATTGACCATACCAATGGCATCATGTTCTACGACCGTATCAATGAGAAAAATCCATTTGCCATCAAAGAAGGCATGCTAATTATTGAGTAAGCAATTAAGTTTTCTATAAGAAAACGTTAAGTCTCAGTTAAGTTAGCTCAGCTATACTATAACCATCCTAGCAATAGGACTCCTAAAAACTTTTCTTTTTCATAAATCTCCTAGAGAGGACGTTGAGCAACCAACGTCCTTTCGTTTTGATTTTTAACTTAGAGACTTATGATCTTGTCTTTTAATCCGAGGCGTGACAATAACTTTACTGCTAAAAATACTAAAGGCAGTCGCCATAGTGGGGTATCTAACTACTACTAGCTTTAGAATTATTTTGCATCCTTACATCACAGCATCTGTAATCTGTACTTGAAGTTGAGGAAGTAGAAAGTGAGGTCATAAAAGACAAGCAAAAAAACATTTTTATTGTCATTTGCCTAAACTCTTAACCTTATGTTATACTCAATGAAAATCAAAATAGACTAATTTCAACAGTCTGGGGGAGACCGTTAAATTGGAGATAGGGAAACCTAGTTCGTATCATTAGTATATAGAATAAGCCCTGCTACTCTCTAGCTTTCAGCTGACAGGTGGTTAAAATTCACTGGAACTTAACACTTATCAAATCAAGTGAACGACGTCTGATTTTGATTTTCGAAATTATTAACTGTATCAATTAGAAGAATGGAGGTTTTGCTATGATTAAAACTGTTGGGATTGTGAGTCTATCCAGTGGTATCATTGGTGAGGAGTTTGTTAAGCACGAGGTGGACTTGGGTGTGCAGCGGTTGAAGGACTTGGGATTGGAGATCACTTTTCTACCGCATGCACAAAAGGGGCTAGACTATGTTAAGGAACACCCTGAAGCGCGGGCGCAAGATTTGATTGCGGCTTTTGCGGATGACAGCATTGACATGATTTTGTGTGCGATTGGCGGGGATGACACTTATCGCTTGTTGCCTTACCTTTTTGACAACGACCAGCTGAAACAGGCGGTCAAGCAAAAAATATTCCTTGGTTTTTCAGATACAACCATGAACCACCTCATGTTGCACAAGCTGGGAGTCAAAACCTTTTACGGTCAATCTTTTCTGGCAGATGTTTGTGAGTTGGACACAGAAATGCTGCCTTACAGCCTGCACTACTTTAAAGAGCTGATTGAGATAGGGAAAATTTCAGAAATTAGACCAAGTGAGGTCTGGTATGAGGAACGCACTGACTTTAGTGAGAAGGCTCTGGGAACACCGCGCATCAGCCATACTAATAGTGACTTTGAACTTCTGCAAGGAGCAGCTCAATTTGAGGGCGAAATTTTGGGCGGCTGCTTGGAGTCACTCTATGATATTTTTGACAATTCTAGATATGAGGACACTACCACTCTCTGTGAACAGTACCAGCTCTTTCCTAGCTTATCTGACTGGGAAGGGAAAATTCTGCTTCTAGAAACTAGCGAGGAAAAACCAGCGCCAGCCTTGTACCGACAAATGCTACAAGCCTTAAAGGCTACGGGGATTTTTGAAGTCGTGAGTGGTCTTCTGGTCGGCAAACCTATGGACGAGACTTATACTAGCGACTATAAAGAAGCCCTGTTGGAAATTGTCGGCGATGACCTGCCTATCCTTTTCAACCTCAATGTTGGTCACGCGACACCAAGGGCCATCGTACCTTTCGGCGTGCACGCGTATGTGGATGCGACCAAGCAGGTGATTAGGTTTGATTATAAAAGGCGAGCTCTAGGAGGATAACCATGGGACTATTTGATTTTTGGAAAAAGAAACCTCAGGAGGCGGCAAGTTCAAAGAGAATTGACCAAGAGATCTATAGGAAAATAGCAGAGTTGCTCACAAAAGACCCGACTATTCTTTCTAACTTAGAACTGTGTTTCGCATCTCCACAGCGCTACTTGGATAAATACGCTGAGCGCTATGACGAGCGCGGCATTGGCAGTCAGGATAGTGAAGCCACCATCGTCTGGCTGGGATTGACAGATGAACTTTTGGCAGGAGAGCAAATCATTGAGCTAGATTGGCAGGCAGAGTTACCAGACTTC
The DNA here is from genome assembly GCF_000380105.1 of Streptococcus orisratti DSM 15617. Classification (GTDB taxonomy): domain Bacteria; phylum Bacillota; class Bacilli; order Lactobacillales; family Streptococcaceae; genus Streptococcus; species Streptococcus orisratti. The sequence continues at coordinate 27,475 of NZ_KB904537.1, forward strand.
CTGATGTCAATCAAAATTCTGGCAGACAGATACCAACTCAGTTTAGAGACTGACTGGTTCAAGGAGGAAGACAGCATTCCTGTCTGGTGTCACACCTTGGATGACAAATGGGCCGAACTGGGCTTTTGCGTGGGAGCCATGGCCATTGACAGCGACAGCTATGTGATGTTCGTCTGCCCAAGTGAGACACTGCGAAAGCTCATGACGCTAGGGCAAAAAATCAATCAGCGCTTTGATTTAGCCGAAAAGATGTGAGAAAATCAAAACCACCCGTCAAACGGGTGGTTTGAACACCTTTATTATACTGAGTTTGGAGATTTTTTGTATAACGGTTGATGCGCACCCGTATAGTGGGTGGGTGTTTATCTCACACCTTCAGAGCAAGACGGACTAAAGTCGCATAATAACAAGGGAGTAGGAAAGAACTCAATAAGTCTAAAAAAGAGTTCTCCTCACTTCCAAACATCTAGGTTCGGGCTAAAATAGTCCACTGGACTATTTTACTCCCACCCCCGCACAGCTCAAAAGGTTCAGTGAACCTTTTGAGGTTGGAAATGAAGCGAACTCTGTTCGCATCAGTCGTAGAGGTCAGATTTGGAGTGTGAAACACGAATTGCTGAGATTTGCTTCGCAAACCTTATCTCCAACCTTTAACAGTCCACTGGACTGTTAAACCCAATCAACCACTGCGATGAAATATTGACACGAACTTTGAGAAGCGAGGCTGAACTTTTTGCTCAGCCTCTTGATTGATATCAAATTTGTTTATTTGAGTAAGCTTTACCAAATAATCACGCGGTTTTCTGGAGCACGCCACATGCCATCACCTTCTTTAACACCAAATTCTTGGTGGAATTCATCGAAGTTGGTAATTGTGACATTAGTACGCCACTCAGCTGGGGCATGGACGTCGATACTTGCCATCATCTGCATGAATTCATCACGCGCCTTCATACGCCAGATTGTTGCAAAGTTGATGAAGAAATCACGAACAGAGAAGTCTGCTTCTTTCTTAGCGGCTTCAAGTGCGCAGGCTACACCACCGAGGTCAGCCACGTTTTCAGAAACAGTGAGTTTTCCATTCACCTTGACGCCATATGAATCCAAACCATCAAATTGAGCCACTACCTTGTCTGTACGTTCTTTGAAAGCTGCATAGTCCTCTTCAGTCCACCAATTTTTCAGGCTCCCATTTTCATCAAAAGAGGCACCATTGGTATCAAAGGCATGCGAAATTTCATGGGCAATGACCGCCCCAATTCCACCATAATTAGCTGATGAACTTTGTTCCAAACTATAAAATGGTGCCTGTAAAATAGCTGCGGGAAAGACAATTTGATTTTGCTGTGGATCATAGTAAGCATTAACCATATGAGCTGGCATGTGCCATTCGCTACGGTCAACCGGCTTATTCCATTTGCTCCAAGCATAAGCGATAGAAATTTTTGCCAAGTTCTGAGCATTTTCCACTAAGGAGAGGTTTTCATCAATAATCTTCTTGCCATAAGTTTCTGGCAATTTCTCAGGATAACCGATATGGGGTGTGATGACATTTAGCTTGGTAATGGCTTTTTCACGTGTAGCTGGCGCAAGCCAATCAGCGGTTTCAAGGCGTGATTTATAGACGTCAATCATAGTAGCTACCTTATGTTCAACATCAGCCTTGGCTTCGGGCGAGAATTTTTGACCTGCATACCAAAGACCAAGAGCTTGACTGTAAGGTCCTTCTGCTAAATAATAAGCTGCCTTACGCTTGTCACGCGCTTGTGGTGTCCCTGACAGGGCACGATTATAAGCGCCTGACAAAATACGAATCTCATCAGTTAAATAAGCATTCCATGAAGTGGCTGCAGACAAGACTAAGTCAGCCTTGAGCAATTCCCAATTTCCTTCAGAATAGTATTCTGCTGCAAAATCTACCCAAAAACGTTCTTCAGGTACAATAACTTTATCTGGTAACTCACCCAAGATAGCCTTGAAAATATCGTTCAATGGTAATTCAGGTGCCAATTTGACAAAATCTACCCATTCGTATGGATGATAAAGCTTGACATACTCAGAACTTTCTTCACGCGAAAGGACATACTTGGCGACCTTGGCATCCAGTTCAATAACCTTATCCAGTAAATCTTTGATTTCCTCATCAGAGAAGCCAAACTTAGGTAGCAATTCTTCTTGCATACTACGCCATACAGCAAGAAGTTCCTTACCTTTTTCATTATCCTCAGCATAATAAGTCGTGTCTGGCAAGATAATACCTGGTGCTTCTGCCCAGAGGATATTAAGCTGTGCATTCATAAAATCCGGCGACACTCCAAATGGCAAAAGATTAGGCTTTCCAGCCATCTCATAATCAGCCATACGACTAGCAAATTCAGCAAATGATCCCAAGTTCTTATATTCTTCAATCAGCGGTAAAACTGGTGTAACCCCAACCTTTTCACGCTTGTCATAGTTCGCTGTCATCTTGTGAAATTTGACAAAGTTTTGTAAAATGCTATCGCTTGGGAGCTTTTCACCAGCCAACCAACCATCGGTCGTTGTTAGCACGAGTTCTTCAATCTCATCAGCAAGGTCTGAAAAACCACCTGTACGAGGTTTATCATCTGGAATAACCGCAGTTTCAGCCCACTTGCCGTTGACTGCCTTATAAAAATCGTCTTGATAACGTGTCATTATTATCTCCTTCTTCCGTGTAATCGTTTCTATTTTACCAAAAATAGCCAATATATGCAGTTTTAAAAGTCATTCTCAAATTTTTAACGATTTTTTGTGTCTAGGAGAATGGTCACAGGGCCATCGTTGACGAGACTAACCCGCATATCCGCTCCAAAAACGCCACATTCTACAGGGACAAACTGACTTAATTCTTGGTTGAAATCATCATAGAACTGGCTAGCTATATCTGGTTTAGCTGCCCCAGTAAAAGCTGGACGATTTCCTTTCTTTGTATCCGCAAAAAGTGTAAACTGTGAAACCGACAAGATACCCCCCTTGATATCTTGGACTGATAAATTCATCTTTCCATCTTGATCCGAAAAGATGCGCATATTGACGATTTTTCTAACCGCATAAGCCATATCGTCGGTCGTATCATCTGGCCCTACGCCAACTAATAGCAAAAGACCTTGCTTGATAGCACCAGCCATTTCCCCTTCAATGGAGACAGAAGCCTCTGTCACACGCTGAATAACAATCTTCATTTTAATCCTTTCTTTAAAAAGCGGACCAAACAAGTCAGCCCGCTGTCTTTATAATTACCCGTTAGTTCGTTTGACGCTGTAAACATCTGGAATAATCTTAATCTTATCAACGACTGTCGTTAAACTAGCCAGATTGGCAATAGCAAAGCTAACATGGATATTAGCAAATTTCATATCTTTTGTCGGTTGGGCATTGACCGTCGAAATGTTTTTGGTCGCATTTGATAAAACCTGTAAGACATCGTTTAACAAGCCTGAGCGGTTAAGTCCATAAATATCAATTTCCGCCACATAGTCAGTTCGAGTATTATCGTCATCCCATTCAACTTCAATGAGTCGTTGTTCATAACCTTCTTGGCTCTTAATATTATGACAATCTGACCGATGAATAGCGACACCACGCCCTTTAGTAATGTAGCCCTCAATCGGATCTCCTGGAACGGGATTGCAACATTTTGCGATGCGCATGAGAAGTCCAGATGCTCCTTGAATGATAACACCATTCTCACTGTGAACCTTCAGAACTTCCTTATTCTCGTGCTTAACCTCGCCGCCCTTCATCAATTCTTCAGCCTCAGCCTTAGCTTTGGCACGTTCTTCCTCCCGCCGTTCTTTCTCAGTTAGACGGTTGAAAACACTAACAGGGCTCAATTCTCCAAAACCAACCGCTGCGTATAGAGCCTCTTCACTTCGGACACTAAGCCTTGGTAAGATGGCCTCAATGTGTTTTTTATCGAGGTACTTATTTGCCACATATCCCTGTTCTTGGAAATAATCCACCAAAAGCTCACGGCCCTTGTTAACAGAGAGTTCTTTGTCTTGATTTTTAAAGAACTGACGAATTTTATTTCGGGCTTTATTCGTTTTGACGAGTTTAATCCAGTCTCGGCTTGGCCCAAATGAATTAGGATTGGTGACAATTTCACAAGTATCACCTGTTTTAAGTTTAGCTGTCAAAGGAACCATCCGTCCATTGACCTTTGCTCCAGTTGCTTTTTCACCTACTTTCGTATGAATAGCATAAGCAAAATCAATCGGCCCAGAGTCTTTTGGCAATTCCTTGACCGCCCCTGTTGGAGTAAAAACATAGATGCGTTCTGAAAAAATGTCTTCCTTAACGGAATCTACAAAGTCTTGCGCATCACCATTGGAAGCATCTTGTAATTCAACCAATTCCTTAATCCAATTCATCCCAAGTGCTTGTTCGCTCTGGTTAACTTTACCCTTCATGCCTTTTTTATAGGCCCAGTGGGCAGCAACCCCATATTCAGCGACAGCGTGCATTTCCTTGGTACGAATTTGAATTTCAATCGGTCCTTTCGGTCCAAATACCGTGGTGTGGATGGACTGATAACCATTAGCCTTTGGTGCTGCAATATAATCTTTGAAACGACCAGGCATTGGATGCCAGAGTTCATGAATATAACCAACCATAGCATAGACATCAATCTGCGTTTCCATAATACAACGAATAGCAATCAAATCGTAAATTTGATCAAAGCGTTTTTTCTTATCACGCATCTTTCGATAAATGGAATAAATGTGTTTTGGTCGTCCATAAATGTCACCATAGAGCCCCTGCTCTTGGGTATAATCTTTGATTTTTTCAACAATTTCATCAACCAAAGCTTCACGCTCACGACGCTTTTCTGTCATCATGTGAGAAATCTTATAAAATTCCGTTTCGTTAAGATAGCGGAAAGACAAATCCTCCAACTCCCACTTAATTCGACTAATCCCCAAACGGTGAGCCAAGGGAGCATAAATTTCCATCGTTTCACGTGAAATACGCTCTTGTTTGTCTTTTCGTAAATGCTTAAGGGTACGCATATTGTGCAAGCGGTCTGCCAGTTTAACAAGAATCACTCGAATGTCTTTAGACATAGCCATCAACATTTTACGGTGATTCTCAGCCAACTGTTCTTCGTGAGATTTATACTCAACTTTACCAAGTTTTGTCACCCCATCTACAATGTCACGAACATCTTTTCCAAAATCTGTTTCAATGTCTTCTAGACTGCTTTCTGTATCCTCCACGACATCATGTAGAAAACCACAAGCCACCGTGACAGCATCTAAATGCAAATCAGCTAAAATCCCAGCCACCTGAATAGGGTGAATGATATAAGGTTCTCCAGATTTTCTAAACTGATAAAAATGTGCTGCCGTCGCATAATCCAAAGCTTTCTTAACAAAAGCCACATCGGCCTCTGTCATATACTTAGCGGTTAATGCAACAACTTCATCTCCTGTTAAATTGACTTCTTTTGCCATAGTGACCCCTTACTTGCTCTTATAATGTACTTATTTTATCACTTTTTAAGCGAAAAATAAAAGAATGTTAACACATTTCTTCTTTCCATGCCTTTGGATAATTAGAAACCACCCTTTATCTCAATTTATCCAATTTTTCACCTTGTCCAACACCATATATTGTGCTAAACTTAGTATATCATACCATATCTAGTTTTAGGAGAATCAAATGACCCATTTAACTGTCGTTTTTATCAGTCTAAGCGGCAATACGAAAAGTTTTGTCAAACGCCTAAGTGAGTATTTAAAAAGCAATCAAGATATTGATATACACCAAATCAACGTTAAAGAGCTTAACCATGAGACTTTTCCTGTTAAAGAACCCTTCCTTGCTGTTCTTCCTACCTATCTCGAGGGAGGAAATGGTATTGATGATGGCGATGTAGAAATATTAACCAACCCACTTGGAGATTTTATTGCCGCTCATGACAACTACAAAAACTGCTTTGGGATTATTGGATCTGGGAATCGTAATTTTAATCATCAGTACTGCCTAACGGCTAAACAATACTGCAAACGTTTTGGTTTTCCTATGATTGGAGATTTTGAATTGCGTGGCACACAAGCTGACATTGAACGATTGTCTGCAGTAATTTTAGAAACGTATAAAAACTTCTTGGAAAGATAATCTTTTAAAATTAGCTCTGCTATTTCCATATAAAATGCCCTTTATTGGGCTTTTTTTGATATAATGAACAAGCATAAAATTGATACCGTAGAAAGGAAGAGAAGCATGCCCGCTTCTAAACATTAACATGAAAACAACTCTTGATTACATCACTACTTTAGCTAAAATCCCATCACCAACAGGGTTTACCTCGCGCATTATGGACTATGTTCAAAATGAATTAGAAAGCTTTTGCTACACTCCTATTCGTACAGCAAAAGGTGGTCTCTTGGTTTCGGTAGCGGGTAGAGATGATGATAGACACCGTGTTGTCACCGCCCACCTAGATACCCTCGGTGCCATGGTTCGCGCCATCAAGCCTGATGGTCGGCTGAAAATGGATTTAGTGGGAGGATTTGTCTACAACGCCATTGAAGGCGAAAATTGCACCATTCATGTAGCAGAAAATGGCAAAGAAATTTCAGGAACCATTCTCATGCACCAAACATCTGTCCATGTTTACCGTGATGCTGGCACGGCTGAACGTAATCAAACTAATATGGAAATTCGTTTAGATGAGAAAGTGAATACAGCCGATGAAACACGGGCTTTAGGCATTGAGGTTGGGGATTTTATCTCGTTTGACCCAAGAGTTGTAGTGACGGAATCTGGCTTCATCAAATCTCGCCACTTGGATGATAAAGTCAGCGCAGCTATTCTCATTGAACTCCTCAAAACCTATAAAAATGAGGGGATTGAGCTGCCACACACAACCCATTTTTACTTTTCAGCTTTTGAAGAAGTTGGACACGGGGCTAATTCTAGCCTTCATGAAAAAACAGTTGAATATCTGGCTGTGGATATGGGAGCCATGGGAGACGACCAAGCAACTAATGAATATACCGTTTCTATCTGTGTCAAAGACGGCTCTGGTCCCTATCACTATGAGCTTCGCCAGCACATGGTTGCTTTGTGTGAACAACATCAAATCCCTTACAAACTAGACATCTATCCTTACTATGGGAGCGATGCCTCGGCAGCTATGCGAGCAGGGGCTGAAGTTAAACATGCCCTGTTAGGTGCAGGTATTGAGTCAAGCCATTCTTACGAGCGAACCCATATTGATTCTGTACGAGCTACAGAAAACTTAGTAGATGCCTATTTGAAAAGCGCAGTTCTTTGATTTCAAAACCATTACACAAATAAAAAAACACGAAAAAGTAAAGACGACTGAGATATAGTAATTCAGTCGTCTTTTGTTGATGTAGATTGGTATGCTTTGTGAAAATCAAAACAGAATTTTATCATTTTGCCGTAATCCGCAGACTTTACTTAAATATAGTAAGGGAAACTAATAACATTATAAATGGTAACTAGACTAATTCAGTCGTCTTTTTTTGATGTAGATTGGTATGCTTTGTGAAAATCGAAACAGAATTTTATCACTTTGCCGCAATCCGCAGACTTTACTTAAATATAGTAAGGGAAACTAATAACATTATAAATGGTAACTAGACTAATTCGGTATCATTCTCATTTTTACAGAATACTATTCTAAACAAAGAGAGGTACCCACACCTTGAAGCGATCTCAAATAAGTAGACAAAAACTAATTTTTGGGGGATACTATTTTTATAAAACGAGATTACAAAGATATAGGACTTACGTCAAATAACCGCATCATAGCATTCCCAATAAATCATTAAAAATCAAATTCTACTTCTAAGCCATAGTGGTCACTGACAATAGGAGCTGCACCACCATCAAAAGCAACTTTTGAAGCAAGAATACGAATATCCTGACTAGCAAAAACATGGTCAACTTTGAGTGATTGCGTATTATCCTCCCACCCATCAATATCTTCAATAATCGTATGCTGACCTACAACTTTATCAGCCACCGCATGACTATCCTGTAATTGTAAAGGACTGTCCATAATCATACGATAGCCTGTTTCGTCAGTCGGGTTGTTGAACGCTCCCATGAGCACCAATGGTTTTTGAGCATGACTAAGTGCAGCTTCCAAACGTGGCCACTCTGTTTCAAAACCATTGCCTAGCAAAGACATATGTGCGCTGACAACAGTAATAACTTTACCATTAACCTCAGTTTCAGCTAAAAGTGCTCGACGAGTGTTGAAATTTGTCTCATCATCAGTAGCTGAAATTAAAATATCCTTAGCTAGCAGAGGAGTTTTTGACAAAATGGCAACACCTTCGTGGTATTTATCATAGCCTATATGATTATAAGCCCATGACCAATAATAAGTCTTACCCTGAGACTTCAAGTATTGAACCAACTGGAGAGCAAAGTGATTCTTCCGAAGAGCTGGTGAGGACTCCAAGGGTTGATAAGTAGGAGCCGCCTTGGCAAGCTCACTGTCAATACCTTGATTGATTTCCTGCAAACAAACCACATCAAAATCTTTTTCTAAAATATATTCCCCCAAATCAAAAAGCTTCTTGAGAGAGTTGACTTCCATCCATGAATGGGTATTCAACGTTAAAAACCTAGCTGTCATTATCACATCATCCTAAACATATAATTTTATACTTTTCGAAAATCGTTCTATTTTTCTCAACTCGTCTCTTTAGAGATAAAAACGTCTTTTATTTTTGTTGAGCATTACAATTTTTCATTTTCCAACGAACGGACAGCGAAAACGCTTGCGTTCATATATGTTATTCTAGCATTTTTGCTTTATTTGTAAAGTCTTTTTGAGAAGGTTGGGAAAATATTTTGCTTATTTAAAACTTATAGCTAAGCCAAAATGATCACTAACTACGGGAGTTTCATTTCCATCAAAAACTACCTGAGAGGATAAGATTTCTAATTCTTTACTCACAAATGCATGGTCCACCTTCAAATTCTTTTCGTTCCCAGACCAACCATCAATATCAGCCTTGATAGTGTATTCTCCTGAAACAATATTAGCAGACTTGTGACTGTCTTTAAGATTTAGCGAGCTTGAAAGAATAACTTGATAGCCTTCTTCGTCAGTTGGATTATTATAATCCCCCATCAATATAAGGGGAGTTTTTTGTCCTTGAAGTTCTGCTTCAAGCTTTTTCCATTCCCCTTCAAACCCCTTGCCATACCACGACAAATGTAGGCTAACAACAGTTAAGGCTCTACCATCAATCTCCGTATCCGCTAAAAGAACACGTCTAGTATGATAATCATATTCATCGTCCACATCTGAAACTAAAACAGCTTGTGGTTTTATCGGGGTTTTAGATAAAATGGCTACGCCTTCATGATATTTATCATAGCCAATATGATTATAGGCCCACGACCAATAGTAAGTCTTGCCCTGCTTTTGAAGTAGACTTACCAGATGCAAAGCAAAGTTATCCTGATGAATGGTCGGCGTTCCAACTATCTCACTATAAGTCGCCAATTCTTGTACTGGCTGGCTAACTATCTCTTGGTTAATTTCTTGAAGGCAAATAATATCGTAATCTTCTTTTAAAATTTGTGCCACAATATCCTGTAGCTTGTGGAGAGGGTCAGACTCCATCCATGAATGGGTATTTAGCGTTAGGCATTTCACCATTTTTTACTCCTTACATAGCAGGCAAGGAGCTGAGAATATTCTCAACTCCTAACCTCTTATATCTTAATTTGGGTCTTAGAGTTCAACTTTGGCAACAGCTGTTTTAGCAGCAAGTTTACCAGTTTTCTCTAGAGTAACTGATTTAATATTGGCAACGTTAGTGAATACCACAATAACAGAGGTTTCCTTACCAGCTGCTTTAACAGCATCAAAGTCTACAACTGCCAAAAGGTCTCCAGCTTGAACACGCTGACCATCAGAAACTTTGGCTTCAAATGGTTTACCTTCTAAGTCAACCGTATCAAGTCCAATGTGTACCAAAACTTCCAAACCATCGTCTGTCAACAAGCCATAGGCGTGTTTTGTTGGGAATACAGTAGTTACGACACCAGTTACTGGAGCATAAACATTTCCATCTGTTGGTTCAACTGCAAAGCCATCTCCCATCATTTTACCTGCAAAGACTGGATCTTTGACTTCAGTTACTGGAACAACTTGCCCATCAACAACTGAGATAACTTCTTCTGTAACACCCTTAAAGCTTACTTTATCATCACTTTTAGCATCATCCGCTGAAAAATCAACAACCGGAATTTCTGCACCTGAATCAAGTAAATCTTGAATATCAGATTTTAGAATGTCAGCTTTTGGCCCGTAAACAGCTTGAACACCAGAGTCTTTGAGAATCAACCCCATAGCGCCAGCTTTTTTCCAATTATCTTCAGAACCAACAGCATCTAGGTTCTTAACAGTGACACGAAGGCGTGTCATACAAGCATCAACGTCAGTAATATTAGCTTTACCACCAAGAAGATTGATGATTTGAACAACTTGTGAGTTAGCATCAGCAGTTTCTCCTGTTGATCCTGCTGCATTTGCATCTCCACCATCAAGATCTTCGTAGTTACCATTACGACCTGGAGTTGCAAAATTGAATTTCTTAATCATAAAGTCAGCGATGAAGTACATCACAACACCTGACAAGATACATACAATAACAAATGTGATAAGGTCTCCACCAAGACCTGCTTTAAGTGCCATTGGTGTACGAGTGAGCAATTCAATATTACCAAATGAGTGAAGACGAAGGTGAACTAGATCTGCAAGAGCAAATGTAATCCCTTGAACAACTGCATAAACAGCGTAAAGTGGCATTGCAACGAACATGAACATAAACTCAATAGGTTCAGTTACACCAGTCAAGAAAGTAGCTGCAGCTGTTGAGATAAACATACCTGTGTATTTATGTCTCTTATCAGCATCAACATTACGGTACATAGCATAAGCAAGTCCCATAAGTGTACCTGTAGAACCAATCATTTGACCAACTTTGAAACGAGCTGGTGTAACATTTGCCAACAAATCATTGTAAGCTGATGCATTTGAACCTTTGAGGTTGATAAGGTCTGTCACCCAAGCCAACCAAAGTGGGTCTTGACCAAATACTTGAGTACCCTTTTGAGCTCCTGTCAAAATTTCATAAGTACCACCAAGTGATGTATAATTCATTGGAATTGTCAACATATGGTGAAGACCAAATGGAAGAAGCAGACGTTCTAGTGTACCATATACAAACGGAGCAAAGAATGGTGCTGTATCTTGTGAAGAGGCAATCCATTTACCAAAGCCATTGATTCCTGATTGGATAACAGGCCAGAAGAAAGCCAAAATAATAGCCACAATCGCTGAACGAAAAAGAACAACAAATGGAACGAAGCGTTTACCATTGAAGAATGAAAGGACATCAGGAAGCTTACGGTAGTTGTAGTATTTGTTATAAGCTGTCGCACCAACAAAACCAGCGATAATACCTACAAATACACCCATGTTAAGTGCTGGGTATTCAAGAACACTTGTGAAATAGTCAGCAACGACCATTTTTGTTCCTAAGAAACTAGTTACAACTGCTTTTGAATCTGATAACATTTCGCTTGAAATGCCATAAATACTACCAGTGATACGGTTAAGCAAGACGAATGATAGTCCTGCTGCGAAGGCACCTCCAGCACGTTCCTTAGCCCAGCTACCACCAATAGCAAGAGCAAAGAGCAAGTGAAGATTTCCAATAACTGCCCAACCAATCTGTGCAACTACATTTCCGATAGTTGCTAAAAGAGTAGAGTTTTGGTTAATCAAGGGAATAGAGTTACCAATGGAAATCATTAAACCTGCCGCAGGCATTACGGCAATAACGACCATCAAACATTTCCCGAATTTTTGCCAAAATTCGAAACTTGTTAAGTTCTTAAACGCCTTCTTCATGAGACATCTCCTTAATGTTTTATTACGCAAACGTTTGCGTTTTGTATTTTTATTATATCACTTATTTTTGATTTGTAAAGCGGTTTCTAAAAATTTTTTAAGCATTTAGAAAATTGATTCTTCTGAATATGATAGTTTTTTCTTATCGAGTTGATAGAAAATTCATATTATTCATGTTATTTACCGTGTGCTAAAATAGTCACAAATTTAGTTAAAGGAGTAGTCATGTGAACTGGGAATTTATTAGGCAATCTATCCCTCTCTATCAAGAAGCCTTCTTACTGACATTAATTATCGCTTTTGGGGGAGTCCTAGGAGCCTTCTTTGTTGGACTCCTAGTTAGTGTTATCAGGCATTATCGAATCCCTATTTTGCAACAACTCTCCACTATTTACATTGAGTTTTCTCGCAATACGCCGCTTCTTATCCAATTATTTTTTCTCTACTTCGGTTTTCCAAGATTGGGAATTATTCTCTCCTCTCGACCTGCGCCATCATTGGTTTAATTTTTCTTGGAGGCCCTTATATGGCTGAGTCTTTTCGAAGCGGTTTTGAAGCTGTTCCCTCCTCCCAGATAGAACTAGCTACCTCTATAGGCCTATCTCCGCTACAAAGTTTTCGCTATGTCATTTTACCACAAGCCTTAGCTATTTCTCTTCCCTCCTTTAGCGCCAATATTATCTTCCTCCTGAAGGAAACTTCCGTTTTTTCCGCTGTTGCTTTGGCAGACTTGATGTATGTCGCAAAGTTGACTCATTTCAACTAACTCAATAAATCCAACGCTAAACCTCTCTCAATAGATACTTGTGATGCTAATTCATCTTATAATAGGTCAAGTTATATTCACTCCTACTCTCATTGAAAGAAACAACAGAAGTTGTTCTTTATTATAGATATTAAAAAAGCATGACTGATTCAAAATTAGTCATGCTTTTTCTTAATTTGTTTTAACTGTTAAACTAGGCGTTGACTCACGTTCAATAATTTTGTGAGGAATGATAAGTGTTTGGTTCTGCGAATTTTCCGCCTGTCCCAGTAAAACTGTTGCTGCTTTTTCTCCCAATTCATATGGAAAAATATCAACCGATGTTAACGCTGGGCTAGCAATTTTCGTGATCAAAGAATTATTAAATCCAAAAATGGCATAGCGATCAGGAGCAACATCTATTATTTTAAATAAACGTTGCAGACGAATAGCTTGAATATCATCACAGGCAATAAACGCTTGAACCTCAGGGTGGTCTGCTAAGAAGCTCTGCAATTTTGCTACATTTGCCTCATCATTTGTCCGTGATAGGTGTAAACTATAGTCTGTGAGTTGTTTTTGCGTGGCATAGGTGCGATAACCTTCATAGCGGTCAGACTGTACAAGTTCCTGCATATCTGTGTAAGCATAAACAATATGCCGATACCCTTTTTCCCATAAAAATTTCGTTGCATCTTGACTTGCTTGATAGTTATTATTATCAACATAGTGAATATTGGGTGATGGCGCATCATAAGCTTGCCCTACCACCACACTGGACACCTTTCGCTGTTTTTTTACCGCTGTAAATATCGGATCCCCTTTTTTGGAATAAAGAAAAATAATTTTGTCTATATTCCCACTACGAATTAGCGTTTGAGTATTTTTTTCAAGTTCCCTATCACTGCGACCAGTAGCAAGACTGACCATATAATCATTTTGGCTACAAACACTAGAGATACCTTGGATAATTTGCATGAAGAAAGGATTATCTCCCAGAGAATCTTGATTTTCTCTCACTGGAAGAACAATACCAATAGTGTTAGTTTTGCGATTAACCAAATTTTGTGCTGAAAAATTTGGCGAATAATCCAATTCCGCCATTGCCTGACGAACACGCTCCTTGGTCGCTTCGCTTATAATGGAACTGTCATGCATAGCTCTGGATGCTGTAGATGTTGACACTCCCGCCAACTTTGCCACATCTTTAATTGTTACCATAAATCTTCTTTCTATTTTCTAGTAGTTATAGGATAGTCATTTTTCTGCCACCTGTCAAGGGAAAGAAGAAACGAGAAAAATAATTCACCTAAATATTGACAGTTTTATATAAAAGTGATATACTTATAACAGAAAAAGTTAGAAATAACTAACATTTGGTCTATCGTAGAAAGAAGGGATGACTTATGAAAAAACATCTTTACAAACACTTACCATTTGCAATTCTTATTCCTCAGCTATTTGTCATCTGGCTCTTCTCGGCTGACTCTAACCCTGTTTGGGTTAAACATGTCACCTTTGGCATCACAATTGCCTTGGTTATCATTATCTTCATAATTGTCAATACCATCAAATTTCCTGATAAACCTGCTAAGTCTAACATTAAAAAAATGCCTCAGCAAAAACAAGAATTTCGCTGGACTTATTTGATACCAAGTTTGTCTATTATCCCAATTTTAATTGCTAGTGTCATGACCAGCTCAAATCCTATTAGTTTCATGTTTGCTATTTTAGGAATCACGTTTGGTTTGATAGCTGTCATTTTCGCAGCTACTGTTTGGCTTATGAAGCGTCACAAAAAAGCTTAGAAAGGTTACTTACTAATGAAAAATAAAAAATGGCTCTACATTTCCTGGCTTCCTTTGATGTTACTTTTGTGGTTTCTATCGCCACAAAGTCATCCCACTTGGATAAAATCTATTACTTTCATTATCGTGTTACTGGTTCAAGCTGGCATTCTTTGGTTCTTTCGTAAAGAAGCTTTTCAAGCCCCAGAAAACCGCTATTTTGGACTAACTGAAAAACTCTACACGGTCACGCTCTTTGCAGCCATGGGCATCTACACAAAAGGTATTTGGACCCTTACTCCAAATAGCAATCCTATCTGGATAAAGCATGTCATTTTGGGCTTGGGCTTACTGATTTTAGTTATTTTCTTCGTCTACTTTGCTTTCAAAAAAGTAGACGAAAAACCTGATGAACGCTTTTATGCTGACTTAGCTAAAGCTGCTTGCCTGACCTTGACCTTAATGTTAGCTTGTTTGATGATTTTGAGCGTCATCACCTTCTTTTTCCCATTTACTCTGACAGCTGGGATGGTTTTAATTTTCGGCGCAGTGATGATTTTAGTCTTTGATATTGCTTTCTTCCTCTTTGAGAAAAGAGGTGCTTAAGATGGCTAATATTGTCACTAATCTCAAAGAACTGCGGAAAGCCAAAAAAATGAGCCAACAGGAACTGGCGCAATTAGTCGGTGTCCGCAGAGAAACTATTGTTCACCTAGAAAACAACCGTTACAACCCATCGCTTGAAATGGCACTGAAAATCGCAGAGATTTTCCAGCTGCCTGTGGAAGATATTTTTCAACTGAATAAGGAGGAAGGCTCATGAAAACACAAACTTGCCCTTACTGTGGGGAAACTCAATTTGTGACAGCTAAGCAAAATAAAGGTTATGCTGGTATCTCACGTTCAGGTAGCGCTACTAGTCTAGGTCAATCGATCTGCCTAGAAATCTGCAAAAACTGTGGAACAGTTGTTCGATTTTTTGTCGAACATCCTGAAAAATTAAGTTAAGTTAAACAAAGAAGCTGTTCATCACAACAGCTTCTTTTTTACTTCATCAATTCCAAGGCATAGCTAGTGCTCGATAAAGCGTATAGTGGTGCGGTTTCAGCGCGCATGATACGTGGTCCTAAACCTATTTTTAAACCACCTTTTGATTCAAATGCTTCAATTTCTTCTGGCGAAATACCACCCTCTGGACCAAAGATGAAGAGAATTTTCTCTCCTGATTTCATTTGTGACAATTCACGCGCTAAAACAGCCGTCTCGCCCTCTTTTGCTGATTCTTCATAAGCAACGAAAATCTTGTCAAATTGCTCAAGTTCCGCTAGAAAAGCTGCTTTTTTCTCAAAGAGTTTAACTTGCGGGATGACATTGCGTTTAGATTGTTCAGCTGCACCTTGGGCGATTTTACTCAGTTTTTCTTCTTTTTTAGCTAATTTTTTACCGTCCCATTTGACCACAGACCAGTCAGCTGGAAATGCCAAGAGGGCTGACATGCCTAACTCCGTTGCCTTTTGGGCGACAAATTCGAGCTTATCTCCCTTTGGAAAGCCCATGGCAATGGTCACGGAAACAGGCAATTCAACATTGCTATCCTGTTCTTCAATGATTTCAAAACGGTGTTCAGCACTATCAATGACTTTTGCCAAACGCTTCGCATGGTCATCAAAGACAAGAATAACTTCGTCGTCTTCTGCCAAACGCATGACGTTGAACATATGCCTAATCGTATCTTTATCTGTGATTGTAACGACATCTTGAGCTTGCCCGGCTACAAAATACTGCTGCATCTAGCCTCCTATTATACCTGAAATATCATCTGTCTTCTTAAACACCAAAGCATTCCACTCTCCCTGAACCATGTGGGTCTCAAGGAAAAAGCCTGCGCTATAAGCTGCTTCAAGCACCATATCCAACTTCTCACTAATGATACCTGACATGATAAGATAACCTTCATCCTTGACAAGACGATAAGCATCTTCTGTCATATTGACCAAAATGTCCGCAAGGATATTTGCCACGATAACGTCTGCTTGAATGTCAACACCTTGCAAAAGATTTCCCGTAGCCACGTGGATATTTTCAGTATTAGCATTCAACTCAATATTTTCTTGTGCCACGCGCACAGCTACTTCATCAAGGTCATAAGCGTAAATGTCTTTTGCCCCGAGTAGTGAACTTGCAATCGAAAGCACACCTGAACCAGTACCGACATCAAGGACCGTTTCACCGCCACGAAGTACTTGTTCAAGTGCAAAAAGACTCATTTTTGTGGTTGGGTGAGTTCCTGTACCAAATGCCATACCAGGGTCGAGGCGAATTGTCTTCTCACCCTCGCTAGCCTCATAATCGGTCCAGCTAGGCACAATGGTCAAATCATGCGTGATACGGGCTGGCTCATAGTATTTCTTCCAATTCTCAGCCCAGTCCTCCTCCGCCAGTTCCTGACTTTCTAGGCTGACCTGACCCGTTTCCAAACCAAAGCCCGTCAAATCCGCCAGGCGAGTTGCCAAATCTGCCTTGATTTCCTCTATATCCAAAGTATCAGGATAATAGGCCGTAATCGCAATCATATCCGACTGCTCCACCTCGGGATAGAGTTCACCGAAGCGATCCTCCTGTCCCACATAATCAGCCGAGTCGCTAATAGCCACCCCCTGACTGCCCGTTTCAATCATGAGATTTGAAACTGCCTCTTCTGCATCACGATGCACGTGAATCGTTAATTCTTGCCATGAGTTCATATGTCTTCCTATTCTATTTCAACTAAATTAAAAATACTTTTACCAATAACAGTAATAATATTTTGCCTCAATTTCTGTTCTAACTCCGAGTCAATACCGCAATTATTAACAAACCTATCTTCAAAAAATTTATATAGTCGTTTCACTCGAATTGGATTTCCTGCATCAAAATTTTCAACATAATGGTAAATAATTATAGGGACACCACGTTCTATTGAGCGTTTTGCCACTTTATCCCAAAGATAGCTATCTGTCTCGCCTAAGGATGCTCCATAGATAATAAGAATATCTGAATTTTTGATAATTTGTTCGTTTCTAATGTCTAGGTTCTCACGAACTCCAGAGAGACTCAAATTTTTAATTAAAAATTCGCTCTGTTCCTCAGAAAATTCATCCGATATTTGTCCCGAATTACTGACACCAAGAATTGTGTTCAATTCCAAACTTCCATGGCAGTGAATCGGTCTCCTCACGATAAAATTATACGTTGAATTTGAATTAGAACGATAATTGTTTCTGTATGTATCCGTCGACTTTTCAAATAATTTATCTAATACATTGGTATAATTTAACGTCACTAAATTAACAATATCATGTTCAAACTTATTTTCATTAAAAATTTTAGTGACTAGTGGCTGATTTAGTTTAGGTAAATCGCTAATTAAGCGATTGAATGTCTCGCCGAAATCAATAGTATTTTGCTCATATTCAAATGAATTCTGAACATCATTTAAATAAAATCGTAAGTCATCAATTACTTCAGACAAATCATTAATAAACTTTTCTTTTGTATCATTGGTTTTCGTAATTTCAACATTTTTCTTGGTTAAGTTTCCGATTGCTAATTCAAAGTCTGACCAGTTCTCATAATCATTCACTTTATCCTTGAAAAGAGCTTCGTAAATAAAATTGGAATAGTTTTCATTCTCTTTCTTTCTCTGATAAATTTCATTTTGAAATTCATAAAAATTTTTATACTTTGTTTTTAAGCCGTATTGTATATCTAATCCATTTCCAACAATATAAGTGATGTTCATTTTTCCTCCAAAGTATTTTCTCATCCATTATTTACAAATTGTATACAATTTTATTTAAAATTATTGTACCGATTTCTAGCCTATTTTACAAGTTAATGTTACGCAATGGAACCATAATAATACTTTTTCGAAAATTTTCTAATCGCACTGCGAATAAACATGTGTAGGAAAGTTTGAGACGGTGGTTCCAAGTTTCTGAACGGAGGTGAGGCCCATGGAAGTGGACAGCAAATCTGCTAGAAAGGAGGAATGCTTTTGTCCGTAGCTGATGGACTGATTGTCATGCTCACATTCGCAAGTCTACTTGTTGAAATGCTGAGCTTGATAATCGTCATCATTTTAGCTATTCGAGATAAAAAATAACCGTCAGCAAACTTTGACACAGTTCTGACGGTTATTTAATCTAACGAACTGAACCACCGTTTAGCGGTCCTACTGGGCGTTGAGCTGGAACTCAACGCCTTTTCTATTTTTATAATAGCAAAAGTTTCACCCACAGTCAAGCAAGAGAGGAAACGGAATGTCAAATAGAATCTATTACCCTCAATTCTATACCTACTGCACCATATTGTTCTAACTGTTCTCGCGAATAGTAAACTTCCATATCTTCTGGTTTCGCCTCTCTGATACTGCTTTGCGTATACCCACAAGATAATAAATCCAGTTCTTTGTATAACTGAGCAAAATTATCAAATATGTGAAGATCTAATACTTGCACCTCGATCGTTTGCGTCTGATTCTCTGTACAATAAAAACGGATGCGATCTCCAATTTGTATATACTTGCGCTTCTCATCATAAAGTCGTAGCTCAATGGTCTTCTGACCAGACTTCATCATTTCAAAAGGTTTTGGAGCCAATAACATTTCATGAACCATCTCAATACCTCGGATAGCCAAAAAATTCTGTTTCTTCCAACTCTGCTCTGCCTTTTTCAAAAGCCTCCGCATCCCAGTCAAGGCCAAAGTCAATGGCAGTCTCGTCGCTCAGGAAGTCCATGAGGTCATCGAGCCCTTGCGTAGCTATCTTGTTGAGTGTTTGGGCAAAGTAGGCTAAAAACTCACGTGAGAGGCCCTTCTTAGGATCATAAGGGATAGTCACTAAGTAGTCGTCCGCATCAAACATGGACTTGGCAGGATTATAAAAAAGCACGTAGTCCTCGAAAACAATATCTTCACTGGACACCTCGCCCTGGTCATCAATGGTTTCGACACCACTAGCATTTTGCGCCTCCAATACAAAGGTCAACTCTACCGCGTGGTTTTTCTTGTCCCAATCCATAGCATAGTCATAAGCAAAATTCTTATCCATTTCTTCTTCAATTACTGATAAAAAGCCATATTTTGACATTTGTTATCCTCTTCTAAAAATCATTTACCCTATTATAACATGATTTTTTCTCACGATAGATATTTTACAGTTCAATTGTCACACGTAATCCCTACTGCTCCAAAAACAGGCTAATTTCCGGCAATCAGGTAAAAACACCTAACACTAATCCAAAAAATCATCTCCTCATAGTCTAGCAGTGAAAGAAGCAAGGAAAATCACCTCTATCAGTAACATTTGTGCTACAATGACAGTAAGACTTTTGCGAAAAAGGAGAAACTATGATTATTCGACCAATGGAACTGGAAGATATTGACCAAGTCGTTTCTTTGGAAAATATGGTCTGGACCAGTCACACCACTCCCGCTCCCCTACCAGTGGCATCGCGAGAGAAAATCATTCAACAAGTTGAAATGAACACGCAGTTTTTAGTTGCTCTTGAGGGGGGAGAGATTGTAGGAGTACTGAATTATGAGGATGCTTATCCCTTTCCAAGCGGTAGCCATATTGTCACTTTTGGCATTGCCGTAGCCAAAGAAAGCCGTGGTCTTGGTGTTGGACGAAAATTGATTGAAGTATTTTTGAATCAGGCCAGAGAAAACTACAAAAAAGTCGTCATCCATGTCCTCTCTAGCAATCAAGACGCACTGCCATTTTACCAGAAACTAGGCTTTAAGCAAGAAGCTCGACTGAAAAATCAATTTTACATTGATGAACATTACGTGGACGATCTAATCTACACCTACAACTTGGAGGACAGCTATGCCAGATAATCTTGCGCTTCGCATGCGCCCTAAAGTCATTGACCAAGTCATCGGCCAACAGCATTTGGTCGGCGAGGGGAAAATCATCCGTCGTATGGTAGAGGCCAACATGCTCTCATCTATGATTCTTTATGGTCCTCCTGGCATTGGAAAGACATCCATCGCCAGTGCTATTGCTGGGACGACCAAATACGCTTTTCGTACTTTCAATGCAACGACTGACAGCAAAAAGCGTCTTCAAGAAATTGCTGAAGAAGCTAAGTTCTCAGGTGGTCTCGTCCTACTCTTAGATGAAATCCATCGCCTTGATAAGACTAAACAGGACTTCCTCCTTCCTTTATTAGAAAATGGTCATATTATCATGATTGGGGCAACAACTGAAAATCCATTCTTTTCAGTGACACCAGCTATTCGCTCACGTGTACAAATTTTTGAACTAGAGCCTCTGTCTATTGATGACATCAAAAAAGCGCTACAGACCGCACTGTCGGATCGGGATCGTGGTTTTGCTTTTGACGTTCATCTTGATGAAGAAGCACTGGATTTTATCGCAACAGCAACCAACGGTGATTTGCGTTCAGCCTTTAATTCTTTGGATTTGGCGGTTATGTCAACACAGGCAGACGACCAAGGTAACCGACATATCACACTAGACACCGTGGAAAATAGTCTCCAGCGCAGCTATATTACCATGGATAAAGACGGTGATGCTCACTATGATATCCTCTCAGCCTTACAAAAATCTATTCGGGGTTCTGATGTCAATGCTTCCCTCCACTACGCTGCACGCTTGATTGAAGCAGGAGACCTTCCAAGCCTAGCTCGCAGGCTGACCGTGATTGCCTATGAGGATATTGGGCTTGCTAATCCTGATGCGCAACTTCACACGGTTACGGCCTTAGAAGCCGCACAACGCATCGGTTTTCCTGAAGCACGCATTCTGATTGCCAACGTAGTGATTGATTTGGCTCTATCTCCAAAATCCAACTCAGCTTATACAGCTATCGATGCCGCCTTGACAGACTTACGAAAATCTGGCAACTTACCCATTCCAA
This sequence comes from Streptococcus orisratti DSM 15617, assembly GCF_000380105.1. Classification (GTDB taxonomy): domain Bacteria; phylum Bacillota; class Bacilli; order Lactobacillales; family Streptococcaceae; genus Streptococcus; species Streptococcus orisratti. The sequence goes on from NZ_KB904537.1 coordinate 48,876, forward strand.
GACACTTGCGCGATGGTCACTATTCTGGTAGTAAAGAACTAGGCAATGCTCAAGACTACAAGTATCCTCATGCTTACCCCGAAAAATGGGTCAAACAACAATATTTACCCGATCAGCTATTGGGAAGAAACTATTTTAAAGCCAGTGATACCGGAAAATATGAACGAGCATTAGGAGCCAATAAAGAGCGAATTGACAGACTTTCTGACTAACTACTCTGAAAATGTTTCAGCAAGCGATTGCAAAAAATTGAATTTACCCCTTGAAATTTTTTCAAAAAATGATATGATAATGGTACAGATAAATTGCTGTGGCATACGAATCCATACCAATGTGTTGACCGACTATTTTTTTGTATTTTAGGGAAACAAAAGTCTTCCTCTAGTTTGCAGGCCGTTACACGCGGAAGCTACTTTAAGAGGAGCGAGTTGCCCACCTGCTTTATTGCGCGGGTTCAATACAAAACATGGATCACCGGTGCCAATACAGCTTACTCCTTCCTTAGCTCAGTTGGTAGAGCAGTGGACTCTTAATCCATGGGTCGTAGGTTCGAGCCCTACAGGGAGGATTTTTCAAACTACTATTAACCTTGTTAAATCAAGGTTTTTTCTTTTTACCACCTTTATGGGTCTTTCAGTTTGCTTTTAGTACTAGGCAACGAGTTGCAGGCAGTGCTGGAGTACGGCATGGCGATTTCAAATAATCATGAATCAGTTGAAGTTTGAAATAAGGAAACGAAAATTCTTCATTCATCGAAGTCATAAAAGAAAAACTAATTGACTATAAAAGGTTATCTTACCCAGTGAAGTTCATCTACAGCTTTCTGTTTCTATACAAAGTCAGACCAGAAAATGCTGATAGAGGTAGACTTAAGGCTCATCAATTAAGTCAACAACATCTGAATCTGATTTTTGAAATGTATTACCTTTACAATAGCCAAATCAAAACCGCAAAGCATAATCTTTGCGGTTTCTATCTTTCTACTACACTATTAAAAAAGTTCTTTATAGAAAGCAATGGTTTCCTCTAAGGTTGGCATAAAGGGATTACCCGGAGCACAGGCATCAATCAGCGCATTCTTAGACAAATATCCAAAGTCGAATTCTTCTTCCTTGATGTCCAATTCTGTTAATTTTTTTGGAATGCCAACAGTTTCAGACAATTTTTCAATTTCTGAGATGGCATAGGCCGCACATTCTTGATCGCTTTTTCCTTCTGTATGAAGTCCTAGAGCTTTAGCCACATTGCGGAAAGCTTCAGGAACACGTTTGGCATTTTCTTTTTCCACAACTGGTAAAATCATGGCACAGCAGACCCCATGTGGCAAATTGTAAACAGCTCCTAATTGATGTGCCATAGAATGCACATAACCCAGTCCAGCATTATTAAATGCCATACCGCCAAGAAAAATAGCATTAACCATCGCTTCTCGAGCTTCAATATCTTGACCATTGGCAACAGCCCGAGGCAGGTATTCTTTGATGAGTTCAATAGCACCAATAGATAATTTCTTAGTCACATCGTAGGCACCCGGGGTAACTAAAGCTTCAATGGCGTGGGTTAAGGCATCCATCCCCGTAGCTGCGGTCAGAGCAGCTGGTTTTGATAACATAAGTTCAGGATCATTGACAGAGAGCAAGGCAAGGCTGTTTTTGTCAACCATGACCATCTTGACCTTACGTTCTTCATCAGTGATAACATAATTGATGGTGATTTCTGCCGAAGTACCAGCAGTCGTATTGATTGCAACAACTGGTAGCCCTTTATTGGTTGATTTGTGTAGCCCCTCAAGTTCTTGTGGTGTCATATCATTAGTTGCCATGATAGAAATACAACTAGCCGCATCCTGTGGCGATCCACCACCGACTGAGATGATAAAGTCGCAATCATTTTTCCTCAAGATATCTAGGCCGTCATAGGCATTTTTACAAGTAGGATTTGGTTCCACGTCGCTAAAAATCACATAAGCAATCCCTTCAGCATCTAGCGGAGCCGTTACTTTTGGTAAAATCTCACTGTTGGCAATAAAATGGTCAGTCACCAAAAGTGCTTTCTTGTACCCTAATTCCTTGATATGACCGCCGATTTCTTTGACCACACCGCGACCAATCAGATTGACTGCTGGAACATAAAACACTGACATTAGAATTCCTCCATTCTTTTCAGGCATAGCCCTTTGTTATTATTTAATCCAAAAAGAAATCGTTTACATCGTTAGTTTACCACTTCCACAAAATATAACAAGTAAAAATGTTAAGGTCTTTTCTGTGTCAATTCTGCCGTTACTCCTAGTTGCCAATGGAAGAGACAGCGAATTAGCTGGAACTGCGATACTCAAAGGCAATATGATAGATTTTTTCTTGACCAGGCCTCAAAACAATATCGCCAAATCCCTGATGATTGATAGCATCTGGCAAGAATTGAGCCTCTAGAGCCACAGCTTCAAATTCCTTAGCTGCTCTGCCTTTGTCCCGCGATGGAAAAATTCCATCTGAAATACCACCCATAGTGTAGATGACCCAAGCATTTCTGTCCGAATAAAGCGCTAATTGGTCACCACTGTCTTGGTCTTTGAGAATTCCAAGAGGACTTTCCATATTAGGACTGACTACAAAGGCATCATCATAACCACCGATTTTCATAAGTGACTGACCAAGGTTTTGGCCATTTCTAAAATCGTAGGCTGTTCCTGTAGGATCCACCTGTTTCCCTGTCGGAATCAGATCATCCCGAGTTTCTAAGTAGGCATCTGCTGCTAAAGTCAAATGGTGACTAGTCAAATCTTGACGGTCAGACAGATTGACATAGACATGATTAGTTGGGTTAAAAAGTGTTGGTTGACTGGCCTGAGAGCCTTTGTAAGTGATTGTTAGACGGTTGGCATTGTCCAAGCTAAACCGCACCTCTACTTTCATATCACCAGGAAAACCATCAAGTGCTTCTTTGGGTTCATAGGTCATAATGAGAGTGACTTTGTCCTTGCTTTCCTCTACATCATAATCCCAAACTTGCTTATGAAAGCCCTGATTACCTCCATGCAGACAATTTCCTTTTTCATTCTGGGGAACGGAAAAAACTTTCCCATCTATTTCAAAACGACCACTATCAATTCTGCCTGCGACACGCCCAATTGACTGACCAGCACAAAGACCGTTGGTCAAATAAGTACTTGGTTGGTCAAAACCAATAATAAGATTTTTCTTCCCACCATTTGCTCTAGGCACCAGAAATTCTTGCCACGTTGCTCCCAATGTTAAAAACGAGGCTTCAATTCCGAAATCATTGACCAATGTGATTTTATGAATAGCTTTAGATGCAATAGTTTCAATTAGTTGAGTTTTAATTTTCATAATCTCTCCCTTACCTTCATTCTTCTTTATTTTACTCTTTTCATATTTTCTTGTAAACGATTTCTTAGCGGATTAAGTGAATTTTTACTAAATATTTCAAACATTGTTAAAAAAGGTTGGGCTAAATGTCCCAACCTTTCTTCAGTCTTTTCCTCATGTTTTAAGCCTTACTTCGTCAATCACAAAGCCCCTGCTTAGAACATTAATCTATCCTATTTCACTACAATATTAACCAGTTTATTTGGTACTGCAATGACTTTGACAATATCTTTACCTGCGATGTCGACTTTAATTTTATCGTTAGCAAGCGCTAGTGCTTCTAGCTCTTCACGGCTGGCATCTTTTGGAACCACGAGTTTAGCACGAACTTTGCCCTTGATTTGGACAACGATTTCCACTTCGCTTTCTACTAGCTTGCTTTCGTCCCATGTTGGCCAAGCGACATAACTGATTGATTCACCAGTATTTACTAGACCTTGCCAGAGTTCTTCTGCCAAGTGTGGCGCAAATGGGGCAATCAATTGGACAAAGCCTTTAGCGTAGTCAACATAGAGTTTATCTTCTTTGTTGGCGGCATTGACAAAGACCATGAGCTGAGCGATAGCCGTGTTGAATTTCAGGTCTTCAATATGCTCTGTCACCGTCTTCACAGTTTCATTGTAAACTTTATCAAGCGCTCCGCTATTTTCCGCCACAAGCTCCTTGGTCGTCAAGAGGCGGTAAACACGGTCAAGGAACTTACGGCTGCCCTCGAGGCCTTCTTCTGACCAAGCGATTGACGCATCAAGTGGACCCATAAACATCTCGTAGACACGGAGAGTATCCGCACCGAACTGCTCGACCACATCATCTGGGTTAACCACATTTTTAAGAGACTTAGACATCTTAGCAGGTGCCTGCTCCAACTCCTCACCAGTTTCGATGTTGAAGAAAGAACCATCGCGTTTTTCCACCTTATCGGTCGCTACAAGGGCACCACGGCTGTCGCGGTAGCTAGTTCCCAAAATCATGCCCTGGTTAAAGAGTTTTTGGAATGGCTCTTTGGTTGGCACAACGCCAAGGTCATAGAGGAACTTGTGCCAGAAGCGAGCATAAAGCAAGTGAAGAACCGCATGCTCCGCCCCACCGATGTAGATGTCCACTGGCAACCAAGCTTTGAGAAGCTCCTCGTCTGCCAATTTCTCATCGTTGTGTGGGTCGATATAGCGGAGGTAGTACCAGCTAGAACCCGCCCATTGTGGCATGGTGTTGGTCTCACGGCGACCTTTGACACCGTCTTCACGCACCACTTCCAACCAGTCTGTCAAGTTAGCAAGAGGTGACTCCCCTGTACCTGACGGCTTGATGTCTGAGGTTTTTGGCAATACCAGAGGTAACTCACTTTCAGGTACTGCTGTGGAAGTGCCATCTTCCCAATGGATGATTGGGATCGGCTCACCCCAATAACGTTGACGGCTGAAGAGCCAGTCACGGAGGCGGTAAGAAATTTTCTCCTGACCGAGACCATTTTCTTCCAACCAAGCCACCATTTTGGCAATGGCTTCTTCCTTGTTGAGACCATCTAGGAAGTCCGAGTTGATGTGAAGACCATCTTCTGTATAAGGCGCTTCTTCTACATTGCCACCTTCCAAAACTGGAATGATGTCCAAGCCAAATTGTTTAGCAAATGCCCAGTCACGCTCGTCATGGGCAGGAACAGCCATGATAGCACCTGTTCCGTAGCTAACCAGCACGTAGTCTGAAATCCAGATTGGAATTTCACGACCATTGACAGGGTTAATCGCGTAAGCACCTGTCCAAACACCTGTCTTGTCTTTGGCAAGGTCTGTACGAGCAAGGTCTGATTTGAGAGAAGCTTGGCGTTTGTACTCTGCTACTGCTTCTGCTTGCTCTGGCGATGTGATGCTATCAACCAAGTCATGCTCAGGGGCAAGGACAGCGTAGGTCGCACCAAATAGGGTATCTGGACGAGTTGTGAAAACAGTGAAGTCCTTGTCTGTGTCCTTAATCTTGAAGGTCACATTGGCACCAGTTGACTTACCAATCCAGTTGCGCTGCATATCCTTGATAGACTCTGGCCAATCAACTTCTTCCAAATCATTGAGCAAACGCTCTGCATAGGCAGTGATTTTCAGCATCCATTGACGCATTGGCTTGCGGACAACTGGATAACCACCACGTTCAGACGTTCCGTCAGGAAGGACCTCTTCGTTGGCGATAGCTGTTCCCAATTCTTCTACCCAGTTTACAGGCACTTCTGCCTCGTAGGCTAGGCCTTTTTCATACAACTTAGTGAAAATCCACTGAGTCCACTTGTAGTAGTTAGGGTCAGTCGTATTAACCTCACGGTCCCAGTCGTAAGAAAAGCCAAGGGCGTTAATCTGACGCTTGAAGTTGGCAATGTTTTCAGCTGTAAAGTCAGCTGGGTCATTTCCCGTGTCCATAGCGTATTGCTCCGCTGGCAGACCAAAGGCATCCCACCCCATTGGGTGAAGGACGTTGCAGCCTTGGGCACGCTTGTAACGGCTGAGAATGTCCGTCGCCGTATAGCCCTCAGGGTGACCAACGTGCAAGCCCGCACCAGACGGATAAGGGAACATATCTAGGGCATAAAAGTTTGGCTTTTCTGCATCTGTTCCCGTCTTAAAAGTATGATTTTTTGCCCAAAATTCCTGCCATTTGGGCTCAATGTCTTTGTGATTGTAAGTTGCCATTTTGAAAATCTCTCCCAAAAATATAGTCCTTATTATTATAGCACGAAATGCGGATAGAAAAAAGAGAGCATATCAAAAAACCACAATATAAAAGCGAGACAAACAGGCCGAAGAGATTCCCTGACTTCCTTTAAAAAATAAACAGCACCCCAAAAATTAGACTAAATACTATCGGGGTGCTGTGTATATTCATACACTGATTTTTTATCTTTTTATAAACCTTCAGTTTTTCTTTTATTACTACAATGAATAGGAGGTCAAACAAAAAGTCCTTCTTCACTCTTCGTGGTTCGTATGAACATCTCAGCATAGCGATTTATTGCAGATTTGTTCGTGGTATTTCTCACATCCACTACTCTCTCCCAAAACTGACGGAGCTAATACTACAAGCAAACTGAATAACTATATAATACAACCACTATTACTTTTGCCAATTTTGTTCAATAATTTCTGCTGTAGTCCCTGTTGTTAAAGTATGATTTTCTCCACCTTCCCAAACAACTTCTCCAGCTTGATTTTTTTTGATAAACTTATATTCAATTTGGGTATTGGCTGGAACATTTATATCATAAAACCATGATGGATACTGAGCTATTGTTGCTGTTGAATTAAAGAAGACTCCAACCGCTTTATCAGGATTCCAATTCCCAAGTTCACTAACATTGCCAACAATATAAACGTTTTCACCATACGACGTTTCAGCATTGTTTACAATAAATCTAGCTGGAATTTGACTTGATGTTAGCACCTCGAAATCTAAGAAAGTATCTTCACTACCATTACTACCAGTTACTGTAACATCGTAATCACCTGCAGAAACAGTTGGGATTTTAACCCTGATTAATGAATCCGACCAGCTTGTAACAGTTGCTACAGTTGTTCCAAATCTAACCTGACCAGTATTATTACCAAATCCACTACCCGTAATTGTAACTTCGTTACCTACAATACCAACTGATGGATCAATATCCCCAATAGTAACAGTATCAGTATCACCATCATACACCCAGACTCCTACTTCGCCCCCATCAAGATCAAACGCATTAACAACTCCGTCATTATTTACAGAAATAGATCCAGACGATAACAGTGAATCAAGTTGATCTTTATAGTTCCCTGAAGGTAAACTTGAATATAAATTATCAATATGATAACTACTACTTCCCTTGTTTACAGCAACTAAAGCTACACTTGAGCCAAATTTCCTTTCAAAAATAAGAATATCTGAGTTGATCCATCTTTCTTCGGTAGATCCATAAGCCAATGCTTGATTATTTTTTCTTATATTCGTTAACTTGCTAATTACTTGATAAGCAGTAGTGTCTTGATTAAACGAACTTATATCAGCCCTATTATCTGGGTCACTTGTTCCTTCATCATATTGCTCACTTCCATAATAAATTGTTGGTACTCCTCGAGAAGTCAATAATAGTGCATAAGCTTGATTAACTGCTGATTGATTATTGTTAACTAACGTTGAAAAACGACTCATATCATGATTATCAATAAATGTTACCTGATCGTTAACTTCTTCATAGTCGCTCTCTGTTGCTTTTAAGACATCGTAAAAATCTTGCATGGTGTACGCACTATTTGAATAAAGATTTCTAATTGCGTTTGCAAATCTAAAATCTAATAGACTCATACCGCTATCATTAGCAAACGATGTCATATCTTCCTCTGCGACAGTACCTCCAGTATACCATTCACCAAAAACAAATAATCCAGTATTTTCATAAACATGACTTAACCAATTTTTTTGCCATCCTAGTGACATATGTTTTACAGCATCAACCCTGATACCATCAATTCCATAATCTATCCAAGTATCTATAGCTTCCTTAAGATAATTATCAACAGTTGGATTCAAGTTATTCAAGTCAGCTAAACCATATAGGCTGTGGTAGATACCGTTTTCATAGGTACTGTAGTCTGTCCAAGACTCATGATTAAAAATATTATTTACATCGTTAGAAAATGATCCTACTAGGTTACCATTTTTATATAATGAGCCATCTTCTGGAAAAGTATATCCAGTATATTCCGCGGTTGATGTATGGTTAGGAGCAAAATCAATTACTACTTTAATATTATTTTGATGAGCAACCGATACTAATTCTTTAAAATCATCTTGTGTTCCAAATGCCAAATTAGTATTGAAGAAATCTCTAGCCCAATACCCATGATAAGAAGCGCTATTACTTGTTGGATCAAGTGTTGTGATATTTTCAACAGGAGATGAAATCCAAATTGCAGTTATTCCTAATTTTTTGAGGTAACCATCCTCGATTTTTTCAATGATACCTTTCCAATCTCCACCATGATATTTTCTAAGGTTACTTTGATCAAAAATATCACCACTTGGATTGTTAGTAATATCACCATCATAAAATCTATCTGTAATAATCTGATAGATAACATCTGACGAAAAATCTGCCTTATTACTTACAGAATTATAACTTTCCGCAAAAACAGTATTTTGCAGAAAAGACACAGCCATCAAAGTTGTTAATGTTGCTGCTCCTAAACAAAACTTTAAAATTCTTTTTTTCATATTCTTCTCTCCTCATTTCACTGCTCCTGCTGTCATGCCACTTACCATATTTTTAACAAGTAAAAAATAAAGTATTACAATCGGAACTGCTATAAAGACACTTCCTGCTGCAAAACGAGCAAACTCAGTTTCATCTAAATTCATTAAGCCAACAGCGACCGTATAAAGATTCTTTTCTTTTAATAGTAATTTAGGTAGAATAAAATCACTCCAAGGCCAAGCAAAGTTTGTCAAAGCTGTATAGGTAATAATCGGTCTAGATAGCGGTAAATGAATATGCCAAAAAATTTGAAAGCTTGTCGCACCATCTATCCTTGCCGCTTCGTCAATACTATGAGGTATTGTGTCAAAGAATCCTTTTTGTGTCAAATACCCCATTGGTGCTGCTGCACTATAAATTAAAATTAATCCCCATAATTGATTAATCAAGTTAAATTGAGTCATTAATAAATAAACCGCAATCATTCCCATAAAGGAAGGAAACATCCCAAGAACCATAGTTGTTTTCATCAATGCTTTCTTCCCCTTGAATTGAAATCTAGATATCGCATAAGCTGTTAAAATGACTAATAGCGTTCCCAAAATACAACTCGCTGTTGCAATAAAAAGGGTGTTCATAAACCACTTAGGATAGTTATATAAATCGGTATCTGTAAACAGAGTTGTAAAACTATCTAAACTATAAGATTTTGGAAAAAATCCTTCAAAGGAGTAGATAGTTCCTGATTTTGAAAAAGAAGCTAATATCAACCATAAACATGGAAACAGAAATATAAAACTCACCAAAAGAAGTGCGAGATAAATTCCTGATGTTTGAAAAATATTTGACCATTTTTTCATGAGAAATTTCCTCCTTCTTTATATGATGATGAACGAACATAAACTGATAGTGAAACAATTGATGTTAAGAGGAAAATAACCAAACTAATGCTAGCTCCAATACTATAATAATTATTATCAATAGAAAGGTTGTATAACCAATTAATCAGCAAATCTGTATCACTCGCTAAAAAGTAATTATCCAAATACAGACCGCCTCTTAAGAAATAAAAAATACCAAAATTATTGAAATTCCCTACAAATTGACCAATAAGAACAGGAGTGGTTGCTGTGATGATGTATGGCAACGTAATTTTTGTGAATTGCGCCCACTTATTCGCCCCGTCAATCTCTGCAGCTTCATAAAGTGATTCATCTCTATTAGATAATAACCCAGTTGCTAACAGCATAATAGACGGCACTCCAATCCAAGCATTTACCAAAAGCCCAATAACACGCGCTGACCATTTAGCATCAACATCAAGAAAGCCTATGGCTTGGTGTCCCCAACCTTGTATGATTTGGTTGATTGGTCCACCATAAGAGAACATAAATTTAAAAGCTAGTAAACTGATAAAACCTGGTATTGCGTAAGCTAAAATTGGAAAAGCTCTCCAGATTGCATTCCCTTTGACACGCTTATTCGTAAAAAGCAATGCCAATGCTAAACCACCAAAATAATTCAGTCCCGTGGATAAAATTGCCCAGACAATATTCCAACTGAGTATTTTGAAAAAAGTTGGGGCAAATTGAGAAAGAGAAATAATTTTGACAAAATTCTTCAGTCCAACCCAACTTACTAACTCAGGAGGAACGATCTTTCCACCGTAATTAGTGAATGCAATTAAAATCATGAAAATAATAGGTAGAACACTAAAAACCATAATTCCCAAAACTGGTACAGACAATACGAAAAACGGAAAATCTCTGTCCATAATAATTGCAATTTCTTCTCGGAAAGTTGGTATTTTCTTACCTTCACGCCTAAGTTGCTCAAGATGTAAGGCGTCTCTTACATTGAGGTAGTATAGGTATAAAGCAAGTGCTAATAAAATAAAACTCAAAATCCCCATGAGTAACATGATAACGGAATTATCACCCTCTATACCAAACCAAGTATCAGCTTTTTGAGTACCAAGAGTGAAGAAACCAACCATATCTTGAAAACCTCTTAAGAAAAAATAACTCAAAAATGCTAATTCTATTCCAAAAAATAATATCCCTTTAACTTTTTGTCCATAAAGGAATTGACCAAACCCCATACAAAATACGGATGTCCTAGCTTCAACAGATGTTTCCCTTAAAGCCTTTATTCCTCGCTTAAACATATCTTTTCTCCTATTCTAACGTGTGAATAGCATCGCTAATCTGTTGTGTCACTTTCTCTAGCCCTTGTTTAAGATCTTCATTTGTTTTATATTTTTTATCAGATTCAGAGCGAAAAACATCCTTTGTGATATCAGCAAAAAAAGTTTGTGTTGGTGTCCAAATTTGTGAAACTGCTGCATTTGATGGCATAAGAACAATGTTGTCATTTTCAAGATTTTCGTATACAGCATCTGTTACTCCACCAATTTCTTTTACCACATCTTCTCTCGTAGGTACTACACCCAACATCTCATAGCGCTTAACAATATTTTCATAACTAGTAGCAAAATTAATAAAAGCAAGACTTGCATTCGGATAATTCGTATAAGCGCTTATAGCGTAACCATTAACACCACCCATCGTTTTGGTGTCAATCAATTCTGAAGAATCATCCGTTAAATCACCGCTTTCTGGCAATTGTGGTAGACTAACCATTACAAGATTTTCACTAGCCAACTCTTTTGCCTCTTCCTCAGATTTTCCTTCGCTTTCATAAGTTTTTATTAACTCATCTAAAAACGTTGAGTAAACATCAGGAGTTGACATAGTTGCAAAATAGGTTCCATCTGCTAGTTTAGTGTACGCACTAGTCGTAATCGTATCGTCAATACTTTCTTCATTCATAGCAGAAGCCAATTGTTGAATAATTTTAGCCCCTTTTTCAGCATCACCAGCCACAAAACCTATATCGTTAGTATCTGTATTATTATCACCGAAGATATAAGCTCCATAAGAAAAGAGAAAACCACTTGAGAAATAAGAATCATAAAGTGATTCCATGTAACCATATTGGGAAGCATTATCAGCATGACGTTCCTGTGAAAATTCTAGTAAACTAGACCAAGTTTCGATCATATCAGGAATATCATTGTTATTATCATCCCAATTTTCCTGCCAATCGCTTGGTAACAAATCCTTCCGATAGTAGAGCATAGGCGTTTGAACATTAACGGGTACACCACAAGTATAAGTTGTACCATCTTTCTCAACCTCAAAGGCCTTCCATGCTGCTGAAGAAGTTGTATCATAAGCATCTAGCTCTTCCACAGGTAATGGGTATATATGCTGATCTTCTGCGTATTGCATGATAACATCATTAGCTTGATATAAAACATCGGGTCCATAACCATAAGGACCATCATTAGCCAAATCAACATATTGGTCTGTATTAGCATCTACTGCCGTTATATTATAATCCGAATAAGCTTCATTAAAAGCCGCAATTAACTCAGAAAAGTAACCTTTAGAAATTGCTGTATTATTTTCAAGAACTTTAATAACAGCTCCTTTTTCTAACTCACCGTTAAAAATACTACTCTCACCAGTAGAATTAGTCTGGTTTGAAGGAAAAGGATGACAAAAATTTGCTAAAATTAAACTTGGAATCACTGTTAGGGAAATAGCGCTTAATGTTTTTAGTTTCATTATCTTCTCCTATGTTTCATAAAAGACATAACCATATGGTAATAAAAATCTATTTTCTTGCACTCCTTTGTCCAATAAAATAAACTCCGATAAAACGACCTCCTGTTTTTTAGCTCCTAAATTAACTTGAAAAGTCAAAACATTCTGTTTCCATTTACGTTTGATGATAAGTAAATCATCCTTACTCGAGATAGAAACATCACCATTTTGGATACATTTATTCTTTTTCATAGAAATAATCGCTTTTATATGATTTAAAAATTCCTTATCCCAATTTTTTTCGTCCCAATCAAAAGTTCGACGTGAATCTGGATCATAACCACCTTCAAGACCAATTTCCGTTCCATAATAGAGACAAGGAACCCCCGGAAAAGCAAACATTAGAGCGATAGCAGCTAATAATTTATCTTTTGATTTTCCAACTTGTGTTAAAATACGATGAGTGTCATGAGAATCAAGTAAGTTTAGATTCATTTGATTGACTTGACTCTTGTTTCTCATCAAAATTTGGTTTAATTGATGAGACAAATCAAACGCATTGAAGTTATCAAAAGCAAAATAATCTAAACAGGCTTTAGTAAAAGCGTAATTCATAATGCTATCATACTGATCCCCCATTAGGTATGGATAAGCATCATGCCAATTTTCACCAATCAACACACAATCTGATTTCTCAGCTTTGATTGCTTTTCTAAATTGACGCCAAAAATCATGAGAAACTTCATCTGATACATCTAATCGCCAACCATCAATATTTGCTTCTCTAATCCAATATAAGCCGACATTAATCAAAAATTCCTGAACTTTTGAATTAGAAGTATTCCATTTTGGCATATAGTTGCAAGAAGCAAAACATTCATAATTAACGCTTTCAGGATCTGGATAATCGCCATTGATCAAAAACCAATCATAATAAGGAGAATTGACACCTTTGGTCATAACATCTGAAAATTCCTTTGACTCCATACTACAATGGTTAAAAACCGCATCTAAAATAACACGCATACCTTTTTGATGAGCTTTTTCAATCAGTTCTTTTAGATCTCCTAAAGAGCCAAAATGTTCATCAATCAAATAGTAATTAATAATGTCATATTTATGATTTGAAGGGGACTTAAAGATTGGTGTTAGATAAATTGCTGTGATTCCCAAATTAGAGAGATAATCAAGATGATTGATAATACCTCTTAAGTCACCTCCTGCAAAATTTTTAGGAGTTGGTTTATCTCCCCACTTCATATCAATATAATCTTGATTTTTATCAAAATCTCCTTGTGAAAAACGATCCACAAAAATTTGATAAAAAACACTTTCTTTCATCCAGTCAACAGTTGGAAAAATATCTACCTCATTAATGTATGGCATTTGAAAGAAATTATAAAAACCATTATCAAAATCATATGTTTTTGTTAGGCCATCTTCACTGAAATAGTACTGTTGATTACCACTATCCAATTTAAAAATATAAGCCAATCGAGTGTCCTCTAGGTTTAATTTAATTTCAAAATAGACAAAGGTCTTATCTTCAAATTTTAGTAGCATTTCCACTTTACTACGTTCAAAATGATAGTTGTACTTTTTCCCATAAAGAAGATAAACACGTGTTTTCTTATCTTCTTTTGCCATTCTGAGTCTAATGACCAACTCATGATTACTTAATGCAAAACAGTATCGTGAATCTGGAATATGTAACATTCCTGCTTCATTCATTTCATACTCTCCTATGCTAATTATAATTTGACTTTTTAATCATTTTTTTATATAACAAATCTATGAAAAAGATTACTATGAAAGATGTCGCTCGTGAAGCTGGGGTCTCTGTGGCTACCGTATCATACATTATCAATAATCGTGAAGATCAAAAAATTAGCCCTGAAACTCGAAATAAAGTTCTACAAATTATCAATCTTCTCAACTATACACCCAATCAAACAGCAAAATCACTCGTCACTCAAAAGTCATATATTGTCGCTTTATACTATAAAGAGGCAACTTCCTATTTAAAAAAAGCTGAACAACTTCATTTTATTAATAAATTGTCAAACTTTCTTCATGATAAAAACTATCATTTAATGTGTCTGAGTGAGCCACATATCGAAAAGTTTGATTTAGCTGATGTTATACTGACTTTAGATATCAATAAAGATGATTTTTACAGAATTGGTAATGCCAATTTCGCTCCTTTGATTGCGCTTGATAGTTTCGTCAATGACCCACTCTTCTTTCAAATTAATTCTGACCTTCAAAAATTGAAAGAACTAGCAAACACTTACTTCAAAGGACAGAATTTTACTTTTCTGAGTCTACCTATTGAAGATTGTGTGAGAAGAGAACGTTTAAAAGAAGTTTTTCCCTCTCTAGTCTTTATTGAAACAGTAGATGACCTTACCTCAAATAACCATAAAAATATATTAGTTATAGATTCAATTTTAAATAATTTACTTTCATCTTCTGAAACCAAATTGTATATTCCTAATTTTTCTGAAGAAAAATTTGACAAGGTCTTTCAAGCAATTGAATGGGCTTCACAACGTACAGAAATTAGTAATCATAACATTCTTGTATAGAGACTAGGATAAATCCTAGTCTCTATATTTTTACTCTTCATAGGTCCATGTGATTGTATCAAAATTATTAATATTGAAGGACTCCTTCTTATCATCAGCATATTCAGAGTTTTCAGTATCATAAGTGTCTTCGGCAGGATGTGTGGTCAAAGTAAATGTGTATGTTCCAGCCTTTGCTACTTTAATATTCGAACGTTTGCTTGACGTTTCTCCTAGACCACCTGAATTTTCAAGATAGGTCACACCATCAATACTAGTAGTTTCTAAATATCCAAAACCTCTTTGGTTTTCCCAACTGCTATTAATGGCAAATTGGAACTCATCTCCTTCTTCTAATATCAATGTAATAGTGTAAAGATTACTATCATCGCTATCTTCTTTAGTCAATTTATGTTCATCATTGACAGTAGCTCCCCAATTAGATGCCTTTAAAACATCACTATTCCCGTTCCCAACAACAATAAATTGACGTGCATCTTCTTCATAAGTTGAGAATCCTGCATAAAGTGATAAATTATTTGTCAATTTACTACTCTCTGTCAATTTTCGTGAATAATCTGGTTTAATAAACCAACCAACAAAAATTTTGCCATCTTTTGTTGGAACGTACTCTAAAGCATCTGCAGTCGTTTTTACCTCAGCTGTTTTTAAAATAGTTTTACCATCACTATCATAATAAGTTACCTTATTGGATGAAACTTCTGATGTACTCGTTCCAGAAGAACTACTAGTTTGTGAATTTTGACTACAAGCAGTTAAAGTAAAAGAAAGTGCTGCAATTGTTAAAATGTAAAATCCTTTTTTCATGATAATACCTCACAAATATTTTAATAAAGAAAACCTTGTTCAGCTTAAACGTTTAAGTTAATTTTATTTTATTGCAATCGTTTCCAATTGTCAAGCTGTTTTTCTTTAAAATCAAAAAAATTATATGATCCCCACTTGTCAAGTCAAGTGCAACAAGTTCATTGATAACTAGAGTTCCAGAGGTTAAGCTGTTTGGGCTAGCCCAAACAAAATATTTGCGGTTTTATACTTGTGAAGTCGTCTAGGTCTGTCATTGATAGCAGAGACGTAGTGATTGAGTTCTTCTGTCGTTAGTGAGTTAAGAGAGACACCTTTTGGGAGAAACTCTCTCAAGAG